>JACERV010000008.1 GCA_013911065.1 Ruminococcus sp. | reverse complement strand
TGGCTCCCTGGAATGAAAACGTCCAGGAAAAATGCAGTAATAAGACAGAGTAAAATGTTAGCATACCGGAATCCTATCAATCGGGTTCCGGAAAGTTCTGGGCACACCCCGAAATTAAACGCTTACTTTCAAGCTATATAGCATTTCTCTTATTTTAGGAATATAATCATTAACATTAACCTCTTGCTGATAAGTTGTTAAAATCGGATACTTTTCACCCCACACCTTTGTCCAGTCAATTTCCTGCTGCTTTTCTTCACTGGTCTTTTCAATAACCTGCTGTATTTCCTTTAAATCAATATCAAATTCTATCAGTTCATCTAAAGATAAGCCATATATAGTTGCCAACTTTTTTGATTGGCGTATGTCAGGAAGCGTTTCGTCGAGTTCCCATTTTGAAATGGTTTGTCTGCTTACTCCCAATTTTTCTGCAACTTCTTCCTGTGACAGCCCTCTTTTCTTTCGTGCATTGAACAAATTACTTCCTAAGTTCATCAATTCCACCTCCAAATTTAATATAAAATAAGTATATCAGTATATAGAAAGAAATCCACCAATTATAATCTGCACTTATGCACTTTTTCTTAACATTCTTTAGAGTTGAATTTTGATTTTCTAACCTAAGGACACAGCAATCTCTACTAACTATCAATATTAAGTTATCAATGTACAACACTTTTGAATTACCCATTCAATCGTTTCCAGGTATTTCTCCTGCGCTTATTTCAGATGGTTCTATTTTATCATACTTTGCAACTTTATAGAGGGATATCTTTTTTTAATCTGATTTGTCTTGATATATATGATGGTTGATAATAATATAATTGAATAGGAATTTAATCGTTCTATTTGTTTCAGCCTTTTAAGATATAGACAAACAATTAAAACTGCACCAACCACGAAAAGTCAGTGCAGTCTTTACGTAACTTTATTTTAATGTACACTATATAGTAGTAGCATCATTTAATTCAAATAGATTGCCCTCCGGGTCTCTAAAGTAAACACAATTCATTCCCCAATCATCAATAAACTGTGGCTCTCCTATAAATTGTACACCCGCTTCCTTTAGGCGGCGGTAATCCTCATTCAGATTTGCTGATGGTATGACTCCTACAACAGTATCTGGCTGAATGTTTCCCTCTGGCTGCTTATATCCTTTAAACATTGTCATATTCTCACCGGCAAAAATTGCAAAACACGGGGCTGATTCTCCACTCACAGCAAAAGATGTATACGGACCATTTCTGTCACCCCAAACAGCCGCTAATCCTAGTTTCTCTGTATAAAAATCATAACACTTTCCGTAATCCTTCCTTACTAAAATACGTGTTGATATCTTGTCAAATTGCATCCTTCTACCTCCATAATTCTATTTTTATTCGACGGGTCTTAACGCCTATACATACTGCCACTCATCCAAATCAGTTCCGACATTTTGGTAAATCCTGCCCTATTTCCTAATAATGACCTGGCTGAGCATCTTCATAGTCAATTTCTTCTTCCGTCTTTATCTGCAACTATACCACAAAGTCATATTTTGTATTGTAAAAAATCGACATAGCTACCGGCTCGCATCGGCAATCTTTCGGGCCTCGGTTGGGGTAACACCATGGAAACGTTTAAATTCTTTTAGTAGATGAGCCTGATCACTATAACCATAACGATGCACTTCATCCTGAATGTCAAAGTTACTCAACCACACCATATCATTCCAGACACATTGATAGCGTATCAGACGGTATACCCGCTTTGGCGGCAGCCCTATATTCTGAAGAAACAGCCGTTCCATCTGTCGCTGGCTGACACAACTGTATGCACAGATATCCGCGATTGACATTTGTCCCGGTGCATGCAGCAGCTGTTGGATAGAATTAAACAAATTTGCATTTAAATCAGGACTTTTGATTCGTTTCAGCAAGAATTGTTCTACCAGATTAATCCGTTCTTTTGTTGTCTTCCGATAGAAAAAAGACTCAAAAACAGACCGCCACCCCTTATCAAATTCATCCAGTTCAAGAAGCTGATTATGAGTCTCGTTAAAGTTCAGCTTTAGAAAGAGATGGGCCGCCCAAAAATGGAATCGCACTGCAAAACAAGTAACGATATCCTCACTCTCATCCTCGATTGACAGGAATGGCTCATCCTGAATACTACATAGATATCCTGTAAGCGATTGCCGGGTATGATTTATCCGAATCATAACATCCATGCAAGTATCAGGAATCACCAGTACCTTGCTCTTTTTTTGTCCTGTCCCTATGCTTCGGTCTGTCGTCCAGTAACAGGCAATGTATGGGCGCAATCCCTCACATGGCTGATGCTCAGTATAAGTATGGTTTGATAAATATGGGCGTGATGTCAGGGGATGATATCTTTTGTGGAATGAAAGCATGTTACTCTCCTATCGATTGTACTAATTCTAATCTGCCAGAGGCATATAATATCCTCATTTATGAGGATATTATATCATACCTTTTCTTTGCATTTGTGTCTTAATTTCTCCGGTATTAATCACTTTTTCTCTCTTTTCTCACGGCTTGCATATCCATAAGTTATTTTATAATATCACATTTTTACTTTGTCAACGTATTTTATTGTTTTTTTGCAAGACATCCTTCCATTTTTGCAAATTCTATTGTATTATCTATTTAAAGAGATGTAATACACATGATATATATTATCATTAAAAACAGAAGGTTTAAACTTGATTTAACGATGAAGGATGCCGCAAAAGTACTTGGTATTTCCGAAGCCACCGTGTCGAGATATGAAAGTGGCAACATTCGAAATATAGGGATAGATAAATTTAAAGTACTAACAAATGTTTTGCATTGTTTCCCCGGTTATCTAGTCCATGATCTTAGATACATAAAATGGGATGCAGAAAAAATAGTGTAAGAAAAAATCATGGAAATATAGTACATATTAATTTTCAAAATAAGGTGACATTGTTGCCTTAGAATAAAATGAATAAGGAGAACTAAAGAAATGATTGATTTTCAAAACGGTAGTATTTTTAAACTGAAACAGACTAACCCCGATAGTGTAATGCGTGATATTGCCCCTTTGCTCGTGAATGGTGAGGACGTTTTAAGTGCCTACAAAGGTTTACGCGATTATGTTGTCTTTACAAACAAGCGCGCTATTGCGGTTAATGTTCAAGGCGTAACTGGCAAGAAAAAGGATTTTACCTCTCTTCCATATTCAAAAATTCAAGCGTTTTCTTCTGAAACTGCTGGCGTTTTTGATATGGATAGTGAATTGGAACTTTATTTCAGCGGACTTGGTAAAGTGAAGTTTGAATTCTCAGGCACAAGCAATATAGTTCAACTGTCGCAAGTTATTGGTTCTTATATTTTATAGTGCTGCAAAAACCGCCGTGCTGGTAACACGGACGGCTGCAATCTCCGAATAAACTAGGTTCTGAAAGAGATTGTGGGACATGAAGATAACGACATCACTGATCATTACACCCACTGTACTGTCGAAGATCTTCAAGAAGGGATTGTACTTTTAGATTATTCATAAGACGAACAATAGAAAATAGGCTGATCGGTTTGTGTATTACCAGTACCGATCAGCCTATTATTTTTCTGTGCATTACCTTTGTGTATTACCCATGCAGTACATGCTAATAGCCATTTGCGAGTCGTATGTGTGCTACTGTCCACACCTGAGGGCTGTTCAGGGCACTACATAATATCAGCCGTTCGGTTGATAGGCAAAAAACAATTCCCTCTCTATAATAGAGACATCACCAAATAAGAGAGGAACAATTATGGAAGCAATTTTATCAATTAAAAATCTTGAGAAAAGCTATCAAGCAAAAAAAGTAATCAAAGACCTGAGCTTTGATGTACACAAGGGCGAAATCTTATGTATCCTCGGACCAAATGGCGCTGGAAAAAGCACTACCCTGAATATCCTGACTGGCGTACTGAATTATGAAGACGGAATGTTCCAAAGCAAAGGCAAAAATGTTCATGACCATCTCCGGCTCTTTAAAAAGCGTCTTGGCATCGTCCCCCAAGATATTGCCTTATATGAAGAGCTAAGCGCTGAACAAAACATTAAGTTCTTTGCTTCATTATACGGTTTAAAGGGAAATGCTCTATCCACCAGCTGTAACCAGGCACTAGAATTCGCCGGATTATCCGAGCGCCGAAAAGATAAAGTAAAAACCTACTCCGGAGGTATGAAACGTCGTTTGAACATTGCCTGCGCGATCGCTCACCAGCCAGAAATCCTGATCCTGGATGAACCAACTGTCGGTATTGATCCACAATCTCGAAATCACATCTTAAGCTCAATCAAAGAGCTGCGTAATAAAGGCATGACCATCATCTACACCACCCATTACATGGAAGAAGTGGAGGAAATCTCTACCCGGATTATTATTATGGACGGAGGCAGGATTGTTGCCAGCGGTAAGAAAGAAGAACTCAAAGAACACGTGAATGAAGAAAGATTGTACCATATTGATGTGGATCATACGGAAGGCATCAATGAAAAAGAGTTTTATCATATTGAAGGGGTTAAGCATGTATCCATTTCAGCTTCCCAGGTGGAGCTGGCAACCCTGAAAAGTGTTGAAAATCTAGATCGGATCATCTCTGTTTTCATTCAAAACAAGGTAAAAATAAATAGCATTTCATGTGAATCTACAAGCCTGGAAACGGTATTTCTACGTCTGACCGGGAAATCACTGAGAGATTAGGAGGTGTCAGGAATGTATCAGTTCAGAAGAATTTTAAAAATGGATCTTGTCAATCTATTTACTAATCCGATGTGGCTTTTCTATACTACAGCCTTTCCCTTTGCGCTGACACTCATTTTTGGTTTTCTGGCTAAGGGCAGCTACAGCGACAACATTACTTCCTATGATTTTTATGGAATTACAACGATGATCTACAGTGCTTTAAACGCTGGAACACTGGCTGCAAACAGTTTTATGGAAAAGGATATCAAAGGTCCCAACATGCGCTTGATCTATGCTCCGGTGCCCTCCTTTGCAATATATTTCCCGAAAATCATCGCAACGGTTATCTTTACTACCGTTTGTTATACTGCCGTAGCCTTGTTACTCCGTGTGACTGTTCACGTGAATTTTGGCGAAACAAATACGGTTTATCTCTGGTTATTAATGATCCTGGTTGAAATATTTGCTGCTTCTTTCAGTGTGATGCTGTGCTGTGTCCTGAAAACCGAAGCAGCCGTAAACCAAATCCTGAGTTTTGCCATCACCCTAATGACATTGCTTGGCGGAGTATTTTTCCCTGTGGATGGACTTGGTAAAGCAGTTACCGCAGTCAGCAATCTGTCACCGGTCAAATGGGTCGCTTTATCTGCCTTCCAGATTATATATGACGGGAAATTCACCCTGTTGCTGCCGGCTTGCATTATTTTGGCGGTGGTCTCGGTCATTTGTATTTTGTTCAGCACGAAATTTTTTAAAACGGAGGACTTCGTATGATTGCCATATTCAAAAACGATTTTTATCGCTTACTCACCAAAAAGTCTCTGATCATCTCCCTGCTGGTCCTGATCATCGGAGCAATCGCAGCCGCTATCTTTTTCAGCACACAAACCGAGACGATGGCCAATATCGCTGTCGTCACTTCCAGCCCCCAGAAAAGTATGGATATCCCCGCTTTAAAAATAACCACATTAACAGAAGCTCCGCCTGTTTCACAAATGGTTTCAGGGCATTATGATGCCATCTTAACTGAACAGCCGGACGGCACATTTGATATCCGGACGATTAAAAGCCAGGAAACAAAAGACGCTATTCTACAGTTGATGGAAACAGGCTCTCTGCCGGAAACTTTTCACTCCGATAAGCGCGGTGTCGGTACGATGATCATCGGATATCTGCTGATGTTCCTGCTCATGCAGGGTGCGACGCTAATGTGCATGTTTGCAGAGGATAAGGAGCACAAGCAGATTACCCGGGTCATCTCCTCTCCCCTTTCCCTTGGACGATATCTGGCTGCTCACAGCATCTTCAGTTTCTTTACGCTCTACCTTCCGACCCTGGCAATACTTGGCATCATCAACAGCGCAGCTCCTTTTGACTTAGGTTTTACCATTTTACAGTATGCCGCATTACTGGCACTTATCTGTGCTTTTGCAACTGCCTTCGCATTGTTTTTAAACAGCCTGACAGCCAAGAGTGACAATGCAAATATGACCGCATCGGCGATCATCGTTATGAGCACTGTGCTGGCCGGCAGTTTTTATTCTTTTGAAAAAGGAAATACTATTTTAGAAAATCTGATCCGCTTTCTGCCGCAAAAGGCATATCTAAATATTGTCCAGCAGGTCGAAAAAGGATTTCTCTTTTCCTCTTACCGCAGCTCACTCAGCTACCTTGGTATACTTTTAATCCTTTTCTTTATACTGGCTGCCATAAAAACAAAAAAAGATTACGTACAAAGCCATTGAATTGACCTGGAAAAAGCGTTAAACTGATAAAAATAACAACTTACTGGCAGCAAAACCGGTTTATGATATCGGAGGACTTATGAATCAATATATTTTATCGACTAGACTAAAAATTCCACAGCCCCGAAAAAACTATATGATTAGAAAAACTCTTTTTGAGCAGCTAAAACATCTTGATGACTATAAAATAACCTTGATCAAGGGTGGACCGGGAAGCGGGAAGACAACGCTTCTCGCTTCTTATATTAAAGAAAGTGTTCCATCGGATTTCGTTTGGATCAGTCTGGATGAGACTTCCAACCAATCCCTGATCTTCTGGAATTATATAATCGAAGCGCTGGCAGCTTATTTAGGTGAATCAAAAGATATGTATTTACAAAATTTCAATAATACGTTTCATACCAACGATATTGAAATACTTTTAACCACTCTTCTGAATATCCTGGACGAACATAGTACCGGTAACAACGGACCAATCTTTCTGATCCTGGATGATTTTCATCTCCTTAACAATGAAAAGCTGCTGAAAGAACTGGATTTTTTTATCTCACACATGAGTGCTTCTTTTCATATCATCCTTTTAACCAGAGAAAGCCCACCCCTGTATCTTTCCGGTTATCTGATGCAGGGCGAACTCCTTAGTCTGGACGAAAAATTGCTGACGCTGTCTTCTGATGAATCTTTCTTTTTCTTAAAAAACACACTAGCTCTGCCCTTACAAGATGAGACCCTGCTTTATCTGGCCGGGAAAGGAGAAGGATGGATCGGCGGACTTCAGCTGCTTGCCGCGGCATCTTTTGGTAAGTCAGATGCCGAGATTCTTTCTTCTGACTTGAATAATACCTATATCAGTGAGTATCTGACCAATGAGATTTATGATCGGCTGGATGAAAAAGAAAAATATTTCCTCGTCGCCGTCTCCCGTCTGTCTTATTTTAACCAGGATATAAGTGACGCTTTATTTCCGGGAGAAAACTTTCCCGTGATGTTAAGCAGCCTGCTGAATAAAAATCTGCTGATTCAGTGTCTGGATGAAAAAGAAGGGCTTTACCGCTGCCATAATATTTTAAGTGAATACCTGAATACCCATTTTGTACAGCTTCCGGCTGAAACCAGAAAACAGATTCTGCAAATTGCTGCAGATGCCTTTCTGACCAGAGGTGAATACGAGGAAGGATTACAGCTTTTACTGAATATTCAGAACTACCCCGCCCTGATGCAGCAGCTGATGCCCCTCCCTCTCAATGTAACCACTACTGCTTTTGCTATGAAGGTACCAACGGATATTGCAGTTTCTAATCTTGATTTCGCATTTCAAAAGTTTTTCGCCCATTACTGTAACTATGATCTGGCCGGCTGTGCTGACATCTACCATATAGCACTGCCCTGTATTGAACAAGACCCAGCCTATAAGATCTTTACCGGCCTCCATATTTTATTCAGTGACAATCCTCTGGAGCTGGATTTTGAGATCATTTCAGACAATGAGCTGAATCGTTTTGGACTGCTGCCGCTTACAAGAGCTTTTGTCACCCTGGTGAGAGCCGCTTTTCTATATTATAAAGATTGTTTTCTTGGGGCACTGGCTTCACTGGATAGCGGTATAAGCTATACTAAAGATAAGATAAACCCCTTTATAGATTTTTTTAATCTGAGCCTTCGTTCTCAAAATTATGAGGAGCTGGGATATTTTCAGAAGTCATTGGAAATACATCGGCAGATTGTCAAAGAATTGGAAAAAAGTAAATCCCTTTCCATTTTTTATGTGAATCATTATATCAGCATTACCGGTGTATACCTAAAGCAAATGGAACTCAATAAAGCGAAAGAAATGCTGGACCTCTGTGCCGATTTTATCAAAAACAAAAGCGGCCAGATCTTGGTCGCCTACGAACATAATCTGGCCGAATATTATTGCCTTTCGGGACAAGAGGAAAAGGGCATACCCCTGATCAAACATTTATTATCACTAGACATCTATCGGAATCTTACGGTCACCGCAAATCTGGTAAAATACTTGTGGTTGTCCGATGAAATGGGTATCGCTATGAAAGAACAGTATATCCAGACATATGAAGACACTCCTGACCTGCAGCCGCTGAACAGCAAACTCTTATACGCCCGCCTTTTAAATGAAAAAGGCCAGGCCACAAAATCTCTTGCACTCGTTGATGATATTCTCAGCTATGCCAGAAAGGAAAAAGTATACTTAAAGATCACTGAAGCCGCATTGTGCAAGATAGAGTTTCTTTTTGATCACTATCCTGACGGCAGCCGATTGATTCCGGATTTGTATCAGGAAGCAATCTATTATGCCTGCTATGATTCCATTCGCTACCCGTTCTATTTCAGCCGGCAGACAATCGCTAAAGTTCAGAAAAAGTATGGACTGTTATTTGCCGAAAAACTTTCCGAAAAGGAATTGGCGTTCCATTCAGAGATGATTAATTTCTACACCGCACCAAACAACACGATCCTAAGCGTACGGGAAATCGAAGTCCTCACCAGGCTGGCCGAAGGAAAGATCAATAAAGCTATCGGTGAAGAACTATATATTTCTCTTGCTACGGTCAAAACTCATATTCTGAACATTTATAGAAAATTAGAAGTCAGCTCCCGTGTGGCCGCAGTTGAAAAGGGCCGGAAACTGGGATTGATCAGATAGCAGAACCTCTTCATTTCAGTCACTGAATAACCTGGCGTATTCTTAAAACTTTCCAGCCTTCACAGTTTCGATTGAGAAGCTGAGAAGGCCAGTTTTTCAAGAATCTAGAGTGCATTTGTGTGTTCTAGCTTCAATCTGCACCAAAATGCATATCCTAGAGCAGCCAGAATTATACACTGTACTGTTATGATAATAAACTCCAATTCTGATGATGGTGTGGCGGTTAATTGAGAGATGATATTATGTATACTATGCCATACAATCCCTATAACAATACTGTTTGTTAGAAAAACAACTTCAGCACAAACAAAGCCAAACAGCATGGCAAATACAATTTGTACAAGTGTGGCCTTTAACTCTGCTCCACCTAACAAGTTCACAATATGTCCAACTCCAAATAGAGTAGTTGATAAAAAAATAGCTATCTTAGTACTTCTTCTGTTTAAATATTGCAATATCAGTCCACGATATATGATTTCTTCAAAGAATCCCACAGAAACCATAAATAGTACCAGTGCCCCAATTGTATTTAAATCCATTTCCAAATTAACTCCAGCCGTAAAAGCGACTGCTTCTATCACAACGATACCAATGATCCACTTACCAACACGACCAGCCCGGAAACCTATATCATTAAAAGTAAACGAACTTTTCTTTATAATTCCTATCAGGATCAAGCAGCCTACAAAGATCGCTATAAACTGTATAAGATATACAGCCGCTTGATTTTTAATCTCCCCCACCCCTATGACAGCACCTGCCAGCGTAGGCATAAGCAGGGATAACAATACCAATAAGGTGATCTTTCTTCCTACTTTTTCATTATTTAAGTCAGAACTATTCTCAGTATCTTTTCTATTATGTTTCATCTTTAATTCTCCTTTTCTTTTCATGATTCAACTATAGGAGAATTTCAAAATTATTTCCACTAAAAATGCCTAAGCGGTATATCAGGCCTACCAAGTTGCATTCATTCTTTTATTTCATATTATTCTTTCGCTCTTTAAGAGCAGTGTTAATTCCTTCCGCCTCTTTCTTATCTTCCGTAAATAGCAGATACTTTATCAAAAGATAGATGCCCATTACTATTATAAAGTTAATACCTACTGTTGAAAATGACTGTTTCCACCCCAGTAAACAACTGATTCCAACAATAGTGACCATTATAATGCAAAGGTATATAAGCTGATAAATCATCACACGTCGGGCACGAAACTTTTCATTATCCTTTAGCACAAAAGACATAACACTAGAGAAAAAAGATACAAATATAAATGAATAAACGACATCATTGGACAACTCTCCGCCTCTAAAAAAATGAATTAAAACCAGCACTGAGAATATAATACAGAACATAATACATCTGTTTTTTATAAAAGATCTCATAAACTTAATCCCTTCCTAATCCTAGTTTTTTCTTTAATCCAGGAACATAACTTCTTGAAATAGCCACAACTTCCTGATTCAATAATTTCGCCTCAAATCTGCCACTAATCGTAGGATATACAAGTTCTATCATATCTATATTTAAAATCATTGATTTTGATACTCTTACAAAATCTGCAAATTGCAGCTTTTTCTCTAGTTGATATAACTTCTCTGATGATTCCAACACGTTTTCATTAGTGTATAAAAATGTTTTTTTATCAACTGTCTCAATGTAATAAAGGTCTTTAAATTTTACTTTATATAATTTCTCATCAGCTTTGCCTACTAAGAATGTATCCATATTTTCTAAGTAATGAATGGCATTAGATACTTTCAAATCCATTTCTCTTATGTGAAATAGTATATATTCTTCTTGTGTTTCTTTTACCTCATCTATGATAATTTTCATATATTTCTCTTTTACCCTTCTTAAAGTATCACACTTTTGCGAAACAATATCCTCCACCTAAATGCAGATACTTTTTGTACACTATGATATCATATACCCTATTTATTTTAACTAATATTTGGGATTATAGTAAAACTGCACCAACCATGGAAGATTGATGCAGCATTTGTTAATCTTTTAATTTAAATAGTGAGCTATTCATGACGCCTCATCACGTCTCTACACTTCTCAGGACACCTCACGATGCTATTTCTTAGACATCTGTTCCTCAATCGATACAGCTACTGCCACGGTCATTCCAACCATCGGATTGTTACCTGCCCCAATCAGCCCCATCATTTCAACATGAGCCGGTACAGAAGAAGACCCTGCAAACTGAGCGTCAGAGTGCATACGTCCCATTGTATCTGTCATACCATAAGAAGCCGGGCCTGCACCCATGTTATCTGGGTGAAGTGTACGTCCTGTACCACCACCTGATGCTACGGAGAAATACTTCTTGCCCTGTTCCATACATTCTTTTTTATATGTACCTGCTACTGGATGCTGGAAACGTGTTGGGTTTGTAGAGTTACCTGTAATAGATACGTCTACGCCTTCTTTGTGCATAATTGCAACGCCCTCGCGAACATCGTTTGCACCATAGCAGTTTACTTTGGAGCGAAGTCCTTCAGAGTAAGAAATTCTTTCAACTTCTTTTAATTCTCCTGTGTAGTAATCATATTCTGTCTGTACATAGGTAAATCCATTGATTCTGGAGATAACCTTTGCAGCGTCTTTTCCAAGTCCATTCAGAATAACACGCAGAGGGTTTTTACGTACTTTGTTTGCTTTCTCAGCAATACCGATAGCACCTTCTGCTGCTGCAAAAGATTCGTGTCCTGCAAGAAATGCAAAGCAGTCTGTATCTTCTTCCAAAAGCATCTTTCCTAAGTTACCATGTCCAAGTCCAACTTTACGCTGGTCAGCAACAGAACCCGGAATACAGAAAGCCTGAAGACCTTCACCGATTGCTGCTGCAGCGTCAGCCGCTGACTTACATCCCTTTTTAATTGCGATAGCTGCACCTACAATATACGCCCAGCAAGCGTTCTCAAAACAAATGGGCTGGATTCCTTTTATCTGATTGTAAACATCAAGCCCGGCATCTTTTGTAATCTTTTCAGCCTCTTCAATAGAAGCAATGCCATAGCCATTTAATACTTCATTGATTTTATCAATTCTTCTTTCATATGATTCAAATAAAGCCATTTAATTGTCCTCCTGATTTATTCAGCGTTACCTGTTATGTAATATTTGGTTGTAGTGAATATAAATTCTTCACTCTTAATTCTGCCTCTGTTATTGCTCACGAGGGTCGATAATCTTTACAGCATCTGCAACACGTCCGTACTGACCTTTTGACTTTTCCCATGCGTCATTTGGTGTATCGCCTGCTTTTACGAAATCTGTGAATTTTCCAAGGCTTACGAACTGGTATCCGATGATTTCATCGTTGGCATCCAATGCGATTCCTGTTACATAACCTTCAGCCATCTCCAGGTAGCGGGGACCTTTAGCCAATGTTCCATACATTGTACCAACCTGAGAGCGAAGTCCTTTCCCTAAATCCTCCAGACCTGCCCCGATTGGAAGTCCGCCTTCTGAGAATGCACTCTGTGTTCTTCCATAAACAATCTGTAAAAATAATTCTCTCATTGCTGTATTAATAGCATCACAGACAAGGTCTGTGTTTAATGCCTCTAAAACGGTTTTTCCCGGAAGAATTTCAGATGCCATAGCAGCGGAATGAGTCATTCCTGAACATCCGATTGTCTCAACCAAAGCTTCCTGAATAATTCCATCTTTTACATTCAAGGTCAACTTACAGGCACCCTGCTGCGGAGCACACCATCCCACACCATGTGTCAAACCAGCAATATCTTTAACCTCTTTGGCTTGTACCCATTTTGCTTCTTCCGGAATTGGAGCTGGTCCGTGATTTGTACCCTGAGCTACCGGACACATCATTTCTACTTCATGTGAATAAATCATGTTAAAACTCCTTTCAAATACGTATGATTATCTTCCTATAGGCATCTGATAATTATTTAACGCCATATACCTGATATTTTCGCACAATTTTCGACATTCGTCAATTGTTACTTTCTACAAATCCCGGACACATTGGCATTGAATATCTGTGAATATAGAGAGGCATTTAAGTGCGGCAGTGACTTTGTGTACGAAGCATTCCCTTATCCATAAACATTCATAATGTCTGATGCCCATTCTATTGCTGATATATACCCTTCAGTTAAGAGTTCCGAACTCACATTAATTGCTTTAGCATATTTATCCACTTCACTCCAATCACCGTTTTCATAGGACCTTATCAATGTACACAATGGTTCAAAGACGCCTGTCCTATTTACAAGAGCATCTGTAATATCATCTGAAATCGCCAATCCCTGTAAAGCCTCTTCCATAGAGCTGTTCAAAATCACATCCAGCATACTGAATAAACACATCAGCGCTACTTCATCTTTCCTGCCTTTAAATAAACTATGTTCGGCAATATATTCACTAAATTTGGAGCGCAGCAGTGACAGTCTGAAGATCTCATCCGGTTTATCCGCTGACATATTCTGGAGCATTATCACACTAATCCACCTCTCTATTTCATGCCGGCCCATACGTATCAAAGCATTTTTAATTGAATTATAGTGTTTTTCTTTTTTATGGCTTATTACGCATAACAATCTATATGATAAATTGACATCCGATTCTATAATTTTTGAAATCCTGTCATAAGAAAAGTCCTCATTTTTTAATTCACTTAATATTTGAAGGTACACTGTTTTAGGTGATTTTTTAGTTTTATATCCGCTTGACACAATTTTAGGTTTACTGAAAAAGTAACCTTGAAATAGTTGAAACCCCATTTCTTTTACTTTTTTATACTCTTCTTCTGTTTCAACTTTTTCCGCTAATAATACATGATTGCTTGAAATTGCCTCCTTAACTTCCTTATATATCGTATCAGGGGGAGTTGCGCGGATATCGTATTTAATAATATCCGCCATTGGCACTGCCGGGCAGTGAAAAAAATCATCTTCAAAATCATCAAGAGCTATTTTATATCCTTTGGTACGAAGATACTTAATTCGGGCTAAGAGCGCATCATCAAATTTAACGGTCTCAAGAACTTCTATCACCAAGGTTCCCGGATCTATCAGCTCAATTGTATCTGATAAAATGAATTCGTAATCAAAATTCACAAAAGCTCTTGTTTCTCCGACAATCTTGCCCATACCCTGCTCAAATAGTTCTCCAAGTACCACCGCTGTTGCGGAGGCAAAAGTCGCATTTGAAAAAGCATTCGATGTTTCACTTGCCCTGTAGAGCAGCTCATATCCGTATATTTTAAGATCTCGGTTAAAGATTGGTTGTCTTGCAATAAACATTTTCCAGGCCCCCTGTCTGATTGTATTGAATTCATCCATTTTTGCCCTTATTATTCTAGCTACTTCTATATATGTATTATTCTATACGGCATTTTTTTATATCTTCCCTCATCTGATAAGCCACTTCCCTCATTTTAATTGCACAGAAAGTAGTAGTTTTTTCCGTATCAGCATTTTAAATTGTTATTATTACAATAACACATTATCCAAATAATAACAATAACTATTACTTTATTTGTATTTTCGTTAACACATAAAAAAGTTGATGGACTTATAAAATCCATCAACTTTTTTCATATGTTTGCTATATCGCCAAATTATTTATTTCCTTCAGGGCCATTTCAAGCGCCTCTTCCACCGTAGATATCCGGTTTTCCATACGACTGCCTGTGAACTGACATTTTATTACGTTTGTCCTCCCACAGACGCAGCAGCCTATATACACCAGTCCTACGGGTTTTTCCTCTGTGCCGCCTCCAGGACCTGCAATGCCGGTAGAACTCAGTCCAACATCTGCACCTGCTGCTTTTGCAGCTCCCTCTGCCATTTCCCTGGCTGTCTCCTCACTGACCGCACCATACGTTTCCAGGGTTTCATGCCTTACGCCTACAAGCCGTTCCTTCGCTTCATTAGAATAGGTAATATACCCTTCATTCAGTACATCCGAAGCCCCGGCAACATTAATCAAAGTCCCGGCAATCATGCCTCCTGTGCAGGATTCTGCCGTTGTTATAGTAAGCTTCCGTTTTGCCAGTTCATTTACCAGCTGTTCTTCCAGACTAGCTTTTTCATTTTCTGTTTTCTGTAACATCCATTGAGGATACACGATTACATCCCTCCCTGTGTCAGTACCTGTTTATTTTTGAACACGTAATCAAGCAGAGAAACCACTGTTAATATAAGGGCAATCCATACGAATATGGTGCTAATCATATCAAAAACACCGCCTAAATCTGCGATTAACAAAATAATCATAGCCATCTGAAATACTGTTTTGAATTTTCCCCAGTAGCTTGCTGCAATCACAACTCCACTGTCAGAAGCCACCAGACGGAATCCGCTGATAATAAACTCCCTGCTGATGATCACAATGACAATCCAGGCTGCCAGCTTTTCCATCTCTACCAGACAAATCATAGCAGCACAGACCAAAAGCTTGTCTGCCAAAGGGTCCATAAACTTTCCGAAGTTCGTAACTAAATTATATTTCCTGGCAATTTTCCCGTCCAATAAATCTGTCAGACTTGCAACAATAAACAAAATAAGTGCGATCCATTTATTTGCAGCTCCTCCAACATCCGTCAGCATGAAAAACACAAAAAAGGGAACCATAATGACTCTTAATATTGTCAATTTATTTGGTAAATTCATTCCACTAGTCCTCCTATCAAATCATAGTCCACTGCGCCGGACACTTTTACCCTCGCAAAATCTCCTGTTTTCAGTTCCTCTTCTGTATTTACAAAAATCAGACCATCCACATTCGGAGCATCTCTGTAAGTTCTGCCTACATAGGCATCTTCATCCGCTATCTTTCCTTCAATCGTCACCAGAACTTCCTGTTCTACCATATTTTCTGCATGTTCGAAGGCAATTTCCTGCTGAAGCTCCATCAATTCGGCCTGCCGCTCCTCCTTTATCTCTTCTGGAACCTGTCCCGGCATCCCGGCCGCCGGAGTATCCTCTTCTGGTGAATAAGTAAACACTCCCAGTCTGTCAAATTCCATCTCATCTACAAATTCCATTAATTCCTCATGCTGCTCCTTCGTTTCGCCGGGAAAACCTGTAATCAGTGTTGTACGAATACAGATGTCAGGAATTTCTTTTCTGAGTTTTCCGATAATGCTCATCAGTTCCTTCTTTGTTGTCCGTCTTCCCATGCGCTTCAATATCTCATCATTGGCATGCTGAATCGGCAGATCCACGTAATGGCAGATTTTTTCTTCCTCTTTCATAACTTGTATCAATTCGTCAGTGATTTCTTCAGGATAACAATATAACACACGTATCCACCGGATACCGCTTATTTTACACAATTCTTTCAGAAGCAGATGTAAAGACTTTTTACCATAAATATCCTTACCATAGAGTGTAGTTTCCTGAGCCACAAGAATCAATTCTTTTACTCCCTGGTCCGCCAGGTAGTGGGCTTCTTCTATAAGCTGCTCCATAGGAACACTCCTGAAATTTCCACGGACTTTTGGAATAATACAGTAGGTACAGTGTTTGTCACACCCTTCTGCAATCTTCAAATAAGCAAAATGTCCGCCTGTGGTTACCAAACGCTTTGCAGGAACCTTGGGCAGCACATCTACATCTGTCATTGTAACAGACTGCCTTCCTTCCAGCGCCTCATCGATGACATCCAGGATTTTATCGTAGGATGTCGTTCCCAGGACTGCATCTACCTCAGGAATTTCATCCAAAACTTCCTGACGGTATCTCTGGGCCAGACATCCGGTTACAACAAGAGCTTTGAGATTTCCCTCTTTTTTGTATTTTGCCATCTCCAAAATGCTCTGAATACTTTCTTCTTTGGCATCGTGAATAAAACAGCAGGTGTTTACCACTATGATATCCGCCTCTGTTTCACTGTCTGTCATCTCATATCCTCTGGATGCCAGAAGTCCCAGCATTACTTCCGTATCTACCAGGTTTTTGTCACACCCAAGAGAAATAAATAATATCTTCATAAAACCTCCTACTTAGAAAGGCAGATACCCCTATGTGCATCTGCCTTTTTCATGTCTATTCTTCTGCATTTTCAGCGATAATCTTCAGCTTTCCTTCATTCAATTCTTCAATCGCCGTTGAAAGAGGCTTCTGTGCATCTCTGGCATTTACCATAGATATTTCTCCGTCAATCAACTGTCTTGCCCTTTTGGATGTGGCCAATACAATAGAATAACGGCTGTTTACAATCTTTGTCTCGCCTTCTTCAATGTCTTTGTTTACGACCTTCATTAAGTCTGTGTAAGATGGATGTAGCATATCTAATCATTCTCCTTTCAAGCTTCTGCTTAAGTCATCTTTTATTTCTTTCATAAACGCTGCATTACGGAAACTTCTGCAATGCTCTGCCCGGATGATTGCGTGCATCTCTTCCACACAATGTCCCAAATCATCATTGACAACCAGATAATCATACTTATCCATGCCCTCAGCTTCTTCCACCGCGCGCCTCATTCTGGACTCGATTATCTCCATTGTCTCTGTACCTCTGCCTATGAGACGTTTCTTTAACTCCGATGATGTGGGCGGGGTTACAAACAAAAGCAATGTTTCAGGAAATGCCTTTTTTACCTTCAATGCTCCCTGAATCTCAATCTCCAAAATAACATCCCTGCCTGCATCTAACTGTTCTTCCACGTAGTCACGGGGAGTCCCATAATAATTTTCTACATACCTAGCATACTCTATCAGTTCTTCTTTCGCAATCTTTTTTTCAAATTCTTCTTTTGTTATAAAGAAATATTCTTTTCCATGAACCTCTCCTTCTCTTGGCTCACGGGTGGTTGCTGAGATAGAGAGGGCATAATTTTCCCCATAACGGCTAATCAGCTCCTTCATCAAAGTCCCTTTTCCCGAACCGGAAAAACCGGACACAACAATCAGAATTCCTTTCCTACTCATAACTGACTTAACTTCCTTTACTCAATATTTTGGATCTGTTCCCTCACCTTTTCAATCTCCGTCTTGAGACCGATGGCACAGTTGGATACTTCTAAATCATTGGCTTTTGAAAGAATCGTATTCGCTTCACGGTTCATCTCCTGAGCAATGAAATCCAGCTTACGGCCAATTCCTTCCTTTTCTCCTAAAGTAACTTTCATATGGCTGATGTGGCTTTTCAGGCGTACCACTTCTTCATCCGTACAGATTTTATCAGCAAAAATAACCACTTCCGCTGCAATCCGGCTCTCTTCTATCTGTGTATCCGCCAGAAGCTCCCGAACCTTAGTCTCCAGCTTTTCACGGTATTCCATTACAATTCCGGGTGAATGCTCTTCAATATAGGCCACCATGTTCTCCATGTCCTCAAGCTTCTCCAGAATGTCTTTCTTTAAATTCTCTCCCTCTGTTGTCCTTGTTTCTACAAATTGACGAAACGCCCCTTCCAGGGCTTCTTTCAGGCCATTCCAGAGCTCATCTTCATCCTCACACTGCTCTTCCATCGTAATCACTTCCGGATAACGTGACAGTGCAGACACGCGTATGTCATTTTCCAGCCCGAATTCCTTTTCCATCTGCTTTAGATATTTAAGATATTCTGCGGCCAGAGATGCATTATATTTCAAAGAAACCTGGTTTTCTGATGTATCTTCGTAAGTAATAAAAATGTCAATTTTGCCTCTATTGACATACTTTTTCAACAAAGTCCGTATCGACGTTTCAAAAAAATTAAGCTTCTTAGGCATCCTGACATTCACATCTAAATAGCGGTGATTCACGCCCTTTAACTCTACTGTAAATTTTCTGGAACTTTTAAGAATCTCGCATCTTCCAAAACCTGTCATGCTCTTTATCATGTCTGTTTTTCCTTCTGCTTCCTAAATTTGGTTTCATATACCTATTGAAAGTTAGTAGTTCAAGAAGTATAAGCTCACTCCTGTAAGATTATACTCCTGTTCCCCCACTTCGGTCAACCTTTATCCAAATACTTTAGAAAGGATTAAATTTGCCCCATACAAAGGCACAGGTGTTTCACGTACCTGGTATTTGTGATATAATATCCTCATAAATGAGGATATTATATACAAATCATTGTATTTACTGTTAAGGAAGGAATTTATTATGGCATTTGACGGAATTACCGTGGCCTGTCTGGTCCACGAATTAAAAGAACAATTATTAGGCGGAAGGATTGCTAAAATTGCCCAGCCTGAAACAGATGAACTGCTTCTTACTGTGAAATCCCCTGGGGGGCAAAAAAGACTCTGTATTTCAGCCAGCGCATCACTGCCGCTCATTTATCTGACCGGGTCTAACAAGCCAAGTCCTATGTCTGCCCCTAATTTCTGCATGCTTCTCCGCAAGCATATCAGCAATGGACGGATTATTGACATCTACCAGCCAAAACTGGAGCGTATCATCCATTTTACAATTGAGCACCTGGATGAACTGGGAGACCTCTGCCAGAAAGATTTGATTATAGAAATTATGGGAAAGCACAGCAATATCATTTTCTGTAACCAGGAGGGTATAATTATTGACAGCATCAAACGGGTATCCGCACAGATGAGTTCCGTACGTGAGGTTCTTCCGGGAAGGGAATATTTTATTCCGGATACGATGGACAAGTCTGACCCGCTGAATATAGAAGAGGAGGCATTTACACAACAGCTTACTGCAAAGCCCTTTCCTCTCGCAAAAGCAATTTATACTAGTTTTACAGGCATAAGCCCCGTGACTGCAGAGGAAATCTGTCACCTGTCCGGCGTGGACTCTTCTATTACACCAAAGGAGCTTTCTCAGGATGTTCTTCGGCATTTATATAATCAGTTTTGTATTTTCTTTTCTGCAGTAAAAGAAAACCGCTTTTCTCCTGCCATTTATTATAACGGGCAGGAACCAAAGGATTTCTCCGCTCTGCCGCTGACACATTTTTGCAGCTATACCCGCAAAGAATTTCCAATGATGTCCCAGGTATTAGAGACATACTATGCTTCAAAAAATGCAATCACCCGTATCCGGCAGAAATCGGCGGATTTACGTCAGATCGTGCAGACTGCACTGGAGCGCAGCCGGAAAAAATATGACTTACAGCTCAGGCAGCTTCAGGATACTGAAAACCGGGACAAATACAAGGTATACGGTGAACTCATTCATACCTATGGCTATAATTTGGAAGAAGGCTCTAAAAAACTGGAGGCCTTGAACTATTATAATAATGAAATGGTTTCTATCCCCATGGACCCTGATAAAACACCTCAGGAAAATGCGCAGCGCTATTTTGATAAGTATAACAAACAAAAGCGGACCTACGAAGCACTTTCCAAGTTTATTCAGGAGACCCGGGATGACATCACTTATCTCGAATCTATCAGCACTGCACTGGATATTGCGCTGACCGAAGACGACTTGGCAGAAATCAAGGAGGAGCTTATCAGTTCAGGGTACATGCGCAGGAAATTCACCGGGAAAAAAGTGAAAATAAAAAATAGGCCGCTTCATTATCTGTCAAGCGACGGCTACCATATATATGTAGGAAAAAATAACTTTCAGAATGAGGAACTCACCTTCCATTTCGCTGTGGGAAATGACTGGTGGTTCCATGCGAAAGAAACACCCGGCTCTCATGTCATCGTCAAATCAAACGGGGAAGAACTGCCGGACCGGACTTTTGAAGAGGCCGGCCGCCTTGCCGCCTATTATTCCAAGGCCCGGGGCGGTGAAAAAGTCGAAATCGACTACGTAGAAAAGAAACACGTTAAAAAACCCAAAGGCGGAAAACCTGGCTTCGTAGTGTATTATACAAATTATTCCCTGATCATAGACAGTGATATTTCTCAAATTGAGGAAATCAAATAATAATGCTTATGTCACTTAGGCCTGGTGTTTTCACGCCTTAGTCACACGGATGTTTCCTTAATCAACAAAATAAAATGGACAAGTCCTTCTCATTTATGAAGGTCTTGTCCATTTTGCATGATGGTGATCATCCATTACAGTGCGCCCTCTGCTGCTTGTTTCACATCCTGGGGCACTTCTATCTTTTGAACCTCATTAAACCCTGTATATCCCAGTTTTATCATGAAATTATTAACATTCGTACTTTTATCATACTGGTCATACAAATCATTCATAACATCTGTCATATCAATCATAACCCTGGCCGGGAGCATTTTTTCCTTATATACATCTATCGTAACAGGAATCTTTAATTCTGCAATTGTATCTCCCCCGGGAATATCAACCAGCCCAAAAGCCTCCATCATATCCAGCCCCATGAACTGTAAAAGCTCCTTCCCAGTTATATCCCCATACATTTCGTAACATTCCTCTTCCTGCACCTGAACCGGCTCTTCCGCAATTCTAAAAGATTTGACAGAATTCCCCGCCTCCTGGAACAGGTTCCCATTAAATGTACTTTTCTTGGGATTTTTAGAGCTTTCTCTGCTCCACTTTCCATACATACTGCTGTAAGTAACAAATTGCTTGTCCTCTGTCACCTGATATATTTCTATGTCACTTCCAACCTTTGTCCCGCTCATGTCCACCTCAGCAGTTCCCTCTGCATGTCCCGCCATTGGCTTTGTTGTGTTTTCCATCTCCATATCCATGGAAATTTTGGTAGAATCCAGCACATCCTCCAGCTCAATGTCCATACTCAAAGAATTGGAAACTGACGTTACCTCCGCCAGATTTTCCGTCACTGCGGACATCAGCTTCGCGGGAGTCAGCCTGCTGCTGCATCCGGTCAGCATATTTACACAGCATATTCCAGCCAACAGTAAACAGATTGTTTTTTTGATACATCTTTTCATAAATTAACCTTCTTTTGAGCAAAATACCTAGCGAAATCTTAAACACAACGGCAGGATGTCATCTCTGTCCCAGCAAATAATCAATAAATTGCTGTGCAGTTCTTCCTGACCTTCCTCCGTGAGTAAGCTCCCACCTGTTTGCCTGGAGAAGAAGCTCTTCCTCAGGCAGCTCTATCTTATTTTGTCTGGCCAGCTCCCTTACAATCTGCTGGAATTCCTTTTTATCCGGAGAACCGAAATAAATGGTTACACCAAATCTGGCAACTAAAGACAATTTTTCCTGAACTGTATCATTTGTATGCAGCTCTTCGTCCCTGTCTGCTTTGTCCCTGAATGTCTCGCGAATCAGGTGCCGGCGGTTAGACGTGGCATAAATAAGCACATTATCCGGCTTTTTCTCCAAACCGCCCTCAATAACAGCCTTCAGATATTTATATTCAATTTCAAACTCCTCAAAGGATAAATCATCCATATAAATAATGAATTTGTAGTTCCTGTTTTTAATCTGAGTAATCACATCATTTAAATCCTGGAACTGATGCTTGTAAAACTCTATTATGCGCAGTCCCTTGTGGTAATACTGATTCAGGATTGCCTTAATGGAGGAGGATTTTCCTGTTCCCGCATCTCCATATAAAAGACAGTTGTTTGCCCGCCTGCCTTCCACAAATGCTTCTGTATTGTCAATTAACTTCTTCTTAGCAAGTTCATACCCTACCAAATCATCCAGATGCACATGTGCAATGTTCGTAATGGGAACAATCTGTGCCCCTTCGCCTTCTGGATGCTCCACACGGAATGCTTTATGAAGTCCCAATTTCCCAACTCCAAATTCACGGTAAAACTGTGTCAAAATCTGTTTAAAGGACTCTACATCTGCCGATTCTCCCAACGCCTTTCCCAGCTCGCAGATTCTGTCACGGATGCGTTTGTTAAATACCTTGCTTCCTTCATTTACATTTTGATAGTTTCCCAAAACAGAGAAACAGGCTGCATCCAGTTTCTCTTCCATATCTTTAAACTCGTAATCAAACAATTCTTTAAATACAGCAAAGTCATGAAGGGCAATTTCATTGATGCTTCCTTCGACTGCCCCTACAATTTCACAGGAAGTGGTGTATGCATTCTCATGGCTGGCCAAAAGAAAGGCCAGATATATATGCCATAGATTGCCCTCAAATCCGTGACTTACAGATAACTCAAGCAGAGCATTCATACATTCAAAAACAAGGTTTCTCAAATCTTCCCTGTTGTAATACTCATTGTTATAATTCTCCATTAAAAACGTCATATCATGAAGAATATTCCCATATTCCATATTTTTGTACAACACCAATTCATTTGTACGCATAGCTTTTCTCTTCTCTGCCTTTCTAAATACAGCCCCAGGGCTGCCATTTGTCTAATAATTTCCCAATATCTTCAGGTTCCTTGCTTCTTCCCGCAGGCCCCGGATTGCATTTTTCACCGCCGCATCTCCCATATTTCCTTCAAAATCTGCAAAGAAACGGTATTCCCAGCTTTTTCCTTCCACCGGCCTGGATTCAATCTTTGTCAAGTTTAAATCATTATATATGAAATGAGATAAAATGTGGTACAAAGAGCCGCTTTCATGAGGCAGTTCAAAGCAAATACTGATTTTGGAAGCATCCTGCAAAAAGATTTTCTGATTGGTCACTACAATAAATCTTGTAGAATTATTCGGTTCGTCGTTGATATTATCCTGGAGAACAGAAAGACTGTGTAACTTAGCCGCATATGCGCTGCATACTGCTGCCTGAGACTTATCTTGATCCTCAAGAACTTTCTGCGCGGCAATTGCTGTATTCACTACACTAATCTGCTGCCAGTTACTGTGCTCATCCAGAAAGCGGGTTGTCTGCATTAGCGCCTCTGCTTTGGAATATACTCTCTGAATCTCCTCCATTTTCGTTCCAGGCAAACCGGAAAGAGTATGGATACAGGAAATAATTGTTTCACCCACAATATAGTTTTCAAACTCCACAAGAAGATCATACATCTCATTAACCGCTCCTGCAGAAGAATTTTCAATGGGAAGTACCGCATAATCTGCTGAACCTTCTTCAATCGCCTCCATAGCATCACGGAAAGTCCGCACGTGAAAACTATTGCAGTTTTCTCCAAAGTATTGCTGCATGGCAGCCTGACCATAAGCACCTTCCACTCCCTGGAAAACGACCCTTGCATTTTCTTTATCCAGTGAAGTCACCTCGATAAACGGCAGCCTGACCAAGGCCCCGGCCTCCACAAGAAGCTGGTACTGCTGCTTCCGGCTCATGGACATGAGCTGTTCATACAGTTCCTGGACCCCTTTTTTATTAAAATCCCCGGACACCTTGGCTGAAACATCTGCCAGCTTGTCCCTTTCTCTCTGACGATCAAATACCTTCCTGCCTGCCTTCACTTTCAGCTCTCCGACTTCCCGGCAAACCTGCATCCTGCCTTCATATAACTTTACAATCTGTTCGTCAATCTCATCCAACCGTAACCTGAGTTCTTCCAATGTAGCCATTTTCACTTCTCCTTCGCACAAACTAAAACCATTATAATACATTTAACTATATAATCCAAATCTTTTTTTCAATACCCCCCTGGCCGTAAGCTCTTCCCGGAATTTTTTGCACATCTCGTAGAATGTCAGCAGTTCAATAAGTATAAATTTTCCTTTTTCAGTCCATACTTCTCATATGAAAAATAAATTTATTATATGCGGCACCCTGGGCTGGTGCATGGAAATTGTATTCACAGCACTTCATTCCTTTAAGAAAAAAGAATTCACTCTAATCGGACGCACCTCTATTTGGATGTTTCCTATCTATGGCGCAGCATGTCTTCTCACTCCTGTCTGCCGCCTGCTGAAAGGTAAAAACACCCTTTTTAGGGGCGGCGTCTATACGTGCTGCATCTTTCTTGGCGAATTTATTTCCGGCAGCCTTCTTCAGAAACATCATGCCTGTCCCTGGGATTACAGCAAAGCGAAATACAATCTAAAGGGGGTTGTAAGATTTGACTATGCGCCTCTTTGGTTTGGGGCCGGCCTCCTTTTTGAAAAAATTCTGCGTTAAAATTGCCGGTTAAAATTGTTATCATAATTTCCTGTTGAAAATCCTTTTGATTTAGTATATGATTAGTAGAAAAGAATTTTGAACAGGGAGGTATATAAATGAACGTTATTGAGTGTATCACAAGCCGCAGGAGTATCCGCAAATATAAGCCGGATCCAGTTGACCATTCTATTATTGATTCTATTGTTTCTGCAGCATCTTATTCTCCTTCTTGGAAAAACACCCAGATTACCCGTTATATTGCAATTGAAGATTCTACCGTTATTGGGAAAATTGCCGATGAATTTACCCCTTCTTACAACGCTAAAATTCTCAATCAGGCGCCCATGCTGATTGCTGTTTCTGTTGTAAAAGGAGTTTCCGGCCTTGACCGTGACGGCTCTTTTGCTACGAAAAAGAAGGATGCCTGGGATATGTTTGATGCAGGAGTGGCATGCCAGACTTTCTGCCTTGCTGCAAAAGAGTATGGACTTGGTACTGTTATTATGGGGATTTTTGATGAAGATAAGGTTTCAGAGCTTTTAGACATTCCTGAAGATCAGGAATTGGCTGTATTGATTGCTATAGGGTACCCTGATGTGGACCCGGAAGCACCAAAACGCAAGTCTGTTGACGAATTACTGCAATATAGATAAAGATAATATGCTCTACCCGGCATATAAGGAGGTTATTTATGAGACATTTAATGAGCCCTTTGGACTTTTCCACTGAGGAACTGGACGAACTTTTAACCCTGGCACAGGATATTGAGGCACATCCTGATAAATATGCCCATGCCTGTGACGGTAAAAAGCTTGCCACTTTATTTTATGAGCCAAGTACCCGTACAAGGCTGAGCCACGAAGCGGCTATGCTGAACCTTGGAGGCAGCATCATGGGATTTTCCACCGCCGATTCCAGTTCCGCCTCAAAAGGAGAAAGTGTATCCGATACAATCCGGACCATTTCCTGCTATGCAGACATCTGTGCAATGCGGCATCCGAAAGAAGGGGCTCCTATGGTTGCCTGCCAGCATTCTTCTATCCCGGTTATTAACGCGGGTGATGGCGGACATCAGCATCCTACCCAGACATTGACTGACCTGCTGACAATCTTAAATGTAAAAGGACGCCTGAATCACATGACAATCGGGCTGTGCGGGGATTTAAAATTTGGACGTACCGTTCATTCCCTTATTCACGCCCTTGTGCGTTACGAGGGAATCCGCTTCGTTCTCATTTCACCCGAAGAATTGAGGCTGCCCGATTATATCCGCCATGACGTACTGGATAGAAACAACATTCCTTATGAAGAGGTGGTCCGCCTGGAAGAAGCAATGCCAAATCTGGATATTCTGTACATGACACGCGTACAAAAAGAACGTTTCTTTAATGAAGAAGATTATGTGCGCATGAAAGATTTTTACATTCTGAACAAGAAAAAAATGAAGCTGGCACCCGATGATATGTATGTGCTCCACCCACTGCCCAGAGTGAATGAGATATCTGTCGAAGTAGACAATGATCCCAGAGCCGCATATTTCAAACAAGTGCAATGTGGAGTTTACGTTCGAATGGCACTTATTCTAACTCTGCTGGATATACACGTTGACTAAACAGGAAAGAAAGAAGGACAATTATGGTAAAAAATACATTGAATGTAGGCCGCATATCCGAGGGATTCGTACTTGACCATGTTGAGGCCGGCAAAAGCATGGAAATTTATAAATACTTGCACCTTGATAAGCTGGATTGCTGCGTTGCTATCATCAAAAATGCAAAAAGCAGCAAAATGGGAAAAAAGGATATCATAAAAATAGAGTGTCCTATAGATGTGGTGGATTTAGATATTCTTGGCTTTATTGACCATAACATTACGGTTAATATCATTCAGAATGAAGAGATTGTAGATAAGAAACGACTGACGCTTCCAAAGAAAATCAGAAACGTCATCCGCTGCAAAAACCCAAGATGCATCACCTCTATTGAGCAGGGACTGGAGCACGTCTTTGTACTGACTGACGAGGAAAACGAAATATACCGCTGCAAATACTGTGAAGAGAAGTATAGTGGAAATCAGTAAAAATTCAAAGGCCGCTGTAAGAAGGAATCTGGCTTCCCAGACTTTTTCTTACAGCGGCTCTTTATTGTCATATACATATATGTTTAACAATTTTCCGCAATCTTATAAATCAACTGTTCCGTATCTTCCCATCCCAAACAAGGGTCTGTAATTGATTTTCCATATACCATGCCATTGCCGATATTCTGGCAACCTTCTGTCAGGTAGCTCTCTATCATAACCCCTTTAATCAGTTTTTTCAGCTCGGGATTATAATTACGGCTGTGCAGTACCTCACTGACAATACGCTTCTGCTCTCTGTGCTGCTTATTTGAATTGGAATGGTTGGCATCAATCAGTGCTGCCGGGTTTTTCAAATCTCTCTGATTGTACATATTCAAAAGCCTCACCAGATCTTCATAATGATAGTTTGGTATGCACGTGCCATATTTATCAACCCCGCCTCTTAGAATCACATGAGCAAGATCATTTCCATCTGTTGTTACATCCATCCCCCGGTAAATGAAGGTATGGGAGCTTTGCGCCGCTACTACAGAATTTAGCATTACAGAAAAATCTCCGCTGGTGGGATTTTTCATTCCTACCGGAATATCCATACCGCTGGCGGTCAGGCGGTGCTGCTGATTTTCAACGGAACGGGCGCCGATTGCCTCATAAGATAAAATGTCATCCAGATAACTTCTGTTTTCCGGGTATAACATCTCGTCAGCCGACGTCATACCGCTTTCTCCAATTGCCCGGATATGCATTTTCCGAATAGCGATAATACCTGCCAGAAGGTCCGGGGCCTGATCTGGTTCCGGCTGGTGAAGCATTCCTTTATACCCTTCTCCCGTTGTTCTGGGTTTATTTGTATAGATTCTTGGAATAAGCATCAGTTTATCTGAAACCTTATCATTTACCGCTGCCAGTCTGCTAACGTATTCACACACTGCATCTTCGTTATCTGCTGAACAAGGTCCAACCAGGACAAGAAATCTGTCCGATTTTCCTGTGAATATATCTCGTATTTCCTTATCTCTTTTTCTTTTTAATTCCCGGATACCGCCGGACAGCGGATATTCGGCTTTCAAATCTGCCGGACGCGGCAGTTCTGCATTCACCCGCATTCCCATATTTTTTCCTGCCTTCTTATCATTCATTCAATGTATGTATCTGTTCAGAACCATGAACAGTTACCGACATGTCATTACATATACATTTTTCTCATATTCATATTTCTTTAGTGTTAAGCAAGACGGTAAGCCGGGTTATGTCGTGGACAATCATCTATCTAGGCCTGATGTCGCCACCAGGCTCAAGCAACCTACCTAAAGCGTGACGGGCAGCCACCTTGCTTTTATTCGGTCTTGCTTCGGATGGGGTTTACATGTGCCCTCCCTGTTACCAGAGAGGCGGTAGTCTCTTACACTGCCTTTCCACCCTTACCTGGGACGTATCCCAGGCGGTTTATTTCTGTTGCACTGGCCTTGGAGTCACCTCCACCGGACGTTATCCGGCATCCTGCCCTGTGAAGCCCGGACTTTCCTCGTCTGCTGCCTTTCGGCACCTGCAGCCGCGATTGTCTGTCTTACTTAACACAATTACATATTATACTATGTATTTTTATTCCTGTCCATAAGTTTTACTACTGTTTGGCGTAATCGGGCTTATGGCTGAACGGCTCTTCTATCATATGTACAGTCGGATTATACCCAGCAGAATAAGATGCGCCGGATAAAAAACATAGAAAAACCATTTAGAAAATTTTCGTCCTCTTTTTGCACGCTGTCCGTTGTAAAAGCAAAGAATCACAACTCCCGACGCTATAATTCCAAGAACAGAGAATCCTGCATGCAGCAGTGCTTCCCCAACCTCATACATTCTCTGATAGGACATATAATTAAAAATACCAAATAAAACTGCAGCAATTCCATAAGCAACAGCCAGTTTTTTCTTATCATATTTCCATACTGCAAACATAATCGTAAATACAGGGGCCATCACCGCCCAGTCTGAAAAGATAGAGAACATTACAATTAAAATAATCAGTACATTCCGCCATCCTCCCAAGTCTGTCTGGTCTCTGATAATAAGAATGAAAAGACACAGCAGTAAAGTAAAAAGCATATTTAACTGGTAAAGGCCCAGCACAAGACAGTAAGGAATTTCTGAAATTATCGCAAATATAAGCAATCTTTGTGCATATTTCTTGCTGGAACGTGTATACCCGTAACCTTCCACCAAAAAATAACACATAGTAATCGCCGTAAAATATCCAATGTCCAGAAAAACTTCGTATAAAACCCTTCCAGGAGACAGAAATACATGGGCAAAGTGATTAAGGAACATGGTAAGCATCGCACAATATTTAATAACATCCTGGTTTATCCCTCTTGTTTTTTCTATTTTCCCCATAAATTATTGCACCAGTCCTTCATCCACAATTAAATCGCTTCCGTCCGCTGCCGTGGTGGCCAGCTCATCACACCTCTCATTCTGAAGGTGTCCGTCATGCCCCTTTACCCAATGGAATGTAACATTGTGCTGTGCTTTTGCCTTTAGAAGCCTCTTCCATAAATCTACATTCTTTACAGGCTCATTCTTACCGCGTTTCCATCCTTTTTTTAGCCAGCCGTCAACCCAGTGCTGGTTAAATGCATCCACCACATATTTTGAATCTGAATAGACTTCCACCGTACAGGGGCGGTTCAGTGCCTCCAGCCCCGCAATTACAGCCATCAGCTCCATCCGGTTATTTGTAGTCTTCACATACCCCTGTGACAGTTCTTTGGTATGCAGGATACCTTTTGTATCCACATACTCCAGTACAGTTCCATAACCTCCCGGTCCGTCCGGGTTTCCCCGGGCAGCTCCGTCTGTATATAATTTTACATGCATGATCTTATATCTCCCCACTTCTGCCATATTCTGTTACATCAAGTCTAAGAAGTCCCTTATTCCATCACTTCCCTGACACTCTCGGCAAAGGATTTCTTTGCCTGCTTCTCCACTTCGAACACTTGTCCGTCTCCAGTAATATGCTGGATTTTATCCGCATATTCTTTTGTGCAGCTTTCCAGAGCCAGCCTGTCAAAAATTCCATAGTTTTCCCAGAAATGCATTGGGAATACCATCTGGGTGTCCGTACGCTTCATAAAACAGTCCAGCCCCCAGCAGTATTGTTCACCCAGGCGCGGATCTACCGGCACAAATGCAACATCAATCTTCACACCATTCAGCTTATTAATTTCATGCTGGTAATTACGCCGCATCATCGTGTTGTAGACCTCGCTCTCCTCTTCCCAGTGCCACCAGTTCAGATCTCCGGCGTGATAAATGACATATCCATCATACTGCACCAAAAATGCCACGCCCTCATCCGTAGAGCGAAGGGTACGGATTTTACAGCCGTTTACATATTTTTCTTCATTTGCTCCCATATAAATAACATTTTCTTCTTCCTCTGCTTTTATATCATCAGAAAGCACAAAGCAGGTTCCAGGTATGCGTTCTCTTAATTCAAAGATATCCCTTCTATAATGGTCATAATGAGCATGGCTGACAAAAACAAAAAAGTTCTTCCCATCGTCCAGTTCAGGCAGCTCCCCTTTATAGAAATCAAACAAAAAATATGCCTTTTCCAACTCCACAAGAAATCCACTGTGACTCAAATAAGTAATACGCATCATGCACTCACCTTCTCCACTACATAAACTAATTCAGGTAAAATATATTCCAGACTTTCCTTGGCAGCTTTCGCGCTCTCGGGAAGATTCACCATCAAAGTATGGTTCCTGATTCCTGCCGCTGAACGGTCCAAAATAGCTTTTTTCGTGTGACGGATATTATAAGCCCTCACCGCTTCCGGAATACCTGGCAGAAGCCTGTCCGAAATCTCTTCTACAACATCCGGAGCGCAGTCCCTTTTTTGGATACCTACACCACCGGTAGTCAGAATCAAATCCACCGCTTCCGTATCTGCCAGCCTCTGCAGCACCGCCGATAATACCTTCTTATCCTCCGGCAGAACCCCCGCTGCTTTCACTTCAAATCCCACCTGCTCCAGCATCCGTTTCAGAGCAGATGCCGCTGTACTTTCTTTCCTTGCTCTATATAAACCCGTATCTAACGTAAATATTGCCGCTTTCACCCTATAGTACTCCCTTCTCTGCAAAAGTCCAAAGGGGACAGTCCCTCTTCAAAAGGGACTGTCCCTTTTGCTGTCCATTTTCAGACTATTCTGAAAGTTTCAAAAACAATTTCAAGGTTATCCTAAAATGCGCCTCGCTGATTCATTTGCTTTCGCAAATATTTCTTCTTTTGAAGAACCCAGGTAATAATTTCCGTCCTGGTAGAGGACTTTCCCTCCTACCATGGTCATTTTTACATTTTGCTTGCTGCCGCTGTACACCAGGTTCTTTTCTATATTCTGGATGGGCTGCATATTTGGCTGCTGTAAGTCGATTAATATCATATCGGCTTTCTTGCCTTCTGCTATTGTGTCACATTCCGGCAGCCCCATTGCGTGTGCTCCCACTACTGTTGCCATTTTCAGCACTTCCATAGCCGGCACTGCTTCCGGATCATCGCAGATTACTTTCTGCAATCCAGTTGCCAAAAACATCTCCCGGAACATATCCAGGCAATTGTTGCTTGCCGGACCGTCTGTCCCGATAGCTACAGGAATTCCCATATCCAGATACCGTTTTACAGGGGCAATACCGCTTGCCAGTTTCAGGTTGGAAGCCGGATTCGTTATGATGTAAAGCCCTCTTTCTTTTACAATGCCAAAATCTGCTTCATCCAGGTGCACACCGTGGAACAGGCCGCCTCCATGGGCAAACATCCCCAAGGAATCCATATAGGCAATTGGTGTCATACCTGTCCGGCTCCGGCAGTCCTCTACTTCTTTTTTAGTCTCGGAACAATGTACATAGACCGGAATCTGGTACTTCCTGGATAGCGCTGCCAGTCCTTCCATCAGTTCTCTGCTTGTCGTGTATTCCGCATGAAATCCCAGCTGATAGGATATCAGCTTGTCCGGGTCCTGGCTGTAGCGTTTATAATCTGCTTCCACTTCTTCCAGTGTCCCCCCAAAGTTGTTGATGCTCTCGCATATCACTGTTCGGAATCCAGTTTCCACTGCAACCCGTTCTATCACAGGTTTGTTAAAATACATATCAAAAACAGAGGTAACGCCGCTTGTCAGGTATTCCATGATTGCCAGCTTGTTCAGCCAGTAGAGATCTTCTCCCGTCAGCTTGGCTTCTGCAGGAAATACTCTTGTATGCAGCCATTCGTCCAGCTTCATATCGTCTGCATGGGAACGCAGAAATGTCATGGCAGAATGGGTGTGAGCATTTTTAAATCCTGGCATCAGAAGATTTTCCTGTCCGTCTATTTCCTGGTCCCACGCTTCCTCTGCATTTGGTACAGCAGGTCCCGCATAAACAATGGTGTCACCTTTTATCCAGACCTCGCCCCGGAAAATTCCTTTTCCCGCTTCCATGGTCAGGATTCTTACGTTATAAATTCGAATGTTCATCTTCGTTTCCTTTCTTCTGTCTTTTTTACATCTTCTCAATAATCCGTGTCACCAGGCGTTCAAACTCCTCCGCCCTTTTATCTGCCACAGCCTGTACATCCAAATGGCTGAGTTCCTCTCCTGTGATACCGCAGGCCATATTTGAGATACAGGAAATTCCACATACCCGCACACCTCCGTGGTGGGCTGCAATAGCCTCGCAGGCAGTGCTCATTCCTACAGCATCAGCCCCCACTATATCGAACATCCTGATTTCAGCTGGACTTTCAAAATTAGGACCTGTTGTCTGTACATAAACACCTTCCTTGAGGGAAATACTTTCCTCCTTCGCCACAGTACGGATTAATCCCATCCATTCCACATCATAAATATGCGTCATATCCGGGAAACGTGTCCCCAACTCTGCCACATTTTCTCCAATCAGCGGGGAAGGTACAAAATTAGATATCTGGTCCGTAATCATCATGAAGTCTCCTACCTGAAACTCTCTGTTGATGCCGCCTGATGCATTTGTAAGGAACAAAGTTTCAATTCCCATCAGTTTCATCAGCCTGATTGGAAGCACCACGTCTTCAATTGAGTAGCCTTCATAGTAATGTACGCGTCCTTTCATTACAGATACAGGAACTCCGCCAATGTAACCCAGCAGAAACCTGCCGTCATGTCCTTCTACAGTAGAAACCGGAAAACCTGGGATATCACCATATGGAATCTCACATTCCACTTTCATATTTCTTGCATAATTTCCCAGCCCTGAACCAAGAATCAGACCTACGCGGGGTTTAAAATCTGTTACAGACTGATAATATTCATAACATTTTGCTAATTTTTCATATTGTTTGCTCATTTTATTTCTCCTCGATATCATATTAAAGTATACCTGTGAAATATTATACCTTGTAACCGGTGAACCCACAAGGGCAATTTGGAAAACACAAATGCAAAAGGAGCACTGAACGAATCACTCAATGCTCCGGGTCTTTTCATATACTTAAATAATAATGCAGACCAGCCCTCCATTGCTGTCATTTACAATCTTCTGCATAGTATCCTGCAGCTTCACCTGACTTTCATCATTAATCATCGTCAGCTTGTTCCTCATTCCATCCATTACCAGTTCCTCAATGGATTTGCCGAATATATTGGTTCCCCATACGCCTTCTGGAGTTTCGCTTTCCGTCTTAATATACTCCACCAGATCCTGGGCCTGTTTTTCATTTCCTACAATAGGCGCTATCTCTGTCTCAATATTTGCCCGTATCATATGGATAGATGGTGCCTCGGAACGGATTTTCACTCCATATTTATTGCCCTGTTTGATTATCTGAGGTTCGTCCATTGCTATTTCCTCTCTCTTCGGGCTTACCATACCGTATCCTTTCATTTTCACATCGGCAAATGCATCTTTTATCTGGGTATATTCTTGTTTCATGGCAGCCAATTCCTTCATGGCAGAAATCAGTTCATATTCTCCATTGATATCTGTACCTGTCAGTTCACTCAGCACCTCATAATAAAATTGCCCGGCAAGTTCAATTCTAATTTTGACTCTGCCGGTATCCATCTCAATTTTTTCTACGTTGACCTTTTCTATGTAAGGACTTTCTATCTGCGGTGACTTATTAGCGGTACTGCGTATATCTTTCATTTCTCCCATAATTGCTTTCACATTTTGCAGCAAATCCACCTTAATCCGGTGATCTCTTGACAACATTTCCACCCATTTGGGAATATAGAATTCCACTTCCGCTATCGGGAACTCATACAGTACCTGCCGCATGATATTGTGGATATCCTCTGTTCTGAGCTGTTCACAGTTCACCGGCAGTACAGATACCCCATATTTCGTTTCCATGTCCTCTTTCAACGCCTTTGAATCCTCTGTGTAAGGTTTCTGCGTATTCAAAAGAACGATGAAAGGCTTGCCGATAGACTGCAGTTCTTTAATTGTTTTCTCTTCGGCTGCTATGTAATTTTCCCTGGGCAAATCTCCGATACTTCCGTCAGTAGTTATCACAATGCCAATGGTAGCATGGTCATGGATGACCTTCTGGGTTCCGATAGCTGCTGCTTTCGTAAATGGAATTTCATACTCAAACCAGGGTGTTTTTACCTGGCGCTCCGCATCATTTTCAATATGGCCGGATGCCCCCTCCACCATGTAGCCTACACAATCAATCAAACGTATTTTTACTTCTACGTCATCGGATAACTTTATGGATGCAGCTTCCTTTGGAACAAATTTGGGTTCTGTTGTCATAATGGTTGTGCCGGATGCAGACTGCGGCAATTCATCCTTCGTTCTCTCTTTTGCATGTTCATCTGTCATATTGGGAAGCACAAGCAAATCCATAAGCCTTTTAATGAATGTTGACTTGCCTGTCCGAACAGGACCGACCACTCCAATATAAATTTCACCGTTTGTTCTTGCTTTCATGTCTTTGTATAACTGAAATGAATCCATAGAAATACCCCCTTGTTCTGCTGATATCAATGTATGCACAGAAAAGGGGGTTTATGCAATTTTGTTTTATAAGGAACGGCCTCGCACTAAGTTCATCCTTCGCGAACGCTCGGATTTACTAAGTTGCTTTCGGCTCGTCCCATGGCTGTGCAGAATGCTCACTCTTCAATTCACGAAGCATAAGCTCATCTACCGCCTCCGCCGGATTCTTTCCTTCAAACAGAACCTCATTGACCTGAGCCACAATCGGCATGGAAACATTATATTTTTCAGCGAGCTTAGCAGCGGCTTTTGCAGAATAAACACCTTCCACAACCATCTTAACCTCTTCCATGGCTTCCTCCATGGTTCTGCCCTGTCCCATGAGATATCCTGCCTTCCGGTTCCTGCTGTGTACGCTGGCACAGGTAACAATCAAATCTCCGATTCCGGTCAGCCCGGTAAATGTCTCAATATTCCCGCCCATCTTAACTCCAAGTCTTGCAATTTCCGCAATTCCCCTGGTTATCAGGGCAGCTTTTGTATTATCACCATAACCCAGTCCATCGGCAATTCCGGCGGCCAGTGCAATCACATTTTTCAAAGAACCGCCCAGCTCTATTCCCAGAATATCCGGGCTTGTATATACACGGAATACACGGCTGATAAACATAGACTGCAGATATTCAGCGGTCTTTTTTGTCTTCGCTCCAATAACACAAGTGGTGGGAAGCTTCTTTCCTACTTCCTCCGCATGGCTTGGTCCCGACAAAACGGCCACATCTGCCTGGGGAATCTCCTGCTCTATTTGCTGGGAAAGAGTCATCAAAGTTGCTTCCTCAATCCCTTTTGCCACGTCTACAATAATCTGACCTTCTTTTACATAAGGACACATCTTCTTTGCAGTTTCCCTTGTGAAAGGGGACGGCACGGCCAGCACCAGAAAATCCTTTCCGGTAATTGCCTCCTCCATTTCATTTGTAAAAACCAGCTCCGGCGGCAGTTTTACTCCCGGCAGCTTTGACTCATGTTCCCTTTTTTCAGAGAGCATCTTCACTTCTTCCTTATTAATAGACCATACTGTAACCTGATGTCCATTTTCATGAAGCAAAACAGAAAGCGCAGTTCCCCAGCTCCCAGCTCCCAGCACACCTACATTCGCCATAATCGTCCTCCTTCACCTTGCTTATGTCACTTAGGCCTGGTGTTTTCAGACCTTAGTGACAAAGTACATCCTGTGGACTTAGGCGGGGTATTTTCACGTCTTAGTCACACGGATATTTCCTTGATTACTCCGCCGCCTTTTTCCTGCCTGAACCAAATGTATTTTCTGTTCCTGCAAGAAGGCGTTTGATATTTTCTTTATGCCTGTACCATGCCAGAATGGTAAGTAACAGGACTAGTATGTAAAGTTCATACCGGTAAGCCGCAGCTATATGGAATCCTCCCAGCTCACCGAATATAAGTATCTCCAGAAAAAATAAAGAAGATGCAAGTAAAGAGCCTAATGATACATATCTTGTGAAAGCCACTGATATTAAAAATGCTGCCAGGGGAATCGGTACCATCACCAATCCGGCAGACAGTACAAGTCCCGCCAACACGGCAATTCCCTTTCCGCCTTTAAAACGAAGGTAAAACGGGAAATTGTGTCCCAGCGTGGCACCCATGCCTGCATACATGGACAATAGAGGGAGGAAATCACTGTCCCTGTACAAATACCGCGCAATGAAAATTGCTGCCATACATTTCAGCACATCGCCTGCGAAGGTCAGCCCTCCGGCTTTCCATCCCATCACACGAACTGCATTCGTGGACCCGGCGTTTCCGCTCCCTTCTTTTCTAATATCAATATGATTTATCTTTCCCACAACATATCCGGTCTGCAGCAGACCAAATGCATACCCTATCAGAAGACAGATTATACGCTCCATAGTTATTGCTCCTTTTCCTTTCTTTCCCGGATAAAAAACTTCAGCGATGTTCCCCGGAACCCAAATGCCCCACGGATCTTATTTTCCAAATACCTGGTATAAGAAAAATGCATCAGCTCTTTATCATTTACAAAAATAACAAAGGTGGGCGGCTTTACGGATACCTGTGTAATATAATACAGCTTCAGCCGTTTTCCCTTATCGGACGGGGGCTGCTGCATGGCCACTGCTTCTGTCATAATCTCATTAAGCACACCGGTTGCTACACGCAGTGTCTGATTCTCAATTACTATATCAATCATATCATAAAGCTTCTGCAGTCTCTGTCCTGTAACTGCTGATACAAACATAATCTCCGCATATTGAAGGTAGGACAAAACCTGACGGATTTTATTCTCATATTCCTTCATGGTCTTATCATTTTTCTCAATGGCATCCCATTTGTTTACTACAATTATAATACCCTTGCCCCGCTCATGTGCAATTCCGGCAATTTTCGCATCCTGCTCCGTCACGCCTTCTTCTGCATCAATGACCATCAGCACCACATCTGCACGCTCTACTGCCGCTACAGTCCTAATAATACTGTAACGCTCCAGTTCTTCCTTAATCTTACTTTTTCTGCGCAGTCCTGCCGTATCAATAAAAATATATTCTTTTCCATTATGAATAATCTCCGTATCAATGGCATCCCTGGTCGTCCCTGCCACATCCGATACAATGACGCGGTTCTCTCCCAGAAGTTTGTTAACGATAGAAGATTTTCCTACATTTGGTTTTCCCACAATCGCAATCCGGGGCTTGTCATCTTCTTCCTCTTCACCGGAGCCTGCCGGGAAATGTTCTGTTACTGCATCCAGCATATCTCCAATTCCAAGTCTGGAGGATGCCGAAACCGGAACCGGATCACCAATTCCAAGATTATAAAATTCATATACATCCGGCATAAACTTATGAAAACTATCCACTTTATTTACCACAAGAACAACCGGTTTCCCTGACCTGCGCAGCATGTCTGCCACCTTGGAGTCGGAATCCACAAGCCCTTGCCTCACATCTGTAAGGAAGATGATTACATCCGCCGTATCAATGGCAATCTGCGCCTGATCCCTCATCTGAGAAAGAATGACGTCCTTGCTGTCCGGCTCAATACCGCCTGTATCAATCAATGTAAAGTCTTTGTCCAGCCAACTTACATCGGCATAAATCCGGTCTCTTGTAACGCCCGGGGTATCCTTTACGATTGAAATCATCTCACCTGCCAGTGCATTGAATAATGTGGACTTTCCTACATTCGGCCTTCCTACAATCGCTACTACTGGTTTACTCATATTTGCCTGTTACCTTTCTATTTTTTCAGCCTAAAATTGCATCTATCAAATCCTGACCGCTTGATTTTACAATATCCACCGGGACTTGTAAAGTATTCTCTACCTGTTTCACAGTAAAATCGTCCAAAAATACATCCTCATCTGCTCTAAGCATATTGCAGGGAATCAGCAATGCTTCTCCCAGTTCCTGCCCCTTTAACTGGGCCGTCAGGTCCTGTCCTGTAATCAGTCCCGACACAGTAATATGCTCTCCAAAAAAATCATTTCTGACTGCATAAAGGTGAACCTGAATATTCGGAAACTTCTCTTTTAGTTTACCCAGCATCTGCTCTACATAGGGATATGCCAGTTTTCCAGTAGCAAGAGAAACTTCTCTTGTACGTCCGTCTCCTTCTATACCCGCCAGGCCTTCCCGGAATTCCTCTATAAGAAGCCGGAGCATCCCCACACCGTTTTCCAGCTGGAGATAACCGTCATACCGTTCTTCATCCGGGAACTCCTCTTCTGCCAGAATATACCACTCATCACCTGCATGTATAAAGTGTATACCGTATTCTTCATATATCTTGTCCTGCCAGCTGTGAATCATTGCCAGCATTTCTTTTGCATCTTCCTTTGTAAAAGGCTCAAGGGGATAAAGACCTTCACGAAACTTCGTCAGTCCCACAGGCACCACAGATACACTTCTTAAAAACGGCAGGTATGCCGTCAGGTCCCGGATACTCCTCTCCAGCTCTTCTTTATCATTTACTCCTTTGCAGAGCACAATCTGACCATTCATTTCAATTCCGCCCCGATACAAGATGTCCACCCTTTTCAAGGCATCCCCTGCAAAACGGTTGTGAAGCATTTTACACCGGAGTTCCGGGTTTGTTGTATGGAAAGAAATGTTGATTGGCTCCAAATGGTATTTTACAATACGCTCAGCGTCATGATCACTCATATTTGTCAGGGTGATGTAATTTCCCTGTAGAAATGAAAGCCTGGAATCATCATCCTTAAAATACAAGGTATCCCTCATTCCTCCAGGCATTTGGTCAATAAAACAAAACATACACTTATTCCGGCAGGAGCGGTACTCATCCATCAGGCTCTGTCCAAATTCCAGACCTAAGCCTTCTTCCTCATCCTTTTCAATTTCCAGTTCCCACTGTTCTCCGTCCGGCTTCTCTATTAATAATACAATATTATCATCATCTGCATAATAATGATAATCAAATACATCTGCAATCTCGTTCCCGTTAATCTCAAGAAGTCTGTCTCCGGGCTCAATTCCCATCTCTTCTCCGATACTTCCAGGCTGTACAAGACTCACGATATGTCCATGCGCCATTCTTTATTATCTCCTCAAAATCTATTATATAACGCCCTATATTCTCATAAAAATGTCCCCCAAGTCCGTTTGCATTATACCATACCTGATGGAACATTCCTAGCCTAATAAGAAAATCTTGCTGAACTGTAACGAACATTCGGTATAGTTCAGCCATAAGCCCGATTACACTTTACATCAGATGTTTGGCAAGCAATGCTTGAATTTACTATAAAAAAATGATATAACCATATATGTAGAAAGTCTGGAAGTTTCCAGCCATCCAAAGTTAAACATAGGAGAAAATCATGTCAAACATTAAACTATTAGAAAGAACTCTTCCTGTGGCTCCATTGAAGATTGTAGCTATGGAAAGCTGTAAGGAACTCGGCGAAAAAGTCAATGACTATATTGTATCTTTCCGGGAAAATACAATATGTGAAGTGAACGCTTCTTCCCCGCTCTACGTCAACTACGAATCCAGCAATTATCTGGTGAATTGCAGCTGTCCCCGGTTTGGCTCCGGCGAGGGCAAGGGGATCCTGAAAGAAACCATACGCGGAACTGATTTATTTATTATGACAGACGTCTGTAATTATAGTCTTACCTACACGCTCAACGGACGTGTCAACCACATGTCTCCGGATGATCATTTTCAAGATCTTAAGCGAATCATCTCTGCTGCTACAGGCAAAGCGCGCCGTATCAATGTCATTATGCCGTTCCTATATGAGAGCCGTCAGCATAAACGCACCAAAAGAGAATCTCTTGACTGTGCCATTGCACTGGAGGAGCTGAATGCTATGGGCGTTTCCAATATCATCACCTTTGATGCCCACGATCCAAGGGTCCAGAATGCCATTCCTTTAAGCGGATTCGACAGCTTCAATCCGCCTTATCAGTTTATGAAGGCACTATTCCATGCCGTTCCGGATTTAAAAGCAGATAAAGAGCATCTGATGATTATCAGCCCGGACGAAGGAGCTATGCACCGTGCTGTTTACTTTTCCAACGTCCTCGGTGTAGATATGGGTATGTTCTATAAGCGCCGGGACTATTCTACCGTAATAAACGGTAAGAATCCTATCGTAGCCCATGAATTTTTGGGAGATGATGTGGAGGGCAAGGATGTAATCATCATAGACGACATGATTTCCTCCGGTGAAAGTATGCTTGACGTAGCCAAACAGCTTAAAGATTTCAATGTAGCACGCGTTTTTGTATGCACCACCTTCGGACTGTTTACTGAAGGCTTTGACAAGTTTGATGAATATTACGAAAAAGGTTATATAGACCGTGTTGTTACAACCAACCTGACCTACCTCCCCCCCATTGTGGATGAGAAGCCTTATTTTGTAAAAGCTGATATGAGTAAGTTCCTGGCACTTATCATTGATTCACTGAACCATGATACTACCATCGGAGCAGTACTCAATCCTACAGACAAAATACACTCTCTCCTGGAAAAAAGACTGGGGAAAGTGTAGCACAAAACCTGACCTATCAATAAAACAACCGCTCCGGTAAAAGGCGCGGTTGTTTTTATTATCCTATTTTGATTATTCCATTTAATATAACTTTGCACTGATTAATTTGGGACGGAAACCTTTCTTCTCCAGTGCATCCATAATTCTGTGCTTATGTTCTGTCCCGAAAGCCTCCATTGTAATGCGCAGTTCTACCGCTGTATTTCTATTTGTGCTTACAAACTGGTTATGCTCCAGTTTGATAACATTTCCTTGTGCATCCGCAATTGTGGAAGCCACACTTACCAGCTCACCCGGTTTGTCCGGAAGCAGGACGGATACTGAGAAAATACGGTCTCTTTGGATTAATCCATGTTGTACTACAGAAGACATGGTGATAACATCCATATTGCCGCCGCTCAAAACACATACAACCTTCTTTCCCTTACATTCAAGCTGCTTCAAAGCAGCAACAGAAAGAAGCCCGGAATTTTCTACAATCATCTTATGGTTCTCCACCATATCCAGAAACACACCTATCAGCTCATCATCTTCCACCAGAAGTATATCGTCCACATATTCCTGAACATAAGGCAGATTTTGTACACCTACACACTTAACCGCGGTGCCGTCCGCTATGGTATTTGCGCTTTTCAATTCTACAACTTCATTCGCCTGCACAGCCGCAGTCATACTGGCTGCCTCCGCAGGCTCCACACCGATTACTTTGATTTTGGGATTCAGCATCTTTGCCAGGGTAGCAACACCTGAGATAAGGCCGCCCCCGCCAATGGGTACAAGGATATAATCTACAGTAGGAAGCTCCTGTACAATTTCCATGGCAATGGTACCCTGTCCGGTGGCTACATCCAGATCGTCAAAAGGATGAACAAAGGTATATCCCAGTTCCTCTGCAAGCTCACGGGCATATGCACAGGCATCATCATAAACATCTCCATGAAGAATTACTTCGGCCCCATATCCTTTTGTACGGTTCACTTTAATCAGCGGTGTTACTGTAGGCATGACGATAATCGCCTTGCAGCCAAACCTTTGAGCCGCATATGCCACGCCCTGGGCATGGTTCCCTGCAGAAGCTGTAATCAGGCCCTTTGATCTTTCTTCCTCGGACAATGTACTGATTTTGTAATAAGCCCCTCTCAGTTTGTAAGCCCCAGTATGCTGCATATTCTCCGGCTTCAAATACACCTTTCCCTGGCACATATCGCTCAGATAATCACTGTATATCAGTTTTGTCGGATTCGTCACACGTTTTACGATTTCACTTGCTTCCTCAAATTTTTCTAATGTCAACATATTATCCCTCCTGCTTATGCATAGGCCTGTTCCTTTTTATTCCTGCTCTTCTTCTGCATTACTACTGTAAAACAGAGCGTTTACAAATTCATCTGCATCAAATTTCTGTAAATCTTCAATCGCTTCACCGACACCAATATATTTCACCGGGATTCCCAGCTCTGCCTGTATTGCCACTGCAATTCCGCCCTTTGCAGTACCGTCCATCTTAGTCAGAATTACTCCTGTGATATCTGCCACCTCATTGAATTCCTTTGCCTGAGCCAGTGCATTCTGTCCTGTGGTTGCGTCTAATACTACCAAAGTTTCTTTATATGCCTCCGGGTATTCCCGTTCAATGACACGGCTGATTTTACGCAGCTCTTCCATTAAGTTCTTCTTGTTGTGCAGGCGTCCTGCCGTATCGCACAGCAAAATATCCGTCTTCCGCGCCTTCGCCGCCGCTACCGCATCATATACCACAGATGCAGGGTCGGCTCCGTCCTGGCCTCCTATCATTTCTACTCCTGCACGGTTCGCCCACTCTTTCAACTGTTCCCCTGCTGCTGCACGGAATGTATCTGCCGCAGCCAGAATAACTTTTTTATGCTGTTCACGGAACTTACCGGCCAGTTTCCCTATGGTAGTTGTTTTTCCTACACCATTGACTCCAATCACAAAAACTACAGACGTCCTGTTTTCAAATTCGTAGGCAGCCTCTCCCACATCCATTTGCTCCTTGATGCTGTCAATCACAAGCTGCCTGCATTCTATAGGTTCTTTGATATGCTGTTCCTTCACCTTTGCCTTTAGATTCTCAATAATCTCTGTGGTGGTATGCACACCTAAATCCCCCATAATTAATGTCTCTTCCAGTTCCTCATAAAACTCATCATCTATTTTTGAAAATCCAGAAAATACACTATCCATACTGGAGACAATATGATCTCTTGTTTTAGCCAGACCTGATACCAGCCGTTTAAAAAAGCCTTGCTTTTCTTCCATCTTTTCCCTCCATTTCTATATTGCTAAAGTGCCTATTTATCCAAATCACCTTCCAGTAAATCTACAGAGACAAGTGTAGATATACCTTTTTCCTGCATTGTAATACCATAAAGCCTGTCCGATGCAGTCATGGTCCCTCTTCTGTGGGTGATGACAATAAATTGTGTATGTTTCGTCAATTTATGCAAATATTGGGCAAAACGCACCACATTGTTATCATCCAATGCTGCCTCTATCTCGTCCAGCAGGCAGAATGGGGAAGGTTTCAGATTCTGGATTGCAAACAGCAGTGAAATCGCTGTCAGTGCTTTTTCGCCGCCGGAAAGCTGCATCATGTTCTGGAGCTTCTTGCCCGGCGGCTGTGCAATGATTCTGACTCCCGCCTCCAGAATGTCCTCATCCTCCATAAGCTCCAAAGTTCCTTTGCCTCCTCCGAATAGCTGCTTGAATACATTGTCAAATTCTTTGGAGATCAATGCAAACTGTTCCTCGAACTGCTTTCTCATAGCTGCATCCAGCTCGTCAATAATCTTCATCAGCGTAACTTCCGCTTCTACCAGGTCATCATGCTGTTTCTTCAAGAATTCATAACGCTCGGAAACATTTTTATAATCATCAATGGCATTGACGTTCACATCTCCAAGCTTCCTTATCTCACCTTTCAATACCTGAATCTGCCGTTTCATATATGCAAGGTCCGTCAGGTTTTTATTGCGCAGCTCCATAGCGTGATTATACGTCAGTTCATACTCTTCCCACATATAATTCATCTGCTTCTCTGAAGCTTCTTCATAGGACTCTTTCTGGCTGTTCAGTCTGAAGCACTCTTTATCCAGCTCTGACATGTGCTTGGATAATTCTTCTCTTTTTCCAAGAAACTCTTTATGTTTTTGATTGAGCGCATCTCTGTTTGCCGTCTGGCTTTTGATCTCTGCCTCAATCTCTGCAAAAAGCTCTTTCGAGTTCTCAATGGTATCCCTCAGATCTTTTATTTTAGTTTCTTTTTCCTGGATTTCTTCCGATGCATTTCCCTTGTTGATGTCCAGTTCTCTGAGTTCGGTCTCAAATTTTGCAATTTCTTCCTGAATACGCCCGATGTTTTCTAAAATAAATGCATTTTGCTGTTCCAAACTTGCATGGGAGAGATGAACTTCTTCCGAATGTCTCTGCTGAATAGCTTCCTTTTCTCTGTCAGCTTCCAGGCATTTTTGCTGCTCTTCAATCCGGACGTTCAATTCTTTTTCTAACGTCTCCGAAGTTTCCAGTTCCATCTGAATAGAATCTTCATTGTCCAAAATCTCCTGCAGCTTCTGCTCCAGACTTTCTTGCTCTTTCAGGTAAGAATCATAACGCTGGGCAGCCTCTTTTTGTCTGGTCTGCACCTGCTCTACGTTCATCTTTGCAGTATTCTCAATAACAGATGCCTTTCTCAATTTCTGCTGAAGCTCATCAATTGCACTGTAACATGCAGCACGTTTTGCCTTCACGTCATTGACGGTCCGCTCACAATCATCCATATCTTTTTTCAGCATCTTTACAGTCTGTTCAAACTCTTCGATTTCCCGCCGCCTGCTCAGAAGGTTGCTGGAATTTTTGAAAGCACCTCCCGTCATGGAACCGCCGGGATTAATCAGTTCTCCTTCCAGTGTAACCAGACGCAGTGACTGTTTATATTTTCTGGAAATTCGAATTCCGTTGTCGATATGGTCCACTACAAGAGTTCTGCCAAGGAGCTGGTTTGCCAGTCCCTGAAATTGCTTCTCCACATGTACAAGTGTACTGGCAACACCAATAATGCCTTCTTCCTTCATGACTTCCGCCTGCCGGATTTCTGAGCCTCCATGCATACTTGTTAAAGGGAGGAAGGTTGCCCGCCCAAACTTGTTCTGTTTCAAATAAGCAATCATCCGTTTTGCAGTTTCTTCATTATCTGTAACAATATTTTGGATATTTCCGCCTAAAGCCGTCTCAACTGCAATTTCATATTCTTTATCTACCTTAATAATATCGGCTACTACCCCTATAAGACCCTTTTCCCTGTCCTTGTTACTCATAACCTTACGGATACTGTTGCCGTAACCATCATAACGTTCCGTAATATTTTTCAAGGATTCCAGCCTGGAGGACTCCCGGTGGTACGCTGTCTGCCCGATACGCAGTTGTTCCTGTTTTGCGGACAGTTCCTGCTGAAGCTGTTCAATCTCCTGCTCATTTTTACTGATCTTCTCCGCGTATCCGGCAATCTCTCCGGAAATCTGCTTTAGCTGGGATTCATATTCCAAAAGGACTTCATTTTGTTTCCGGGCTTCCCCTGACACTTCCAAGATCATGCGCCCCAGTTCTGATTTCCTGATAGTAATCTGCTCCTGAGTTGTTGTATAGTGCTGAATCTTAGCCCTGGTGGATGCCCTGTTATTCAAAAGCTCTATGATTTCTGCCTTGCACTGTTCAATCCCGGCTGTCCCGGAGGCAATTCTTGCTTGTACGTCAATCAAAGCTTCTTTCGCCTCAGTATTACTTCTTGCAACCTCACTCAATCTTGCCTTTACCGCAGCCTGTTCTCTGTCTAACTCTTCTTCCTGCGCCTGTCTCGTTTCTATTTCTATCCGGATGGTATGCAGACGGTTATCATAATGCTCATCATTCATCCGTATCGTATTAATTTGTTCCTTTAATACATTAATCTGCCCCTCTAACTGTTGTTTCAGAAGCGTAGTCTCATTTAGCTGGCTCTTTGCTTTCTCAATAGAGAAATCTATCCCGTCTACCTCTTCTTCAATGGCATCATACTCATTCTTCATGTCCGTATATCTGACATTGGCTTCTTCCAATTCCTCTAGGGCAATCTGAAGCTTAGAGTCCGCCTCCCGTATCTGGTCTTTGATACGCTCTGTTTCCAATAGGAACATATTAATATCAAAGGTTTTAAGTTCTTCCTTCTTCTTTAAATATTCCCTTGCCACCTCGGACTGCCGTTTCAGAGGTCCTATCTGTTTTTCCAGTTCCGTCAGAATATCATTGACACGGGTCAGATTCAGCCGTTCTTCTTCCAGTTTTTTTACAGAAAGATTCTTCCGGCGCTTAAACTTCACAATCCCCGCGGCCTCATCAAACAACTCCCGGCGCTCTTCCGGTTTTCCGCTTAGTATTTTATCAATCTGCCCCTGCCCGATAATGGAGTATCCTTCTTTTCCGATTCCGGTGTCATAAAACATCTCATTGATATCCTTTAAACGGCATCCAGCACCATTAATCAGATATTCACTTTCTCCTGAGCGGTACAGCTTTCTGGTGACGGTAACTTCCTCATAATCTACAGGCAGTTGATGGTCCGAATTGTCCAGTGTAATCGCAACCGACGCATAGCTGAGTGGTTTACGGTTCTCCGTGCCGGAAAAAATAACATCCTGCATAGTACCGCCCCTAAGCTGCTTCACCCGCTGCTCTCCCAGAACCCAGCGCACCGCATCTGCCACATTACTCTTTCCGCTGCCATTTGGACCTACGATACCGGTAATTCCGTTATGGAATTCGAATTTAATTTTATGGGCAAAAGACTTAAAACCTTGTACCTCAATGCTTTTTAAATACATATAACACCTGCTTTATTTTTCTTTTCTCAATTCTAGTATCGCTTTATAGGCAGCTTCCTGTTCCGCTGCTTTCTTTGTCCTGCCTGCCCCCACCCCATAACTCTGCGTACCGATAAGTACTTCCACAAAGAAAGACTTATTGTGGTCCGGGCCCTCTTCTTTTATGAGATTGTAGGAAATCCCATCCTCCATCCTTGCCTGTACAATTTCCTGCAAAATAGTCTTGCTATCAAAAAAGAGCTTTTTATTTTCTAAATCTGTCAATATAAACCGATGAATAAACTCTTTTGCATTAGTAAAACCACCGTCCAGATAAATTGCACCAATCAACGCTTCCAATGCATCTGACGTAATCGACTCTCTCTGTCTTCCCCCGGTTGCCTCTTCACCCTTGCCAAGCAGCAGATAAGACCCAAGATCAATATCTTTTGCACAGAAAGCCAACGCCGGTTCACACACCATACTAGCCCTTGCCTTCGTCAGCTCTCCCTCTGATACCTTTGGAGATTCTAAAAACAAATATTCGCTGGAAACCAGCTCCAGCACTGCATCTCCAAGAAACTCCAGCCTTTCATTGCAGTGGTGCTTCTCCAAGTGCTTCTCATTCGTATAAGAGCTGTGCATCATAGCCTGTCCCAGCAAAGAAAAGTTTTTGAATTTGTACCCTATTTTTTTCTCCAATTCTTTTAAGTTACCGCTCATATCCTTTTCCTTTCAAAAGAAGACAATCCTTTTTCTTAACCGGATTCTCCTTCTCTTATGAAAATGAAAAAGCCCATAGGGGCTTTTTCATTAATTTCCTATCTATTCTACAGCCTTTTTAATCTGATCAACCGCATCCTGTACTGTTGAAATTTTCTCAGCTTCATCATTATCAATCTCAATATCGAATTCTTCCTCGATTCCCATAATGATTTGGAAAATATCTAAGGAATCTGCTCCTAAATCATCTACAAATGTAGTTTCCAGGCTGATATCATCCTTTGAAACGTTTAATACGTCCGCAATAATTTCCTGTAATTTTTCAAACTCCATAATCTTGTTCCCTTTCTTTATTACACTAATCTTCTTTTTTTTCTTCCTGCGCCTGAATGGCAGCTTTTATCTTTTCATTAATCTGCTGCTTTTTAAACGTGACGCATTGGATAATTGAATTACATACTTCCTTTGAAGTAGAACTTCCATGTGTTTTTACAACAAGCCCATTCAATCCCAGCAAAGGTGCACCACCGTGCTCACTTGCATCGAAATTTTTCAGTGTGGCTTTCAGTGCAGGCTTCACAAGAAGCGCTCCTATCTTGCTTCTCAAAGAGGTCATCATACCCCCCTTAATCTTACTGATTAAGGTACTGCCTAAGCCTTCATACAGTTTCAGGATTACATTTCCCACAAAGGCCTCACAGACTATAACATCTACATCTCCAAGGGGGATGTCTCTGGCCTCCACGCTTCCTATAAAATTGATGTCTTTACACTCTTTCAGGAGCGGAAAGGTCTCTTTTACGAGTGCATTTCCCTTCTCCTCCTCCGCACCAATATTCACAATCCCTACTGTAGGCTTTTTCTTTCCGAGGACACTCTCCATATAAATAGAACCTATTTTTGCAAACTGAACAAGATGTGACGGTCTCGCGTCTACATTTGCCCCACAGTCTATCAGCAGCGATACGCCTTTGGCAGTGGGTATCAACGGTGCAAGAGGCGGTCTCTCTACCCCTTTAATCCTGCCCACCAGTACCTGGCCTCCAACCAGAATGGCTCCTGAACTTCCGGCAGATACAAATGCATCGGCCTCCCCATTCTTTACCAGATTCATGGCCACTACAAGGGAAGAGTCTTTCTTCCTGCGAATCGCCATAACCGGTGCTTCTGCAGTCTCAATAACTTCTGCCGCATTCACAACTTCAATCTGGTCCTTTGGATAAGTATATTCTGATAAGGTCTTTTTTAACAACGCTTCCTGCCCGGTCAGCAGAACCTTTATGTCACCTCTTTGCTTTACAGCTTCTACCGCACCACGAATGATCTCTCCGGGTGCATTGTCTCCACCCATAGCATCTAAGGCAACTCTTGTAATATCAGACATTTTTCTTCCTCCTAACGCTACTGCATTAATTCTACTAGACATCAATATAAAAATCAATAAGAAAATGGAAATTAAATATAAGAGGTAAATATAAAAGTACCTGATGCAAAATCTATCGTTTTGTTTCGGATTTTGCATCAGGCACTTTTTCATCTTCAACTTTTTATTGTTCCCGGGATACCAGGTGCTTATACACTTTCTAAAAGTTGTTTTGTTGATTCCCGGACGATCAGTTCTAGATCGAACCCGTTATCTTTACAGCTGTATTCTTTGTTTTCCATCTGAGATATGAGCAGTTCCACGGCCTTTATACTCATGTTCTCAATGGGAACACTAATGGTTGTCAATCTAGGATTGCAGTATCTGGAAAATTCTATATTATCGAAAGACGCCAGCATCATGTCCTCCGGGACTTTTACTCCGTGGTCGCGGAGACAGTTCAGTGCCCCGATTGCCATGACATCCGTATCGCTTAAAATGGCATCTGGCAAAGTGCTGCTTTTTAAAATCTGTTCGGCGGATTCATATCCTGTTTCCATTGTATATTCTTTTTCCAGCCTGATAATACTGTGGGGTTTCAGATGATGTTTTTCCATTGTCATCAAAAAGCCGTTTAGCTTTGGTTCATGTGCCGCATCCTTTGTCTTGCAGCCTATATAGGCTATATTTTGGTTGCCAAGACTGATCAGATACTCACAGAGCTTCTGAATGCCTCTTGTAAAGTCTGTGTGCACTATCTTATTAGAATCATACTTCCTGAAATACCGGTTAGAATTGCTCATAATAACCATGGGTACCTTTTCATGCCGTTTTGCAAAATTAATGGACTGTTCCATATCATGAAAGTAACACAAGATCAGTCCGCTGAAATAGTGAACCGGAAGCGATTCAAATAAAGTGTCTATGTTTCCGTTCACATCACTAATAGAATAAAGAACTACTGAATAATCGTGTTTCATTGCCTCTTTTCGAATGGTATTAAAGAGTGCCGCATGAAATGGATTCCGAATTTCCTGTGCTATCACCGCTATCGTTCTTGAATCCTGTACCCGCAGGTTTCTGGCAAATAAATTTGGTTTGTAATTTAATTTCTGAATTGCATCTTCCACAGCTGCGCGCTTATCTTCCCGCAATAACTCCGGCGTATTCAGATATTTTGAGACTGTTCCCACTGAAACTCCCGCCAGCTTAGCAACATCTTTGATAACTGCCACAAGTTAATCCCCTTCCCATCAGCAGAAACTCCTCTTTTCTGCTAGTACCTATATAATATATTTTGCCTTCAGGCAACTGATCTTATTATAACAGAAAATTTTACTTTTTCCAGTAAGTACCACCACTTTTCTTATCATATTTTACGGAACCAGCATAACCTTCATTGCTCCCGGTCCTTTTTCTGCCACCTCAAATGCCCCCTTCCAGTCTTCAAGGCTGAAAGAATGGGAAATCAGCCCTTCTGTCCGAATCAGTCCGCTTTCAATGCCTTCGATTACAGAGGGGAAAGTAAGTGCAGAAAGATGAGAGCCTTTTATAGTCAGTTCTTTTCCGTCTCCGATTACATTCCAGTCTGCTTTTACCGCTTCGGCAAACACGCCCATCTGTACATATCTTCCGTGATTCTTCAGTGAATTCAACCCCTGGGAAACGCTTATGCCGCTCCCGGAAGCTTCAATGTATACGTCACAGCCATATCCTTTTGTCAGCTTTTTAATTGCTTCTTCCACATTGCACTTAACCGGATTCAGTACACAATCTGCTCCGTATTTCTTTCCCATATCCAGACGGAAATCTTTTACATCAACTCCGATGATCATTTTAGGCAGGCACAGCTTCGCCAGATTAATCATAGAGGTGCCGATTGCTCCCAGTCCGGCAATCACCACCACATCATCATGCGTGATTCCAGCCATCTCCACTGCATGCATTCCGCACGCAATAGGTTCTACCAGTACAGCCTGCTCTGTAGTAAAGGATTCCGGTATTTTATGAATAATACTGTTTTTATGCAGTTTAATATATTCTGCAAAGCCGCCATTGATATGCTGCTTAAATCCGTAAACTGCTGAACCTGTGCACATCCAGTATTTTCCCTGTCTGCAGAATTCGCATTCCCTGCAGGGAACGATCTGTTCTGCTACGACCCGGTCACCGGGCTTATAACCGGTCATCTTGTCACCTGCCACCACGATTTCTCCAAAAAATTCATGGCCGCCTATGACCGGAGCTTCTATATAACGGTCCGCCTCACTGGTTCCCCATATCCTGATTCCTCCGTGATAAGACTTTACATCACCGGCGCATATGCCGCAGCCCTTCACCTTTAGAAGCAGTTCTTCCGGCCCAACGATAGGAATATCTACTTCTTCCAGTCTATTGTCATAAGGTGCATAAGAGAGCAATGCTTTCATTTTTTTACTCATTTCTGCCCCTCCTGTTTTTTTGCATGCTCATATGCCAGATAGGTATTCTGTACTTTGAACATACCGCCGTCGATTCCGATAATTTCTCCTGTTACATAGCCGCCCTCCGGTGAGGTCAGAAAGCCGACCAGCGCTGCCACATCTTCTCCCGTTCCAAAACGCTTCAAACATAAGTCCCTTACCTGCTCGTCCCCCCGCTCCTGTATCATGGCATCTGTCATATCTGTATGGATAATCCCGGGTGCATAAGCGTTTACAGTAATATTATATGGTCCCAGCTCTGCAGAGCTTATTTTTGTCAGCATGTCAACGCCTGCCTTGCTGGCTGCATATGCCACAAGCCCGCAGTCTGCAAAATGTCCGGATATAGAAGACGCATTAACAATTCTTCCGTATTTATTTTTCTTCATATACTCAGCGGCGTTCTGCAGCATATAGAACTGACTCTTAAAATTCGTATCCAGCACGCGGTCCAGATAAGGTGCATCCATCTCGTCGATGAAACGAAAATCAAAAATACCGGCATTATTTACAAGAATATCAATCCGCCCAAACTTTTCGCCAATTTCTCTTATTACAAGTTTCACTTCCTCTTCTTTAGAAACATCTGCCTTATACACATCACTTTCAGGTACCAGCTCCTGAATCTTTTTCTGTGTTTCTTTGGCGCTTTCCTCATGAGAGCGGTAAACCGCACACACAATGTCTCCTCTTCGGGCAAGCTCCACACTGATTGCCTGTCCCATTCCACGGGTTCCCCCGGTTACTACTGCAACTCTACTTTCTTTCATGTTTATTCTCCTTTAAGCTATCCTTGTCAGTCTTCAAAATATGGCATCACAGCAAAAGACTGTGCAGCTCCGTCAATCCAGTTAAATCTTGCATATTCCACCACAATATTCTGATCGCTTGTCAGTATTGCTGAATAACATACTGATACAGGTATTTTTATATTCCACTCTTCTGTCTGATCCATACGGATATGCTTCGCCTGCATAGGCTCCACCTGTATCCCGGCCAGCCTGGCCGGAGCACCGCCATTATCAAAAATCAAATCTATTGTCACATTTGCCGGTACTTCTCCCGTATTTAAAAGTGTTATGCTTTCATGAGAAGGCGTCGGCATATTTCCAGGCTCTTTCATATACAAATCTGGAATGCACCACTTTCTGTGTCCCATACCTTTTTCCATTGCCGTATCCTCCCTTTATGCTTTCTGACTTCTTTTCCTTCTGAGCACGTCCACAATTACAGCCAGAACAATAATCCCGCCCTTTACCATCCGCTGTGCTCCCTGCGGAACATTTAAAAGATTCAGACCATTTGCTACAATACCTATAATCAGAGTACCAATGATTGTTCCTGCCAGTGTTCCTTCACCGCCATTCATGGACGTTCCTCCAATAACAACAGCCGCGATGGCATCCAGCTCAGCCCCGTCAGCATTAGTCGGAACCGCGGAGTCCAGTCTGGATGTAAGTACAATTGCTGCAACACCACAGCAGAAACCACTGATAACATATGCAATACATTCTATCTTCTTTACATGAATACCTGACAGTTTTGCACAGTTCTTATTTCCACCGATTGCATATATGTATCTGCCGTATTTTGTATATTTCAGAACATATGCAGCTATTGCAAACATAACGGCCATAATCAAAATAGTAACTATGGGAATTCCGCCGTATCTGCCTGTAATTGCAAGAAAGCCTTCCGGAAATGTATATATGGGCTGACCTTCTGTAATTGTATATGCCGCACCTCTTGCAATTGACATCATACCCAGTGTTGCGATAAACGGCGGCAGGTCAAATCCTGTAATTAAAAGTCCTGTTACAAGCCCGATAACTGAAGCAAATACCACTCCCAGAAGCAGGCTTACCAAAACCGGCATATTCCAGCTTTTCATCATAAGGCCCATCATCAGACCTGTGACTGCGATAATGGAACCAACAGAAAGATCAATTCCTCCCAGCAAAATAATAAATGTCATACCAATTGCAATCAGAAAATTTGTGGAAATCTGCTGAGATACATTCAGCAGGTTGGATGCTGTCAGAAAACTTCCGCTGGTTATGGATAACACAATACACAGAATCAGCAATGCTATCAGTATCCCCACATAGCTTGTGCCTTTTTTCTCCTTTGCTTTAATCTTCATTTCTGTTTTCCCCTTTCCTCAGCCCCTACGGCTAATGTCATAATTGATTCCTGATCTGCCTCTTCTCTGCTCAGAGAACCGCTCATACGTCCTCTCGCCATTACAACCACACGGTCGCAGATTCCAAGCAGCTCCGGAATTTCAGAGGTAATAACCAGAATCGCTTTCCCTTCCCTGGCAAGTTCATTGATTAAATTATAAACTTCTATTTTTGCACCCACATCAATTCCGCGGGTAGGCTCATCCAGAATCAGCACTTTACATTCTGAAAGGAGCCATTTTGCTAAAACTACTTTCTGCTGATTACCGCCCGATAAGTTCTCCACCTTCTGATATATGGAAGGTGTTTTTACATTCAGTTTCTTAACATATTCTTTTACTGTATTCTTCTCTTTTCCAAGATTCAGATGGATTCCCTTCAGGAATCCATCCAGCGCTGCCAGTGTGATATTCTCATCCACACCCAGTTTCAGGATAAGACCTTCTCCCTTCCGGTCTTCCGTAACATATCCGATTCCCGCACGGATGGCATCTTTTGGATTCTTTATGGCACACTCTCTGCCTTCTATAAATACCCTGCCGTCTGTTTTTACATCCAGTCCGAAGATGGCCCGTACCGTTTCCGTACGGCCTGCCCCCACCAAACCTCCTACACAGAGCACTTCTCCTTTTCTTACGGAAAAGCTGACATTCTGCACCTTGGAACCTGCACAAAGATTATCAACCCGGAACAGTTCTTCTCCTATTTCTTTTTCAATCCGCGGATATTTATCCTTTAGCTCTCTTCCTACCATAAGGCGGATGATTTCATCCATTGTTACATCTGCTATATTCAATTCCTGAATAGTACATCCGTCTCTCATAACCGTGGCACGGTCACACATTTCCAGAACTTCTTCCAGACGATGGGAAATATAAATAATAGACACACCACTTTCTTTCAATTTTTTTACAATGCGGAACAAATTCTTAGTCTCTCTGGCTGTCAGCGGTGCCGTCGGTTCATCCATAATAATTATTTTAGCGTTCATAGACAATGCTTTTGCTACTTCTACCATCTGCTGCTGTGCAATTCCCAAATCCCTGATATAGTCAGTTCCTTTCACATCCACTTCCAGGTCTTTCAGCAGTGTTTCCGCTTCTTCATATACTTTTTTCCAGCCCACTTGTATCCTGTTGCTCATTTTATAACGCCCCAGGAAAATATTTTCTGCGACCGTCAGTGTCGGAATCAGATTCAGCTCCTGGTAAATAATACTAATTCCAAGATTCTCTGCAGCCTTTGGGTCACCCAATTCTATTTTTCTGGAAAAAACTTCAATCTCACCTTCATCTTTTACATAGGCTCCTGCCAGTATCTTCATCAATGTGGATTTACCTGCACCGTTTTCACCAAGCAGTGCATGCACTTCTCCCGCTTTTACTCGAAGACTGACATGGTCAAGAGCCAGGACTCCGGGGAAACGTTTTGTAATATCTGTCATTTGTAAAATATATTCTTCTGACATTTGCTTCCTCCTGACTTATTTTAGAAAAAGGGATGCTGCAAAAACAATGTCTCTTAGAGAGTATATACTAAATTTGGGGACAGCATTTTGCAGCATTCCCTTTTGGCGCATTCTCGTACTACTGCCTGTTAGTCAGACTCTGACGGGAACTGGTCCGCATTTTCTTTCCAGATAATTTCTGTATCAACATTTTCGATTTTTTCAATTTCTTCACCGTTCAGAATTTTATCCAGTGATTCTACACATTTCACGCCTGTGCCAGGTCCGCCGATAGATACTGTAGAAACAAGGCCTCCTGCCTGAATGCTTGCTACTGCATTTGGATTACCGTCAAAACTTACTACTTTTGCATCTGAGCCAGCTTCTTTCACCGCCTGAACCGCGCCAAGTCCCATCTCATCACAAAGTGCAAAAATAACATCAATATCAGGATTAGCCTGCAGCATGTTAGCGGCCGCATTCATGCCTTTTTCACGCTCCCAGTCACCTGCCTGGCTTGCCACCACTTTAATGTTCGGATAATTCTTTTCTGCCTTATCTATAAAACCGCCCATTCTTTCCGTTGTATGATCTGACGGGAGTCCTTCTACGATTGCCACCTTTAAATCATCACCAAACTGTTCTGACACAAAATCACAAACTTTTCCGCCTGCCTCATACTGGTCATATCTTACATAGCATGCAACTTCGCCGCCTGCGAGTTCATTTTGTGTATTAAACATAATGACAGGGATATCTGCCTCGTTTGCCTTTTTTACAGCAGCTACAATTGCATCGCTGTTGATTGCACAGAGGATAATGCCATCTACTTTCTGAGTGATCATATCTTCTACAATCTGTACCTGTGAAGCATAATCTGATTCTGACTCCGGTGCTAGTGTCTTTAATTCATATCCCATTTCTTCACATGCTTCTTCTGCTCCGGAAATAACAGACTTATAATACGGAGAAATCATTGCCGGAGGCACCAGGGCAATTGTCTTCTTATTTCCTTCTTCTGATTTATCGTCTGCTGAAGCCGGTTCGCCATCGGAACCTCCGCCACCGCATGCCGCCAGTGTGAATACCATAGATGCTGCAAGCATTAATGCTACTAATTTTTTCATTATTTTTCCTCCTTTTAGGAATATAAATCAATTCATTATGAACTGATTTATCTCTTTATGTTACTACATTTTTTACATTGTGAATCGATTCATTTTATAGGCAAATAATAACATGCAAATCCGTGGATTTCAAGTGTTTTTTATAATTTCCACAATAGCACCAAATAAGCCGCACCATTTTTATACAATATAGACAATCCATTATATATAACAAGTCGTATTCTATGAGATAAAACTATTCCTCATAGTAGTTTTGTATCCTGGACAAGCCTGGAACATCCCCCCGGATACAAATAAACAGGGGCAAAGCGGAATCGCTTTGCCCCTGTTCTATACTCTATATAAGTTCTATTTTTCAATTCTGACTCTCTTTGAAATGTCTTCTTTTTCCTTTGCATCTGGCTCTTCTACAATACCTCCAAAAGGCATTTGCGCAATCAGAATGTAGGATTCCGGCAGATCGAAAAGCTCATGAATCTTGGCATCAATCACTGGATTATAGTGCTGCAGAGATGCACCAATGCCTAATTCACGCAGGCCGCTCCAAATGCTGAGCTGAAGCATTCCACTTGAATGGTTCGCCCATATTGGGAAATTTGCTGCGTACAGGGGGAACTGGTTCTGAAGCGCTTCTACAACATCTCTATCGTAGAAATAAAGAACGGTTCCTGCGCCCGCCTTGAAGCTGTTAATCTTTTCTCTCGGCACCTCGCCGCCAAATACATCATAAATGGAATCCCACACTAGGTCCTGCTTTTCTCCCAGTGCAACAATCACACGGGAACTCTTCATATTAAATGCATCAGGAACCAGTTCGGTTACTTCCTGAACAAGTTTAATAACCTCATCTTCTTTAACCGGAAGTTCTTTGTTAATGTTGTAATAAGTTCTACGTTTTTCTAAAGCTTTTATAATGTTCATATATAATACACTCCTTTCATTGTTAATCGTTCAAAATGTTCAATAAGATATCTCTTTTTGCAGAAAAGTGCCATTTTGCAAATCTGAAAAGGCTTTCTGTAATTCAGACTTTGTATTCATTACAATGGGGCCGCCCCATGCCACCGGCTCATTTAGAAGGGTAGAGCTTACAAATAATACTTGTGCAGCCCTGTCCGTACTTTTTATTACGACCTGGTCTCCCTCTGTAAGTTTCACTGCTGTCTTTTCCTTTATCACTTCGCCCCCGATATTTGCTTCTCCTACCAATGTAAATACCATAACAGACCGGTCTTTTTCTGTATCAATTACTATAGAAGCATTTGGCTCCAAATGTATATCATAATAATCGAGAGGCAGATATTTGCTCATATATCCGGTGCTGTCTTTATATTTTCCGGCAAGCAGTCTTAGTTTTCCATTTTCCAGGGGTATCTCTTCTATTTTGCTATTTCTGATGCTGTGGTATGCAGGTGCTGTCATTTTATCTTTGGCAGGTAAGTTAAGCCATAATTGAACTCCAAGCATTCTTTCCGATGCCGGAAGATTTTCCTCATGCAGAATACCAGAACCGGCCGTCATCCACTGAACCTCTCCGTCTGCAATAGCATCTTCATTTCCCAGGCTGTCTTTGTGTATCATCTTTCCCCTGAATATATAGCTCACTGTCTCAATCCCCCTGTGTGGATGCATGGGAAAGCCTGCCGTGTAATCATCAGGATTTGTACTATCAAAAGAATCCAGCATCAAAATTGGGTCATATGTTTCTACTGTGGTGTTTCCCAACACTCTGACCAGGTTTACGCCGGCTCCATCCTGTGTACGGTAGCCCCTGACCTGATCTTTTACTTTTCTTTCCATTTACGCACCTCCAAACTTCTTTAACAAAACAGCTAATTGTTCCTTCTCCTCCTTCGTCCAGCTCTCCATCAGTTCTATAATCCTTGCTTCATTTTTTGGATAAACCTGAGCCATTAACTCCCGGCCCGGCTGCGTAATATCCAGGATACACCGCCTCTTGTCCTTATCATCTGTCTGCCTTATAATATATCCTCTTTTTACCAGATTATTTATAATAAGAGGCATTGTTCCGCTTGAACTGAGTATCTTCTCCTGAACCTGTCCCACCGACATAGCTCCTTTGTGATACAAAACTTCCAAAACAGCAAATTGCCCCATAGTAAGATTATATTCCGAGAAAAGTTTAATGGACTGCCTGTCAATATAATTGACGGCACGGTTGAGACCTATCAAAACTTTCATCTCTATTTTCGCCATCTCTTCACCTCTTTTATCTCTATGTAGAGATATTATATCCTATATATGGAAAAAATGCAAGGGGTTTTCATAAATTTACTTTTCTACAAAAATATCAATGATATGACTCCTGATAGATTTTTATACAATCTTTATCCGTTAACTCCAGATACTCGTTCTCAAACTTAGCCCCCATTGTAGACCTTGCATTTTTTACGAACTTCGGAAATTCATCGGGGCTAATTCCATATTGTGACATTTTCAAATCACCAATTCCACATGCTTCAATTAGTTGCTGTAAAGTATCTATAAAGTCCTCCGCTTTATCTGCATCCCCTTTTCCCATCAGCTTTGCCATCTTAATAAAACGTTCCTGTAATTCAGGTACCTGTGTTAAGTGATGATAATATGCTATGCTAATCATAACAAGCCCTGCCCCATGAGGCAATTCTTCATGAAATGCGGACATCGCATGCTCCAGCGAATGCTCCGCTGTAAGATTTCCCGTAGACATCTGAAAACCTGAAAGTGTATTCCCAAGTGCCACACGCTCCCGTGCAGTCAGATTTGCCCCATCTGCAACAGCAATGGGAAGGTTTTCTGCAACATTCTGAATGACTGTTTCTATAAGCATATCACAGAAAATATTGGGTTTATTGCATATATATCCTTCTATACTGTGGAACAGTGCATCAAAACCCTGATATGCTGTAAATTTGGGGGGAACTGTTACCATCATTTCTGCATCTGCCACCGAAATGACAGGAAAAAGATCTGAATGATAAAATCCAATCTTCTCCTTCGTTTCTTCATTCGTTACAACAAACGCAGAATCCGCCTCCGTTCCTGTGCCAGCCGTTGTTGTTACCGCAATAACCGGAAGAGGTTTCCGCTGTACTTTCTGTTTTCCGCCACTTCCCATTTGGATATAATCCCAGACATTCCCCGGGTTCGTGGCCATCAGTGCAATTGCTTTACATGCATCTATAGCGCTTCCTCCACCAAGTCCTATCACAAAATCACATCCATTCTCTTTTGCAGACTCCGCTCCTTCCTGAATGTTCCTTGTTACAGGATTTGCATATACACCATCAAATACTGTATAAGAACACCCGGTCATATCCAACTCTTTTTTCACGGTATCTAAATATCCGTTCCTTATCGTGGATTTCCCATTTGTAATAACAATCAAAGCTTTTGTACCCGGCATTTCACACTTGTGCAGCGTATGTATTTTACCTGCACCAAACAACAAATGTGTTGGAATATAAAAGTCAAACATAAAATCTGTCTCTAACATAATTTTTTCTTTCCTTTCTCTTTGAAAATAAAAAAACTGCAAAGGGTTAATTCTGCCCCTTTGCAGCTTGATTTTCCGTTATTATTGCACACAGATTTTCATATGTCAACTTCCAAAATATTAAAAAACTATTGACAACATACAATTTACAAGGGTATACTCGCTTATGTAAAGGCAAGACGGAAACGACGATGATTCCTTAATTAGGAATTGCCGTCGTTTTTTTGTTTTTGAAGACAACACAGCAGATTGCGCAATCCGCTTCCCACATTAACAAACATGGAGGTGACCAGAATTGAAACTAAAAGATACTGGATTAACAAAAACCGAACTAAAAGCTCTGGTAGATACGTATATGATTGATACTTATGAAAGATTTGACATGATTGCTGAAACCGCAAAGGATATGTACATTTACGATGAAAATGGCGAAGGCTATCTTGACTTCTATGCCGGTGTGGCAGTAAACAGTACAGGAAATGGCAATGAAAAAGTAATTGCTGCCGTAGAGGACCAGTTGAAAGATGTTATGCACACTTTTAACTATCCCTACACCATTCCCCAGGCACTGCTGGCAAAAAAAGTTTGCACAACCATCGGAATGGATAAAATTTTCTTCCAAAACACCGGAACAGAGTCCAACGAAGCCATGATTAAAATGGCAAGGAAATATGGTGTTGAAAAGTATGGACCTCATAAATACAACATTGTCACTGCCTTTGATGGTTTTCACGGAAGAACTTACGGCTCTATGTCCGCAACCGGACAGCCAGATAATGGCTGTCAGATTGGTTTTAAACCCATGATACCGGGATTTACTTATGCAAAATTTAATGATTTGAACGCCTTTAAGGCGGCCGTTACGGAGAATACAATCGCTATTATGATTGAACCTGTTCAAGGAGAGGGCGGTGTACATCCCGCTTCCATGGAGTTCATGAAGGGGCTCAGAGAACTTTGTGATGAAAAGGGGCTTCTCCTTCTGTTGGATGAAATCCAGACGGGATGGTGCCGCACCGGAGCCATAATGTCTTACATGAACTACGGCATTAAACCGGACATTGTCTCCATGGCAAAAGCACTTGGCGGTGGGATGCCTATTGGGGCAATCTGTGCATCTGCAGAAGTAGCTGCAGCATTTACCCCCGGTTCACATGGTACTACATTTGGCGGCCACCCAGTCTCCTGTGCAGCAGCTCTTGCTGAAGTCGACGAGCTTCTTGAAAAGAACCTTGCTGAAAATTCCCGGAAGATGGGCACTTACTTCATGAACAAATTAGAGAAACTGCCGCATATCAAAGAGGTCAGAGGGCAGGGACTTTTGATTGGCATAGAATTTGACAAACACATTGATGCCGCAGATATCAAACATGAGGCTTTTGAAAGGCATCTGTTAATCACCGCAATCGGCAGCCATATTATCCGTATGGTTCCGCCTCTCATTCTGACAAAGTCCGATTGTGATAAAGCATTTGAGATTCTTTACAAGTGCGTAGAGTCAGTTACCGGAACTAACACTGAATTGCGGTGTGGCTAAAAAAGTTAAAAATGCAAAGGTGCATTACAGAAATTGTAATGTGCCTTTTCGTTTTAATACACTTAAAACAAGTATAGGAGGAATGGATTATGAAAAAGAAAATGTTTGCAGCTCTGCTTAGCGTAACAATGACAGTAACTATATTGGCGGGATGTCAGAAAACTTCTGACAACTCTACAGCTGTCAGCGAAGCTGAGGAAAACACAAAAACAGAGACATCGGATGTGGAAGGTTCTATGAAAGGGGTTACACTCAAGGTAGGGACATCCGGACTATTCGGACCATTTTCATACTATGACGAAGACGGAAAAACCTTAATTGGGTATGATTTGGATTTACTTGCCGACCTTCAGGAAATTCTCGGATTTGACATCGATGGCGGAATCCAGGCAATGGATTACTCGGCTCTGACCACCTCTCTGGCAGGTGGAAAATTGGATATAGGTGCCGCAGCGCTCTGTGCAACTGATGAGAGGAAAGAAGTCATGAATTTTACAGATACATATTGTGATTCCGGTCAGGTTGTTATGATAAATACAGAGAACACGGACGATATTTCAGGCGTGGACGATCTGTCCGGAAAGAAGGTTGCCGTCGAAAAAGGAACCGCATCTCACATGTATGCAACGAAAAACCTGGCAGATTCAGAAATTGAAGTTCATGATACCATAACAACAGCGTATGAATCATTAGAACAGGAAAAAGTGAATGCTGTCCTGCAGGACGGCCCGGGAGCTGCCTTTTACATTAAGACCACAGCAGACACAAAACTGGAAGTAATCGGAGAAGAATTCAACCAGGGGCAGGCTCCCTATGCAATTGCAGTTTCTAAAGACTGTAAATATCTAGAGCAGATTAATACAGCACTGAATATGCTCCAAAAAGACGGAACATTAGATGAACTTTATGCAAAATGGTGTGAGTAGCAAATACGCCTCAGCTTATTTAAGTAAAAAAGATTGGATGTGACTGTATGACTATATCATTTTTAAATACGCTTCTGCCTATGCTGGTTCAGGGACTCAAACTTACACTTCTTATTGCAATTTTAGGAATCGCTGTTGGAACAGTGATTGGAAGTTTATGCGGCTATGCATTGCAGGGGAATAACAGGATTACAAAGACTGTTGCCAATACATATATATGGATTATCAGAGCCACACCACTTATGGTGCAGGCACTGTATGGATATTTTGTAATCCCCAAACTTCTTGGAATTGAACTGGACAGTACAACCGTGGGCATTATGGTAATTGCACTAAATTCCGGTGCATTTATTTCTGAAATCGTTAAAGGCGCACTACTGGGCATTGACCCGGGACAAAAGGAGGCTTCTCTCTCTCTTGGAATGTCGAATCTTCAGGTTATGTTTCACGTTATCATTCCCCCGGCTTTTAAGGCTGCGCTGCCCGCACTCTTTAACCAGTTTATTATTTCCGTGAAAGATACAGCCCTCTTATCGATTATCACTGTAAATGAAATCACTCATATGGGACAGAATTATGCGGCATTAAGCTTTAAAACCATCGAAACATATACAACAATTGCAATCTTCTATTTGGTATTGCTGTCCATTTTAATTGTTGTTCAAAAAAAGATTGAAAGGAAAATGAGGTGACTATGATGAATATTATGATGAGAGTGTGTCATTTATCAAAGCGTTTCGGCGAATCAGAAGTTTTGAAAGATATTAATGTAAATATAGCAGAGGGAGAAGTGGTTTGTGTTATCGGACCATCAGGCTCTGGTAAAAGTACATTTTTACGTTGTATCAACAGACTTGAGATGCCATCGGGCGGCACAATTCATTACAGAGGAGAAAATTTGGTTCATGAGGCATATGATATCAGAAAATTCCGCGAAGAAGTGGGCATGGTATTTCAAAGATTCAACCTTTTTCCACTAAAAACAGTTTTAGAAAATGTTATGCTGGCACCACTACTTACAAAAAAGGGTACAAAATCAGAGGTGCGGAAAATCGCATTGGAATTACTTGACAAGGTTGGATTGGTTGAGAAGGCCCATGTCTACCCATCTACGCTATCGGGAGGTCAGCAACAGCGTGTTGCAATTGCAAGAGCGCTTGCTATGCAGCCGAAAGCATTGTTGTTTGACGAGCCAACTTCAGCCCTGGATCCAGAGCTTGTAGGTGATGTTCTTGAAGTCATGAAAAACCTGGCAAAGGACGGCATGACCATGATTGTTGTCACTCATGAAATGAGTTTTGCGAAAGAAGTGGCAGACCGGGTTATATTCATGGCAGACGGATATATTGTAGAAGAAGGAAAACCAGAAGAAATATTTGTAGCACCAAAAGAAGACCGCACAATATCATTTCTATCCCGGGTCCTGCCGGCTGCCGGATAAAAAATACCTCCCGGTTTGCCGGGAGGTATTATCTTCTCTGTATTAGTCATATGTCTATTTCCATAATCATTCTCACTGCATTATAATCTGCCCTATAGCAATTTATTAATCGAAAAGACCGCAAATTATAAAAGCTCCATCTTGTTTTATTATTCGATTATTTCTTTTTTCTGATAACACAAAAAACAATCCAATAAATCCTTCTTTATAATCTCATCTTTAAAAGCAGGTTTCTCCAATTTTACTTCGTGCAAAAGCCTTGCTGCTTTTTGATTAAACTCAGGCTGCTTAATCTTTGGATTTTCAGCCCACTTCTTAAAATCATTTTGTACTTCTTTCTTAAATAATGGCAGGCTGGCAATAATTGTTGCAGTATCGCTGCCCGACGTGCAAACTGAAAAAAAGCTCCCCGGTCTCCCGGAAAGCTTTGTCTTCTCTGTACTAGTCAACAGAAATGATTTCTTTTTTGTTGTAAGAGCCACAAGCCTTACATACTCTGTGAGGCATCATAAGTTCTCCGCACTTGCTGCATTTCACAAGGTTTGGAGCACTCATCTTCCAATTAGCTCTTCTCTTATCTCTTCTACCTTTAGAAGATTTATTCTTTGGACAGATAGACATAGGTTACACCTCCTTAAAATTCTTAAACAAATCACGGACAACTGACATTCTCGGGTCAACCCCCGTGTCTTCACAGTCACAGGTACCCAGATTTAGGTTCTGACCACAAACATTGCAAATGCCCTTACAGTCTTCACTGCATAGAACTTTCGTCGGCCATCCTATCAATATCTCATTAAAGAGCAATTTGTCCACGTCAAGATGATATCCATCAATAAAGTTTGACTCATCTAAATCTTCTCTCAAATCAGCATCAGATACACTCAAATCCACCAGCTTCGTAAAGTTAAGTATAAGTTCCTGTTTTACATCTTCCACACAGCGGTCACAGGGAATCATTATGCTGATTCTTGATTCCGCCTGAATCTGCAATTCCTTGTCCTTTACATGAGTGACAATAATATGCACAGGATCTTTACCGATAATCGGAAATGAACCGGACTTCAGCCTTATCTCTTCCAATTCCAACGGCACTGTCTCTTCTACTGCCTTATGCTGTTCTGACAGAACGTCTGATAGGTTAATTAACATCTTTAACACTCCTATTCATACCTAAACTATTATATCATGTAAAATAAGTTTGTCAACAAAAAAACTACAGATTCTGACAGAAAAAGGATGCAAAAGGGGACTGACCCTTTTGCACTCCGTTTTCTGAATATTCTGAAAATCTATTTTACGAGGGCTAATGTTTCTCTTGCAATCGCCAGCTCTTCGTTTGTAGGAATTACAAATACTCTTACCTTAGAGTCTGGTGTAGAAAGTTCAATTTCTTTTCCTCTTGTATTGTTAGCCTCTTCATTGATTTCTATTCCGAGGTAACCCAGATAACTGCACACTTCTGCACGGACTTTTTCGTCATTTTCGCCGATTCCTGCTGTGAATACAATATTATCCACACCGTTCATTGCCGCTGCATAGCTTCCTACATATTTTGCAACTCTGTAAGAAAATACTTCCAAAGCGATCTGTGCCCGTTTGTTTCCTTCTTCTGCTGCGTTTGTTAAATCCCTGAAATCACTGGACAAGCCTGATACTCCCTGTACACCGGATTCTTTATTCAATACCTTCATTAATCCTTCTATATCCTTGTTTTCTTTCTTAGCAAGGAATTCCAGGATTGCCGGGTCAATGTCACCGGAACGGGTACCCATTACCAAACCTTCCAAAGGCGTCATTCCCATGGATGTATCTACAGACTTTCCATTCAGCACCGCACATACGCTCGCACCATTACCAAGATGGCATACAATCGTCTTTGTGGCATCATAAGGCTTGCCGACAATCTCTGCTGCTCTCTTTGACACGAAGCTGTGGCTTGTTCCATGGAAGCCGTAACGTCTTACTTTGTATTTTTCATAATATTCATATGGCAGACCGTACATATATGCCTTCTCCGGCATTGTCTGATGGAATGCGGTATCAAATACTGCCACCATGGTAGTACCTGGCATCAATTCCTCACAGGCATTCACACCGATTAAGTTCGCAGGATTATGTAATGGTGCCAAATCATTACACTCTTCAACTGCTTTCTTTACCTCTTCTGTAATGATTACAGAAGAGGCAAACTTCTCACCACCGTGTACCAGACGATGTCCGACTGCTCCAATCTCATCTAAGCTCTTTACAACACCTGTCTCAATGTCTGTCAGAGCGTCAATTACATACTGAATCGCTTCTGTATGGGTAGGCATTGCTTTCGCTGTTTTTATCTTTTCCCCGTCAGCTGCCTGATAGGTGAGACTTCCGTCAATTCCAATTCTTTCGCAGATGCCTTTTGCAAGCACTTTCTCTGATTCAGCGTTGATTAACTGGAATTTTAGAGAAGAACTGCCGCAGTTGATCACTAATACATTCATTTCACTATCCTCCAATATTTATGAATAAAGATCTGTCTGATTTCTTCAATACTTTTATTTCGGTCTATGAGAATGACTGAGCCTGTACTGCCGTAATTGCTACAACACCCTCGATATCTGAAGCGCTGCATCCACGGGATAAGTCATTAACAGGCGCAGCAATTCCCTGGGTAAGAGGCCCATAAGCTTCTGCCTTGCCCAGTCTTTGTACCAGCTTGTATCCAATATTTCCAGCATCTAAATCTGGGAAAACAAGTACGTTAGCATGTCCTGCTACAGGGCTGCCTGGTGCCTTAGACTCACCTACTTCAGGTACGATAGCAGCATCTAGCTGTAATTCTCCATCCAGTTTTAAATCAGGAGCTAATTCTTTTGCAATTCTTGTAGCTTCCACTACTTTATCCACATCTGCATGCTTTGCACTTCCCTTTGTAGAATGTGACAGCATGGCAACAATTGGTTCCTTTCCTGTCAATGCCTGGAAAGATTCTGCTGAAGATATGGCAATATTTGCCAGCTTGTCCGGATCCGGATTCTGTTCCAGTCCTGCATCTCCGAAAATAAATGTTCCGTCTGCCCCCATATCACAATCCGGTACGGCCATAATGAAGAATGCGGAAACCAGCTTTGTTCCCGGTTTCGTTTTCAGAATCTGAAGACATGGACGAAGGGTATCTGCTGTAGAGTGGCATGCACCGGATACCATCCCGTCTGCATCCCCCATCTTCACCATCATAACGCCGTAATACAGGTAATTGTTCAGCATCAGTTCCTTTGCCTGCTCTTCTGTCATACCTTTTTTCGCTCTAAGTTCCACCAGTTTTGCGATATAAGCCTCTGTCTTTTCGCTCGCTGCAGGGTCTACAATCATAGCGCCTGAAATGTCATATCCTTTTCCATACTTTTCAATTTCCTCTTTGCTGCCCACAAGAATCAGATCCGCAGTCCCTTCCTTGAGCACTGCCTCCGCCGCCTGATAGGTTCTTGCATCTTCTGTCTCCGGAAGTACAATTGTCTTCTTGTCAGACTTTGCTCTTGCCTTGATTTCGTCAATAAATCCCATGATTTAAAGCCACCTTTCATTTTTTCTCACTATTTCCATTATACCCCAAAGAATTTCTGTATACAAGTAGACAGCATGTGTATTTTTAAGTACAATCCGCATTTCCTTGTTATTATTTTCACAATATCAACCTTTTAGGTGGAAAATGACTGTCACAATATTAAAGTATACTAGAATTGTACACGTATCCAGAATTGTAGTTATCAGAGGAGCTGCCATGATTGCCGGATCAAGCCCCAGCTTCTTTGCAAGCAAAGGCAGAGTACATCCAATAGATTTTGCTACAACCACTACTGCCATCATTGTGATTCCAAGTGCCAGGGACAGCATAATATTCTGGCCATACATAATATAAATACGAAAGCCATTCACCAGAGCCAGCAGAAAGCTGACAACTAATGCGATTCTGATTTCTTTGAAAATAACCCGGAAAATATCCTTGAACTGAATCTCTCCAACCGCCAGTCCCCGGATAATCAGCGTCGAACTTTGGGAACCACAGTTTCCGCCTGTTCCCATCAGCATGGGAATAAAAGTAATCAAAACCGGCATCACAGCCATTGCACCTTCATAGCGCCCTAAAATCTCTCCTGTCACGGTTGCAGAAAGCATTAGAAGCATCAGCCAGAGACTTCTGTTTTTAGCATGTCTGATTACAGAAGTACCGAAATAGGAATCCTCATTCGGACTGACACCGGCCATGATGCTAATATCTTCTGTTGCCTCTTCCTGCAAAACAAGCATGGCATCGTCAACCGTTACAATACCAACCAGACAGTTTTCATGATCTATAATAGGAATTGCAACAAGACCATACTTTTTAATAGTCTTAGCTACATCCTCCTGGTCATCCAGTGTTGCGGCACAAAGTACGTTCTCGTCCATGATTTCTTCAATCAGCCTGGATTCCCCTGCCGTCAGCAGATCCTTTACGTCCACTGCACCAATCAGTTTTTTCTTTTCTGTAACGTAGCAGGTGTAAATTGTCTCCCGGTTGATACCAACCTGCCGGATTTTCAGGATTGCTTCAGCCACCGTCATTTCTTTTCTCAGACTGATGTAATCCACATTCATGATACTTCCGGCACTGTCTTCAGGATATTGAAGCAGTACGTTAATTTTTTTTCTCGTCTCCTCATCTGTTGCCATCAGCAGACGGTCTACTACGTTAGCAGGCATCTCTTCCAGGACGTCTACCGTATCATCTACATACATCTCGTCCATGACTTCTTCCAGCTCAGAGTCTGTCAGCGCATTAATCAGTTCCTCACGCATATCACTGTTCATATCCGTGAAAACCTCTGCTGCATCCTCCTTTGCCAGAAGGCGGAAAATCAGAATCGCCTGCCGTGTATCAAAGTCCTCCAGCATCTCCACAATGTCAACGGGATGCATGGTTTCCAACTCTTCTTTTAATTCTTTAAATCTGCGCTGTTCCAGAAGTTCAAGTATTCTTTCTATTTTCATGCCATACACCCTCTTTTGTTTTTGTTCCAAAGTCTAAATTTTGCTCAAAATACATCTGCATTTATTTATGTTTTACAGAAGGCATCTGTTATAAACCAAAATTCCTCTATAAGTCCCTGCTATTTTATAGTATAATAGTTAATAAATTGATATACAAGGAGATTCTCATGAAAATTGTCGGTTTAATCACAGAATATAATCCATTTCATAACGGACACCAATATCATATTGAAAAAGCAAAAGAAGTCACAGGTGCCGATACGGTCATTGTTGTCATGAGCGGTGATTATGTCCAAAGAGGTACACCTTCTATCATGCCTAAATATATTCGTGCCGAAATGGCTTTGAAATGCGGAGCCGGAGCGGTATTTGAACTTCCTGTCTGCTATTCCACCGGCAGTGCTGAATTTTTTGCCACAGGTGCTATTTCCTTCCTGGACAGCCTGAACATTGTGGACTCCGTCTGCTTTGGAAGCGAAGCAGGTGACTTGGAATGTCTTCAAAACACAGCCGGTATTTTGTGTGAAGAGCCAGAAGAATATAAAAGTTTTTTGCAGGATAACCTCAGAAACGGCATGTCCTTTCCCGCTGCAAGGCAGGAAGCCCTCGCTTCTTACATGGGAGGTCCAGGCTGTGCTTCTCTGCTCAATGATCCGAATAACATCTTGAGCGTAGAATATTTAAAGGCCCTAAAAAAACTAAACAGCTCTATCAAACCCTATACGATTAAGCGTCAGGGCTCCAATTACCACGATACTGCGCTAAATGCCAATTACAGTTCTGCTTCCGCCATCCGCTCTCTGCTTGCATACTCCAGTACTGCAATCAGCACCCGCTCTGGCCACACATTTGAAAACACTCATTTTTCCAATATTTTAAGCCAATTGGAAGATCAGGTTCCATCCTGCTGTCTGGAACTGTTAAAAGACTATCACAGGGTCCAATACCCGGTCTATCAGAATGACTTTTCTCTCATTATGAAATACAAGCTGCTGAACAAATCTGCCAGCGACCTGACCAGATATATGGATGTCTCTGTAGAACTGGCAAACCGCATCACCAACCAGCTAAACAATTTCTTTAATTACAAACAGTTTTGTGAACTGCTCAAAACAAAAGAAATGACTTATACACGTATCAATCGTGCACTTCTGCACATTATGCTGGGGATTAAAAAGAATACTGTGGAAGAATATGTAAAAGGCGGCTGCCACTATTATGCCCGCCTGCTCGGATTCCGAAAGGACCGCGAAAAAATATTAAGCAGCGTTGTAAAAAACAGTACGCTGCCGCTGCTGACTAATTTATATGAAACAGATAAACTTCCAGAGGCAGGACAAAAAATGCTCTATCATGACACCCTGGCCTCCAATCTGTATAAATCTGTCATTACAGATAAATTTAAGACAGCATTTGAAAATGAATACAAACAGGCCATTATAAAAGTATAATTTTCAGTTACAGTTCAGCCACGGACTTATGGCTGAACTGTAACAACCTTTTTCATACAGGTGACTGCCATGGCTCCTGCCCCAATGTGACAGGCCACGCTCAACGACAGCGGCCCCTCTATAATCTCATACTGAGGAAACTTTTCGTGAATTTCCTGTTTCCAGGCTTCCGCTTCTTCTTTGCTGCATGTATATGCCATTCCTAAAACCATCTGATTTTCTTTTCCTGCAAAACGCTCTGCCAAATCTGTCTCTATAGCTTTCAGCATGGTGCGCTTTGCGGCTTTCCATCCCCGCACTTTTGCAAAAGCATCCAGTTTCTCTCCCTGAATCTGCAATACCGGTTTCAAATTCAGCACTGTCCCCAGAGCAGCCGCTGCAGGGGTGATTCTTCCGCCTTTTTTTAGATATTTCAGTGTATCTACTGTAATGTAGACACTAGCCTCCAGCTTTTCCCGTTCCAGAATTTCTTTCATTTCTGCGGCTGATTTTCCTGCTTCTTTCAGTTTGATTGCATCCAGAACAGCCTGCACCTGAGTAACTGAAATTCTCTGGTTATCTACCACCTGTACTCTGCCGTCGTAATCCTGAGACAGCGTAACAGCCGTCTCACAACTGCTGCTCAATCCGCTGGACATGGGGATGTGAACAACCTCATCATATTCTTCAAGCAGGCGGTCCCAAAGCTCCAAAACATCTGCGGGGGATGGCTGGGACGTTGAAATATCGGAATCCTCGCCCAGTCTTTTATAAAATTCTTCCTGTGTCAATGTAATATCTTCCAGAAAGAGTTCTCCATCAATAAAAAATGGCATGGGAAGTATAAAGATCCCCATCTGCTCTCCCTGTTTCTGAGTTATTCCGCTATTACTGTCTGTTACAATCGCAATTTTCTTCATAATCTTTCCCCTGTTTTAGTTTTTAAAGCTATGGATTGGTGCGGGAATTCTGCCCTTCCGGCTGATAAATGCCTCACAGCCAAATGTATTCACCGGCATAATAGGAGCATAGCCAAGAAGTCCGCCAAATTGGGCCATCTCTCCCACATCTTTTCCAATGACCGGAATAAGACGTACTGCCGTCGTCTTCTGGTTCACCATTCCAATTGCCATTTCATCCGCAATAATTCCGGAAAGAGTACTTGCTGTAGTCTTGCCCGGAATTGCTATCATATCCAGTCCCACAGAGCATACACAAGTCATCGCTTCCAGCTTTTCCAGTGTCAGCGCTCCCAGGTTCACTGCATCTATCATACCCTGATCCTCACTGACAGGGATAAATGCTCCGCTTAAACCACCTACATAGGAAGATGCCATCACACCGCCCTTTTTCACCTGATCGTTTAACATTGCCAGAGCAGCCGTTGTTCCGGGGGCCCCTACTCTTTCCAGACCAATCTCCTCCAGAATCTCCGCAACACTGTCACCCACAGCAGGAGTCGGCGCAAGAGATAAATCAACAATTCCAAATGGAACATTCAGCCTTTTGGATGCCTCACCAGCTACAAGCTGCCCAACACGAGTCACCTTGAAAGCCGTCTTTTTAATAGTCTCACAGAGCTCTTCAAATCCTTTGCCCCGTACTTTCTCTAAGGCCTTCTTCACAACTCCCGGTCCGCTGACACCCACATTAATTACGGCATCCGCCTCTGTCACACCGAGAAACGCGCCTGCCATAAATGGATTGTCATCCGGAGCATTACAGAAAATAACCAGCTTTGCGCAGCCCAGAGAATCCTTTTCCTTCGTTGCCTCTGCGGTGGATTTTATAATTTCACCACACAAACGCACTGCATCCATATTTATCCCGGTTTTCGTGGAACCCACATTGACAGAACTACAGATTCTTTCTGTCTGAGCCAGCGCCTGAGGGATGGATTGGATCAAATTTATATCACTTTGGGTCATCCCTTTGGAAACCAGCGCAGAATAACCACCGATAAAATTAACTCCCACTTCTTTTGCAGCCTTATCCAGTGTTCTTGCAATGGTTACATAATCCTCGGGGCTTTTACATGCAGCTCCGCCTACCAGTGCAATGGGGGTAATGGAAATTCTTTTATTTACAATGGGAATCCCAAATTCCTTCTCAATATCATTTCCGGTAGAAACCAGTTTCTCAGCTACCGTTGTGATTTTCTCATATATTTTACGGTTCAGTTCCTGCAAATCAGAATCAATGCAGTCAAACAGGCTGATTCCCAGTGTGATTGTGCGGACGTCCAGGTTCTCATGCTCAATCATCTGATTGGTCTCTGATACTTCATACATATTAATCATCGTACTTATCCTCTCTTCACTTCCTGCGTTTTTCTAGAGCCTGTGCATTTTTTCAAAAATTTCTTCTTTCTGGCAGCGGATGTTCACGCCGATTTCAACTCCCAGCTTTTCCATCTCATCGCAGACCACTTTGAAATCTTTATCCAAATCCGTTACATCCACAATCATCATCATGTTAAAATACCCCTGAATGATTGTCTGTGAAATATCCAGAATGTTAATTTTATTGTCCGCCAGATATGTACATACCTTCGCAATAATTCCTACAGTATCTTTCCCCAGCACTGTTACGATACATTTTTTCATTTTCTCTTCCTCCTAAACCATAATGATTTCTGAAAGCATATCCCTTTTAGCAACAGACATATTCAGGTCTTCTCCCTTATAGTCGTTGTTACCCAGAGTAACCTCCAATTTTACCGTCTCATAAGCAAGCTCTGCATAGTTATTTTCCTTACTGAGATGCCCAAGCAGAATATGCTTCAAGTTATTATGTAATATATCACAGAGAAGTCTTCCCGACGACTCATTGGACAGATGTCCCTTATCACCCATTACCCGCCGTTTCAGATAATAGGGATAAGACCCGACCTCCAGCATATGGATGTCATGGTTGGCCTCCAAAAGCACAGCATCCAGCATCTGTAGCTTGGACACTGTATATTCATTATAAATTCCCAGGTCTGTAGCTACCGCAACAGATTTTCCCTGATAGCTCATCCTATATCCGGCCGGTTCATTTGCATCATGGGAAATCCCGAAAGGGTCTACCGTAATATCTCCAATTACAAAACTTTCATCTATATGTATAGGATTCAAAAGTCCCCCGGGTAATTTCCCCAATGGAGCATAGTTCTTGATTCCTTCTATTGTACCGGGGGTGGCATAAATGGGTACTTCATATTTCCTGCTGAAAACCCCCAATCCCTGTATGTGGTCCGAGTGTTCATGGGTAATCAAAATCCCATCCAGCTCTTCTCCCTTTATCTCCAATTCTTTTAGTCCCGCATCAATTCTCTTCTTACTGATTCCGGTATCTACAAGCAAATGGGTATTATCACATCCCACATAAATACAATTGCCGCTGCTGCCGCTTGCAATACTGCATAACCTCATAATTGCTCTCCTATTTGTTTCTTTGTTCTCTCGAACGTCCCACTGTTGTCTATGACGATATGGCAGGCTTTCCGGAATACAGATTCCGGAGACTGTGACCGTATCATCCGGCTGATAGTTTCGTCGGAATATCCTCTTGATTTTTTCAGCCGTTCTCTTCTGACACTTTCTTCCGTATAAATATACCACATTTCCTGGCAGATGTCTTCATATCCTGCTTCCGGCAGAAGCGCCGCCTCAATTACATACAGCGGCACTCCTCTTTTTTTCTTCTCTGTAATGTCCTGTTCCACCCACTTTTTCACTTCCGGGTGGACGATTCCATTCAGTATCCTTCTTTTATTCTCGTCCTGGAAAATAATTGCTGCCAGCTTCTTTCTGTCCAGTTCCTCATTCTCCCCTGTAACTTCCAGACCAAACTGTTCTATAATTTTATCATAGCAGTCCGTTCCCTTTTTCTGGAGAGCCTTTGCCACTTCATCCAACTGACAGACAACCGCACCATACTCTTCCTCCATATAGCGCAGAACTTCACTTTTCCCGGAGCCTACTCCGCCAGTGATTCCCAATACCTTCATCACTTTGCCTCATACCAGTTCTTTCCTGTATGCATGTCTATAATCAAAGGTACATCCAAATCCGCAGCCTGCTCCATCTGCTTCTTCAGGATTGCTTTCACCTCTTCGGCTTCTTCCTGATACGCTTCAATCAAAAGCTCATCATGCACTTGCAGAACCATCCTTGATTTCAATCCCTTTTCTCTGAGTTCTCTATTTACACCTATCATGGCAATTTTCATAATATCTGCGGCAGAGCCCTGGATTGGTGCGTTCATAGCTACACGTTCCCCAAAATTACGCTGCATAAAATTACTGGATTTTAATTCAGGGACAGGTCTTCTCCTGCCGAACAAAGTCACAACATAGCCTTCCTCTTTGGCATGTGCCACCGTATCATCCAGAAAACGCTTAATCCCAGGATAAGTTTCAAAGTAATTCTCAATATACTGCTTGGCCTCTTTTTGCGTAATACTCAGACCCTGACTCAGTCCAAAAGAACTGATGCCGTATACAATTCCAAAGTTTACAGCCTTGGCATTTCGGCGCTGTAATTCGCTTACTTCGTCAAAGGGTGTGTGGAATACCTGAGATGCGGTCATCCGGTGAATATCCCTTGCCTCTTTATATGCCCGAATCAGTTTTTCATCCCCTGAACAGTGGGCCAGTATCCTCAGTTCAATCTGAGAATAGTCTGCATCAATAAAAATACAGCCCTCTTTCGGCACGAAAACCTTTCTGATTAACCGCCCCAGCTCCATTCGAACCGGAATATTCTGCAAGTTCGGCTCCGTACTGCTGATCCGCCCTGTGGCGGCAATTGTCTGGTTGAATTTCCCATGGATTCTTCCATCCGGACCAATATAGGCTGACAGCCCGTCCGCATAAGTGGATTTCAACTTAGACAACTGTCTGTATTCCAAAATTTTTTCTACAACCGGATAATCAGGCGCTAGCTTATCAAGCACATCTGCCGCTGTAGAATACCCTGTTTTTGTCTTCTTACCATTGGGAAGCTTCAGATGGTCAAAAAGAACAACTGCAAGCTGCTTTGGAGAATTGATATTAAAGGATTCCCCTGCCATCTCAAAAATCTCTTTTTCCAACTCTACAATTTTACTGCCAAGCTGCTCCCCATAAAAATGCAGTGCATCCCCTTCTACCCGGATGCCCTCCTGTTCCATATCAAACAGTGTAAAGAGCAAAGGCATCTCGATGTCTGTAAACAAATGATGCATTCCTTCTGCCTGCATTTTTTCTATCAGCGGTCCTGCACAAGCAAATGCAGTATAAGCCTCATAGCAGGCTTTTGCCATAATATCGGTTTCCCCGCTTATCAAAATACCCAACTGCTCTCTTGCCACGTCTTCATAATCATAATTACTTTTCAATGGATTCAGCAAATAAGCTGCTACAGTGGCATCAAAACAGTTTTCCGGCTTTGTAATTTTAACAGCGGTCAAATATTTTTTCAAATCAAACATAGAAAATATTTTCACTTTATCTGCAACTTCTGAGAGTTTCTCAAGCAAATATTCCATATCCATATCTGTACCACATAATATAGAATATATTTTATCTTTCTCATAAGCAATATTCACCCTGCCATATCCCGATGGATGAGCAAATAAAGGCAGTACATTTCCTGTGTCCTCTGTAATAGAAACTCCTGCACATTCTGCCTGGGATGCCTCTGCAAAAATCTGTTCTGCTTCTTTTTTATCTGTAATTTCTTTAAAACAAGATTCTATACTATCTATGGAGGACTTTACATCAAACCTGCTCAGCATATTTTTAAACTGAAGCTTCTGAAAATACACATGAGCCTCCTTTGTGTAAGGATTCTCATGTTTTGCCGCATTCAAATCAAAAGTGATATCTGCATGGGTATCAATCGTAGCAAGAGTCTTGCTCATACAAGCCTGATCCCAATATTCTTGTATATTCTTGCTGGCCCTTGGAGGCTTAAGCTCACCGGCATGTGCATGAGCATTCTCAATAGAGCCATATTCCTCGATAATTTTCGTAGCAGTCTTCTCTCCTATCCCCGGAACCCCAGGAATATTATCGGAGGAATCTCCCATCAATGCTTTTACATCAATGAATTCTTTCGGCGTAACCCCGCACGTTTCTTTCACATCCGCAGCATAGTAATCCTCTACAATTGTCTGTCCCTGTTTCGTCTTGGGGATGCGGATTTTTACACGTTCTGTGGCAAGCTGCAAGGTATCTCTATCCCCGGAAATAATAGAAACATCCAGTCCTTTTTCCTCGCAGATTCGTGAAATTGTTCCCAGAAGGTCATCTGCCTCCAGACCTGCCTGCTCAATAATTTCAACGTTCATCGCTTTCAGAACTTCTTTGATCACCGGAACCTGCTGCCGCAGCTCCTCCGCCATAGGTTTTCTGGTGCCTTTGTAATCCTCATACATCTCATGTCTGAATGTAGGGGCATGTACATCAAAAGTCACTGTTAAGTATTCCGGCTTCTCTTCATCCAGAACCTTGAACATAATATTTAAAAACCCATAAATAGCGTTCGTATGAAGTCCTTCTGAATTGGTTAAATCCGGTACTCCATAGAACGCCCTGTTTAAAATACTGTGGCCATCTATTAATACTATTTTTTCATTCATCTTTCATTCTCCACATCCTTGCTGCTCCACACACCTGATATGATGTGCAAAAAATATATTCAAAACCGATACCCAAAATCCGTTTCTCTTTATTTTCGTAAGATTATATTAAAGTATACACTAAAATCTTTCTTTTTAAAAGGCTATTTTTATGATATTATGAAAATGACTGCTGATTTTAAAACCACATATTGTACCGAAATATATATATAATTCGGACAGCTAGTGCTTTTGCTCAGTCTATGCTTCTTGAACTACTAATGTTCAAGAAGGTATACTTATTGAACTACTAACGTTCAATAAGATATGCATTTTTAATAAGAAAAGGAGTAGATACTATGGATGGAATTATTTTTGATGTAGACGGAACCTTATGGGACCCTACCGAAACCGTTGTGAAATCCTGGAACCAGGCAATCATAGAGAATTCAAATCTGGAGGTGAGAGTAGACTCTGCACTTTTGAAAAGCTTATTCGGAAAAACAATGGATAAATTTTATGATGCAGTTTTTCCCGCTCTTTCTAAAGAAGAACAAGAAAAGTTGGGCGCTTTTTGTTTTGAATACGAAAACCGTATGCTGGAGACAGAACCAGGCATCTTGTATGACGGAGTTCAGGAGGTATTCCGCGCCCTTTCCCAAAAAGTTCCTCTTTTTATTGTCAGCAATTGTCAACAGGGATATATCGAAGTATTTTTAAAAACCACCGGCCTTAAAGACACTGTCAAAGACCACCTCTGTTATGGGGACACACTGACATCAAAGGGACAGACAATCCTGCGTCTGATGAAGGAAAATGAATTAAAAGATGTTGTTTATATAGGAGACACCAAGGGAGATTATCTGGCCTGCCAGGAAGCGGAAATTCCATTTATCTTTGTTGAATATGGGTTTGGAGATGTACCAGAGGCAACAGACCGGATTGAAAAATTGACTGATTTGCTGGAACGGGACTTCACAGGCACTTCCGTATAATCCAGCTTCGCCAGATATATACACTAGAAAAGCAAGCCTGTTTACATGCTTGCTTTTCTAGCGCTATTTATCAGGATATTCGCCTTATATTACAGGCTGTCGGCTGCCTTTACAATTTCATCTGCTGTAATTCCAAAATACTCAAATAATTCTTTATATGGTCCACTGGCCCCAAATGAGGTCATACCCACAACTTTTCCTTCCAGCCCTACATAGCGTTCCCATCCGAAAGTGGCCAATGCCTCTATGGCTACCCGGCGTGTAACTGCCTTCGGAAGTATTGCCTCTTTATATTCCTCAGACTGTTCTTCAAATATATCCATACATGGCATAGATACCACACGCACTTTTCTGCCCTTGTTTTCCAGAATCCTGCCGGCTTCTACTGCAAGTTCTACCTCAGATCCTGTTGCAATTAATATAATATCCGGTACCCCTTCACAGTCTTCCAGAATATATCCGCCTTTTAATGCATCTTTACTGCTTCCCTGCATAGGTGCCAGATTCTGCCTGGTTATAACAATCGTTGTAGGCGTCTCTTTTGAAGTAAGGGCGCTGTACCATGCAGCCGCTGTCTCCACGGCATCACAGGGTCTGAACACATGCATATTAGGCATCGCGCGGAGCATAGCTAACTGTTCGATTGGCTCATGGGTCGGTCCATCTTCTCCCACTCCGATACTGTCATGAGAATACACATACGTTGCAGGAATTCTCATAATAGAGGACAAACGGGCCATTGGTTTTACATAATCGCTGAACACCAAAAATGTTGCTACATAACTATGCAGCCCTCCATGCAGCGTGATACCATTTCCAATTGCACCCATCGCCAATTCTCTGACCCCAAAACGTATATTTCGTCCGGCAGAGTTTTCTTTTGAAAAATCCCCCATTCCATCCATATATGTCTTGTTGGACGGTGCCAGGTCCGCTGAGCCTCCTATCAGATTCGGGATAATATCCTTCATCATGTTAAGAAGCCTTCCCGAAATATTTCTGGTTGCTTCCGGCTTTTCATCTCTCTTCCAAAACTCAGTATTATTCTCAAGCAGTTTTCCATTGTCGCTGTTAAAATATACATCGATTAACTCTTTCATCTCCGGATACTTCGTACAGTATTCCTCGAACATTTCTTCCCATTTTCCAGTTTTTTGCATCAGGCTCTCACGAAGAGTTCTGTAGTTCTCATATACTTCATCTGGAATATAAAATGGTTCCTGAGACGGCCACTGTAAGTTTTCCCTCAGCGCCTTGATATTATCCTCACCAAGAGGTTCACCATGTGCGCTTGCTTTTCCCTGCTTATTCGGACAGCCATAGCCAATTTCTGTATGTATTTTAATAAAGGAAGGACGTTCCTTATCTGCCTTTGCCTCCTCTATTGCATTGCCGATGGCTGCAATATCATTTCCATCCTTCACCGTCAATGTCTGAAAGCCGAAGGCCTTCATTCTCATTTCTACATCTTCCGTAAATGCAAGGTCTGTTGAGCCTTCAATAGAGATATTGTTGGAATCATACAAAACAATCAATTTTGACAATCCCAGCGTTCCTGCAAGGGATAATGCTTCTGAAGAAATGCCCTCCATCATGCAGCCATCTCCGCCCAATGCAAATGTATAGTGGTCAATCACAGGATAACCTTCTTTATTAAATATAGCTGCCAAATGTTTCTCTGCAATGGCCATACCGACTGCCATTCCCATACCTGCTCCCAAAGGCCCTGTAGTGGCTTCCACTCCGACTGTATGCCGATACTCCGGGTGCCCCGGTGTCTTTGAATTTAGCTGTCTGAATTCTTTCAGGTCTTCCAGTGTCAGATTTCCATACCCATACAGATGCAGCAGAGAATATAACAACATTGACCCATGTCCTGCTGAAAGAACAAACCTGTCCCGGTTGAGCCAGTCCGGATCAGCCGGATTATGATTCATATGCCGTGCCCATAACTCATAGGCTATGGATGCACAGCCTAATGGCAGGCCCGGGTGTCCGGATTTCGCTTTTTGAACGGCATCTGCCGACAGAATCCGGATAGCGTTTATCGATAAATTATCAATTTGATTCATAATGTTACCTCCTCTTTCATTTATTTATTAATCCCATTATAAGCCATTATTTATCTTTTAGAAACACCTGATTTTAAGCACTTGCCAAACGGTCAAATTGCTTTTTCAATGCCGGGACCATATCACTGTAAATAGTATACATTTCTTCATACACTTCTTTATTTCTCACATTTGGCAGATTTTCAGTCACTACTTTCATCGTTGCACAGGCTTCCTCCAAATTACTCCAAATTCCCGCACCAACGCCGCCTGCCAGACACGCCCCATAAGCTCCGCCCTCCTTGGCGCCGTTTACTGTATATACCGGAAGTTGGAAAATATCACTTAAGATCTGTCTCCACAAATCACTGCGGCTTCCGCCTCCTGATACAATAATACGGTCCAGCTTTAAAGGTTTTAATTCCAATATAGACTCGCTGATTTGTTTCATTCCATATCCAATGCCTTCCATTACAGATCTGGTAATGTCTCCTTTACTATGGCTTTGGGCCAGTCCAATGAGACTTCCCCGAAGGTTCGGATCTGTATACGGCGCCCGTTCTCCAGACAAATATGGCAAATATAAAAGCCTTTTTGCTCCCGGACTTGAATTCTTTGCGCTTTCATTCAGCAAATCATATGGATCCATACCCTGATGCTTTGCCCTTGCCATTTCATCTTGGCAAAGTGTATTTCTGTACCATTGGTAGCTGCCCCCACATGCCAGCATCACTCCCATGACATGGTATAAATCTTTCTGATTATTGCAGAAAAACTGGAGGGTTTCATTATGATTTTCTAAATACTGGGACATACCCATAGCAACAATCCCGGCCGTTCCCAATGTCAGACCTAATATGCCCTCTTTAATCAGACCCATACCGGTTGTTTGAATGACACTGTCACCGCCGCCGCCTACTACAGGGGTGCCAGGTAACAGCCCAGTTAATTCAGCGGCTTCCTTTGTAATTTCTCCTGTCATCTCACTGGACTCTGCCACTGGAGGGAACAAGTCCGGAGAAAGATTCAGGTAGTTCAGCAGCTCCCAGCTATACACCCGGCTTTCCACATCAAACAGCCCTGTCCCTGATGCATCGGAAACATCCGTATAATACGCTCCTGTTAATCTGTACCTCAGATAATCTTTAGGCAGGACTGCCTTTGTCATTTTTTCAAAATTTTCAGGCTCCACTTCACGCAGCCATAATAACTTTCCTCCTTGATAACCGGGGAGCATATTATTGTTTGTATAACAGCGTAATTTTTCAAAACCGCCAATATCCTTCAACATATCCTGGCATTGTTTTGCACAGCGCTGGTCATTCCATAAGATAGCTCTGCGGATGACACCCCCATTTTTATCCATTGCAACCAGGCCATGCATCTGGCCCGAAAAACTTAATGCTTTTATACCTGCAGGGTCTATCCCGCTTTTATCTACCGCCTTACGGAGACTAATGTAAGCCCCTCTCCACCAATCCTCCGGATCCTGCTCATTCCAGCCAGGCCTGGGGGAATACAGGGGATACTCTTCAATGGCCGAGGAAACAACCAGTCCATCCTCGTCAACAATAATTGATTTGCATCCACTTGTCCCTATATCCATTGCCGCTACATACTGTTTCATATTCATTCACCTCATGTGCATATACAAACAGACATTTACTCCTCATCGCCATCCATAAGACAGGTATTCCATACAAATGCCAATGGCAGAATCCCGGTCTGAATTGTAGTATGATACTGCCCCGGCGGAACATAGCAGGCATCACCAGCTTTTACTGGAAACTGGTCATCCCCTACTACCATAATGCCTTCCCCGGACATAAAATAATAAATTTCCTCCATATTATTATGTGAATGTCCAGTCGTTGTTCCTGTAGGATATATTACGGTATATCCACAAGTGAGACGTTTGGAAGGCCCTTCATTGCGGTCAATAAGATAATATGTATCCCTGAGTACTTCCTTTTCTCTCGGCAGAACCCTGGCTCTTAAACTTCTTTCATCCGTATCCGGTTCTCTTCCTGCTCCCACGTTAACAACATGTTTCATAACCAAGCACCTCTTTCTTCATAATATTATTTTAACAAGTTACTTTAAAATGTAACAGTTCAGCCATAAGCTCGATTTCGCTTTGCTTCATCTCGCTTTGGCAGAGCGCCAAATAAATTTACAATGATATATGCCTACAAAAGCAAGCTTTTTCCTGCATATATCATTGCAAATTTGCATGGCTGAACTGTAACTTTAAAATCAATTGAATTCCACCACCACTTTTACTGCAGAATGATCCTCGGCAGCGATATGAAAAGCTTCCTCAACTCCATCCAGTGAAAAGGGTATTCTGTGTGTAATTAACTGCATCAGCTTTTCCTTATTGTCAATGAGCAGTTCAAGGGCTGTGGGATATGTATTTGAGTATCTGAAAGAAGGAATCATAGAAATCTCTTTGCAGACATAATCCACCAATGCCACCTTCTGAAACTCTGCACCCATACCAACCATAGCGATTCTCCCACCCCGTTTTATGCATTTTACCGCAAGATTGCAGCATATATCAGCCCCGGTTGCCTCATATCCAAAATCAAATGTATTCTCGGCAATCACTTCCGTTTTTGTGTTGATAATTCGATCAGCTCCCATCCGCTTTGCCCACTCAAGACGGTCATTACGTATATCCGCAACAACGACATGCTTACAGCCGGCAGCTTTAGCAGCCAACAGACAGGTAATGCCTATAATGCCGGCTCCAAAAACAATTGCACGTTCACCCAGGCAAGGGGCAATTCTCCTTGTTGCAAATACTCCTACCGACAATGGCTCAGCCATGGTTGCCAGACCAAACTCTGTAATCTCCTCCGGTATTTTAAAAACAAAATTTTCGTCGCAGACAATGTTTTCCACAAGAATACCATCATCCGGCGGTGTTGCAAAAAATACAATATTCTGACAGAGATTGTAACGTCCTTTCAGACAATGTTCACATTTCATACATGGTATCCCCGGCTCAGGAACAACCCTGTCTCCCACAGAAAATTTTGTCACTTTGCTTCCTGTGGCAGAAACAATACCGGAACATTCATGCCCCAAAATCAAAGGCTCTTTCACAACAAACTGGCCAATGCGTCCATTTGCCCAGTAGTGCACATCCGAGCCACATATTCCTGCTGCCTTTATCTGAACCACAACCTGATGTTCACCACACTCCGGCATAGGCAATTCTCTTTCAGAAAAACATTTAACCTTATCCAAATAAACAGCTTTCACGCTTTCACCTCACGTTTCACATGTATTACTCCTTATTAGCCAGCCGTATTCTAAATGAATCAATAAGTACCGCTAACAAAATGATTAAACCAGTGGCTGCCTGAACATAATAAGAATCCATTCCAAAGACCTGTAAACCGACCTGCACAAAATTCAAGAGCAATACCCCGCCCAAAACACCGGAAACCTTACCGATTCCTCCTGCAAGAGATGTCCCTCCGATTACTGCCGCAGCAATAATATCCATGGAATAAGAGGAACCAAATACACTGTTTATAGACCCCATTTTGGATGAAAGCATCAGCCCTGCCAGCCCTGCCATTAAACCGGATATGGTAAATGCCATAATACGGATTTTATCCACATTAATACCAGATACCCTGGCGCACTTTGCATTTCCCCCGACAACAAAAAGACTCCGGCCTAAAGGTGTTCTATTCCAGACAAAATACATCAGGATATAAATAAGAATAAAAATGATTACAAGATATGGGATTGTACTAAATAATTTCCCCTGTCCAACTGCAGTATACGCCTTTTCATTTATCGTAATTGTACGTCCTCTTGTAATCGCCAGAACAACTCCCGCCAGGGTTGTGTTCATTGCCAGTGTTTCTATCAGAGCGACTGCTTTAAGCTTTGCTATCAGCACTCCGTTCACAAATCCCAACAGACCTCCCATCAGCAAAATAGCAATGATTGCAACAGGAACCGGTACATGACTTGTTTTAAACAGCAAAATCCCGACTGCTGCCGACACTGACATAATACCGACACAGGAAAGATCAATATCTCCCAGTAATATGGTACCTGCCAATCCAATGGTCATAACTCCCATTACAGAAGCCTGCATGGGAATATTCAGATATAGTCCCATATTTGTAAACGGATTAAAATAGGTTGGCTTGAGTATAATAAATACAACAATACCAATTAGTAATAATACCCATACTACATTATCTATAAATTTTAATTTCAAATTGTCTACATTGCCTTTTTTTAACTTTTCCATATCTACAGTGTCCTCCGATCCCGGATATTAACTATCATATCAGACGTTAGATTTTCATTTTTCATATTTCCGACTATTTTCCCTTCGCTGAAAATAACTACACGGTCAACAATACGAAGTAATTCCTCAAAATCGTTAGTCAGATAAATTACACTCATGCCTTCATTCGTTAATTCCTTTATCAAGCCCATGATTTCTTCCCGGCTTTTAATATCAATACCAATCGTAGGTTCATCCAAAATTAGTAATGTTGAATTCACCGCTAAAACTTTAGCTAATACTACTTTTTGCTGGTTTCCCCCTGACAAGCTCCCACTTGTGGCATAAATAGACTGTGTCTTAATCGCAAGCCGTTTTACAAAATCCTCAGCCAATGCAGTTTCTTTTCTTCTGTCTAATAACCCAAACCTGCCTAACAGGCTCGTTCGCAGGCAGGAAAAACCAATATTTTCTTTTACACTCATGATTGGTACAATACCCTCGGCATGCCGGTCATTTGGAACGAGGCATATTTTGTATTTCAATGCATCGGTAGGACTTTTAATATCCGTTTCCTTTCCACATACAGTTACCTTTCCACTTTTCTTTTTTATCATCCCATAAAGCGCTAAGCACAATTCCCGTGCACCTGAGCCGGAGAATCCCACAAAACCTACTATCTCACCGCGATGAATCTGAAAATCCGTTGATTCAAGAAATTTTGCACTGATTCCTTCACACTTCACCACGACCTCTTCGCTTACTTTTTTATCTTTATTCCTATAAGTCAGTTCAACATCTTCCCCTGCGATTAACTTTGCAAGCTCCATCTCTTTGTCACTTGTACTGCCCTGTTCCATATTTCCAGAATATACACGTCCGTCACGCAACACGGTAATTTCACTGGAAACCTGAAGAATTTCTTCCAGATAGTGGGATATTAATATAAAGGCAACTCCATGTTCAGCATGGTGCCTTACAAATCGAAATAAATTATTTCTATCCTCGATAGAAAGCGATGTTGTAGGTTCATCAAGAATAATCAATTTGCCTCCCCCGAACATTGCACGGATGATATTTAATTTGCGCTGCTCCACAGGAGTAAGCTTGCGGACAAGTTCATACGGATCAACCTTCAGGCCATATTCATCCAGTATCTTCTGTGCATTTTCATGCATCAGTCTGCGGTCAACAAGCCTTGCTTTATTCTTCGGCCAGAGTCCCAGGAAAATATTTTCTGCCACATCCAAATCAAGAACAACACTGGCATGCTGTGTCACAAGCCTAATGCCCATATCCTGTCTTTCTTTAAAACTTAAATGACCAATACTCATCCCCTCAAAAGTAATGTCTCCGCTTGTCTGTCTGTACACGCCTGCAATGATATTAACAATTGTACTTTTACCTGCACCATTTTTACCGACAAGGGAATGAATAGAGCCCTTTTTAATTGAGAAGCTTGCATCTTTAAGGGCACAAGTCTTCCCAAAATTTTTATCTATATGCTCTACTTCCAGTATTATGTCTTTTTCCATATGAAAGGTTCTCCCTTCTTTCCAACCCGGAGAGGCATAAATACCCCGCCGGATTGGTTTCTTAACTATTGAGCCAGTTTGTATACGAATCTAGTTTTCAACAGCCGACATGTCATATTCTATTCCCAGCTTCTCTTCTGCGACAATCCCCCAGTGACGCGGGTCTGTGCAGTTATCCGGATTAATTTCATAAGCAGGAACCTTCACATATGGACCGGAATCTGATTCAATAATTTCACATTTTTCCCAATAATAATCTTTGTTCTCATATGGTCCTAATGGCACATCTTCGCCCTTCATAGAATACTTTTCAAGCATTTCTACCGCTATCTGTCCATAAGAATATCCATCCTGTGCAATAGAATAATCATAATATCCTTCTTCAATAAACTTGTTTGCAATTGGTTCCCCATCAATTGTAACTATAATGACATGGTCTTTATCATCACGCGTAACCCACTTATTTTCCATCTTTAAAGCTGCTACCAAACCCTGCCCGGGGTTATCTGATGGAGTATGTAAGGCATCTATTTCAATGCCTGATGCAAACTGATTCAGCACTGCATCCTGTGTAGTTGCAATCTCACCTTCAGCCGGTACCGCAATGTAATTCACATTCGGGTATTCTGCAAATACTGCATCCATCCCTTCTTTTCTTAATCTCCAGGCCTCAGAACTCATTGCTCCATAACAGTTAACAACCGTACCTTTCGCCTCACCATACTTATCCTCCAGGGCTTTAATAATTGCCTCCGCTGCCAGAGTTCCTGCATCATAATTATCAAATGCCACTGTTACCGCAATGTCACCACCTGTAAGAGGCGTATCGACAATTGCTACCGGAATCCCTGCTGCAACAGCCTGATCAGCTGCAGCAATCAGTCCTTCAGAGTCAATAGAGTCCGCTATAATAGCTGCCGGTTTCTTGTTGATAAAGTTAACAAATTGATCAAACTGTTTTGCACTGTCAAGTTTCGCATCGGAAGCTTCAAAAGACCAGCCTCTGTCTGTGCAGGCCTGCTCTGCGGATTTCTGACATACCGTCCAGAAATAATAATCCAAGCCTTTGTTTGAGAACGCTACCAGCGGCGTGTCCGAACTGCTGCCCGTTGAACTATCTTCTTTTGCACTGCTGTCTTTTTCTGCACTTGCATCTTCCTGGCCATTGCATGCAGTTAAGGAAAAAACAAATACAAGTCCTAATACTATCCCTATTACCTTTTTCACACCTTTCATTTTTTACCTCCATTTTTTTATTTTGTCCGTCAGGGAATCTTTCACAGAAAGATATCTGCCCTTATGACAGCCGACCAGAATCCCAAAGTTCTTTCCACTTTTCCTCCTTTCTCTAAAGTGTTGACTTATTAGAATTCAGCTCTCTTTGAACTCCGCCGCATATAACTTACCAATCTCATGTTTCCACTTTATCGCTTAAGTGAAGATATGAAACTTTCCACATCCTGCTTTTCGATGTATACTGCTGCGGATTGGTCCAAATTCACCTGTATGATAGAATCATTTGTCTGCACTGTGCTCAACGTTAGTACTTGTTCATAAGGAGGCGACAGTCGTTCCACTGTAATAGTTCCTAATATCTCCCCCTGTTCATCCGGAGAATTCAGAATCTGTTTCACTTTTGTATCCGAAAACCAACCTACTATCGAACTGTATTCGGCTCCTGTAATGCTGTTTCCATCCAGGCAGAAGCGCTGACCACGGTTTCCCTCTTCATTGGCAGTAACCCATTTTGCACTGAGTTCATACGTTTCTCCCAGCCATTGAACAGTACATGTTTTTATAGATGGTATTTCATAGTAATACAACGCAGTATCCATAATATCGTCAATATTTATATTAATTACCTGCTGAATCTTCTTATCTATTAAATAGATTCCCTCCAGATAATTTGTTTTACAATATACATAATCACCCTGTACCTTCCCCAGGTAAACTGTGAGTTCACTGTCATATATATCATAGAAAGTAACAGCAGGAAGCTGGCTTTCATCTTTTTCCAGTCCACACTCTTCAGCAGAAACTTCACCTTTCGTTCTCTTTAAAGTACCAATATCTTTTATTGTCTCAATGAGAGCGTCCACCTTTTTTGTATCTGCATTCCATGTAAAGGGCTTAAATATATTCCAGTAAAAGCTGCCGTTTGCCCGCGGCGCTTCAGAGCGGTTCATTAATATCAGATCATTCTCCGGTACAGACAGTTGGATTCCCCGTATCTCATCAAACTTTACATTTGTTAATACCACATCATACAGAGAGGCAACCATATCTTCCAGTATCCTTGCACGCCGGACATCAATCAGATATACACCGTTTTCACTATTACTTGATATATACAGGCCTGTATTATCCACAAATTTTCCTATATTATAATTAAATTCTTTCCCGCCATCGTATGATACACGAACCCCATAAGCAGGTGTTTCCAGTCCATATTCCTGTTTTTCACTGTCTGCAGCTTCCAGTTTTTGCTCTGTCTTCATATAGCCTAGTACAGCCAGATATGAAGCAAACTGATTATTGTCATAGGAACTGCCGTCATCACCTTTCCAGGATGTTTCCCCCTTGGTAAAGGACAGCATCTGCTTATCTTCATTGCTATATATTGAAATCTCTGTAATACCGTCAATCCCATTCGTACAAATCCAGGCTGCCGCATCATCATCAGGTCCGGCGCTATGATCCATTGTTAAGTAATACACCCCTGACCCCAAAATCAATATAAGCAAAAACCCGGATAGAATGATTTTCCTTTTTTGCTTCATCGGCTAAGTCTCCTCCGCCATACAAGTGCCCCGCTTATCAATATAATGACAGGCATAACTATAATCACTAAAATCATCAGTCTGTAGCCGGCTGCTGTACTTGGAATTTTCAGCGGTGCCGATACAAGCGACTTTGGCTGAATTGCTACAGAATTTACTTTTCCAGATGCCCATGTCACGGAATCCATAAAAAGGGCTATATTACCTTCATATTTTGCGTTTTCCAAAGTTGAAACAAAATCACTGCTCCCAAGCAGAACAATCTTTGAATTATTTTTATTATTGCCGGCTGCCACTCCTAATAAAAATGGTCCCTCTGTATCTCCGGTTTCTTTGTCCAGCGTTTCAGTATATGAATTCACTTTTCCATAACTATTCTCTGAGCTATATAGTATAGGGTCTAATTTTATATTTTCTTTTTCGATACTCGTGATTCCCCTGCAGCGTGGGAGTACCAGTCCCGCATCTGCTTCAATAACTGACTGAAGAACCGGGTTTTCCTTATTCATCTGGGGTTTTATCATAATCTGGCTGTTCAGGTAATTATTACTGTCCGTTTCTACTATTAAATTATCTTCTAATTTAAGTCCATAAGAGCCAAACAGCCGATTAAAATTGGACAGCTCCTCAGTCAGCGGATTCATCAGATATACCGCTTTTCCTCCTCCATCCATAAACCCCTGTAAGATCTTATACTCTTCCTCTGTCAGATCCTTCACGGGGGATAAAAACAACAGGCAGTCATCAGATGTCAGTGCTGTATCATTATAGACTAGGTCATAAGGTGAAACTTTATATCCGTCACTTTCCAGTGTTTTAGCCAGATAATATTGTTCCGATACATTCATCTCTCCATGCCCTGTCACAAAATATGCTGCTGCCTGCCTTCCGCCTTCAATGGAAAATATTGCAGATGTAATGCGCTGCTCCGCAATCATCCCAGTGGCATAAAGCTGGTCCTCTTCCAACTGCCATTCATATAAATCCTGTGCGCTGATTACACGAAAATCTTTCGTATCATCTGCCTGAACAATTAATGATGATTTCTCTATCTTGGTATCATCTGTTTCAAATTGCTGTGTAAAAAAAGGGCTCTCCAGCGGGTCTATATCGACCACTTTTATATAAGAACTTTTCTGCTCATATCTTGCTAATATTTCTGATATTGTACGGTCTTCACTTCCAGTTTCATAAAGCGTGTAAATAGTTATGTCCTCGTCTAATTTTTCCAATACTTCTTTTGTCGTATCACCAATAGAATATATTTGGCTGTTCGTTAAATCCCATCTCAAATTGAAACGAGATTCTATTTTTTCCATTACCAGAGTCACTACAACTGCACACCCGATAAGTAAAACCATATATCCTAAAAGCATAAGATTTTGAAATCTGGTCAATTTTTTATGCTCCATCACTTCAACCTCCTATATTTCATCACCATAATACTAAGATTTAGAAACACGAAAGAAAAAGAGATGTAATAAACTACTGATGCAATACTAAATGTCCCATATTGGTAGGATTTAAATCTTTCAAATAATGAAAACCATTGAAGAAATGATGTTATAATCCCTACATGTATTTTGGATATAATCAAATCCATACACAGGAACAGCAGCAGAATTCCATATGTACATATTGCTGAGGTCAACTGACTTTCTGTGATGGAGGAAGCAAACATACCAACAGATATAAATGCCATTCCAAGGAAGAAGAAACCTATGTATCCATTCATAATCAGGGTTGCTGAAATGGAGCCGTAAATGAACAAAATAACTGGATATATCAATGTACAGCACAGTGTTACCGCAAAAACAGATAAAGCAGCCAAAAACTTACCGGCAATGATTGACGAAAGTGTTGTTCTGGTCGTCATAAGCAGCTGGTCCCTCTTTGTTTTTTTCTCCTCCGCCAAAAGCTTCATGGTCAAAAGGGGCGCTGTAAGTAAGAACACATAGATACAGTCATTTAATGTTGTATTAAACTCCGCGCTTAATGTGTTTATGTTATTCACCGCAAAAAACACTCCGGCCAGAAACAGAAAAGCACTGACGAAAACATATCCCAACATTGTATTGAAATATTCTTGGAATTCACGCACAAAGGTTGTTCTCATAATTCACCCTCTTTAATTGAGATGCCTGCCTGCTGTTAAATCAAGAAAGGTATCTTCTATCTCCGTATTTACCGGGAACATCTGCAATAGATTCAGCTTATTCCCCATAACAGTACTAAATATCTTTTTACGGATATCTTCCTCATGTGACTCTGCAGTTAATTCCCAGTCGCTGCATCCCGGCTCACCGGCCCCTTTATAATCATATCTGCAATTTGCCAGGCTCTTTTGAATGATGTCTTCAAAATGGGTCCTTTCGGCATCTACACGAATGAAAATGTGATTTTTACCTGGATTGCTCAGGTCAGACATCCGGCAGTCTTTAATCAATTCCCCTTCATTAAGGATTAAAATCCTGTCACATATCTCAGAAATTTCTGTTAATATATGTGAACTAATGATTATTACATGATCTTTTGCATATTCCGTTAAAAGTGACCGGATTTCCACGACCTGAGAAGGATCAAGTCCTACTGTCGGTTCATCCAGAATCAATATCTCAGGTTCACCTACCATAGCCTGGGCAATCCCCACTCTCTGCTGGTATCCTTTGGACAGATTACGAATCAGGCGCCTTGCCACATCTCCCAAAGCTGTCTGTTCGATAATATTGCTGACTTCCAATGATACACTGCGGGAAGGTACACCTTTCAGTCTGGCTACATAACATAAAAACTCATACACCGACATGGTGTCATAAACCGGAGGTTTTTCCGGCAAATATCCGACTTTAGATTTTACTTCCTGGGGTGCATTACTGATGGACACTCCATCTACAACAACATCTCCTGCTGTTGCAGACAAGTACCCTGTCATAATATTCATGAGCGTACTTTTACCTGCCCCATTTTTACCCAGCAGACCTATGATGCTTGCATTGTCTATTGAAAACGATACATTGTCCAAAGCAAGTTTATTGCCATAATATTTACAAACATTCTGCAATTCAATCATATGCTCACATCTCCCTTTACCAAATTGTATATCCTCCGTCACACAATATAATAGACCCTGTCATATATGTGGACGCATCACTTGCCAAATATACAACCAATGGACCCAGCTCTTCCGGCTTGCCGGGACGTTTCATGGGAGTCAGGGAATTCCAGCGCCTTGCCCATCCCCCATCCTCCTCATAGGTTTTATGTACTAAATCAGTATCCATATATCCCGGAGCAATAGAATTCACTCTGATTCCGTACTTAACCCACTCTGCCGCCAGGGATTTTGTCATATGCGACACTCCTGCTTTTGATGTATTATACGAAACCTGGCCCTGTGGGTCATTTACAATAAATCCGGACATAGAAGATATATTGATGATATTGCCATGATTCTGCTTTATCATGATTTTCCCCACAGCCTGTGACATATACCAGACCCCATTCATATTGATATCAATTACCTTGTGCCAGTTTTCCAATGGCACGTTTTCAGCAGCCTCATTTATGCAAATACCTGCATTATTCAACAGCACATCAATATGTCCCCACTCTTTACATATCTCCTCCACTACTTCATAGCAGGCGTCTGCATCGGCCACATTTACCTGAAATGCTCTTGCCTTGACGTTGTATTTATTTTCTATGTATTTTGCGGTTTCAGCAGCCTTATCCATATTTAAGTCTAAAACAGCAATATCAGCTCCGCAGTCCGCCATTGCTTCTGCCATCGCTTTTCCCAGTCCCTGTGCCCCACCTGTAACTACCGCCAGTTTTTGGTCCAGCCTGAATAAATCTAAAACATGCATGCCTTACCCTCCTTACCGTTCTAACGAAATTCCTTTTCTGAAGTTTCAAAAAATTAATTATAAATTGTTGAGATATCATTTCCGCAATAAATTCCATCTCCCAAAGAACGCAAGGTTCTGTATCCGTCAACACGAGTAGTAATCACATCAGGTTCTTTCTCAATACTGCCCTGCACTGCTTTATAACCAACTTCTAATGAAGTAATTAACAGGTTTTCTCTGTTCCAGTAAAATAAAGCATCTATCTCACCATTCTCAGTATCTGCATTCAGCAATTCCGGATATCCAATGCCGACAGTTATCAGATCATTGCCTGTCTTTTGTTTCCATTGAGAAATTCCCAGGCCGTCAATGTACGAAAAAAACACTGCCCCTTTCATCTCATGGGTCTGAAACAAAGTATCCACCGTATCATACACCGTCTGCACACTGTTTCCTTCCTGGAGCCTGGAAACAGCCAGCATCTGTTGGTAGTTATTTTTTTGCTGATTCACGCAAGCCAGCTCTTGCTGCAGTGCTGACTCTGAATCCTTTGCAGGCACTACAGTCACATAACTGCCTGACTGTCCCATTTTTTCTGCAAATATATCCATTATAGATACACCCAGTTTTTCATAATCACAAGGCTGAATCGTATAATCAGCACCCAGTGCAGGGGCACCCTGCATTGATATAATGGTACTTCCTTGTTCTTTTGCGTAATCAAGAACCGGATATAACTCCGTATTGCCTAATGGCTCTAAAACTATAAAATCCCACTTTTTTTCTCTGATTGAATTTTCAAGAACTGTTTGCTGCTCATAAACCATAGATGTCTTTGGAGCAACAACCTTTAAAGATATATTCTTTTCCTCCGCCCACTGCCTTGCAGCTATCTGTAACTCTTCATGGGACAATTCACCCTGGCTGCCTAAAACAACTAAAACTTCCTGTTCTTTTTTACTGCAGCCACATCCCAGCAGACCACACAATATAATTGTTGCACATAGTCTGCCACAGCCATACAAAATCTTCAAAACATCGCCTCTTTCTGACAACAGCAATTGTTTCTTCCTTGACAGTACAGTGGACCGGGAAAAGATTATTTAGAATTTATTTGATTAAATACAGATATTGACTTAACATTCTGCCATGATACATTCTACCCCTGCTTCTTCTATTCTTTTTTTCCATTCCGCAGGTAGTTTATTATCTGTGATAATTCGATCAAACATACTGAACTCGCATATGAAATTCTTGTGAATCTGTCCAAACTTACTTGAATCAACAAGAAGTATTTTCTCCATACTTGCTTTCAGTATTTCCCTTTTACTTTCCAGTTCATAAGTACTGGTACAAGTTACTCCCAGAGTATTATGCACACCGGCTGCAGAAACAAATACTTTTTTTGCTCTTGTACGGCGAATCAATTCCAGACTTTCTTTGCTTTCAAACATTAGAGTTTGAGGATGGAAATATCCCCCGCCAAAAATGAGTGAAATATTAGGTTTCATGTACAGGTGATTCAATATATTAATGTTATAACACAAAACGGTAGCATTAATATCTTCCGGGAAATGTGCTGCCAGCCTTTCTGTTGTTGTCCCATTATCAATAATAACAATGTCATCATTTTCAATTAACTTAGCAGCACAAAGTCCGATTTCGTTTTTTGTATTAAAATTTTCACTGCCGGCAGAGTTTAGATTATATATTGTGTTCTCTCTATCCTGTTCATTTGCAAACACAATTCCTCTGACATTCTGTACAAACCCCTGTTGCTCCAAAAACTGGATATCACGTCGTATTGTTAGTTCTGAAACTCCACAAATTCCCGCTAATTCTTTAATAGAAATTCTTTCCTTTGTATTAACGAGACTTATTAAATCATTATGTCTTTTTTGTTTTTTGTCCATAGAATCACAATCTCCTTTTATATGATAATTTGATTTTATACTGAGCATATCTCATTATCACACAAAAAAATTGATTTAGCAAAGATATCCCTTCCTATCGTTTCCTGAAATATCAGTCTTAACTCTTACGGACACAACGTAAATATTGAATCTTTAGCAAGAAAGGATACCACTTCTTTGTATGAAATTATTTATCATATCTCCAATCTGGCATCCTTCTGTTAATAAACTCTTTTCCTCAATACTTTGGTTTCTATCTTTTATCCGCAGTATTATTTACAGCATTTAAAAATCTGCGCTGATATGTAATAATCTGGGGTGCTGAAGTGTACTGTGCGAAATAAATGGGTTCAGTAGTAATAACAATCTTATCCAGAACATCCCTGAACTCGTCTTCAACAAGCAGCTTATCAAGTTCCGGATATTCTCTCGATCCGGCTATAGAACAAATTATAAGCCGTGTATCCTCAAGGTTACTGTCTCGCAGCATACGAAGATTATGGCGTACTCCGTCCATACCATCAAAGCCACGTACATTATCAAAGTCTCTATATGTCAATGTTTCACGGGCAATCTTTTCCACCTCAGCCAAATCTGAATCTTTTGCTGACTCTGGAAGAAAATCCACATCAATAAAATAGCTTCTGAGATTCTTAAGAAATTGTAAATCTCTGGTACTGTCAAAAGCGGATATCATACCCTTTACATATGTACTGGTAAGCATTCTCTTATTAATGAAGCTATTTATGAAATAAGGCTGCGCCTGCAACGCCATCCCTGTCTGCCATGGCTCGAACATTAATGTATAATTCACCCTGAACCCTTTTTCTTTCAAAGCCAAGGCTAAATTATGGCTGTAAAAATAGTCTTTTGTCTGGCCATTATTGTGGGCAACCGGCAGCCTTTTATTTCCCTCAAGCAAATAATGGGCATTTTCTTCTGTTACTGCTCCTGTATGCGGTACTTTTATAACAACACGGTACTCTGAGAGCATTTCTTTGAAATGTTCTGCTTCTTCCAATAATTTGTTGATATCTGCGAAAGGATCATTGAACTCTACACTGATGTCACATCCAGGTCCCAATATATTGCCAATCTCACACATTACTTCGTCCCGGTTTTTAAACTTATTTCCAATGTTCTCTTTCGGATCATTGATAAATAAATCGTAAATAATTCCCGGATTGCAGGTCAGATTTGCAATCATATCTTTCATTGGTGCCAATTCATATGGGTTAGCTGTATCTGCGGAAAAGAGAAATGGGGTCGCTCTTTTTATTCCATTTTTCCCATATGAAATATCACGCTTTAAATCAATCAATAAATGTTTGTTCTCTGCCAGATAATACTCTATTCTAAAACCGGCCGGTGTTTCCCCTTCAGGGACTTTAAAAAGATCAATGACTTTTTTGAATTCAGAAGTTACGCCAATGAATCTGACTTCCTGTAATAAAAACTTGTATTCTTCAAAATTCAGTTCCTTATTGATCGCACGGCTTATATACTTTTCATCACCGCTAATACACTTTACAGTTTCACCTAAAAGCGAATTCAAATGATAATGGACATTATACATCTGTTGCCCCCTCCTTCATTAATTTAATGATCCCAGATACTTTTCATACTGATCTGTCAGAATCCCTGCACTCCTTGTTCCACACAGACTGACTCCCATGTGTTCAAACATATATAGTGTAGCCGGAAGGGCAAATGTCCTTGGAACTCCAGACACCTTTATCTTCGTATTTCCTGACAGATTATTTTTCATGATTTCAACATGTTTTATATCCGGGAAGGCCTGGGTTCCTGTTGCAGTCTTCACATATGTAATGTTATGTTCACAGCACATTTTCGTTAATGCTGCAATCTCCTCATCACTGAGAAAGCCTACTTCAAAAATGAGCTTACTGTCTGAGTTAGCTGCATTGCACATATCTGCAAATGTCTTTACTTCTTCTTCAACCAGCGTTAAATTATTATCCTTAAGAGCCCCTACGTTAATAACCATATCACATGCAGAACAGCCTGCCTTCAACATTTCATCAACTTCCAGATATTTCACTTTAGAAATTGCCGTGCCATAAGGAAATCCTATAACAGCACTGTGTCCAACACCCGTACCTTTTAATTCTCTGCGGGCTACATCAATCCAGCATGAATTTACATTCACCGAGTTAACCTGATACTTTGCGGCTGTTGCACAAGCTTCTACAACTGCTGCTTCCTGTACATCCGGAGCCAAAAGTGCCAAATCGAAATGTTTCGCAAATTCTCTTACAGTTAACATAATTATCCTCCATTTTTTGATTACTGTTTCCCTTGCTATGTTTCATATATTATCATTATCATTTCAATTTGTCAATATATTTTGAACATATATTATCATTTATCCGTTATAATAGCACATAATGTTAATATAATATCAAATCCACTTTCATTTTCCGTTATTTTGAATCAATTAAATATCAGATATATAATGAGAGCAGATAACACGCAGAAGAAAAATGCGGTTATCGGCTCTGCATTTTCCCGTCAATACCATAAAAAATATGCAAAAGAATAAACAAAGGATGGATACTTTGGCTTGGTATCCATCCTTTGTTATATATTTGAAGAAAATAATATAGAAAATTTTTAATTTTCAGCTCTTTTCACTGCCTCTTTCATGCTCTTTACATATTTGGCTATCGGCTCGTCTGCCCGGTCTCCATATTTTTCTATCAGTTTCACAATTGCACTGCCCACTATGGCTCCGTCGGAAGCTGCTGCCATTCTTTCAGCCTGCTCAGGCGTGCTGATACCAAAGCCCACCGCCGCCGGTATATCCGTCACTTCCCGGATAGAAGCAATCATAGAAGTAATATCCGTCTCTATATTACTTCTTACCCCAGTAACACCCATGGATGACACGACATAAAGAAAGCCTTTTGCTTCTTCTGCAATCATCTGAATCCGCTGTCTGGAGGTGGGCGCTATCATAGAGATGATGTCTACATGATGTGCTTCTGCAGTCATGGACATCTCCTCTTTTTCCTCGTAAGGCAGATCCGGAATAATAATGCCGTCTACACCCAGGTTTTCACATTTCAGAAAAAAGTTTTCGTATCCATAATGGAATACCGGATTCAGATACGTCAGAAACACCAGCGGTATCTGACTCTTTTCTCTTACCCGGCTTACAATTTCAAACACGCCGTCTACAGTCATTCCTTCTTTCAACGCCCGGATATTTGCATCCTGGATTACAATGCCTTCTGCCGTCGGGTCAGAAAATGGAATCCCGATTTCCACCAGGTCTGCACCTGCCTCTTCTATTGCCAGAATATAGTCCACAGTTTTCTCCAGAGAAGGGTCCCCTGCCGTTAAGAAAGCAATAAAAGCCTTTCCGTCTGAAAATGCATTTTTTATTTTACTCATGGATATCCACCCCCTTGTATCTTGCAATCGCCGCTACATCTTTATCTCCCCGACCCGACAGACAGATAATCATTACTTCATCTTCTCCCATGTCGGGTGCAATCTTCCTCGCATGTGCCACGGCATGGGCACTTTCTACAGCACAGATGATACCTTCCGTCCTTGCCAGATATTCAAATGCATCCACCGACTCATCATCTGTCACCGGCACATATTCTGCCCTGCCGGAATCTCTCAGATATGCGTGTTCCGGCCCAATTCCCGGATAGTCGAGACCCGCAGAAATAGAATATACCGGTGCAATCTGACCGTATTCATCCTGGCAAAAGTAAGATTTCATCCCATGAAACACACCAATTGATCCCTTTGTCATAGTTGCCGCATGTTTCTCTGTATCTATTCCTTCTCCTGCTGCCTCACAGCCAATCAGCCTGACCGTTTCATCCGGAATAAAGTGGTAAAACATCCCTATTGCATTGCTCCCTCCGCCCACGCAGGCAAGGACTGCTGACGGCAGCTTTCCTTCTGTTACTAGAATCTGCTCCCTGGCTTCCCGGCTGATTACACTTTGAAAATCCCTTACCATCATTGGAAAAGGATGAGGACCCATGACGGATCCAAGGACATAGTGAGTATCTGACACTCTGTTGGTCCACTCCCGCATAGTCTCATTCACCGCGTCCTTCAGCGTCTGGGTGCCGCTGGTCACTGAGTGGACTTTCGCACCCAGAAGTTCCATTCTGTACACATTCAGTGCCTGCCGGTCTGTATCTTCTTTTCCCATGAACACTTCACATTCCATTCCCAAAAGTGCTGCCGCCGTAGCCGTAGCCACGCCGTGCTGTCCGGCGCCTGTCTCTGCAATGACTCTGGTTTTTCCCATTCTCTTTGCTAGAAGCACCTGCCCCAGCACATTGTTAATTTTGTGAGAACCTGTATGGTTTAAATCTTCCCTCTTTAAATAAATCTTTGCTCCGCCTAAATCTTTTGTCATCTTCTCCGCATAATAGAGGCGGGAAGGGCGTCCCGCACAGTCATTCAGCAGGTTGTTTAGCTCTAACTGGAATTCAGCATCTTTTCTATAATATTCATACTGCTCCTCCAGATGAATCAATTCATTCATGAGTGTCTCGGAGATATACTGCCCTCCGAACTCACCGTATCTTCCTTTCGACATCTCGAATCCTCCTAACTGCTTCTTTTATTTTTTCTCTGTCCTTTTTTCCTTCTGTCTCTACACCGCTGCTCATATCCACCCCATAAGGCAATACCTGTATGGCTGCCTGGGCAACATTCTTCGGATTCAATCCTCCGGCCAGAAAGAAAGGTTTTGTAACCCTGCCTATAAGCCTGTAATCAAACTGCTGCCCGGTTCCCCCTGTGCCGCTGTCTAAAAGCAGATAATCTATGCTGCTTTCCTCCCAGCGCCGCAGTTCTCCGGAAAAACCGTCCGCTGTCATAGACACTGCCTTTACAACAGGAGCATCACAGCACCTTTTCAGCCTTTCCAGGTATTCCACATCTTCACTGCCGTGGAGCTGTATAACATCTATCGTCTGCTTCTCTGCCAAATCCAGAACAATATCCAGCTCCTCATCCACAAACACTCCTGCAGCCAATATTTCCTTGCTTAATCCGCTTTTCAGCAAGGCCGCCTGGCTGGGCGTAACATATCTACGGCTCCCTCTGGCAAAGACAAATCCTATCAAATCCGGTCTGGCCTCGTTCACCGCCTCAATATCCTCAACACGGCTCAGCCCACATATTTTAATCTTCATAATCCCTCCCGACTGCAAAATATCAGAATATTCTGAAAACGGGGCGCAAGGGGGACAGTCCCTTTTCAAAAGGGACTGTCCCCCTTGAAATCGTCCCCTTTGAAATCTCCCTTGAATTCCTCCAACATCCTGCGCTTATCTGTGCTTCTCATAAGTGTCTCTCCTATCAGTACAGCATCTGTCCGGTTTTTCCGCAGCCGCCGGATATCTTCAGAGGCTTTGATCCCGCTCTCCGATACATATAGTACGCCCTCCGGTACCAGGCTTCGAAGACGTTCACTTGTGTGGATATCTACCTGAAAGGTTTTTAAATCTCTATTATTGACTCCCACTATCCTTGCCCCGCATTTCAAAGCTCTTTTTACTTCTTCTGCAGTGTGTGCCTCCACTAATGCCGACAGCCCCAGCTCTTCTGCAATTTTCATGTAGTCTTTTAGCTCTTCGTCATTTAATATGGCGCAAATCAAGAGGATGGCATGGGCTCCCATTATTTTTGCTTCATACAGCATATAGACATCTACCGTAAAGTCTTTCCTTAAAACAGGAATCTTGACTCTCTGTGAAATTTCCTCCAGAAATGTATTGCTCCCTTTGAAATAGTAAGGCTCCGTCAGAACTGACAGTGCCGACGCTCCTGCCTGCTCATATTCTTCGGCTATTTTTAGATAGGGAAACGCTTCTGCTATGACTCCTTTAGAGGGAGATGCTTTTTTCACTTCACAGATGAAAGACATCTCCTCTTTTTTTAGTGCCTTTTCAAAGGGAAATGAAAAATCGCCTCCCTGTTCCTGCCTTTCTTTGAGAGCCAGTTCATATGCCCTCTCCCTCAGCCCTTCCTCTGCTACATTTTTCTTTTTTTCTTCTATTCTTATCCTGGTTTTTGCTGCAATCTCATCTAATATCATCTTTTACCTTTCTCTTCACTAAAAACTCTGTTCCATTTAAAAACAGGGGATTTCTTCTGTAAGATTAGAATAACGTATAAACTGCTCCAGTTTTTCATTTGCTTTTCCGCTGTCTATTATCTCTTCTGCAAGACTTACGCCTTCTTCCAGTGTTTTTGCCTTTCCCGCCACATAAAGGGCTGCCCCTGTATTCAAAAGCACTGCATTTCGTTTCGGCCCGGTTTCCTGCCCCTTCAAAATCGCCCTTGTGATTTCCGCGTTTTCCTGGGGCGTTCCTCCTGCCAATTCTGATTTTTTGCAGAGGGTAAATCCAAATTGTTCCGGCGTAATTGTATAAGAATGAAATGCACCGTTTTTGATTTCACATACGGTCGTCGATGCGCTCATGGATATCTCATCCAGCTTATCCTGGCCATATACTACCATGGCATTTTTTACACCCAGTTTTTCCAGCACTCTAGCTAATGGCTCTACAAGCGCTTCTTCATAAACTCCCATTACTTCCATATTTGCCCCAGCCGGATTGGCCAGTGGTCCCAGGATGTTAAAAATAGTCCGTATTCCCAGCTCTTTTCTGACTGGAGCCACATATTTCATAGCAATGTGATAATTCTGGGCAAATAAGAAACAGATCCCGATTTTCTCCAAAAGCTGCGCGCTTTGCTCCGGTGGTATTGTGATTTTTACCCCAAGCGCCTCCAGTACATCCGCCGCCCCGCTTCTGCTGGATGCTGCACGGTTGCCATGCTTTGCTACCGGCACTCCTGCGGCGGCGATCACCAGTGCGGAGGTGGTGGAAATATTGAAGGAATTAGCTCCGTCTCCTCCCGTCCCTACAATCTCCAGCGCATCTACATTGTGCAGGAGTTTTACACAATGCTCTCTCATCCCTGCTGCCGAAGCCGTAATCTCATCGATAGTCTCACCTTTCAGGCTCATAGCTGTCAGATAAGAGCTCATCTGTACATCACTTGCCTCTCCGCTCATAATCTCATTCATAACCTGGTAAGCTTCTTTATATGTTAAATCTTCTCTCTTTGCCAGTTTTAAAATTGCCTCTTTAATCATGATATCCTGCTTCCTTTCTGAATATATTCGACGTAACCGTTCAGCCATAAGACTGGTTTCACGTTACTGAGCTGTTATAAAAAATTGTGGATAATCTTTGCCCCATGGGAAGTCAAAATAGATTCCGGATGGAACTGTACTCCATATACCGGATATTCCCGGTGTTCCACCGCCATAATCTCTCCCTCCTTCGTCCTTGCCGTTACCCGGAGTGCTGAAGGAAGGCTTTCCTCCTCAACTGCAAGAGAATGATATCTGGCAACCGGGATGCTTTCCTGCATTCCCTTAAATAACCTACTCTCCCGGTCCAGCCATGCTTCGGAGGTTTTTCCATGCATCAGCCGTGGAGCATAGGTAACCTTTCCGCCGAAAGCCTGACAAATAGCCTGATGTCCCAGGCACACCCCAAGTATAGGAATTTCTCCTGCCAGTTTCTCCACGACTTCCAAACAGATTCCCGCATCATCCGGTCTTCCCGGTCCGGGAGACAAAACGATAGCTTCCGGTTTCATTTCCCGGATTTCCTCCACAGTCATTTCATCATTGCGGATAACCATCAGGTGCTCCCGCTCTGCCCCAATCAATTGGTACAGATTGTAAGAAAAACTGTCATAATTATCAATCAACACGATCATGCTTCCATCCCCTTCCCTGCGCCCTCAATGGCTTTTGTTACAGCTTTGGCTTTATTCAGGCATTCCTGGTATTCCATCTCCGGAACACTGTCTGCCACAATTCCCGCCCCGGAACATACATAAATATGTCCGTCTTTCGCGTAAGCCATCCTGATTGCTATACAAGTATCCAGATTCCCCGTAAAATCAATGTATCCTACTGCACCTCCATAGATTCCCCGCTTGCAGTCCTCCAGCTCGTCGATAATCTCACAGGCGCGGATTTTGGGTGCTCCAGAGAGGGTCCCTGCCGGAAGAATTGCATCTATGGTGTCCATAAAATCCTTATCTTCCCGAATCTCTCCCCTCACGGTGGAGCCAATGTGCATTACATGGGAAAACCGCTCAATACTCTGGTATTTTTCCAGTTCCACCGTACCTATTTTGCTGATTTTCCCGATGTCATTTCTCCCCAGATCAACCAGCATGTTATGTTCTGCCAATTCCTTTTCGTCTGCCAGAAGTTCCTTTTCCAGACGCAGGTCCTCCTCATAAGTGTCTCCCCTTTTCCTGGTCCCGGCTAAAGGAAATGTATGAAGCGTTCCATCCTCCAATTTTACCAGTGTTTCAGGGGAAGCCCCTGCAATTTCAACATCATTGCTGGAAAAGTAAAACATATAGGGAGACGGATTCGTACTGCGGAGCATCCGGTACACATCCAGAATGCTTCCTTCTATTTCCGCCGACAGCCGGTTTGACAGCACCACCTGGAAAATATCCCCTTCATAGATATAATGCTTTGCACGCTCTACCATTTTGCAGTATATTTCTTTCGTAAAATGGGGACGCAGCTCACTTTTTATCTTCAGAGGAATATGTGGCTTCGGTTCCCCGGTCCTCACAATCCGTTTCAGTCTTTCCAGCCGGTCAATTGCTTTTTCATATTCCTGCTTCACATTTCCTTCCAAAGACATGCTTACAATTAAAATCATTTTATGTCTCAGATGGTCAAACACAATAACCTGGTCAAAAAGCATCAGGTCCACATCCCTGAAATGGGCTTCATCTCTGGCATTAAGCTTCAATGATAGCTCCGCATACTTGATATAGTCATAAGAGAAATACCCCACCAGGCCTCCCGTAAAAGAAGGAAGTCCTTCCAGCTTGGGAGCCCGATGACTTTCCACAATCTCCCGGATGTATTTTCCAGGATAAAAAGTCTCAAATTCCTTTATTCCTTCATCCTTGATTCGGCACATCCCATTCCTGCAGCTAATTTCCATAGTAGGCTCAAATCCCAGGAAACTATAACGTCCCCAGCGTTTTGCATCCTCCGCACTCTCCAGCATATAACAGTGTTCACTCACATTTTTCAGTACCTGCAATACCCCGATAGGCGTATACATATCCGAAAACAATTCCACACTGACCGGCATGGTACGATAATTCCCTGCCGCCGCAAACTCTTCTGCTTTCTTTAAATCAGGATAAATCATAAACTCTCCTTTCTGTCAGGGACAATATAAAGGGGAAGGTGCAAAAGGGACTGACCCTTTTGAGCTTCGTTTTCAGAATATTCTGAATAAGCAGTGCAAAGGGGACTGTCCCTTTTGAGCTCCGTTTTCAGAATAATTTAAAAAATCCGCCCCTGACATTACACATTAAAGTAATGTCAAGGACGGATTGAAATTTCAATTCGCGGTGCCACCTTGATTCACAGAAAAATATTCCTGTGCACTTAGCAAGATACTAACATATCTCTGGCGACTAACGTACGCCCTTACGTCATGCTATACTCGGCCTTACTGCCTTTCCCTCATGCCCTCAGCGGTCCATTTAACAAACTGCGTTTACCTGATTCCCACCATCTCAGGCTCTCTGTGAATGCACGATATGTTTTTATCTCCGCTTCAACGGTTTAATTTGTTGTTTATTATATACGCTCTTTTGTAAAAATGTCAATGATTAAATTTATCTTTTAATTTTTCATTTCTTCCTTCAAAGCTCATTAAATTCCCTTTTTATAAAGTGAATAAGAATATATGGCAGGAATCAGCACAACCATAATTATGATAACCAAAGGTACCATACCAAATTGGAAGAAAGCACTTATGATAAACACAATTCCTCCTACAATAAAGAGCTTTCCGGCAAGTCTGCTGGTACGGTTCCAGTTTTCCGTGCTGTTTAATGTCCAGGGCAGTCTGATTCCCACAGTATAACTTTGTTTACTCTTAGGCATGTAGTTTCCAATTACAACAAATAGCACTCCCACCATAAGATTTGCACCCATGCCGATATTCAAAGAAATACCCACAGCCATGCCATAGATCATAAAACAGCATATCCATGATGTAACGGGGATAATCCAGAACACTACATTCAGCATCTTATTGCTGATATTCTTCTTTTTCGGGTCATTCAGCGTTACAAATATGCAGACCAGATGCAATAACAGAAGAAGCAGGGGCATCCCAAATACCGCAAAGGGCCTGCTGCTCCAGCCATTTGCAACGTTGTTTATTCCCCAATGTGTAGCAATTGTCTCAGGGAGCTTATTCCACAGCAAAATTCCCGCCAGCATCGGCAAAATAGTGATAATGCTGGTAATAATTATTCTTTTCAGATACGGTTTCATACTACTTATCTCCTTTCAGGTCCGACAGCCAAAGCATAATTTCTTCCACTACAGAGGTATTCAATTCATAATAAACATAATTCTTTACTTTTGTCTCCCATACCAGGTCCGCTTTTTTTAATATGCTGAGATGATAAGAAATCGTTGCTCCCGTCATATCAAAATGGCTCCCTATCTCCCCGGCAGAAAGGGGCGCACCTTTTAGCAACACCAGAATCTCCCTTCGGACGGGGTCTGAAAGTGCTTTAAATGTTTCCGCAAAACTCATCCGCATCCATCCCTTCTCTAAACCTATTTAGAAGATTTTCTAATTACTTTATACCACAAACTCTGGTAAAAAACAACAGGTATTTAGAAGTCCATCTAAATACCTGTTTCCAGCTAAATTCCGCTATTTGCTTTTTATTATTATACCTGCATCTAAACTTTACCAGGACCTCTTTTTGACCTGTTACTGTCAAAAACATCAGGTATATTTATTTCAGGCAAGCCTGTTCTTCTATATGATTCAGATAACTGGGGGCTTACCATTGCTCTTGACGTTTTTTTGCTTGCCTTAGCCTCTTCTTTCGTCTCAAACAATCTATTTTCAGGCAGCTTCAGTGCACCACAGGCCCCAATTAACTGTACGATATAAGTCTTCCCTTGTTTGCTAACTACCTTTACCTGCACTACTTCTGAATTGTCCTCTAATATAAAGCATGTATCACCACGTTTAAATGGCATACCATCCACCTCCTTTGAAGGTAAATAAATTAAAAACACCGTCTCTTTTCCGGAAGAAAAAATACCGTGTTCTGTACCTCAATACCCTGTAAAATAACTTTTATATCTACTGGTTCCAATACATACTATAAAGTTTTTTCTGGCTGATGTCAACGTTGATGTCGAAACATGTCTAAACTTATATGACTAAATTTTTCCTGTATTCCCAAAGTATATGATTTTTGATTCACGCGCAGTGTATGGGAACTCAACTGTAATAAATTTTACAATAAGTAATTATTGACAATATTGTATGATACACAGTATAATAACTATGAGGTGATAACTATGTCAGAAAAAGAACAAATTCAAAACTTTATCACAGAACTCCGCAGGGGAAGCTTAACACTGGCTGTCCTGGGATGTCTGAAACAATCCCACTATGGCTATGCGCTGCTTCAAACAATGCAGGGCGAGCATATAGACATCGAAGCCAATACACTGTATCCACTTTTACGCCGGTTGGAAAGTCAGGGCTTACTTGTCAGTGATTGGGATACAAGCGAGAGCAGACCGAGGAAATACTACTCCATCAATGAAAAAGGTGAAACAGTATACAAAGAACTAATGGAAGAATGGAAAAGAATGCAAAGAAGCATTGAATCTATTTGCGGAAAGGATGTATACAATGAATAATTTGATTGATCGCTATGTTTATGATGTAACACGCCGCCTTCCTGAAAAAGACAGGGATGAAGTAAGCAAAGAATTAAAATCGAACATTTATGATATGCTGGCGGAAAATGCTGATGAAAACGAAATAAAAGAGGTTTTGTATAAACTAGGTCCGCCTGCTTCTCTGGCGGAGAAATACCGGCAAAACCCACGGTATTTGATATCCCCCGCTGTTTATGATGATTATGTGCGCGTATTAAAATGGATCTTGCCTCTGATTGGTATCCTTACCTTATGTATTGGTATGATTGTGGGAGCCATTGATGCCATAAAAGACGGTATGACTGATGCAGTTTACTTTGCGAAAAATATCATGTCAACAGGCATTTCTCTAGGTATATCCGCCACCTTCCAGGCGCTTTTGTGGACAACAATTGGCTTTGTAATTGCTGAACGGGCCAGTACGAAAACGGATGAAGACAGAGAACCCAAGTGGAACATTGAAGATTTACCGGAAGTATTGCCTGCTGACAAAGGAAAAATACCATTATCCGACAGTATTGCCGAGTTGATACTAACGTTTGCATTCTCTGTCCTGGCAATTTTGCTGTGCGCTGGAACATTACCTATTCCCTTTATGATTCTGGATGGCAACACACGAATATACACCTTATTCAGCTCTAGTTTCTTGACCGCCTGTATCCCGGCTATTATAGCGATGTTCTTATTTGGTGCCGGCGAATCTATTATTAAGATTAAAGAACGCAGATGGACACCTCTTGTTTGCAGTGCAGTCATAATAAACAGCCTGGTAAGTATAGGCGTTATGATTTATCTAATTACCAGACCGGACATATTCAGTGCCGAGTTTACAACTTTCCTGCAGGGCTTCGATTGGAGTAACCTTGATGTACTGCGTTTTATGGGAAGGGGAGGAATAAATCCAATCATTGCACTTGTTTTCCTTATAGTTGTGATTTGTTCTCTGGCAGAGTGTATAAACGCCATTTTTAAGACCATCAGAAATAGAAATTCATAAAATCACTTAATAACATAAAAATTTTTAGCATACGACTTGCTCATTATATGGTATCCTTATTTTACAAGGAGGTGTTTTGAGATGCTAAATAAAATTGAAAAAGTGCGCCCGGAGCTCGCCCGGCATCATGACAATATTGAAGTTGTCTCATATGAAAATCATATACTGCATGTTAAACTGCCGGAAAAGCGCTCCGGAGGTTCTGGGCCATGTTAACTGTAGGAATAAAATACTGCGGAGGATGTAATCCCAAATATGACAGAGCAAAAAAAGTGCAGGAACTTCAAAAACACTATCCTCAACTTTGCTTCTCCTATGCCGTACCAGCACAAACCTATGATTTTCTCATTGTAATTTGCGGCTGCCACGCAAAATGCGCAAGTCACGAAAAACTTTCTGTACAATCAAAAAAATTTATTTTATGTGAAGAACAGGATTTTGAACAGCTATATACATTTTTCGATACTTTAAATGCGTCTGCCGGAAAGCTGTAACAAATTCAAAAAAGAAGAGCAAAAGGGTCAGTCCCTTTTGCTCTCCTTTTTCAGAATACTCTGAAAACTTAAGCTCTATTTTCCGAAAGACGAATGCCATAATCCATTGCTTTTAACAACTCATCCATGGTGAAAATATGTAGATTTACCGGAAAATCAAAGATGTCGCTGCAAAAACTTCATAATTACTGTGCGATTTCTCTCCCGAAATCTTTACACTCCTGTTCAGATTCTCCGCTGGGTGCGTCGTTCACGATCAGACTCTCAACTGCAAGCACTGCTCCCGCGTTCTTCATGCGTTCATCCCAATCGCGCATCCACTGACCGTCACCCCAACCGTATGAGCCAAAGAGCGCAAGCTTCTTTCCGCTGAGACTTCCCTCAATGGAAATCATAAACGGTTCAAATTCACTTTCTTCCAACACCTCATCCCCCATAGAAGGACAACCGAGAACCAAAACATCGCAGTTTACATCGTCAATGGATGCATCAGCAACATTTTTCAGATTGACAGTTGCTCCAGCGCTTTCCGCACCTTCTTTGATTAAATTTGCCATAGCCTCGGTATTACCTGTACCGCTCCAGTAAATAAGATTGATTTGCATAATGATTTTCTCCTTTATATAAATTTATTTTTTAACTAACTTTACCTTCCCTAAAACTTTTCACACAGCTCTCAGCAAATTTGCGGCAATTTGTATTGACGGAAAATTTTGCAGCACATCAATTGCGTAGATTTGAGCCTCATCAATTTTCGCCCACATTTGCTGCGCCGCTTCAACATCCTCATAGACCTTCCAGTATCCGCAGCAGGTACAGTTTTTACCTTCGTTTTCGATATAAGCTTTTACATCTCCCGGAGGATATCCAAGGAAAAGGCCAATCTCATGAGGAAAGTCGTTTGACGCAAGCCTTGCAGATAAGCAATTAAGAAATTCATCGACACTTCCGTTGAGTTCATAACCGAACGGCGCTAAAATACAAAGCGATTTTTCATTCCGAATGGCAAGCTCAATTTCGTATCGGTCATATATCAAAAACAATGATGAGTTGTCTTTGATTTTCAATTCCTTTAAACACAATCCGCTTGCTTTGCACATTGCTTTTTCTCTGCTTCTCCATAAATTCACGCATTCCGATTTTACAGTAATCAGCACGGCAGGCTTTGCTTTGCGAAGCACAGGTGAAGCATGGTACAAAAACAATGATTCAATATGCTGTCGGCAGACGGAACCACGCAGCATAGCCATGAATCCCGCTTGTTTTTTATTAAATGTTTTCAAATCATCGCCTCGCTTTCTATTTTAGTTAGCGACCACTAACCACATTAACTAAAGTAAACACTGCCCCTTTGACAGTGTCAGAGTATGACCGTCGGTTAGCTTTGGCTAACCTATTTTAAATTATCAAATATTCATCTGATTGTCAAGATGTTTTTATAAAAATAATCTAACAATTTTATTTTGCAGAAATCTAATGTAAGCATTTTTGAAGTGGTTGATATTTCCTGTCTTTGCGAGCTCAACAGGATCATGCCCCGTAAAAAAGGAGCTCACTTTTGTGTGAGCTCCTTTATCATGAACCTTTACACTTGCTGCCAAATAATTCTTAGAGCAGCCTGAAGCCCGGTATTACTGGACCTTTTCGCGCGTTAACATTGTATCAATATTTACGTTTGTTTTTTGAAACAGTACTGTATCTAATATTATTATACTGTACTCTATTTTTCGTGATGATTATGTTCTCCGCAGTTGTGTCCTCCACGGCCATCATGGTGATGTCCGCCGTGATGATTACAGGTGGCTTCCGAGTCGAAGACGAGTTTTTTCGCCAGTAATGCCTCGACAGCCTCATCCGCGTTTCCGGTCACTCCACCATAAAGCTTTATATTTGCTTCGGATAATGCACTTTTAGCTCCACCGCCGATACCTCCACAGATTAGCGTACCCACATTCAACTTTTTTAGAATATCCGCCAGGGCACCATGACCGCTGCCATTGGTATTAACTGTTGTAGCAACAATTACTTTGTTATCTTCGATGTCGTAGATTTTAAAACGTTCGGTGTGGCCGAAATGTTGAAAAACCTCTCCGTTTTCATAAGTTACCGCAATTCTCATCTTAATTCTCCTCACTTTCAATATGATTTTCGTTACTAATTCTTCTACCTCGGCGTCGTCTATGGCAACAGCCACGGCCGCAGGTTTCCTCCTGTCCACCGCAAAGGATATATTCTCCTCCATCAATCAGCAGCACCTTTCCATGTACCAGAGAGTCGGCAAGTTTCATTCTTGCCGTTTCATATATCCCTTGAACGGTGGTACGCGCTATGTTCATTTGTTTTGCGCACTCTTCCTGTGTAAAACCTTCCAGATCAATTAAACGGATGGTTTCGTATTCATCCACCATCATCCTCACGATTTCTTCCCCACTGTCTGCACTTCCTAAAGGCCCAAATCGGGCATTTTCCGGCAGGCAGCAAACTTTTCTCCATTTTCTCGGTCTCGGCATTTTCTCACCTCGCTTCATAAGTAAAAGAAACAGGAGTGTACTCTGCAGCTTTTACGTTTTATTACAGATTCTCCAGACTCTTATTTACGGCATCCAACCAAAACTTAAGCTGCCTGTTCTGTTTCTTCAGGGTGTTAATAACAACCTTCTTCGAATTATTGACATATGTCATTTACAGTTTTACTATAACTCCATTCCCGACATATGTCAATAACCATTCATGAAAAACAAATAAAATCTCGTCACCTGCTAGTTCCATCAACAGGTGGCGAGATTTTAACATGGTTAATAATCCGTGTATAATAAAAGCCTAAAGGTATTTATATAAACTCGATTGATTTGACAAAGAAAAATACAAAAAACGACTTTAGAGGCGGTCTGATTTTTGCTCTAAAATACGAAAAAGCCCAGCATTACTTACTGGACTTTTTCGTGCGTCAATATCTATCAATATTGACGTTTTCTCATGACTGCGGATGGTGGGACTTGAACCCACACGAGGTCACCCCCGCAAGATTTTGAGTCTTGTGCGTCTGCCATTCCGCCACATCCGCTCATCCGGTTCGGAGTGCATGTCTGCTTTCCGAACCGAAGTTTATGTTACCATATTTAGGGACATTTTGCAATAGTTTTTTATTAATTTGCAAATTACTTCTGAATCAGTTTTTTCCCAATGTCAAAGCAATCGAAGGTTGCAAAATAATCTGCTGGTGTTTCCGCACGGCGGATAAGCTGTGCTGTACCATCCTCCTTGAGGAGAACCTCCGCGGATCTTAATTTCCCATTGTAGTTATATCCCATAGCGAAACCGTGAGCTCCTGTGTCATGAATGATCAGATAATCTCCTTTATCTATTTTAGGCAGCATTCTGTCAATTGCAAACTTATCATTGTTTTCACAGAGTGAGCCTGACACATCATATTTGTGGTCACAGGGCCAGTCTTCCTTTCCCATAACTGTAATATGGTGATAAGATCCATACATAGCCGGGCGCATCAGATTTACTGCACATGCATCCACACCGATATATTCTTTGTGAGTATGCTTTTCATGAATTGCTGTGGTCACCAGGCATCCATAAGGACCCATCATATAACGGCCCAGTTCTGTATAAATCGCCACATCCCCCATGCCTGCAGGTACTAAAACTTCCTCATATACCTTGCGTACTCCGTCACCGATGGCATGTATATCATTTGGTTCCTGATCCGGCTTGTATGGGATTCCGATTCCTCCGGAAAGGTTGATAAATTTAATATGCACTCCCGTCTCCCGCTGAAGGCGCACTGCCTGCTCAAACAACACCTTTGCCAGCATCGGATAGTAATCGTTGGTCACGGTATTGCTGGCAAGAAAAGCATGAATCCCAAAATGCTTCGCACCTTTTTCTTTCAGGATTTTAAATGCCTCAAATATCTGTTCTGTAGTCATGCCAAATTTGGAATCTCCCGGGTTATCCATAATATCATTGCTGATTTTAAATAATCCACCTGGATTATACCGGCAGCTTATGGTTTCCGGAATATGACCAATTGTCTGCTCCAGAAAATCAATGTGTGTGATGTCATCCAGATTTATAATTGCCCCCATTTTATCCGCCAGGGCATATTCCTCAGGGGGGGTATCATTGGAAGAAAACATAATGTCCTCGCCTCTTACTCCAATCGCATCGGAAAGGATCAGTTCTGTATAAGAAGAACAATCACAGCCGCAGCCGTACTCCTTCAAAATCTGAACCAGAAAAGGATTTGGTGTTGCCTTCACTGCAAAATACTCTTTGTAGCCGGGATTCCATGCAAAAGCTTCCCTGAGAGCCTTCACATTTTCTCTGATTCCTTTTTCATCATAAAGATGGAAAGGGGTAGGAAATTCTTTTACAATCTCATCCAGCTGTTCTTTTGTTACAAATACCTCTTTTTTCATATCTGCTTTTCTCCTTTACGTAGCTCTATTAGTTGAATTTCATTCGCTAAAGCCATTTTGAATACCATTACAAAATTATTCTGAGCGGAATACAGGCAGGTGTTCATACTTCCTTTGCCGTATTCACCGGACAATGCATACTTTGAATCCATGATAAGTCCTATCTGCCTGCCTTTATCCCCGGTGATGTAAACCTTTGCACCGTCCAGTTCAAAAGGCCCGTCTGTAATAATGACCACCTTTTTCCCTGCAGACAAAAGTTGTTTTAATTCCTCCCGAAACTCACCCAGGCAATCTAATGTACAAGATAAATATACTCGTTCCTGTGAATGTTCCAGCAGATTCTGAATCTTGTCCTGTATATTGGCCGCCCCTTCAATGGTGATATAGCCCTCTTCCTCCACTTGTCCCGGGGGCAGATTTTTTATAAGCCACTCCTCTTCTGCCTTCATTCTGCGTATACAATTATCGCAAAATTCCTTCAGATTCACCGGAATATATCGTTTTGCTGATTCTTCCACAAGATACGCAGCCCCCTTCTCCACCAGGGCTGCAAGTGAATTATAAGCATTGGAGCGAGAAATACCGGCTTCCTTAGCCACCTCATATCCGGTCTGTTTTCCTCTATGCAGCAGCTTCTGATAAACCAGAGCTTCCTGCCTCGTCAGTCCGAAATGAAGTAAATATTCTATAAACTGTTGTTCATCCATTCTATTATACTCCATTAGTAGTACTTTACAGGAACACTATATAACATTCAAAACTATCTGTCAATAGGTTGCTAAAAAACCAGCGTCTTGCCCAAAGCGGTGCGCTTTGGTAATTCGCTGGTCAGAATACTTTTTATGAAATATTTGTACAAACAGTTCTCTTTACTCTATAGTCGCAATTCTCATCATATTGCTGATTCCGCTCTTTTCCTTCTTCACACTTGGCGATGGAATTCCGGCAGTCAGTACAACCACATCCCCCATCTCAACATACTGTTTCACAAGGGCCAGTTCAATCGCCCCGCTGCAAATGTCCTCTGTAGTATTTACCTCTAAAGATTTCAGAGGTCTGACTCCCCAATAAATAGACATTCTGCGCAGAGTTCTTTCATTGGGTGTTACCCCCAGGATTTCCTGTTTTGGCTTCAGATTTGATACCACTCTTGCTGTTGCTCCGGACACGGACGGTGTTATAATGCATTTTGCATTCAGGTTTGCCGCGGCAAGCACAGAGGAGTAGCCTATCGCACTGGACACACCTGTCCGCAGGTGATTCCCTGCTTTCTCCAATATAAGATCATAATCCAAATGCTGTTCTGAATTCTCAATGATGTGTACCATCATCTGCAAAGCCTCCAGAGGGTATTTTCCCTGAGCCGTCTCCCCGGACAGCATCACTGCATCAGTACCATCATAGACTGCATTCGCCACATCTGTAACCTCGGCTCTTGTAGGACGGGGGTTACGAATCATGGAATCCAGCATCTGTGTAGCTGTAATGACAGTTTTAAAATTATTATTACATTTCTGAATCATCATTTTCTGCAAATAGGGAACTTCTTCCGCCGGAATCTCCACTCCCAGGTCCCCGCGGGCTACCATGATTCCATCCGCAGCCCGGATAATCTCATCAATATTCTGAATCCCTTCCGCATTCTCTACCTTCGCTATAATAGGGATATAAGGTGCATTCAGTTCTTTTAAATAAGCTTTGATTTCCAGAACACATTCTGCATTTCTTACGAAAGATGCCGCAATAAAATCCACATCCTGCTCCACACCAAATTTAATATCTTCTTTATCCTTACTTGTAATAGCCGGAAGTCTCACAGGAACATTGGGTACATTTACCCCTTTTCGTTCACCCAGTTCTCCCCCGTTTACAACGATACAGATAATGTCGCGGTCTGTCTTGCTCATAACCTTAAGTCCAATCAGGCCGTCATCAATCAAGATAATCTTACCTTTGTCCACATCATCCACCAGTCCGGTGTATGTGATGGATACTTTTTGCTCATTGCCTACTATATCATCTATAGTCAAGGTAAAAGTACTCCCCGTCTCCAGGGTAACTTTCTTTCCATCCGCCAGCAGGCCGGTACGAATCTCCGGGCCTTTGGTATCCAGCAGGATTGCCGTATTGACACGTTCTTCTTCCCTAAGCTGCTTTAACATATCCATTCTGCTTTTATGTTCCTGATGGTCGCCGTGGGAAAAATTAAAACGTGCAACATCCATGCCATTTTGAATCAGCTTCCTCATCAGCTCTCTGTTATTTGTATTTGGTCCCATTGTGCATACTACTTTTGTCTTCTTCATTTCCTGTATCCTCTCTGATATCACGTTATTTCTTTCACTTTACTTTCAAAACATTTATTCAACATGCTTATGTGTAAATAGATGCTCCTGGCAATACTCGTAATTCCCCTTGCATTTTGAGCAAAAACGGAACTCCAGAGTTGGGTCATCCAGCTCTGTCCGTCCGCACACTGCACACCGGTGGCGTGCGCCATTCTGATATGTCATATGAGGACGGGACTGTTTCTTAAAAGCAGCCTTTCTTGCTCTCTCTTTCGGAGTATAGGGCTTTGTATTCCTGCTGGAGAAAAAAAACACAATAAAGTTCAGAAGAGACGCTATAATTGCAACCCTCGTAACCATATTTCCCCGCACCAGGTCATATAAGATAAATGCCGCATAAACCAACGCCATCCATTTAATCTTTATAGGAAGGATAAAATACAACAGTATTTCCATATTCGGATTGCTGACAGCGAACGCCAAAAAAATAGACATATTAATATAATACGTACTGAAGTAAAATCCCAGTCCTAACAATCCGCCGGTTACCAAATATAATATAAAGGCACCAATAACGGTGAAAAGAATTCCCGAAAAAATATAAACATTGTAACGAAATGCTCCCCACGTACGTTCCAGCGCAGTTCCCAGTGAATAGTAAAACAACATCATAATGAGAATCGTGATCATATTTCCGCTGGGCGGCACCAGAATCCACGATATGATCCGCCAGACCTGACCAGACAGTATAAGTCCTGGTTCCAGAGTCAGCCAGCCTAATAGATTCGGAAGAAGGCTATATATCCCATATCCGATAATATAACCCCCGATTAAATACAAGGTCAGATTATGGATAGCATAACGACCAAACTTTTTTTCTAACTTATTTAACCAATTCAATGACATTTTTCTCCTTACTTTTTATTTGTTCATTTATGAAGTAATTGGTATCTGTTCATGGTTCTGAACAGATACAGTAATTGTACCGTCTGGGCAGGGGGTTTGTCAAATATATGTTGCCCTTTTTCATGTTATGATTTTGTAAACTTTTATAAACTTTATACCATTATTCCACAAACCTGCATAATAATTACAATTGTCTTTTTTTCTATATTGTCGTATAATGTAAGTTGTTGTAACACCCAAAAATACATTTAATAGGAAGTAACTGACATATAATAGTTTTAGAAAACGAGGAAAACACTATGAACTTAAATGAATTACATACTTTAGGAATTGACATTGGTTCCACCACTGTAAAGATTGCAATTCTAGGTCATGACAAAGAGGTGCTCTTTTCCGATTACGAACGGCATTTTGCTAATATCCAGGAAACCCTGTCTGAACTGCTTGAAAGGGCAATCTGCAAACTGGGTGCAATCCGCGTTTCACCGGTTATTACCGGTTCCGGCGGCCTGACTTTGGCCAAACACCTAGGGGTCCCCTTTGTGCAGGAGGTTATAGCCGTATCCACTGCACTGCAGGATTATGCCCCCCAGACAGATGTTGCCATTGAACTGGGTGGTGAAGATGCCAAGATTATTTATTTCGAAGGCGGAAATGTAGAACAGCGTATGAATGGTGTCTGTGCCGGAGGTACAGGTTCTTTTATCGACCAGATGGCATCCCTGCTGCAGACCGATGCTCAAGGACTGAATGAATATGCAAAAAACTATCAGGCACTGTATTCTATTGCCGCCCGCTGCGGTGTATTTGCAAAATCCGATATCCAGCCCTTAATCAATGAAGGGGCTGCTAAGGAAGACCTGGCTGCTTCTATCTTCCAGGCCGTAGTGAATCAGACTATCAGCGGTCTTGCCTGCGGAAAACCTATCCGGGGACATGTAGCCTTTTTAGGCGGACCTCTCCACTTTCTTTCCGAGCTTAAAACTGCATTTGTGCGCACTTTAGAACTGGATGAGGAGCACACCATTGCTCCGGACCATTCTCACCTGTTTGCAGCCATCGGTTCTGCACTGAATTCGAAAAGAGATGTGAATGTAGCTCTCAGAAGCCTTCAGCAGCGTCTGGCCGGAAAGATAAAAATGGAATTTGAAGTGGACAGAATGGAACCCCTTTTTGCTTCTACCGAGGAATATGACTCTTTTACCCTGCGCCATGCAAACCACAAAGTACCTGTGAAGGACCTTGCTTCTTACACAGGAAAGGCCTTTCTCGGAATCGATGCAGGCTCCACAACAACAAAAGCCGCACTGGTTGGAGAAGACGGCACACTTTTGTATTCTTTCTATAACAATAATGAAGGAGACCCTCTGGGCACTACCCTTCGTGCAGTCAAAGACATTTTCAGCAAACTGCCGGAAGATGTGGAAATTGTGCACTCCTGTTCTACTGGATACGGAGAAGCATTAATTAAAGCTGCTCTTTTACTGGATGAGGGAGAGGTAGAAACAGTTTCCCACTACTATGCCGCATCCTTCTTTGAGCCTGATGTAGATTGTATCCTGGACATTGGCGGACAGGATATGAAATGTATCAAAATCAAAAACCAGACCGTTGACAGCGTACAGTTAAATGAAGCCTGCTCCTCCGGGTGTGGTTCTTTCATCGAGACCTTTGCAAAATCTCTGAATTATTCTGTAGAAGATTTTGCCCAGGAAGCTCTTTACGCCAAAAACCCAATTGATCTTGGTACACGCTGTACTGTATTCATGAATTCCAAGGTAAAACAGGCCCAGAAAGAGGGTGCTGAAGTCGCTGATATTTCGGCAGGTCTCGCTTATTCTGTCATTAAAAATGCACTGTTTAAGGTTATAAAGGTATCTGATGCTTCCGAGCTCGGAAACCATATTGTAGTGCAGGGCGGAACCTTTTACAATAACGCTGTTCTGCGCAGCTTTGAAAAAATCGCAAACTGCGAAGCCATCCGTCCCGATATCGCAGGGATTATGGGCGCCTTCGGGGCTGCTTTAATTGCCCGGGAACGTTATGTGGAATGTGAAGGTACTACAATGCTGAGTATTGATGAAATTGAGGCATTGGAATATACTACCACCATGACCAAATGCAAAAGATGTACAAATAACTGCCGCCTCACCGTCAGCCATTTTAGCGGAAAACGCCGTTTCATCACCGGAAACCGCTGTGAAAAAGGGCTTGGAAAAGAAAAATCGGGGAACGGGCTGCCAAATCTTTTTGAGTATAAAAGCCAGCGGTATTTAGGCTACACCCCTTTGGAGGAATCCGAAGCAAAACGCGGTATTATTGGAATTCCCCGGGTTTTAAATATGTACGAGAATTATCCCTTCTGGTTTACATTTTTCACTAAGTTAGGGTTCCGGGTTGTGTTATCCCCTGCCTCTACGCGAAAAACCTATGAGCTTGGAATTGATTCTATTCCAAGTGAATCAGAATGTTATCCGGCAAAGCTGGCCCATGGACATGTGCAATGGCTGATTAATGAAGGAATCCGGCAGATTTTCTACCCTTCTATTTCGTATGAAAGAAATGAATTTGAAGATGCCAATAACCATTACAACTGTCCGATTGTAACCTCTTATCCGGAAAATATTAAGAACAATATGGACTCCATTGTACACGGGGAAGTGGATTTTATCCATCCTTTCCTCTCCTTCGCAAATGAAGAGATTCTTCACAGCCGCCTGACCGAAGAGCTTTCGAAAAAGTTCTCTATTCCTGAAAATGAGATTCGGGATGCAGTCCATGATGCATGGATGGAGCTAAAGGCCTGCGGTGAAGATATGCGCCGAAAAGGCGAAGAAACTATCAAGTTTCTGGATGAGACAGGAAACCGTGGTATTGTATTGGCCGGACGTCCATACCACATTGACCCTGAAGTCAATCACGGACTGCCTGAGCTGGTGAATTCTTACAACATTGCCGTATTGACGGAGGATTCAGTCTCCCATCTTCAGCCTGTTGAACGTCCTTTAAACGTCATGGACCAGTGGATGTATCATTCCCGCTTATATGCTGCGGCAAACTATGTAAAAACAAAGGAAAATCTGGATCTGATTCAGTTAAACTCCTTCGGATGCGGCCTGGATGCCGTAACAACCGACCAGGTTGAAGAGATTCTGACCCGCTCAGATAAAATATATACTTCATTGAAAATCGATGAGGTTAATAATCTGGGAGCTGCCAGAATCCGTGTCCGCTCTCTGCTTGCAGCTATCCGTGTCAGAGAACAGCGCAATACAAAGAGGGAGATGCAGACGTCCTCCATCGAAAAAGTACCATTTACAAAGGAGATGCGCAAGTCCTATACAATCCTCTGCCCTCAGATGTCTCCTATGCATTTTGAGCTGTTGGAACCTGCATTCCAGGCTTCCGGCTATAAAGTAGAAGTACTTCCAAATGACAATAAGCAGGCCGTGGATGTGGGCCTGAAATATGTAAACAACGATGCCTGCTATCCTTCCCTTATGGTGGTAGGACAGATTATGGAAGCGATTTTATCCGGAAAATATAATACCGATAAGCTTGCCGTTATTATCAGCCAGACCGGAGGCGGATGCCGTGCATCCAATTACATAGGTTTTATCCGGCGGGCATTGAAGAAAGCGGGATATGCACATATTCCTGTAATCTCCATTAACCTGAGCGGACTAGAAGGAAATCCTGGCTTTAAGATAACACCTGCTTTGGCTCTCAGAGGTATATATGCTGCTGTCTTAGGTGACATTTTCATGAAATGCGTCTATCGTATGCGGCCTTATGAAAAAGTACCGGGGACAACGGATGCCATCCACAGAAAATGGGCAAAAATATGTAAAGAATTTCTTTCCGGCGGATATCCGTCCAGACATAAATTTAAAAAGCTTTGCCGGGAAATCATTCATGATTTTGATACAATTGAAATCTTGAATGTAAAGAAACCCCGGGTTGGCGTAGTCGGAGAAATCCTTGTAAAATTCCTGCCGGCGGCAAATAACCACCTTGTAGAGCTGCTGGAAAATGAAGGTGCAGAAGCTGTGGTTCCTGATTTACTGGATTTCCTGCTCTATTGCTTCTACAACCAAAATTTCAAAGTGTCTCATTTGGGATTTGCAAAATCAAAAGCAAGAATTGGAAACCTGGGAATAAAAGCTCTGGAATGGTTCCGTTCACCGGCATCCAGCGCATTTGAGGCCAGCAGACATTTTGATCCGCCTGCTCATATTGAGGACTTGGCAAAAATGGCATCTGAATTCGTATCCATCGGAAATCAAACTGGTGAAGGCTGGTTCCTGACCGGTGAGATGCTGGAACTGATACATAGCGGGGCCGGTAATATTGTATGTACCCAGCCTTTTGCGTGCCTGCCCAACCATGTGGTAGGAAAAGGGGTCATCAAAGAGCTGCGCCGGGTATATCCTCAGTCTAATGTGGTTGCCATTGACTTTGACCCGGGAGCAAGCGAAGTAAATCAGCTGAACCGGATTAAACTGATGCTTTCAACGGCAAATAAAAATCTGGAAAACGAAGTAAAAGGTACCGTGGAAAATGTAGAATCACAGCCTGCTAAGTCAGTAGGCGGCGCCGCTGTAGTAAGCGGAATTTAGAAGCTGCAGTAAACAGAGTATAGAAACTGTAGTAAGCATAATTTAGGCACTGCGGTAATCAAATTTTAAAACCCAAAAGGCCCGGCAGATACAAACCCCAAGTACATCAAAACGTACTTAAGTTCTGTATCCGCCGAGCCTTTTTATTGTTCGCTCAATATGGGCAGGATTTATGATTTATCAATACTGACGTTTAAGTATCCGGCTGCTTCCCCAGGGGTTTTTATGATAATATCTGCCCCTGCACTTTCTAGTTCTTCTCTGGTACCATAGCCGTATAACACACCCATGGAATGGATGTTTAATTCTTTTGCTCCCAGGATATCATAGCGTCTGTCACCGACCATCAAAGCGCTCTCCCGGTTTTGTATTTTACATTCCTTTAAAGCATATTCTATGACTTCTGACTTTTTTGTCCGGGTTCCATCCATCAGGCTTCCGCCTATAAAGTCAAAATATTGGGAAATATTAAAGTGGTCTGCTATGATTTTGGCGAACTTTTCGGGTTTGGATGTAGCCATGATAACGGTCTTTCCGGCACTTTTCAAGGCTTGAAGCAGTTCAGGGATTCCTTCATAAACTTCATTTTCAAAAATCCCTTTTTCCGTATAGTATTCCCGGTAATATGCAACCGCCTGATTGCTTTCTTCCTCAGAAATACCACAGTATACACGCAGCTGCTCTTTTAAAGGCGGCCCGATGAAATGGCGGAGTTTTGAAGGATTCTCTACTTCCATTCCATATTTTTTCAAGGCGTAGTTTACGCTATTTGTAATTCCAGTACCAGAATCTGTTAAAGTTCCGTCCAAATCAAACAGGACTGTTTTTATCTCCATAAATTCCTCCCTTCAGTTAAAAGCTTCTGATTTTTTCTTCCTCTTCTTCCTGGGTGTTTATGATTCTGCGAATCACAACATGATAGCCAAAATCATCATTTACCTTCACATATACCCTGTCATTTAGCTTATGTCCCAATATGGCTTTTCCGATTGGGGATTCAATGCTGATCCGCCCGTTGATGGAGCTTCCCCGCACAGATGTGACAAGGCGGTATGTCTCCACCTCATCATCATCTTCATAGTATAACTCTACCGTGTTATTAATTCCAACCTCGTCTTCACGTGAACTGTCTTCTACAATCACTGCAGTCTTCAGCATTCTCTCCAGATACCGGATACGGCTCTCATTTTTATTCTTGTCCTTCTTCGCCGCGTGATACTCAAAGTTTTCACTCAAATCACCGTGAGCCCGTGCTTCCTTCACAGCCTCAATAGCCTGTTTCCGCACCACCAATTTACGGTGCTCAATTTCTTCCTCAACCTTTTTTATATCTCCTTTTGTCAGTTTATCATACATCTCTTCACCAGCCCTCTATTCTTCTCTCATTGAGCATTAGGAGTTCAATAAGTCTACTTTACCAGCAGGGATTTTCCAGTCATTTCTTCTGGCTGCTCCATTCCCATCAAATCTATCAAAGTAGGCGCAATGTCAGCCAGGCAGCCGCCTTCTCTCAGTTTGTAAGCCGGATCTGCATTTACAAGGAGAAACGGTACCGGATTGGTCGTATGAGCGGTAAATGGCTCTCCTGTTTCATCATCAATCAACTGCTCTGCATTTCCATGGTCTGCACAAATGAACATCTGTCCATTCACTTCCTTTACAGCCTCCACAGTTCTGCCTACACACTTGTCAACAGCTTCTATCGCTGCGATTGCGGCTGTTTCCACTCCAGTATGGCCTACCATATCCGGATTTGCAAAGTTAATGATAATAACGTCATATTTATCAGATTTCACTGCCTCAACCAGCTTATCGCATACCTCAAAGGCACTCATCTCCGGTTTCAAATCATAGGTAGCAACTTTGGGTGATTTTACAAGGATTCTGTCTTCACCTTCATTGGGTTCTTCCACACCTCCATTGAAAAAGAAGGTTACGTGGGCATACTTTTCTGTCTCGGCAATACGTGCCTGTGTTTTGTGATTTTTAGCAAGAAACTCCCCAAATGTGTTTGTAATTTCTTCTTTTTCAAATGCAACTAATTTGTTTCCAATTGTCACATCATAATTCGTAAAACACACAAAAGTTGTCTTAACGCGCGGGCCTCTGTCGAATCCTTCAAAATGGTCATCACAGAATGTTCTTGTGATTTCCCTCGCACGGTCAGGACGGAAATTAAAGAAAATAACAGAATCTTCATCTTTGATTGTCCCAACCGGTAATCCATTTTTCACAACTACAGTAGGCAGTACGAACTCATCTGTGGCACCTGCATCATAAGAAGCCTGGATTCCTGCCGGTCCTGATTCTGCGGTCTCTCCCTCGCCCTTTGCAAGAGCCTTGTATGCCTTTTCCACACGGTCCCAGCGGTTATCTCTATCCATTGCGTAGTAGCGTCCCATCACGCTTGCAACCTCCCCTACGCCAATCTCCTTCATCTTTGCTTCCAACTGCTCTACATATTCCTTCCCTGAAGAAGGGGGTGTGTCACGTCCGTCCAGGAAGCAGTGTACATATACCTTTTCAATCCCCTGCTTTTTTGCAAGTTCTAAAAGGCCATAAATATGCTCATTGTGGCTGTGTACGCCACCATCGGAAACAAGTCCGAACATATGAAGGGCGGAATCATTATCTTTTGCATTCTTGCAGGCAGCAAGAAGTGCTTTATTTTCAAAAAAATCACCATCCTGAATAGACTTTGTAATCTTAGTCAGGTCCTGATAAACAATACGGCCTGCTCCCATATTCAAATGTCCAACTTCTGAATTCCCCATCTGTCCGTCAGGCAGCCCCACTGACAATCCACTGGCATTTCCTTTTACAAACGGGCTTTCTGCCATTAATTTATCCATAACCGGTGTGCTTGCCTCTGCCACAGCATTTCCGGCAGTTTTGTCATTTAATCCATACCCATCTAATATCATTAATACAGTTGGTTTTTTACTCATATCTTTTCTCCTTCATCCGAATTATTCATTCCGGTATTCATTGTACATGTTTTTCCAGCCTTTTGCAATTCTCATTTATTCAGTCATCCCTTTTAGCCAGACTCCAAGCAAATTAATCCAAGACTGGATTGGTTTACAGATTTTACTTCCGTCTGCCCTCGCCGTTGTCTCATCTCCAAGGGACAATCCGTGTTCCCCTTCCGAATAGACATGAAGTTCCGCAGATACTCCTGCCTTTTTCAAAGCCCAGGTCAGAAGCAGAACATTCTCCACGGGGACCGATTCATCTGTAAACGTATGCCAGATAAAGCAAGGCGGCATAACCGGTGTGACCAGTTTTTCAATAGACACCTTTTCCTTTTCCGACTCATACTGGGCCCCCAAAAGATTCCGGAAGCTTTCCTCATTGATATATTCTTTTTCTGATGTAATGACCGGATAATTTAAAATTAATCCCCGGGGCTTTAAAACCTCGGGTGCCACTCCAGCCTTTTCATATAGAAAGGGCTGATTCCAGAACACTCCCAGGCTTGCTGCCAAATGTCCTCCCGCGGAAGATCCCTGCACAAATATCTGATTGATATCCACCTGCCACTTTTTTCTGTTTTCATGTACCAGTTTCATCACTTCCGCAAGTTCCAGAAGTGCTGCGGGAAATCTTGCCGGAGCTACAGAATACCTCAGTATCCCCACATGATAACCCATGGCTAAAAGCTTCATTGCAATAGGTTCCGCCTCCCTGTCACTGGTCTTCCCATACCCTCCCCCGGGACATAGAACCACTATGGGACGGGCAGATTCACATGGAGCACCTTTTATATCATCCAAAATGTAAGTATAAAACTTTGTATCAGGTGCGGATCCTTCCACCTGAATCGGTATTATCTCATACTGCATACTCTGCCCTCTCTTTCTTCACAAAGCTGAAAATTTATATGACTGAAAATTTGTTACAGTTCAGCCACAAGCTCGACTCCACTTCGTTCCATCTCGCTACTGAAAATTTGCATGGCTGAACTGTAACAAAAATCGTGGCGAGCTATTACTGCGGCCCCCCACGATTCCCTTCCTCACAGATTGTACGGCGTATGTCATGCCGTATCAATATGTGCTGATATCTGCATTTGTTTCTTATTTATAATTTACAATTTTCCCAAACTCAGCTTTCAGAGATGCTCCGCCTACAAGACCTCCATCGATATCAGCCTGTGCAAATAATTCTGCTGCTGTAGAAGCATTTACTGAACCGCCGTACTGGATGCGGATTGCTTCTGCTGTAGCTTCATCATAAACTTCTGCGATACATGCACGGATTTCTGCGCAAACTTCCTGAGCCTGCTCTGTAGTAGCTGTCTTGCCTGTTCCGATTGCCCAGATTGGCTCATATGCAATAACTGCTGTCTTAGCCTGATCTGCGGTCACGTTCTGGAAACCAACCTTTACCTGCTGGCGGATAAAGTCCATTGTCACGCCCTGCTCTCTCTGTTCCAGAGATTCTCCGCAGCACATAATTGGTGTGATATTATGTTCAAATGCCTTCAAAACCTTTTTGTTTACATCTTCATTTGTCTCGCCAAAATATTCTCTTCTCTCAGAATGTCCAAGAACAACATATTTTACACCTGCATCTACAAGCATAGCAGGAGAAATCTCACCTGTGTAAGCTCCGCTCTCCTCAAAATACATGTTCTCAGCACCAACCTGGATATTGCTTCCCTTTACAGCCTCAACAACAGGAATAATGTCGATTGCAGGCACACAGAATACAACATCTACATCTTCACTTGCTACTAATGGTTTTAACTCCTCTACCAGTGCAACTGCCTCACTGGGAGTCTTGTTCATCTTCCAATTTCCTGCAACAATTTTCTTTCTTGCCATAATATATCTCCTTCTATACTTTTAATAATATCTATCTCGCCAAGCTATTACGAGATGTCCGCCTCACTAGGCTCGCAACTACCTCTCCAAGGTCGGCGGACTAAGTAAACGCTAGGCTCAAAAAGACACACCACAAGGGTGAACTTTCTCACTAGGCTCGATAATACCTCACCAAGTGTTCAATGTTTCGCCAAGCTTTTTACTTATCATTTGCTGCCGCTACTCCAGGGAGTTCTTTTCCTTCGAGGAATTCCAGGGATGCGCCGCCGCCTGTGGAGATGTGTGTCATTTTATCTCCGTATCCCAATTGATTTATGGCTGCTGCAGAATCTCCGCCGCCGATGATTGTAACTGCATCTGTATCCGCAAGTGCTTTTGCCACTGCCTCAGTACCTACTGCAAATTTCGGCATCTCAAAGCATCCCATTGGTCCGTTCCATACTACGGTCTTAGCACTCTTTACTGCATCAGCAAATAACTTCGCTGTCTCAGGTCCAATGTCCAGTCCTTCCCAGTCATCCGGAATTTCTCCGCTGCCTACAACTTTTGAGTTTGCATCATTGGAGAAGTCATCTGCAATCACATTGTCAACAGGAAGAAGCAGCTTCACGCCTTTTTCCTCTGCTTTTTTAACCATATCCAGTGCATACTGGCAGTAATCCTCTTCCAGAAGGGATTTTCCAACACTGCCGCCCTGTGCCTTGCTGAATGTATAGGACATTCCTCCGCCGATAATCAGAGTATCTACTTTATCTAAAAGATTCTCAATTACAGAAAGTTTACTGGATACCTTTGCTCCGCCAAGAATGGCAACAAACGGTCTTTCCGGATTTTCCACTGCATTGCCCAGAAAGTCAATTTCCTTCTGCATTAAGTATCCAACCACTGCCGTATCAACAAACTGTGTAACACCTACATTTGAGCAGTGCGCTCTATGTGCAGTTCCAAATGCATCATTAACAAATATGTCACAGAGAGATGCCAGGTCTTTACTGAATGCCTCGCCGTTCTTTGTCTCTTCTGCTCTATAACGTGTATTCTCCAGAAGAACGATATCGCCATCCTTCATAGCCTCTACTGCTGCTTTTGCATTAGCTCCCACTACTTCAGAGTCTGCTGCAAATTTCACCTCTTGTCCAAGCAGGTCGGATAATCTGACCGCTACCGGTGCAAGAGATAATTCCGGAAGTGGCTGTCCCTTAGGTTTACCCAAATGAGAGCAGAGAATCACTTTCCCGCCGTCTGCAACCAGTTTTTTGATTGTGGGAAGTGCAGCTACAAGACGGTTCTCGTCCGTAATCTTGCCGTCAATCAACGGTACATTAAAATCACATCTTACCAGGACTCTTTTACCATTTACATTAATATCGTCTACTGACTTTTTGTTGAGCATACTATTGCCTCCTATATAGTATAAAAGGGGTCCAGTCCTATATTAGACCGGACCCCTTCTGAGTCTATTTTTAGAAATTGTAACTGTTCAGAACTATGACCAGTTACTAGAAATCAACTTAATGATTAAATTTTCCGCAATGACAGCTTACAGTAATGTTCCAAAATGTTTGATTGTTCTTACCATCTGGCTTGTGTAAGAATTCTCATTGTCATACCAGGATACAACCTGTACTTCTGTTGTTCCGTTGTCCAATGGAAGTACCATTGTCTGTGTAGCGTCAAATAATGAACCAAATCTCATTCCTACGATATCGCTGGATACAATCTCATCTGTGTTATATCCGAAGGATTCGTTGGATGCTGCTTTCATAGCTTCGTTAACCTGATCAACCGTTACAGTACCGTCAACTACTGCTGTCAGAATTGTTGTAGATCCTGTCGGAGTAGGAACACGCTGCGCAGATCCGATTAATTTGCCGTTCAGTTCAGGAATAACCAGTCCGATTGCTTTTGCTGCACCTGTGCTGTTAGGTACGATATTAACTGCTGCTGCACGTGATCTTCTTAAATCACCATTTCTCTGCGGTCCGTCCAGTGTCATCTGATCGCCTGTATAAGCGTGAATTGTACACATGATACCGCTCTTAATTGCTGCAAGGTCGTTCAATGCTTTTGCCATTGGTGCCAGACAGTTTGTTGTACAGGAAGCTGCTGAGATAACATGGTCATCTTTTGTCAGTTCTGCATGGTTTACATTATATACGATGGTAGGAAGATCATTTCCGGCCGGAGCAGAGATAACTACTTTTTTAGCGCCTGCTTTAATGTGAGCTTCTGCTTTTGCTTTTGATGTGTAGAAGCCTGTACATTCCAGAACTACATCTACTCCAATCTCTCCCCATGGAAGTTCTTCAGCGTTAGCCTTTGCATAGATTTTAATTTCTTTTCCGTCTACTGTGATTGAGTCCTCACCTGCTGTAACCGTACTAGCCAATGCATATGTTCCCTGTGTAGAGTCATACTTTAACAAATGAGCCAGCACCTTGGGAGATGTCAAGTCGTTAATTGCAACTACTTCATATCCTTCTGCCCCGAACATCTGTCTGAATGCAAGACGTCCAATACGTCCAAATCCATTAATCGCTACTTTTACTGCCATGATTAATTCCTCCTAAAGTTTGAAAAGTTATTAACTGTTATACAGTCCTTTTATTGTGAAATCTCTACACAAACAGAGTTCGTTAAAGATTCATCAACTATGGTTTATTGTACTAAATCAAAAACAAAAATTCAAGTAGTAAATATATTTTTATGGAAGTTGTCTAAAAATCGGTTTTCTGCCCTTAAATTCTGTATAATATTTAAAACCACAGCTCTTTAAGAGCTTTCCTACCTTCTGAAAATCATAGGCAATGTGCTCCGGTTTATGCCCGTCTGCCCCGATGGTAATCACTTCACCGCCTAGTTCACGGTAGCGTTTGATGATATCCGGATGAGGATGGCAGAATCCCAGTCCATACTTGAAGCCTGATGTGTTTAACTCAATGCCTTTTCCCATAGCAATCACTTTTTTCAGTATCTCATCTAGACAATCCGCATATTTCTGGTAGCTATACCCCTGTGCCTGATTTTTTCCGTAGCGGACCACATAATCAATGTGTCCCAAAACATCAAAATCCTTCACCCCATCTAAACTTTCAAGGGTTGCCTCAAATGTTTTACGGTAAACCTCTTCATCTGTCTGCTCCCCAAACGTTTCCTCATAATATGGGTCTTTCCCATAAATCAAGTGGACAGACCCAATCACAAAATCAAAAGGATACTTACGGACCAGCTCTTCATAGTATTTTCCAAGGTGAGGCTGTAAGCCTATCTCAATCCCGATGCGCACATCAATTCTGTCCGCATATTCCTCCCGAAGCGGCTCAAGAACTTCGAAATACTTGTCCACATCGAAAGTAAACTCTACAACGCCTTCTTTATAAAAAGGGTAATCCTTATCATTATGGTCTGTAATACATATCGTATGCATACCTTTTTTGATTGCACCTTCTATCATATCTCTTGGAGGTATATTACAATCAGAAGAGAAGTCCGTATGCATGTGGAAATCACTGCTTATCATAATATTGTTCCTCCTCCCAGAACATATTCTCCATCGTAAAATACAACGGCCTGTCCCGGCGTTACCGCCCGCTGAGGTTCCTCAAATGTACAGAGTACTTCATCTGACCCTGTCTTTTCTACCGTGCACCATGCCCCCTTATGGTTGTAACGTATCTTAGCCCAAACACGCAAAGGCTCTGTCAAATCCTCTACCGACATAAAATTCAGCTGGTTGGCTCTGAGTGTGATGGTCATGGATTCCTCCACAGTACCAAGCACCACCTCATTCGTATCCGGCCTTATTTCCAGAACAAAGGCAGGATAACCCAGTGCAAGTCCCAGCCCTTTTCTCTGCCCCACAGTATAGTGGGTGATGCCTTTATGCCGTCCCAGCACCTGCCCGGTACTATTTACAAAATTTCCTTCTGGTATAGGTACCCCCGCAGTTTCTTCTATATAAGCAGCATAATCTCCGTCAGGTACAAAACAAATATCCTGGCTGTCCGGCTTGTTCGCTATTCTGAGATTAATCTTCTCCGCAATACGGCGCACTTCCTCCTTGGAATATTCTCCAACAGGCATCAGTGTATGTTTTAACTGCTCCTGTGTCAGATTATAAAGTGCATAGGTCTGGTCCTTGGAAATTGTTGCAGATTGCCGCAGGGTGTAACGTCCATTTTCAAGCTTTACAATTCTGGCATAATGACCCGTTGCTATATACTCTGCGCCGATAGACATGCTCCGGTTCAGGAGAGATTCCCACTTTACATACCGGTTGCAGGCAATACAGGGATTCGGTGTCTTCCCCTGCAAATACTCTTCTATAAAATAATCTATAACATGTTCTTTAAACTCCGGTTTAAAGTTCATAACATAATACGGAATCCCCAGGTCCGCAGCCACTCTTCTGGCGTCATCCACTGCACTTAAACCGCAGCAGCCTCCATTTTCCTCCTGAACAGCCTGATCCTCGTCCTGCCATATCTGCATGGTCACTCCAGTCACATCATGGCCTTGTTCTTTCAGAAGGTATGCCGCTACCGAAGAGTCTACGCCCCCGGACATTCCGACTACTACTTTACTCATTAATACTCCTCTGCCTCTTCTTCTTCGTGAATATCTGACTTTGGTTTTTCCAATCCTTCAATCTTAATTCCATGTTTCTCTGCATAATCCCAAAGAGCTGCATGAATTGCTTCCTCTGCCAGCAGAGAACAGTGTACCTTCACCGGCGGAAGTCCATCCAGTGCTTCCATAACTGCTTTATTTGTAATCTGCATTGCATCCTGGATATTCTTTCCTTTTACCAGTTCTGTTGCCATACTGCTTGTAGCCACCGCTGCTCCGCAGCCGAATGTTTTAAACTTCACATCCTGAATAACCTGGTTTTCATCAATATCCAGATAAATCCTCATGATATCGCCGCATTTTGCATTTCCTACAGTTCCAACTCCGCTGGCGTCCTCTATTTCTCCCACATTTCTCGGATTCTGAAAATGATCCATTACCTTCTCTGTATACATATATTTTCCCTCCTACTTATGTTACTTGGACTTGGTCTTTTCAAGTCCTAGTTACAAAGTACATCCTGTCGACTTGCTTATACTACTTAGTAAGGTCTTTTCGAACTTAGTAGTAAAGCACAACCTGCTGGCTTAGTGAGGTCTTTTCGAACTTAGCAGCATGGTTGTTTCCTTAGTGATACGGATGTTTCTTATTATTTGTCTTGTTTTTTAACAAAGTCTTCATATAAAGGAGACATGCCTCGTAAATTTTCTACAATTCCCTTTAATGACTCTACTACATAGTCCAAATCTTCTTTTGTGGTCTCCTCACTTAACGTTATACGCAGTGAGCCATGAGCAATCTCATGGGGCAGCCCGATTGCCAGCAGTACATGAGACGGGTCCAATGAACCAGAAGTACATGCTGAGCCGCTGGATGCGCAAATGCCTTTCATATCCAGCATAATCAGAAGGGATTCTCCCTCCACGAACCTGAAACTGAAATTCACATTATTGGGAAGCCGGTTTATCCGGTCTCCATTCAGTCTGCAGTACGGGATTTCAGCCTCAATCCGGCTGATGAAATAATCCCTAAGCTCTTTTTCCCCGGCAGTGCGCTCTTCTAAAGAAGAAACAGCTCTTTCTACCGCTTTTCCGAACCCTACAATGCCTGTTACATTCTCCGTACCTGCACGGCGTTTGCGCTCCTGAGCGCCTCCGTGTACAAAAGAACGTATTTTGACACCGGTTCTTATATAAAGAAATCCAATTCCTTTCGGCCCATTCAGCTTATGGGCACTGGCGCTGAGCATATCAATATGACAGGCATTCACATCAATAGGAACCTGGCAAAATGCCTGAACTGCATCTGTGTGGAAAAGAATACCGTGCTCATGTGCAATCTCCCCGATTTCCTGAATCGGTTGTATAGAACCAATCTCATTGTTTGCATACATAATTGAAATAAGAATGGTGTCCGGGCGGATTGCCTCTCTTAATTCCTCCAGCTTCACAATCCCGTTCTCATCCACATTCAAATAAGTCACTTCATATCCGTCTTTCTCCAGGTATTCACAGGTGTGGAGGATGGCATGATGCTCTATCTTCGTTGTAATAATATGTTTTCCTTTACTTCCGTAAGCCTCTGCCGTTGCTTTTAACGCCCAGTTGTCTGCTTCTGTGCCTCCGGCGGTAAAATAAATCTCATTTCCTTTTGCCCCCAGTGCTTCTGCGATTATATCCCGCTGTCTGGATATCACGTCCTTATTCGCTGCTGCGAAACTGTATACACTGGATGGATTCCCATAATTCTCTGTAAAATAAGGGAGCATAGCTTCCACAACCTCGGCTGCTGTTTTCGTTGTAGCAGCATTATCTAAGTAAATCAATTTATCCATTCTTTTCATCCTCCTTGCGTAAGCTTTCCGCGGCCTGTATTTTTTGACTTATCACGGACTGCTTCTATCTAATTCTTACAACCAACCTGTCCTGGTATCTCCTGGCATTTCATCCTTTTCTGCTCTTCTACCAGCTGGTCCAATTTCATTTCATCTACTGTCTGATTAATACTATCATTGATGCGCTGCCATACGTGTTTTGTAACACAACTATCGGCCGACTTGCATCCCTCCTGAGGATTCAGACCCGAACACTCCACAGGCTCCAGGCTGCCTTCCAGCGCCCTCAGTACATCACCTACGGATATCTCTTCCAGGTCCTTTGCCAGTATATATCCTCCGCCGGCTCCCCGGATGCTTTTCACAAGCCCATCTTTTTTCAGCATAGCCATCAATTGCTCTAAATAACGTTCCGAAATTCCCTGTCTGCCAGCAATACTAGTAATGGAGACAGGTTCATTCTCACTATATTGAGCTAAATCAATCAGTGCCCGCAATCCATACCTTCCTTTTGTTGACAACTTCAAATTATCACCTTCCTGTTTTTAACTATGATTTGTTTTCTGCTTATTTCTCCGGTTATTATTCCTCTTCCGGGAAAATTAATTCCTATCATTTTAATCCCTATCTTTTTACTAGGATTTTATTCATTTGTAGAATACCACTCGTTTCCAGTTCTGTCAACCCGGAAACTCGAATATGTTGTAAAAATATGTTTTTTAGGAGATACAATACGCGTGTCCAGAAAACAAACCATTATCCGAGGGACTTTTATTCTTACTGCCACCGGTTTTCTGTGCCGGTTCATGGGGTTTTTCTACCGTGTTTTTTTAAGTCATACATTCGGTGAAGAAGGCGTCGGTCTGTATCAGCTCATTTTCCCTGTCTACTCACTGTGTTTTGCCCTTACAGCGGCAGGACTGGAAACTGCCATCTCAAGAACCGTCGCCCAGAAAGTTTCTCTGGGAAAAAGGAAAGAAGCCCGGGAAATCCTTCTTCTGGGGCTTCTCTTATCTTTTTTACTTTCCTGTGCCTGTGCACTTGTTCTTCAGGGAAATGCTGCTTACATTGCCGAAAAATTTTTAGGAGATTCCCGCTGCGAGCCATTGCTCATTCCACTATCATACGCACTTCCTTTCGCTGCAATCCATACTTGTATCTCCGGATACTGCTATGGCATGAAGCAAACCGAAATTCCGGCCCTCTCTCAATTAATTGAGCAGGTTGCCAGAATTCTTTCTGTTTATGCATTTTACGTAATTCTCACGAAAAAGGGAAGCGAAGTTCCTATAACAATTGCTGTACTGGGTCTGGTCATTGGAGAGATGGCATCCGCACTCTACTCTGCAAAATCCCTGACCAGCAAGACACACCCTTTTGCCCGCCTGAATGTTACATATGCCAGTATCCTGTCCCGGTTCAGGGAGCTTGTCCCTCTTTCCCTCCCCCTTACGGCCAACCGGGTATTAATTAACCTTCTGCAGAGCATAGAAGCCATCTCCATTCCTGCACGGCTCCTACGATACAATCATACCACCTCTCAGGCACTTAGTATTTATGGGGTGCTGACTGGTATGGCCCTGCCCTGCATTCTGTTTCCTTCCGCTATTACCAGTTCCATTTCCATTATGCTGATGCCGACAGTGGCTGAGATCCAGACCACAAGCAACCGTAATGAGATGATAAATATTATAAAGAAAGTGGCTGGCTCCTGCTTTATACTCGGCCTTGGATGCTGCCTTCTTTTCCTTATTTTCGGAAACTGGATGGGAACTGTTTTGTTTGGAAGCTCTATAGCCGGCAAATTCATTATTACCTTGGCCTGGATATGCCCATTTTTGTATACTAATTCCGCACTGCTGAGTGTAATCAACGGTCTGGGAAAGACTACTTCCACATTTTTAATTAACTCCTTCGGGCTGGTAATACGGATTACCAGTGTATTTATCGCCATACCCCTGTTTGGAATTCAGGGATACCTTTGGGGGTTGCTCATAAGCCAGCTGGCGGTCAGCATCTGCTCTGGGGGAGTGTTGTGGGTAAACTTAAAAAGAGAATAGAGAAATTTACTCCCAAATGAATAAAGAGTCTGGCAAAAGCCAGACTCTCACGCTAAGAAAGACAGAAGCTGACAAGCTTTTGTCTTTCTTTCCGTTTTAGAGGGTAGACAAAAATGCATGCATTAAAACTGGATTTATATACGCCTCCAATATCAGGCCTGCCGCCATCATCATCCCGACAAATATACTTTTCTGGGTATTCCACTTGTTCTTAGGATATGTATAACTATACCAGATGACAACCATATATGCAGGTATATAGAGAAGAAATTGTGGAAAGATACCAATTACACAGAGAATGCTTCCTTTGATTCCCATACTGAGAACCGCCATGGACAGAAGCATTCCGCTTGAAAAGCCCGTCCACACAAGGAAGACTACGGATGAGGTTTTTCTCACTTTTGTAAATGCCAGGCCCAGCAGAAGCAAAAAAGGCGTTACCCGTATTTTTACCAAATACCAGACATATTCCTGGGCAACAATTTCTGCCGTCTGATATTGTTTTAAAAAATAGTCACTGAATATTCCTGGCTCAGCGGCATATTTCTTCATAATTAGATTTACATATAAAATGCCCAATAAAAAACCCGGCATGAAGAAAACAAAAAGCTGCTTTCTTGTATGAAGTATCTTCACAGGCTCTCCTCCTATTGTTAAGATATTTCATTATATGCCGGGGGTTCTCATTTATTCTCCTTTTCCGTACTTCGTATCATACGCAAGCAAAGCGGATATTGTCTTTCCATCCTCTATTTCACCGGAGAATATCTTTTTCTTTAATTCTTCTATTGTATAAGCCTTCAAATCAATAAATTCATCTTCATCCAAATGCTGCTTCGACAGAATCAGATTCTTTGCAACGAAAACTTCAATTCTCTCATTACAGAATGCCACTGTTGTTCGCAGTGTAATCAGCCATTCCAAATCATCACTCCGGTATCCGGTTTCTTCTTCAAGCTCCCGCTTTGCGCAGACAATTCCTGGCTCATCCTCTGTATCCAGCGCGCCTGCCGGAACCTCCAGTGTATAGCGGTCCAGGGCATTACGGTACTGCTTTACCATCAGTATCCTGCCATCGTCTGTAACCGGTACAACTGCCGCCGCACCCTTATGTTTAATAAAATCCCATATTACAGTGCGGTCGCCGTCAATCTCCATTGTGTCCTGATAAAAACTGATAATTTTTCCTTCAAACTTCAGTTCTCGTTTCAATCTTTTAATCTGCCCGCTCATACTATGCTCCTTTTCATCCCCTACAGAGAGGAAACAAATTTCTCGATTCTGTCAAGGCCTTTTTCAATTGCCTCTAAAGAAATAGCATAAGACAAACGGATAAAATTGTCAAATCCAAAGTCTGCACACGGAACAACTGCTACCTGGTAATCTTCCAGAAGAATATCCGCCGCCCTCGCTGCTGTACCTATCTCCTGGCCTTTGTATGATTTCTTCAGCACATTTGCAAGATCAATAAATACATAGAATGCGCCTTCTGGCTCCAGCAGCTCCAACAGAGGCATACCGGAAATTCTCTCATACATATATTTTCTTCTCTTATCAAACTCTTCCTTCATGACAGTAAGCGTAGACTGATCCCCTCTTATAGCTTCCAGTGCCGCTTTTTGAGCAATGGAGTTGGGATTGGATGTCTGGTGGCTCTGCACGCTGCCCATCATCTTCGCAATTTCCACACTAGAACCTGTATAACCGATTCTCCAGCCTGTCATGGAATAGCTCTTAGATACTCCGCTGCAGGTTATCGTTCTTTTATATATCTCATCACCAAGTGCCGCGATGCTTACATGCTTTTTCTCTCCATAAATCAGATATTCATACATTTCATCTGCTACGACATAGAAATCCTTCTCTACCGCGATTTCAGCAATTGCACGCAGTTCTTCCTCAGAATAAACCATACCAGTGGGATTACTTGGTGTGTTCAGAATCAATGCTTTCGTGTTCTCAGTCACCACCTCACGGATCTGCTCTGCAGTCACCTTATAGCCGTTACTTTTATCCCCATATACATATACAGGTACACCGTCTGACAATTTCACAATTTCAGGATATGTCAGCCAATAAGGTGCCGGAATGATGACCTCATCTCCTGGGTTCAAGATTGCCTCGAAAATATTCGTCAGAGAGTGCTTTCCGCCATTGCTGATAACAATCTGGTTCGCTTCATAATGTAAACCATTGAAACTCTCAAACTTTTCGCAAACCGCTTTTTTCAGCTCCTCAGTTCCTGATGCCGGGGTATATTTGGTAAACCCTTCTTTGATTGCTTTAATTGCAGCCTCATTGATGTTATCCGGAGTATTAAAATCCGGTTCTCCTGCACCAAATCCAACTACATCAATTCCCTCTGCCTTCATTGCCTTTGCCTTAGCTGTAATCGCTAATGTTGATGAAGGCTTCACACCCGCTGCTTTTTTTGATAATGTAAGTGGCATTTTTCCATCCTCCAATTCCATACCTTATTGAACATAAAAAATTCAATAACTATACTTTTTAAATGATAACGTTTTTCTTGCACTCTGTCCATCAGCGCGGATACTCAATATCCACTCTGTCACAGAGCTATATTATAATATATGGAATTATTTTTTGCAAGTTTATTTTAAAAATTATTCTTATTCTCTCTATATACTCCTTGTTTTATGTTTAGCCCTGTACCTGTTTTGCAACTATTCAACTTCTATCCTTCATTTTCTCTTTTATATAACCAATAATTGCAAAGCACGTCCACCTTAACGGCTGCGGTTCTTAATATGCAGAAAAACCCTTGTCCTAAGACAAGGGTTGTACTTTCATTTCCTATCTGATATGGATTATTTTGCATAATCTGTAACACGTGACTCACGGATTACATTTACCTTAATCTGACCCGGATATTCCAACTCAAATTCAATTTGTTTCGCAATATCCCTGGCCATAAGTACCATGTCATCATCAGATACTTGGTCCGGAACTACCATAACTCGAATCTCTCTACCCGCTTGAATAGCAAAAGATTTATCAACACCTTTAAACTGGTTTGATATTTCCTCTAATTGTTTTAATCTGTTTGTGTATGTTTCAATTGTTTCCCGTCTTGCACCTGGTCTTGCTGCAGAAATGGTATCGGCTGCCTGAACTAAACATGCAACCAAGGTCTGAGGCTCTACATCCCCGTGATGTGCCTCAACTGCATTAATTACTGTCGGAGACTCTTTGTATTTTCGGCAAAGGTCTGCGCCAATCTGAATGTGTGACCCTTCTACGTCGTGGTCAATAGATTTTCCAATGTCATGCAGAAGACCTGCACGCTTTGCCATTCTCACATCCAAACCGATTTCACCGGCCAGGAGTCCTGATAATTGGGCTACTTCAACAGAATGCTTCAGCGCATTTTGACCATAACTGGTTCTGAACTTCATACGTCCAAGCAGACGAATCAGTTCCGGATGAATTCCCGGTACGCCGACGTCTAACGCGGCTGCCTCTCCTTCTTCCCTTATCATTGTGTCCACTTCTTTTTGTGCCTTTTCAACCATCTCCTCAATTCTGGCAGGATGGATACGTCCATCCACAATCAATCTTTCAAGGGCAATTCTTGCAACTTCCCTTCTGATTGGGTCAAATCCTGATAATACAACCGCCTCCGGCGTATCATCAATAATCAATTCAACACCGGTTAATGTCTCGAGGGTTCTGATATTACGCCCCTCCCGGCCTATGATTCTTCCCTTCATCTCATCATTTGGGAGCTGCACTACGGAAATTGTAGTTTCAGCCACATGGTCGGCCGCACATCTTTGGATTGCATTGACAACGTATTCTTTCCCCTTCTTGTCCGCATCTTCCTTTGCCCGGCATTCCAGCTCTCTTACCATTTTGGCTGTGTCATGTTTTACATCTTCTTCAACAGTTTTCAACAGATATTCTTTTGCTTGTTCGGAGGTAAGTCCTGAGATTCTTTCTAGTTCCTGTACTCTTTTCTGACTAAGATCTTCTACTTTCGCTTCCCGCTGTTTTAGTTGCTCTTCCCTTGCTGTAAACTTCGTTTCCCGCTGTTCAATTGTTTCGGAACGTTTGTCGACGGCCTCTTCCTTTGCAAGCACTCTTTTTTCATAGCGCTGCAATTCGGCTCTTCTTTCCTTTGTCTCTTTTTCCAGCTCATTCTTCGTCCTGATGGACTCTTCCTTCACCTCTAAAAGAGCTTCCTTTTTCGTCGTTTCAGCAGTTTTCACGGCATCATCAATTATTTCCCTTGCCCTTGCTTCCGCATTTCCAATTTTAGATTCTGCGTTGTTCTTTAACTTGGAAATTGTTGCAAAGCGAGTAATAATACCAACTATCAACGCGAGGGCTACAGCAATAACAATACTTATCATTGTTGGCACAGGAGCACCTCCTTATTCAATTTTCATTGTACATTTTTGCTTAAAAATACAACAGTTAAATTTTATACTGTTTTCACAACTATGTCAAGCATTCTCATCATAATTTTGTGTCACTTGACGGATGTCTTCGTATCGGAATCCTTTTCGTGATAAATAGCCATATAATCTCTGTATTTCCGCGCTGTCTGCCTGGGAAAGATTAATTCTCTTTTTTCGGATTATCTGCCGTATGGCATCTTTCTCCCCTTCTGATTCATAACATTCCTCAAAAGCAAGGTCAATCTTATCTGCCGCCACACCTTTCCCCCGCAGCAGAGCATAAATTTCTTTCCTGCTTTTCAGTGATTTTCTGCTCTCTATAAACTGCTTTGCATACCGGAAATCATCAATATAATGAAAGGACTTCACATATTGGACTGCTGCCTCTATTGCTTCCTCCGGGTAAAGCCCCTGTCTTAGTTTCTCCCTGAGTCCTGACTCCGTGCGGTCCATATCTTCCAAAAGATGCATGGCCCTTAACCTGGCACGTTTCACAATGACCTCATCCCATATCTTCTGCCGGACCTCTTCTTCCAGATGTTCCCCTTCCTTTATATGATATCGGGCCAGTTCGCCCTTGTATAAAACAAAGGCGAACTGACCGTCCAGAAACACTTTATATTTTGTCTTCGTCACAGTCTCTAATTTCGTAACTGTCATATTAAACTTCCTCTTTTACTTCCTTTACATCCTCTGAAACTGACTCTCCTGTTTCCTCCTGTGCCTTCGCTTTCTTAGACTCTTTTGCTTTCTTTGTCAGCTTTAAATCTTCCCCCGCACCAGATGCCTCTGTTTCACCGTTCAGGTTATAATGGGCACGCACTTTACGGTCCAGCTCCTCCACAAGCTCCGGATGTTCCATCAGATATGCTTTTGCATTCTCTCTTCCCTGTCCGACCTTCTCACCTTCATAAGCATACCATGCACCGCTCTTCTTCACTGCATCGATGCCTACTGCTAAATCCAGGATATCTCCTTCTTTAGAAATTCCCTTTCCAAACATAATATCAAATTCAGCTTCTTTAAACGGAGGGGCAATCTTATTCTTAACAACTTTGATACGTGTACGGTTACCAACCATCTCACCACTCTGCTTGAGCGTCTCTATCTTCCTCACATCCATTCTCACAGAAGCATAAAACTTCAGAGCCCGTCCTCCTGTTGTGGTCTCCGGGCTGCCGAACATTACGCCCACCTTCTCACGAAGCTGGTTAATAAAAATCACAATACAGTTTGACTTACTGATAACCGGTGTCAGCTTTCTCAGCGCCTGAGACATCAGTCTCGCCTGGAGTCCCACATGACTGTCTCCCATATCTCCCTCAATCTCCTGTCTCGGCACCAGAGCCGCCACGGAATCAATGACAATAATATCAATGGCATTGGAACGCACCATAGTCTCCGCAATTTCCAGTGCCTGGTCACCGCTGTCCGGCTGGGAGATATAAAGTTCATCAATATCAACCCCGATATTCTTTGCATAAACCGGGTCCAGTGCATGTTCCGCATCAATAAAGCCGGCGATTCCGCCGCGCTTTTGTACCTCAGCAACCATATGTAAAGCAATCGTGGTCTTACCGCTGGATTCCGGACCATAAACCTCTACCACACGTCCTCTTGGAATCCCTCCAAGCCCCAGGGCCAAATCCAGGCTCAGACATCCGGTAGGCACCGTCTCTACAGCCACATGTGCCCCAGGTTCTCCCAGTTTCATAACCGTTCCTTTTCCAAAATCTTTCTCTAACTTTGCAATCGCTGCATCCAGCGCTTTTTTCTTATCTTCATTTACGTTTGTCATAATACAATATTCTCCTTTTGAGTTTCGAACAATTGTTCGTTTTCTACTACTATACTATTATACTTACTATAGAATGTCAACCATATTTTATTAATTTTACTTCAACTATAAACTTGGAAATTTTTTGACGAATGTCATGACTAGAACAAAGAGTTTGCTAAGCAAACTCTTGCGCCTGGGGTGGGTTGCGATAGCAACAACTTCTTTGCAGCTAAGGCTTGAAAAAACCAAGCCTTAGGTACATAAGTACTGAGAAATACAGTCTGCTCTCCATTTCTCCACTTTTCAGAATTACCTGTTCTTCTGAAATCTGTCTGCAGGTTTTTACTGCTTTTCTACAACTTCTCCCTGTTTCTTGTAAATACTTTCCGCCGGAACATATCCTCTCACGGATGACAATGGATAAATATTACTGTGGCTTCCCACAATAGTCCCCGGATTCAGGATACTTCCGCAGCCTACCTCAACCTCATCTCCCAGCATGGCGCCAAATTTTTTTATGCCAGTCTCAATATTCCCCTCCGGTGTTTTCACTACTACCAGCTTTTTATCGGATTTTACATTAGAAGTGATGGAGCCCGCCCCCATATGAGACTTGTATCCGAGAATGGAATCTCCTACATAATTATAATGGGGCACCTGTACCTTATTAAAAAGAATTACATTTTTCAGCTCCGTAGAATTCCCTACTACTCCCCCTTCCCCAATAATTGCATTCCCCCTGATAAAAGCACAGTGCCTTACTTCTGCGTCTTTTCCGATAATAACAGGACCGGTGATAGATGCAGTTGGAGCCACCTTCGCCGTCCTGGCAATCCATATATTTTCACCGCGCTTTTCATATTCTTCCGGGGACAGTGCGGCACCCAGTTCTAAAATAAACCCGCCGATTTTAGGCAGGACCTCCCATGGATAGTCCACTCCCTCAAAAATGTCTCTTGCAATTGTTTCTTCCAATGTATAAAGCTCTTTTACAGTAATTTCTTTCATGCTTTTTTCCTCCTAGTTTTAACCCACCAAATCTTTTTTATTATAACATATCATATAGTACATCAGGCAATAATAAAACAAAAAACAATGATAAAAATTCAATTACTAAAAATGTAAAAGACTTAAATCCATTCTAAATATAACTATTTATTCGATTGCCATATTGACCAAAGTGTAATTTAATCTCACTAAATCCCCCAAATTCGGGGAATAGCGGAGCTGAGCGCGGTTTAGCCCCATGATTTCCTACAATAAGTTCATCTTCATCAATAAAAATTGTCATGTGCTCCAAAAGGTATTTCAGTCCTTCTGCTCTTCGGATAATATAGGGGCTTCCTTCTGTCTGTTTGTAACTTTCTGTAATCAGCAGGGCACGCTCAATACAGATAGCCGGTTTCACACTTCTCATAGCATGATTTAATTTGTTTGTTCTTTCCTCCCTGGCAAAACCCTTTGGGAGAAGTTTTTTGTCTATTATCATAACATACTCCTTTCCAGCGTAATTAACTTTTATAATTTCATCTTAACACTTGGAGTTTGTAATTCAATTACTGCAAAGGAGTTTTTAAACGGAATTTATTTAAAAACGAACATTTTAAATAGATAATTTTCGAGTTGATTAATCATAGTGGATCTGACTTCATTAATAAGGCTCTCTGCCCATAGTGGTGAGAGCCTTATTTTTTCCCGGAATAAAACTGTGCTGCCCGGTCATAGCAATTTTTGAGCTGATATTGATTATTCAGACCTTTCACTCCGTTTGTCCGGCTGATGATGAAATGATTCAGCTTCTTCATGTAGTCGTCAGGCGTGATATCCCCTTCTGCTACATAATTTAATCCCTTTTCCCAGCTTGCCGTCAAATCCGGATTAAGCAGAGACTTAATAGAGTTGTCGACCACATCATATATCATCTCTCCCTGCAAAGTAGGTGTGATAATCTGTGTTTTTTTATTTAGTGACAAATACTTTATATGTATCAGCTTCTTCAGAATCTCTGCCCGGGTCGCACTGGTTCCGACGCCGCTACCTTTAATCTGTGCACGCAGCTCCTCATCCTCAATAAGCTGCCCTGCATTTTCCATAGCCAGAATTATAGAGCCGGAATTATATCTTTTTGGGGGAGAAGTCTCTCCTTCTTTAATATCCAAAGAGCGTACCGGAAGAACCGCACCTTTTTTCAGCCCTTGTACAACCTGAAAGAAACTGGCATCCAAATCCTGTTCTCCCCGGTTTTCCTGATTTTCATCATTCCCGCCGCCTTCATTGTCCGAAGCGCCTTCAATGTTATTTTTATCTGTCTGAACTGATGTGTTTTTCCTGGCCTGAGAAGTGCCTGCCACTTTCAGATACCCTTCTTCAGCAAGTACTTTAAAGCTGGAAAAGAAACTCTCTTCCTTAATCTTTGTGACAATTGATACTTTCTGATATACCGCCGGAGGATAGAAAATGCTTAAAAACCTTCTTACAATACAGTCATAAACTTTTCCTGCAGTGGGAGAAACAGCTTTTAAAGCGCTTAATCCTTGTCCTGTAGGAATGATAGCGTAATGGTCTGTAATCTGCTTGTCATTTACATACCTGGACTTTGCCAGACTTTTATGGCTGCCAAAATTCAAGATGTCTTCCAAATAAGGCGCTGCCATGGGATACTTGGACAGCCCGTTTAAATTCTTGCTGATTTCCTTTGCCACAGCTGTGGATAACACACGGGCATCTGTTCTTGGATAAGTGACAAGCTTCTTCTCATAAAGCTCCTGTACTATCCGAAGGGTCTCATCCGGACTGATTTTAAACCGCTTGGAACAGTCATTCTGCAGTTCCGCCAAATTGTAAAGAAGAGGAGGATTCTTCTTCTCCTTTTTCTTTTCAATGGATGCAACCTGACAGGTCAAAGGCTGAGGCTCCTCCAAATATCCTACCAGTTCCTCTGCCTTTTCTCTTTTCTTAAAACCATTCTCTTTGTATAAGTCAAAGGATTCAAAATAACGGGAACCTTGTACTGCCCGCCATTCCCCTTCAAATGTCTGTCCCTGAGCTTCCACCGTGCTTATAACCCTGTAAAACGGGGTTTTCACAAAGTCCCTTATTTCCCGCTCTCTGCGCACAATCATTCCAAGCACACAAGTCATAACACGTCCTACGGATATCACTGCATACTTGGTATTCAAATAATTAGAAATACTGTTCCCATACTTCAGAGTCAAAAGACGGGAAAAATTAATTCCCATCAGATAGTCCTCTTTCGCCCTCAAATAAGCCGATGCACTGAGACTATCATACTCTGATAAATCTTTCGCATCTTTGATTCCGCGTAAAATCTCATCTTCTGTCTGTGAATCTATCCAGACCCTTCTTCTCTGTTTTCCCTTTACATGAGCTTCCTGCTCCACCAGACGGTAAATATACTCTCCTTCACGCCCGGAGTCTGTGCATACATAAATGGTATCCACATCATCCCTGGTGAGCAGCCCGCTTACAATCTGGAACTGCTTCGCCACCGCCGGAATCACTTCATATTTGAATGTCTCCGGAATAAAAGGAAGTGTATTTAGATTCCAGCGTTTCAAAGCGGGATCATATTCCTCAGGATAACTCATTGTGACCAGATGCCCCACGCACCAGGTCACAATTGCTTCCTCTGATTCTAAATATCCGTCTCTGCGTTTTGTATTCAATTTTAATGCTTTTGCGAATTCTTGAGCCACACTGGGCTTTTCCGCAATATATACTGATTTCCCCATATATCCTTATACTGCCTGCTCTCGTTTTTTTTACTTATTGCGTATAGAAACGATACTCTGTGACCGTCTCATAGTTACTGCCGGCCCGGCATACCGGGCTTACGAAATTTTCATGATGGATGGCATCCGGAAAATACTGTGTCTCAAAGCAGACTGCTGCCCGTTTTTCATAAACTGCACCGTTCTTTCCCCTCTCCTGCTGCAAGAAATTTCCTGTATATACCTGCACCCCAGGCAAATCTGTCCATACTTCCATCACAATACCGCTGGCATCACCAACTGCTTCAGCTACCTTAGCAAATTTTCCGGCATTTTTCAATACCCAATTATGGTCGTAGCCCTGTCCGAAACAGGTTGCCTCATAATCTGCGTCGATTTCTGCCCCAATTTCCTTAGGAGTCCGAAAGTCCATAGGAGTTCCGGTCACATCCACAAGTTCTCCCGTCGGTATGGATTCCCGGTCAGTCCTGGTAAAATAATCCGCATCAATCTTCATCTGATGTTTTAAAATACTGCCCTTGTCATGTCCGTTCAGGTTAAAATAACTGTGGTTGGTCATATTGATAATGGTATCCTGGTCCGGTACGGCATGATAATTTATACGTACCACGTTATCCTCTGTCAGCTCATAGACAACTTTCATAATAAGAGCCCCCGGATACCCCTGGTCCCCGTCCGGACTGTGAAGAGAAAAGGTAATCCTGTTTTTTTGCTCCTTCTCAGCCTGCCAGATTCGTTTGTTATAATATTTTGTTCCGCTATGGAGATTATTCCCGTTGTCATTCTTATCCAAAGTATAATGAGTTCCATTGATTTCAAAGGAGGCTTTACCGATTCTGTTGGCGTTTCTGCCCACTGCTGCACCGAAATATGTATCTGCGGACTCATATCCTGCAGCAGCATCATACCCTAAAACTACATCTAGGGATGTCCCGTTTTTATCCGGCACTTTCAAAGTAACAAGTGCCGCACCAAAATCTGTAACTGCTATCTCCATGCCTCTGCTGTTGGTAATTGTATAGAGATGAGCCTTTTCTCCATCTCCCGTCTTTCCAAATTCTCTTTCTTCCAAAACGCCCATTATTATACCTCCTGCCTTCTACTAAAATACTTTCTCAGTCTTCTCAGGAAAGATGGTTTTTCTGATGCTCCTACCTCAGGTTTTGCACTCAAGGCCTCTTTCATAAATATTTCCTGACAATTCACGGTCTCCCCGGTTATTTCCTTTTTCTTATACGTACCATCACTTTGCATCACTCTTGCTTTCACATTATCCCTGAGCATAAGATTCAGGCTGTTTACAAGCCGTTTTCTAACAGCCCCATCGTAAATCGGGCATGCTACCTCTACCCGTTTTTCCGTGTTTCTGGTCATCATATCTGCGGAACCGATGTACACTTTCTGCTCTCCTCCCGTGCCAAATACGAACACTCTGGGATGTTCCAGGTAACGCCCTACAATACTGGTCACCGTCAAGTTCTCCGTTTCTCCCGGAATCCCTGGCAAAATACAGCAAATGCCGCGTACAATCAAATCAATCTTCACACCTGCCCTGGATGCTTCCGCAACCTTATTTATAAAATCCATATCTGTCACAGAATTCATCTTCATAATAATTCTGCCATTTGTCCCTTTTTTAATTTCCTCATCTATCAGTACCAGCATTTTGGACTTCAAGGTGGTGGGAGACACAACCAAATGCTGGTATATACCGTCCAGATTCCCAATGGACATGTTTTTAAAAAACACTGCCGCATCTTCTCCAATTGCCTGGTTAGCGGTTATCAGGGAGAAGTCTGTATACAGTCTTACTGTCTTTTCATTATAATTTCCTGTGCCTATTTGGGTGATATATCTGATTTCATTTTTATTCCTGTATGTAATCAGACAGATTTTGGAGTGTACCTTATAGTCCTCAAAACCATATATAACTCTGCATCCGGCCTCCTCCATACGCTCAGACCAGTCGATATTGTTCTGCTCATCAAATCTGGCCCTCAATTCAATCAGAACCGTAACTTCTTTTCCATTCTCCGCCGCCGCACACAAATATTCTACAAGCCGGCTTTTCTTCGACAGACGGTAGATTGTAATTTTAATTGTCATAACGCTGGGGTCCGCGGAAGCTTCTTTTATCATTTGCAGAAACGGTTCCATGCTTTCATACGGATACGAAAGCAGGATATCCTTTTTCTTCACCTGCGCCATGACACTTCCTCTCGCCACGGCTGTTGAGTGCTGGGGAGAAAAGGACTCGGCAGTCAGGGAACGTTTCATAGACGGAGGAACCTTATCCGCTATGGCAAACATATAATCCAGCTTCATCGGCATTTTTGTGCGGAAAATGCAGGCCGGTGTAATGTTAAACTTATCGCAGAAGTAGTTCTCCATCTCCTTTTTCAGGGGATTTGCCGCCTCCAGCCGCACTACTGCCATTCTCCTGCGCTTGTGAAGAGCTTCTTTCATAATAAAGCGGAAGTCTTCACTGTCTGCATATGCTTCGTCATCCGGTGAAATATCTGCATTGCGAGTGACACAAATATAGTTCTTATCAAAAACCTGATATTGGTCAAACACAATATCCAGATATTCCATAATCACCTTTTCCATTCTGATATAACGAATATCATGTCCCGGAAGATATAAGATATCGGAAATAAACTGGGGCACAGGTACAAGACCCATCATGCTCTTATCTGCCAGCTTTAAATCCGCCACTACATAAATTTCCTTATTCAGTAAATGGGGAAAAGGATGGTTTGCATCCACAATCTGAGGAGAAAGAAGAGGCAGCACCTGCTCCTTAAAGTACTTCTTCACGTACTTCTTCTCCTGCTGCTCTAATTCCTTAAAGTCCAGGCCGCATACTCCGTATGGATGAAGTTGTTTTTTTATCTCTGCATAGGTTTTATCTCTTTCTTTATACAGCGGCGCCACTGCTTCATAAATAGCCGTTAGCTGCTCTCCAGGGGTCAGACCTGATTTACTGTCTTTTGTTGTATTATCCACAAATGCCATATCGTACAGGCTGCCTACCCGGATCATAAAGAATTCATCCAAATTGCTTGTAAATATAGCTACAAACTTCATTCGCTCTAAAAGCGGTACACTCTGGTCTCTTGCCTCCTCCAGCACCCGCTGGTTAAACCGGAGCCAGGACAACTCTCTATTTTGTGTATAGTTTGATGTTGTTTTACTCATATTCTTTTCTCATCCCTTCAGAATTTCACAAATATACTTCTTCTATTTCTCCAGGTATTCTGTCAATCTTTTGTAATTCTCCTTCATCAGCTCATATCCGTGATTGTAAAACGCCGTCAATATTTCCTGCTTGCGCTCCATTCTTGCTACTGGTCTCACAAGCGGGCGCAATACAAATATTTTTCCTTGTTTTTCTAACGTTTCCAGATGGTTCATGGTACGGTTATAATAAAAACTTCTGGTCAGAATTGCCTTAACCAGTTTCGGATAAGACTGATAAGCCCTGCGGTATACTTCCGCCAGACCCTTGGACACCCTTTTTTTCCGGTATCCTGCATTTCTTGTCAGAATCACTACAATCTTTTCATTTCCCAACTCCTTCGCGCGCTTCAGAGGCACGCTGTCTGCAAGCCCTCCGTCCAAATATGGTATATCGTCAATATTTACAATGGGAGTCACCAGCGGCATACTGGAAGAAGCGCGGCAGATTTTCATCAGCTTTTCCCTGTCAATGCGCTCGTCAAGATACTCTGCCTTGCCTGTCAGACAGTTTGTCACTACCAGCTCACAGGCCATCTCTGATTGAGAATATGTGTCATAATCAAATGGAAAAAGGTGATTCGGAAATGCATCAAAAATCATATCCATATCCATCAGACTTTTTTCCTTCACAAACTTCCGGAAACCGTAATAATAACTTATACTCTTGTCTGTGGGTATCATGCAGTCTCTCGTCCTGCCGGGCTGCCTGGATACATAATCTACTGCATTACATGCTCCCGCAGAAACCCCGATCACATGTGACATATATAAATCCTGTTCCATCAGGTAATCCAGAGCGCCTGATGTAAATACCCCGCGTGTTGCTCCGCCTTCCAAAACTAATGTTGCTTTCTGCATAATCTTTCCTCACTTTCCCTTCCTATTATATAACGGTTTCCAGTATTCGGAAACACCCATCTTTAAAAAATTATCCGGTACTCCTCCAAAACAGCAGGAAAATCGCCATAAGCCTTGCTATTTTAGCTCATCTCATGTTAAGATAATCGTTGGGATTACAGGAACATGAATAGATAAAGGAGATTATACTATGATCAGTGCAAATAATATCACATTACGCGTAGGGAAAAAAGCGCTGTTTGAGGATGTAAATATTAAATTTACTGAAGGAAACTGCTATGGCATGATTGGTGCCAACGGCGCGGGAAAGTCCACCTTCCTGAAAATTTTATCCGGTCAGCTGGAACCTACCAAGGGAGAAATCGCCATCACACCCGGTGAGCGTCTTTCCTTCCTGCAGCAGGATCATTTTAAATATGATGAATATATGGTGCTTGATACCGTAATTATGGGAAACGCCCGCTTATATGAAATTATGAAAGAAAAAGAAGCCATTTATTCGAAAGAAGATTTTACGGATGAGGATGGAATCAAGGCCAGTGAACTGGAAGGGGAATTCGCCACTATGAATGGCTGGGAAGCAGAATCAGATGCTGCTACTCTCCTGAATGGACTTGGTATCGATACAGAACTCCATTCCAAATATCTGAAAGACCTGACAGGGGCAGAGAAGGTCAAGGTTCTGCTTGCACAGGCTTTATTTGGGAATCCGGATATCCTGCTTTTGGACGAGCCAACCAACCATTTGGATTTGGATGCCATTGCATGGCTGGAAGAATTTTTAATTAACTTTGACAACACAGTAATTGTGGTATCCCATGACCGTTATTTCCTCAATAAGGTATGTACCCAAATTGCAGATATCGACTACGGCAAGATTCAGCTCTACACCGGAAATTATGATTTCTGGTATGAATCCAGTCAGCTTTTGATTCGTCAGATGAAGGAAGCAAACAAGAAAAAGGAAGAAAAAATCAAAGAGCTCCAGGATTTTATTTCCCGGTTCAGTGCCAACGCATCTAAGTCCAAACAGGCTACTTCCAGAAAAAAAGCTCTCGAAAAAATTGAGCTGGATGACATCAGACCCTCCAGCAGGAAATATCCTTACATTGATTTCCGTCCAAACCGTGATATCGGAAACGAAGTCCTGACTGTGGAAGGCCTTTCTAAAACTATTGATGGCGAAAAGATTCTGGATAATATCACTTTTACTTTAGGACATGATGATAAGGTTGCACTTGTGGGCAGCAATGAGCTTGCAAAAACCATATTATTTAAAATATTAATTGGGGAAATGGAACCCGATGAAGGAACTTACAAATGGGGAATCACGACTTCCCAGGCCTACTTCCCAAAAGACTTCGGCGGGGAATTTGACAGCGATTATACCATTACTGAATGGCTTACCCAGTATTCAGAGGAAAAGGACGTCACATATGTCCGCGGATTCCTTGGAAGAATGTTGTTTGCCGGTGACGACGGGGTGAAACGCCTGAAAGTTCTCTCTGGTGGAGAAAAAGTACGGTGTCTGCTGTCAAAGATGATGATTTCCGGCGCAAACGTGCTGTTGCTGGATGAACCTACCAACCATTTGGATATGGAGTCTATCACCGCGTTAAACAACGGAATGATTAAATTCCCAGGGGTATTGCTCTTCACTTCCCGGGACCATCAAATCGTGCAGACAACAGCAAACCGGATTATGGAAATCGTACCAGGCGGAAAGCTGATTGACAAAATTACGACTTACGATGAATATCTGGAAAATGATGAAATGGCAAGAAAACGCCAGACTTATACAATACAGGCAGAGGATAATGACTAGAAATAGACATGTAATTATAGGAATTATATGCTTTTCGCATAAAATAAGAGTGTACCAGGAGTCCCTTAGGGATTTTCCTGATACACTCTTTTACTTACACCTTTCATAACGCTTCCAGCAACGCTTTCTTCCCCTCCTCAGGGCTTTGGATCTTCCTTGTTGTACCAGTCAGATAATCCAGTACATCCAGCCATTCTCGGACAAAGTAGGTTGTGCCATCCACATTCTCTATACAGCTAACTATGTCCTCATGATACATATTATTTCTCAAATCGGAAATATAATTGACGCCTACCTGCTGTGCCAAAAACTCTAATAGCCCTTCTTCTTTTGTCATGACCTGTTCCTCCTTATCCCGTTGTGGATTAAAGCAGACTTTAGTCTGCA
>JACERV010000007.1 GCA_013911065.1 Ruminococcus sp. | reverse complement strand
GCTTATTAAAGTACGTAAAAAATGGATAGTTATCCCCACGAATGTGGGGGACTATCCATTTTTTACCTCATAGGACAAGGAGCTGCGCTCCTTGATTAAAAATTAATCAATTTGCAACAGCTCCTTTGTAATAAACACTATAAAACTTACTGTAATAACTGAAGAACTCCCTGAGGAATCTGGTTAGCCTGTGCAAGCATAGCCTGAGAAGCCTGTACAAGAATGTTATTCTTTGTGTAAGCCATCATTTCTTTAGCCATGTCAACGTCGCGGATGCGGCTTTCAGCAGCAGTCATGTTCTCTGTTGTTACACTCAGGTTGTTGATGGTGTGTTCCAGACGGTTCTGAGCAGCACCAAGGTCACCACGTGTTGAGGATACTGTATTGATTGCTGTTTTAATTAAATCAATAGCATCTTTTGCACCAGCCTGAGTTGCGATATCAATTCCGCCAATGCCTAAAGAAGTTGCATCCATGGCACCAATTTTAACAGTTAACTGATTAAATGTATCAGCTGTATCACCGATTTGCAGTGTTAACCCAGCTTTTGTTGGATCTGCAGTAGCTGCTACAGCTCCTGTATCCAGAGTGTCTTCACCAGCTTTTAAAGTCAGCTTACCGGTAAATGATGCATCGAATGAAGATAATGCAGAAACTGCAGCTTCATTAGTAACGGTACTGCCCGCTAATTTCGCAGCAACAGCATCTTTAACAGCTTGGTTAATCTGACTTGAACTATAAGAAGATTCAGCTAATGAACCTAAGGTTATTTGTAAAGTAGTACCATTATCAGCAATATTAACAGTTATACCTGCGGCAGCGGTTTCATCAGTATCAATTTGAATAGTTCCGGTAAAGTCACTTCCAGCAGATGCATTAATAGTAGTAGCACCAAATTGTAATTTTGCAGTCGAACCATTATTCAAAGAACCATCTAATAATTTGATTCCGTTAAAATTAGTACCCGCTGAAATACGGTTAATTTCAGAATTGAGTGATGCTACTTCTTTTTGAAGGTTCGCACGGTCAGTATCATTATCGTATGTTCCGTTTGCAGACTGGTCAGCCAGCTCTACCATACGGTTCAGCATAGAGTGAACTTCTGTCAAAGCACCTTCTGCTGTCTGTACTAAAGAGATACCATCGTTAGCATTCTTCTGTGCTGTCTCAAGACCTGTGATCTGAGCACGCATTTTTTCAGAAATAGCAAGTCCGGCTGCGTCATCACCTGCACGGTTGATTCTATATCCTGAAGATAGTTTTTCCAGGTTTTTGCCCACTGCATTGTTGTTTCCAGTTAAGTTGCGGTATGAATTTAAAGCCGCGATATTGTGTTGAATTCTCATATGTATTTCCTCCTTGAAATAATTCCCGGGCTTCCTTGCCCTTGGGTATTCTTCCCTGAGATGGCCTATCGTTGGGAAGAAAAAATAATAGTGACGCGTCAAACATGAATAAATAAGAAGCGCTCATTTATTATGTTCAATTACAATATCGTCAGATTGGAAAGAAACATAAGTAAAAAAATAAAAATTTTTGAAAATTTTGGAGGATTATGGTATAAGGGATACAACGCGATTAAGTTTTTAGAAAAGGAAACGATAACTATAGCGCAGAGAAGAACTGGCTTTAAAAATAGAATTGAAGCGGATGAAGGCGAAACGTCTCAGTGCCGATTCCAGTATCCGGGCGGAAGGGGAGCTGGAGGATATGCATCATGACTTCCGGTTTCGGAGACATTATGATAATCATCCATATATTAGCTCAGGTTCTGCTGCTTTGAATCCGGTTGTGGCAAATACGACTCTGCCTGCGGGAGCACAGACGGGAGCAGAAGAGGGAACGGTTTCAGCAGATATTGATATCAAAATAGATGCCGGTATTTCTACCGGCATCTGATGGTAAATATTTATTTTTATAATTTTCTCAGATATGTCATTAATACACTTGCAATATTCTGGCAGGAGGCCTGTGTGGTTACGCCGCCTATCTGATGTGCTACCATAGGCATTCCGTATACAACACAGGACTCTTTGTCCTGACCAATCGTATATGCTCCGCTTTTACGCATATGGAGCAGGCCCTGTGCTCCGTCCTGTCCCATTCCGGTCAATATAATGCCGACGGCTTTCTGTCCTGCTGTTTCGGCAACGGAATGGAAGAGTACATCTACAGAGGGACGGTGTCCATTTACTTTCTCGCCGGGATAGCACCGGATACGGTACTGGTTACCGTCACGCACCACCTTCATTTGTAAATCACCTCCGGGAGCTACAAGTGCAAGTCCTGGATGGATGATATCTCCGTCTTTCGCTTCCCTCACTTCCATCTGACATAGTTTGTTCAGACGGTCAGCGTACATTTTTGTGAATCCTTCCGGCATATGCTGGGTTATAAGGATACCTGGCAGGTTACCTGGGAGTTCTTTGAGGATTTGTACAGTTGCTTCTGTACCTCCTGTAGAAGCGCCGATGGCAATCAGCATGGAAGAGTAAGACAAAGGGGTTGCTGTATGGGAAGAAGAGGTTGTCTGGGGGGAGGGTACCTCCGGCTGGTGTACCGTTGCACGGGATGCAATGATAATCTTTGAAACAAGACTCTGTGCAAATATCTGGGCATTGTAGTTGCGGCTCATATCCGGTTTTTTAACAAAATCTACCGCACCATAGGAGAGCGCATCAAATACATCTACACTCAGCGAAGACGCCAGGATCACCGGAATAGGGTGCTTTGGAAGCAATTCCTTCAGAAACGATATTCCATCCATTCTCGGCATTTCTACATCTAATGTGATGACATCTGGTTTTAACTGGGGAATCTTGCGTAAAGCATCAAGGGGGTCAGTGCTGTACCCAATAACCTGTATATTCGGATTGACTTTTGGAAGCTCCTGAGATAAAAATTTGTCAAAGACAAGGGAATCATCTATGACAAAAACCTTTATTATGTTGTTAGCAGCCATGATGAGCTCCTTTCCAATCAGTTTAATTGCCTGCCGTCTTATCATCTCTGATAAGTGACAGGCAATAAGTATTTGTAAAGCATTTTATATTTTTGAAAATTTTTATGGGAACAGAAGCGCGAACAGGTAAACTAAGCCCTGATAATTGCTTCGCAATCCAGAAAAAGAACTACAGTGCCGTCATCCAGGGAAAGCATAAAATTTGTAAGCTCCTGACGGTTCTCAATAGGGATCGGTGATGCAAGGCTGGTGTTGATATTCTGCACCTGTAAAACAGAATCTACCACAATTCCGATGCGGATGGAGTCTATCTCCAGAATAATGATACAAGTGGAGGAAGTATATTCCATAAAAGGCTTACCAAGCCTGAGTCTCATATCCATAACCGGAATAATCTGCCCGCGGAGATTGATAACCCCGCGAATGTAATCCGGTACCATTGGAAGAGGACGAATCATATAATTTGTAATAATCTCAATTACGTTGTCTGTACTGACTCCGAAAACCAGATTGTCCGATGTGAAAGTAAGAAAACGGGCAGTTTCTTCCTGCACTTCTTCTATATTATTTACCACTGCTGTGTCTGACATAATCAAACCTCCAATCATTTTATCAAGTACGCCCCGGCACACTTACTGCGGTGCGTGGGTCATATGCTCTGCATGAACGTTGTCTAAAACATCTCCTGCGCGGCAGTATACATGTTGGCAACATCTAAAATGATGCTGATGTTACCATCGCCAAGAACAGTACAGCCGCTGATGCCGGAGCGCTTAATGTTAAAGTTATTAAGGTATGGCGGAAATGGCTTAACCACAACCTGCTGCTCCCCGATTAGCTGGTCTACGAAGATACAGTAGGATTTGTCACTTGCCTCTACCCACATAATAATACCTTCACTTAGATCAGTGAACCCGTCCTGCATCTGGAATAAATCGCGGATGCGGACAATAGGGAAGAATTCATCCATGCATTTTATAATCTCATGACCGGAAGCGTCTAAAATGATGTCCTCATTTGTAGCTTTAAAGGACTGTCTGATATTGGCAATGGGAATTGTAAATATGTTTCCTCCTATGGAGATTTCCATACCGTCCACAATTGCAAGTGTCAGCGGAAGCTTCAGGGTCGTACAGCTTCCTTTGCCCTTTTCACTGGTAATACTGATCACACCGCCAATTGCTTCCACATTCTTGCGGACAACATCCAGCCCCACTCCTCTGCCTGAGAATTCGGTAACTTCGGAGTTGGTGGAAAATCCTGGAAGCATAAGCAGAGAAAGAATTTCTTTTCTGGAATATTCCTCCTCCGGTTTTGTTAAAAGACCGGCACGGTTTGCTTTTGCGAGGATGGCAGCCGTATCCATACCCTTGCCGTCGTCCTCTACTGAAATGATGACTTCGCTTCCTGTATGCTTTGCAGTAAGGATAATCTCTGCCTGTGCATCTTTTCCGGCATCCAGTCTGTCCTGTACATCATCTTCAATTCCGTGATCCATAGAGTTGCGGACAATGTGCATAATCGGATCTGAAATGCTGTCCACAATGGTCTTATCTACTTCCGTATCCTCTCCGATGATTGTCAGACGGACATCCTTATTTAATGTCTTCTTCATATCCCGGACAATACGGTTCATTTTCTGGAATACACTGGAAACGGAAACGATTCTCAGGGACATTGCAATATCCTGCAGGTCATCGGTCAGCTTGCGTAGCTGGCGTGCTGACTTCAGGAAATTATCCAGCTTTACATTTTGCAGTTCAGGGGAGGCAATTACCATAGATTCGGTAATAACAATCTCACCAACGACTGCCATCAGCTTGTCCAGCTTGCTCAGGTTTACACTGATTAAGCTTTGCTTTGCATGAGACGGAAGCGTGGCAGAAGCACCGGAAGGCTGGGTGCCTGCGGCAGCAGCAGTCTGGGGGCTTTTTTCATGCTCCGTATCTGTCGGGGATGTCTCTGATTTCTGTGCTTCAGTTGCATTCGGGATTAATTCATATGTATGGATGTTGCTTGTATTCTTTAGAACCCGGATTGCACTTTCTGCATCCTCTTGGGAAGCAAATGCGAGTATAAAGCCATTTTCTGCAATGATGGTCTTGGTCTGTGAATTTGTCTCCACATCTTCCGGGAAAAACTGAAATGACAAATCCTTTTCTTCCAGTGCGGTTACCAGCATGAAAGAACGAAGATTCTCCATACCACAGTCAGGTTCAAAGAAAACCTGGAGCAGATAAGGTGCATCTGTTTTGTACTGGATACCCGGGGAAAGATTGCCCCCAGAAGCAGTGAGAGAGGATGCGGATACACCGGCTTCTCCTGCTTTTTGAATTCTTTTCAGAAAACCATTGATCTCGTTTATAAAGTCTGTAATATCTGCATCGAGAGGTTGACTATTTTCTACACGGACGATATCGTCTCTGAGCCTGTCCATGGATTTAAACATTAGGTCAAAAAGGTCACTTTTCTGCTCGTCATCTAAAGCATCCATTCCGTTCTCACGTATGTAAAAAAAGAGGTCTTCGATGTGATGAGATACCTCCATTAAAGAGTGAAACTCCAACATGGCAGAAGAACCTTTGATTGTGTGCATACTTCGAAAAATTTCATTTACGTCATCTTCCGTGAAGCTGCCAGCCTTTTCTGCATTAATAAGCCTTTCATCTAGTTGCTCTAAAAGAGAGTTTGTCTCAAATAGAAAAGTCTCGAGCAAGCTATCTGTAGTATTATCCATAATTTGCACCGCCTTATTTTATATTTGTTAAAAATATTGCAAACAGAAGGGAATGTGTGGTAATGTACTCTTAACATGTTTTGGGACAAAAAATGAATCATTCATTATACACATACGCCCATTATAACATATATATCGACAAAAAAGACAGAAAAATAATTACGGTAGGTGAAAAAATGTCAAATATTTTAAAAGTCACGACTCCGATGACCGGATACGACAATTCAAACCAGGTAAGAGCAAATCCTGTAAAGACTACGGATCCATCTATTCAGGGACAGGTGAATCCGGAAAGAGTCATGAAGCCGGATGCCAGAAGTGATTCTGCACAGGGGCAGGATGTGGGGCTGAAATTCCAGTATGAATCAAATTATGGCACCTTTCTCCAGCAGATGAAGGAAAGCCCTGCGATGGCTGAGGAATTTTCGAAGTTATTTATGAGAGGCATGGGTACACTGGCTCAGTCAGGACTGGGGGAAGATTTTGCAAAGAATCTGGCTGAGTTTCTTCATATGATAGAAGTGCGTCCTCAGGAGCTGCCGGGATTGCTGAAAGGACAGAATAATGCTGCTGTCCGTTTCAGCGGGGCCTTTTTTTCACTGTTCAGGCAGGTGATGAATTCAAACAGCCCTCTGGAGCTTAAGGCGGGAATCCTCGACTTTCTGAGGCGGTATACAGACATGGCAGAGACACCCCACCTTATGGAAAATATCCGTCAGACACTGAACCAGATAAAAGGACAGATGTATCCCGATGGAAGGGAGCGGCTGGAACAACTGGAAGGACAAATTAATTATAATGCACCCGGCAAAGAGATGAGGGAGAATCTGGAGACAATCCGCGGACAGGTTCTGCCTTTTTTGAACCTTTACATATCACGGAGTCATGAGAGAGGCAGCATGAGGGATTTGGCGGCACTTCTGGCGTCCTATGCCGCACGCTGTGAGAACGGAATGCCGGACAGGGTTTTGGATTCCTTTGAACAACTGCTGCGGTATCCGGGGATGCAGAAATATTTTCAGGGGTTTGAATCATCTGTCCTGTTTCAGGTGCTGGCAAATACTGAGTTTGAAAAGGTTTCAAAAGAGAATCAGTGGATGAATAAGTTTACCGAACTGGTCCGGGCTGGCATGGCAGGGGAAGCGGGAATAGAACAGAAAGCTGTGTTTCAAAATCTCATGCAGTCCATACTGCTTAATGAAAGTGTTTATATGCCGGTACTGCATATGATGCTTCCGCTGCAGGTGGGAGGGCGTCTCATGTTTGCTGAAATGTGGGTGGACCCTGATGCCCAGGGGCAGGGAGAACAGAAGGAGCCGGGAAAAAGAGCGGTGCAGGGTCTCGTTAAGTTTGATATTGAAGATGTGGGCTTTTTTGATATGTACTTTGTTTATCAGGACGGAAACATCAGAATGCAGTTGAACTGTCCGGAAAAGCTGGGTGATAAGAGCCGTAAAATCACAGAAGACATTACGAAAATTATGACGGAAAATGGAATCAGGGCGGAAGAATTATTTGTAGAAACTGGTCAGGAGTCCATAGCAATATCAGACGCATTTCCTAAAATATTTGAAAGGAAGAATTCGGTCAATGTCAGAATTTAAGGAATTACTTAATCAGAAGGCGGTTGCGTTGACTTATGATGAAAATAAGCAGGCATCTCCGGTTATTGTGGCATCCGGCATAGGGTATATGGCGGAAAAAATGATTGAGATTGCAAAGGAAAACGGGGTACCCGTTTATGAGGACAATTCTCTGGCAACGATGCTGACCCAATTGGAGCTGGGGGCAGAAATCCCGGAAGAGCTGTATCAGGCAATTGTAGACATTTACATTTACTTCTTAAATTATCTTCCCGGAGAGGAAAAGGAATAATACTTATATCCATAAAATTGGATACATAAAAACATCTATTCCATACATGCTTTTCCATAAGCTGGAATGTTAAATGTATTTTAAATGATAGCAAAAGATGCTAAAAATGGCATATAATTTCAGATTTGGGCTTGATTACTAAAGTGATATGTAGTAAAATTTGTATGTGACGGAGTGATCATGTCAAAAATTGGAAATACAGCAGGAAATGGTACGACATACAAAGGAGTACGGGCAAGTATGGGAAATGACTTTCAAGAGGTCTTAACCTCGGTTTTAGATGAAGGAAATGATATTATATATCTTTCGGGTCTGGAAAATTACAAGCTGTATTATCTGAATAAGAAGGCAATAAATGCTTTGGGGAACATTCCTAAAGAAGAATGGTTTGAAAAGCCCTGTTATCAAATTCTTCAGGGTAACGAAAGTCCTTGTGATTTTTGTCCCCGCAATATGTTTGCAGAAGGCAGTTATGTATGGAAATACTTCAATAAGAAGATGGGAAAGCACCTTCTAAGTAAAGATTTGCTGGTGAAAAGTGACGGAAAAAAATTTCACCTGGGAATTTCTTCCGATATTACGGAAGAGGTGGAGAACAGACTGAAAGCAGAACTTTCGGCTGAAAAAGCATTGGTTAAATGCGCAGGTATTTTGAATCAATACGATAAGAAGGAAAAGTTTGACAGTATAGCGGAAGAATTTTTGTATGTAGTTGCGGGGTATTATAGGGCGGAAAGTGCATATACGCTGTGGTTTGACCTTGATAAGGAAATCGTGTCAGATGCATTCCGGTGGCGTATGCCGACAGAAAGGCCTATGGTAAACCTTCTGGAAGATATTTCCTTTGAGAAGGTTCGTGACTTTTTACATCGTTTGTCTAAGGAAAAAGACAAGGTTCTCGTCTCCCTGGAAGAAGTAGTGCCGGAGGATGGTGAAGAATACAGGGGGTTCCGTGAATTGGGAATCCTGAAGTTCATGATAGTTCCAGTGAAGTCAGAAGGGAAAATTATTGGGCTTTTGGGAGTGAGTAATCCACGGGAGAATCTTGACACAACAGTTTTTCTGAAATCTGCGGCGGTGTTTTTTACAAATGAGATGAGACACCGGATGCTTGCAGACCGGGTTATTTATCTGAGTAATGTGGATGAGCTCACAGAAGTAGGGAACCGCAGAAGTTATCTGGACAGGCTGGCACAGATGGGCAGACATGAATTCTGCAGGTTTGGAGTTTTGGTGGCAGACATAGACAGGCTGCGTACTATCAACAATGCATATGGGCGCCAATGGGGTGATTTCATGCTGATTCACACTGCGGAGGTATTAAAATCATTTTTTGGAGATGATGTTTACCGCATCGGAGAAGATGAATTCATGGCTTTTGGAAGAAATATGGATAAAGCTGCGTTCGAACACATTGTAAAAGAGCTCGCGGAGCGGGCAAAATGGGATGACCAGTTTCAGGTGTCCGTGGGTTCAAGTTATTATGACGGGGAGAACGATATTGAATATCATATTTCCGTTGCCAATGAAAAGATGAGTCTTGCGAAGATGAACCATTACAATGAGAGACTGGAAACCGGCAAGCAGATTGAAACCAGGAGCAAGTATCAGACAGTCCTTTCGGAAAAATTAAGAGAAGAGATTAGTGATAATCGGTTCCGGGTTTACCTGCAGCCTCAGATTAACCTGAAAACAGGAAAAATCGGAGGAGCAGAAGCACTGGTGAGATATATTGATGAAGAAGGAAGCATTGTACCTCCGATTGCTTTTATCGACAGATATGAATCAGAAGGGTTGATTCGTTACATTGATATGTATATGTTGGAGAGTGTGTGCGGTCTCATTAAGAAGTGGAAGTCATCAGGCATAGAATCTATGAACATTTCCGTGAACTTTTCCAGAGTTACCCTGACAGAAGAAGATATTGTGAAAAAAATGAGAATGATTTGTGACCGGTACAGGGTACCTCCCCATTTGATTACGATAGAGATTACTGAAAACATGGGGCTGCTTGAACGTCATGAGTTGCGTGAATTGCTGGGAGAGCTTCAAAGAATGGGATTCTCCATATCTTTGGATGATTTTGGCTCACGGTATTCCGATTTGGCGATTCTGTCAATTGCGGACTTTGATGAAATTAAGCTGGATAAAAGTCTGGTGGATAAGATAGAGAGCAAAGGAAAGTCCAGAACGATTACAGAATATATATTACATATGTGCAGGGATTTGAAGCTTACACATACAGTGGCAGAAGGAATTGAGACTGTACCGCAGAAAGAAATTCTCAAACGATACGGATGTGAACTTGGGCAGGGATATTTATTTGACAGGCCGATGCCGGTAGATGACTTTGAGGAAAAATTCATAGTGTGCTAATTTTTTTTGACTTATAATGTCGAAAAATATCAATAAATAGCAAGTTTTGTTTTAAAATAATTGTTGCAGAGGCAGAGCAATAAAAGGAGGAACAACATGTCAGGTATCAATGGATTTTGGGGTAATTCAATTTCTATGGTAGCGAAATCGCTGGATTATCTGTGGGAAAAGCAGGGTGCTATATCAAATAACCTTGCCAATGTGGACACACCGGGGTATAAGTCCAAATATGTGACTTTTGAGGAGAATTACCAGAGCAGGCTGAAGGCGGCAATGGAGACAGGAAACCGGACCCAGATTCAAAAAGCAATTTCAGGGGCGCAGACCTCTGTCCAGGAATCCAAAAGTGAGTCTGCCAGATTGGACGGTAATAACGTGAATGCAGATGTACAGTTAATTGAGATGAGCAGAACCGCGTTACAGTATCAATATGGATTGAGCTCAGTAAATAGTGACATTGCTAGACTTAGAACTGCAATTAAGGGTCAGTAGGAGGCAGAAGATGGAGACAGGGTTTATTACACCAATACAATTATGGGGGAGTCTTGCAGAAACGGGAAAGACTGCTCAGACGGAAAATAGCAGCGCTGGAATTTTTAAAGGTATTTTTGAAAATGCAGTGAAGGATGTTACCGACACACAAAAGGAACTGGAACAACAGCAGTATCTGTTGTCAACTGGACAGATTGATGATGTACATACTGTGACTATTGCAGCATCGGAAGCACAGTTGTCTGTAGACATGTTGGTTCAGCTAAGAAATAAGGCAGTTGAGTCTTATAATGAATTGATGAGGATCAGTTTATAAGTAATAAAAAGATAAAGGATGTTGGCTGAAAACATGGAAAAATTAAAACTAAAAATAGAAGATGCAAAACAATTTTTAGGCAAATACAGTACAAAGACAAAAGTTCTGGTCGCAGGAGGAGCGGTTGCACTCATAGCTGCTGCAGTAATTATAGCTTTGATTTTGAATCATAAAGAATACACAACGCTGTTTTCCGGGGTGACCAAGGAGGAAGCGACTCAGATTGTGGGCAAGCTGCAAGAGTCAGGAGTGGAATATCAGTATAATGATAACGGCAATATTCTTGTTCCTGAAGATATAGCAGACCAGACCAGAGCTGACCTGGCATATGAAGGATATCCTAAAAGTGGTTTTACATATGATGTTTTTACAGAAAATGCGGGCGGAATGACCACTGATACAGAGAAGCAGACATATAAGCTTTATGATTTGCAGAATCGTATTGGTGCTACTATCCGTCTTTTTGACGGCGTAAAAGATGCGAAAGTAACAATAGCTTTGGCTGATGAGGAGAAGTATGTTCTGTCAGACCCGGAGAATAAATCGGTGACAAGTGCTTCTGCTGTTGTTACGATGGAAAATGGTGATTCCCCTTCGGAGAAGCAGGCTTTAGCGATACAGCGCCTGGTTGCCAGGAGCGTGCCCGATATGCAGATGGAAAATGTATCTGTGTTTGATGGAAATGGGTTTGAGGTTTCGGTAAATCAGGATGGAACAGGAAGTTCGGGAGATGCCGGAGAAGAGATTGCCCAACTGATTGAAACCCAGATTTCCAAAAAGGTTATCAATGTTTTAGAACCATTTTTCGGGAATAACAATATACGGGTTTCAGCCCGGGGCAAGGTTAACATGGAGAAGGTTGTCCGTGAGACAACGACTTATAATACTCCGGAGAAAATTGATGAGAAGGATAAGACAGGAATTGTATCCAGTGAAACCACCGGCAGGACTGTGACAGATGGAAGTGGTACTGCAGGCGGTGTGGCGGGTACGGAGACCAATGCTGACGAAACAGAATATAATGCAGATACAAATGCTGCTGACGGTACTGTAGTGAGTGAAAGTGCCACAAGGGATTACCTTGTAAATCAGGTAAAGGAACAGGGTGCATTAGATCCCGGGGTGCTGGAGGATTTAACGGTATCTGTGGCAATCAACAGCGATTCACTCAGCAATATCAGTATGAACCAGCTTCTGGATCTTGTTGGAAATGCAACAGGAATTGCAGCGGCAGACCGGAAGGAAAAAATTACAATTGTGAACTCACCCTTCTATGAACCTAAAGACGGAGAAACCAAGGAGGCGGCAGCCACTAATATTGTTGATGCGGTAAAAGAGTATCTTCCAATTATTATAGCAGCGGCAGTTATAGCTCTTCTTGTAATTCTGCTGATTGTAATTTTGCTCAGAAGAAGGCGGAAGAGACGCAGCACCGAAGTCGAGGAAGAGGACACATTTGAAGAGTTCCTGATTCCTGAGGAAACTATGAAGTCGGAAATTTTGCAAATGCAGAATGAAAAGAGCAGGGAATTGAGAGAAAATGTAAGAGAATTTGCGGAAAACAATCCTGAGATTTCTGCACAAATGATCAGGAGCTGGCTGAATGGAGGGAAACAAGATGGAAGCAACTCGCCTGAGTAACACCCCGAAATTAGCACCTGGACAGAAAGCAGCAGCGGTTATAGCAGCTCTGGGTGCAGACAAGGCGGCCAAAGTATACAAATATCTGACAGAAGAAGAGGTCGAGCAACTTACTTTGGAAGTGGCAAAGCTGGGGCATCTGGAAGCGGAACAGACAGAAACAATTTTAGATGATTTCTATAAGACCTGCCTGACCCAGAAGGTGGTGACAGACGGAGGACTTGAGTATGCAAGAGCCGTACTTGAGAAAACATACGGAGAGGCTGTAGCCAATGAACTTCTCAAGAAGGTAACCAAATATATGAAGAACCGCTCCTTTGATTTCATATCAAAGACGGATATAAAAAATCTGTTTTCGGTTCTTCAGCATGAACGGCCCCAGACAATTGCGCTGGTGCTGTCCTACCTGGATTCTGCACAGGCAGCGGGGGTAATTGCAGAGCTGCCGGAGCGCATGAGACTGAAAGTCGTGGAGAGTATCGCCAGGATGGAAAGTGCTTCGCCAGATGCAATTAAGATTGTGGAAAGCCAGTTGGCGAGGAAATTTGATAGTATTCTTACAACAGACTTTACAAGTATCGGCGGCGTAGATTATATTGCAGATGTTATGAACCGTATGGACAGAAGCAATGAAAAATATATCTTTGATGAGATGGGAAAAGACGATCCGGAACTGGCAGAAACAATCCGGAAGAAGATGTTTGTGTTCGAGGATATCATGGGTATGAACGACCGTGCAATCCAGCGTTTCATGCGCGAATGCGATATGAAGGATATTGTGTATGCTTTGAAGAATGCAAGCGAAGATATGCTCAGATTGTTTTACTCCAATATGTCAAGCCGTATGGCAGACACGGTACAGTCCGATTTAGAGGTTACGGTTAATGTCCGTCTGCGTGATGTAGAAGAGGCGCAGCAGAGAATTGTCGAGATTATCAGAAAGCTTGATGAGGAAGGCGAACTTGTAATAGGCAAGGGTGGAAAGGATGAAATCATTGTATAGAGTATTGAAGGATCAGCCGGATAATATACAGGGTTTGGAAAAGGATATACTCTATCCGGAATTTGCCATCGAGGTGAAAAAAAAAGAAGGAAAAATGATTCTCGAGGAAGAAGAGGAAGAAGAGCAGCAATCTACAGTAGATATTCTGTCTGAAATCTATGCAGAGGGAAAACTCATTTTAGATGCGGCCAAGAGGGAGGCGGAGGATATTAAGACCGAAGCTTACCAGACAGGGTTTGCCGCTGGAAATGAGGCGGGATACAAAGATGGGAGTGAGCAGGCCCTGAAAGACTACAGCCTCCGGTTTGAGACAGAATTTAAAGACCTTCAGAAGCGGCTTGCAGAGTACATAAAAGACGTGGAGAATGCGAAAGAGAGATTGCTGGAGCAGTATATTGATGATTTGAAAAACATCGCCCTGGCAATCGGTGAAAAAATTGTGCAAACCAGTTTGAAATCCAGCAGTGAGGTTGTGGAGCGTATGATTTTGTCTGCAACAGGCCGGCTTAAAAAATCGGCATGGGCCAAAATTTATATTGGCAAAGGCCAGGAAACTATGGATGTCAGAGGAGATGCCAAGTTTTTGCAGGAGCTTTCCAAGCTGTCGGATAATGTAAAGATTATCATGCTGGAGGAAGAGGATACAGGAACATGTATCGTAGAGCTGCCCGATGAAATTATTGATATGAGTGTTGGAACACAGCTTGAAAACATAAAAGAGATATTAAATAATGCGCGTCTGTAAGTATAAGACACGCACACGAAGAAGACAGGGGGAGACAGATGCTCAAGGATTTGCCGGGCTTGATTATGAAATCTGAGACGATCAGCCATATCGGAAAAATTGAAAATATTACCGGAATGGCAATGGAAGCATCTGGTGGGGGCGCTAACATTGGCGATATTGTTCTGATTTATAATGACGAACAAAAAAAGCAGATACCGGCTGAGGTAGTTGGTTTTCGAGATGATAAGGTGCAGTTGATGGCATATGAAAATATGCATGGGATTGGTACAGAGAGCTTTGTCAGGAATACAAAGAAGAGGCTGAAAATCCTGGTTGGCGAATTTCTGCGGGGGAGGGTCATAGATGCCCTTGGAAGCCCCATGGACGACAAAGGCGAATTTACATCTGATCGTTACTATTATGTGGAGAGCCCAAAGATTAACCCTCTTACAAGACCTCCTATTACAGAGGACCTAAGTTTTGGCATTAAGGCGATTGATGGGTTGAACACTATAGGAAAAGGACAGCGTATCGGGATTTTTGCCGGCAGCGGCGTGGGGAAAAGCACACTGTTAGGTATGATAGCCAGAAATGTAGAAACAGATATTAATGTCATTGCACTGGTAGGGGAGCGGGGGCGTGAAGTACGTGAGTTCGTGGAGAAGGATCTGGGGCCGGAAGGAATGAAGCGTTCTATTCTGGTAGTTGCAACTTCCGACCAGCCGGCCATGCTCAGAATGAAATGTCCCATGGTAGCCACTACCATTGCAGAATATTTTAAGGACCAGGGAAAAGATGTGCTTTTGATGATGGATTCCCTGACACGTTTTGCAATGGCACAAAGAGAGATTGGTCTTGCCACCGGAGAACCACCTGTTGCCCGTGGATATACTCCTTCTATTTATGCCGAGTTCCCTAAGCTTCTGGAGCGGAGCGGGAAATTTGAAAAAGGCTCGATTACGGGTGTTTATACCGTACTTGTAGAGGGAGATGATACAAATGAGCCGGTAGCGGATACCGTCCGGGGAATTCTGGACGGGCATATCGTACTCAGCAGAAAGCTGGCGAATGCAAACCACTTTCCTGCCATTGATATCAGTTCCAGTATTTCAAGGTTGATGAACAACGTTGTGACGCCAGAACATAAAGAACTGGCATCAAAGCTCAGAGATATATTAAGCCTGTATGAGCAGAATGAAGATCTGATATCTATCGGCGCCTATAAATCAGGGACAAACCCAAGATTGGATGATGCAATTTCAAGAATCAACCGGGTTAACGCGTTTTTAATGCAGGAAATAGAAGAAAGCTACAGCAAGGAAGAGGTTTTACGTATGATGGAAGAGATTCTGAAGTAACAGGAGGATGAAAGGTGAAGCGTTTTTCATTTACATTGGATAAGGTTTTGAGCTACAAGGCTCAAATTGAGAGAAACCTGAGAAATGAGCATGCACAAATTGTACGGGCCGTTATTCAGAAAGAAGAGCAGATTGAGGGCCTGGAACAAAAACATAAAGTGTGTGCGGTGGAGTATAACCAGGTAAAGCTTCAGGGGGTTCCGGTGAATAAGCTGAGAGCACTTGAAAATTATCTTCAGGCTTTGATAAACAAAATAAATGCAGAAAAACAAAATTTGGTACACCTTAAAGATACTGAGGAAAAAAAGCGGCAGGAAGTAATTGCTGCGAAACAGGACACGGCCTCCATTGACATGCTGAAGGTAAAAAGAAAACAGGAATATGACAAAGAAGTTCTAAAGGAAGACGAAAGGCTGATTGAGGAATTCGTTTCGAATACGATGTCAGGAAGAGCCGCAGCAGGAGAGTAAGACTGCATATATATGCAGATTACTATAAATTATTTTAAGAGGAAAGGAGGAGGAGAATGAATCAGATTGTAGAGACTTTATCCCAAACAGGAAACTGGAGTGCCGCGGACGTAAGTACAAAAAGGAATACATACAGTCCTCGAAAACAGTTTAAAGATATTTTAGACGGGCAAAGAGAGCAGACTATGCCGGAGAAATCCAAGGAGCAGAAGACTGCAGATGCTCCAGTGACGGGTATGGAAACCGTGTATCCGCAAATGCAGGCTGTATTTCCCTGGACTCAGTTCCAGGAAGCTGTAAGGGAACAGGATGCGGCAGCAGGCGTACCGTCTGTACTGCAAAGTGAAGGGGACTTTCTCACTGCGGGACAGGGAGCAGCACAACAGGCAGCAATACTCCAGGAGGAAGGCCAACTGCACATACGGGAAAATATTGCAGAAGGCAAAGGAAATCTGCTTGATACAAAACAACCGGTATTACAGGCACCTGCAGCAAATGATACAGAAGCTATCCTGCCATTGGGACATGAAATCCAGACGGAAAATTCTCTGGGCCCTGCTCTGGCAGCAGAGGGGGAAAATGCAGAAGCAGCACCAGTTTTTACGGCACAAAAAAGCAGTACACAGGAAGATGCAAAGGAGCTGTACAAGATATCTGCAGAGGATAGTAACAATGGAATACAACAGTTTGCTGCAAATTCAAGAAGCAGCACAGGATATACCCATGAAGTTACCGGGCAGAAAGAAGTTGTTACATACAGTCAGGAAAGTACACAGCCTGATATGCAGGCACTGAAAGATACGATTGTAAAACATATCAGTGAAGGAAAACGGGAATTTCAAGTTCAGTTGAAACCGGCAAATCTGGGAACCCTGTTGGTGAATGCATCCTATGAGAATGGAAAAACAGTAATTTCTATTGTCTGCATGGAGGCTAAGACTATGCATGTAATGATGCAGAATGCAGGCGAACTGGGTAGCTTGATTCAGTCAAGACTTGGCAGTCCCACAGATGTAATTGTGGATGTACCTCATGCCGACTACCTGGATCAGCACAATGAGCAGGAAAGCAGCCAGGAACATGCAAGGAGCCAACAGCAGGAGAATCAAAAAGAAGAAGTTCACGAGGGGGCGGAGCAGTTCCTTCAGCAGTTAAGATTAGGTTTAGTATAAGAAAAGAAAGGGAGAACAACATATGAGCGAAATCCAGGGATTAGGTGCTTATAGTTATGCCTCATCTGCAGCTAGCGCATCTGGAACAAGCAGTGCGACGGGAATGAGCGTCAGCGATTTTTATAAGCTGCTTGCGGCGCAGATGCGGTATCAGGATGCAGATAATCCAATGAATACAAGTGAGATGATGTCGCAGATGGTGCAGACGCAGATGATAGAAGCTATCACAAATATGTCTACAATCAATACGATTACCTATGCGTCTTCTATGATAGGAAAAGAAGTAACGATGGCTGAGGTTGACAGCAGCGGAAAATTTACAGGAGCGAAGACCAGCGGAACTGTTACCGGAATACTAATGGGAGAAAATCCGATTCTTTTTATGGGAGATAAGTCCTATCATATGGCACAAATTATGACAGTAGGAAAAGTTCCGGATGCAGATGAATCCGGTGATAACGGAAGCGGGGAGGCAGAAAATGGCGGAAATACAGGCACTGACTAGTATTCAGCAATTAAAGCTGAAACATGGGACAGTATCCGCTTCGGAATCCGGGAAGTCATTTTCTGCGGTGTTTCAGGAAAGGGCGTCCGCTTCGGGGGTCAGGTTTTCTAAACATGCATCAGCCAGAATAAGTGAGCGTGGGGTAAATCTGACAGATTCCCTTGTGCAGGATCTGAACCAGGCGGTGGAAAAGGCAAAAGAAAAAGGGGCAAAGGATGTTGTTATCATCGGGGCCCAAAATGCATTTATTGTGAATATTCCTAATAACCTTGTGGTTACTACGATGAATTCGCAGGAGATGAAAGAAAGTATTTTTACGAATATTGACAGTGCCGTTTTAATATAGCCGGACCATATATGGAGGCTGTGCGTATGCGTGACTGGCATACGTGGACTATGGCAGAAGAAAAAAGGAAGAAGGTACAAAGAATATGGTTAAATCAATGTATGCAGCAATTTCAGGGCTGCGTTCACATCAAAGTAAGATGGATGTAATCAGTAACAATATTGCAAACGTAAACACATGGGGATATAAAGGCAGATCTGCAAACTTTCAGGATGCCATGTATCAGAACCTGACAAACAGTACAGGGGGCAATACCAACGCCGGAGGAACCGGCGGTACAAACAGCTCACAGCTCGGTTATGGTGTGAACATGGGCTCTATTTCAACGAACTTCACATCAGGAAGCTGGGGATTTACTGGTGATCCATTGAACTGTATGATTGATGGGACAGGCTTTTTCATCGTAGGCGGAATGACAGGAAATATTATTAACGGCGGTCCTGGGATTCCTGCAGACGAGATTGCGGAAAACAACATGAGTCTTTCCAGAGTGGGGATTTTTAAAGTAGATAACAATGGATATCTGGTGGATAACTCCGGTAATTATATCTATGGTTTTACACAGGATACTACGGGCGTGATAGATACAACTACCCTTCGCCCTATCCAGGTACCAGTTGATCAAGACACGGGTGAGCGTTATAATGTAGCGACCTATAAGATTGGGATGGACGGTGTTGTCAAAGGTGTTACAACAGACAATGAGGAAATCACCATCGGCCAGATAGCAGTAGCTTCTGTGGAAAACCCGAATGGTCTGGAGCAGACAGCAGGATATTTATATAACATTGGTGACAATGCCGGACGTGTTGTGGGAATACAGACTGTAGGTACAACCACAGGTGCTATTTTAAGCAACTATCTGGAAATGTCCAATGTGGACATGGCAACAGAAATGGCCAACATGATTACAACCCAGAGAGGGTATCAGGCAAATACAAAGATTATCACGGTTACAGATGAAATGCTGGAACAGTTGATTGCCATGAAACGTTAAGAATAAAAGGTGCGGGGGATGTTTCCCCCCACGTAAGAGAGGAGCGTGGACTGTTGTGATAGAGCTGACCAAATTAAATGGAGAGCCTATTTTAATCAATCCTGCACAAATGGAGTACATAGAGCTAATACCAGAATCAAAGATTATTATGATGAATGGGAAATACCACATTGTTAGCGAAAATAAGGACGAAATTATTGCACGTATTATCAGGTTTAACCAGGCTATTTATTACATGCATAACAGGGAGGTTTAATCATGGATTTTACTACAATTATAGGGCTTATTGGTGGATTTGCCTTTATTGTATATGGGATTGGTATGGACAATATGGGCAATTTCGCAGATGTGTCCAGTGTCCTCATAGTTGTTGGGGGAACGTTATGCTCCGTTATAGCCAGCTTTCCCTTCAGTATGTTGAAAAATGTGGGGAAACATATGGTTAAGCTGGTATCTAACAAGCAATTCCATCCGGAGCCTGTGATTGAAAGTATTGTGGAATTTGCCCAGATTGCCAGAAGAAATGGTTTGCTGGCCTTGGAAGAAAAGGCAAATGAGTTAATGGATCCTTTTTTTAAGCAGGGGATTCTGCTGGTAGTGGACGCTATGGAGGCGGACAAGGTCAGGGAGTTGCTGGAGATGGAAGTAGACAGTATGTCGGCCCGACATGAAGAAGAGGTAGCAATTTATGACAAGGCATCGCAGTTCGCTCCGGCGTTTGGTATGATTGGTACTCTGGTAGGCCTGATTAATATGCTGAAAAACATGGATTTGTCTTCAGGGTCATCAGAATCCCTGGGACTTAATATGTCAATCGCCCTGATTACCACATTTTATGGATGTATTTTGGCTAATGTGATCTTCATGCCTATTGCAAAGAAATTAAGAATACGAAACGAAGAGGAAGTACTCTATAAACAGATTATTATAGAGGGTGTGATGAGTATTCAGGCAGGAGAAAATCCAAAGGTTGTAAGAGAAAAACTGGCATCGCTGCTCCAGCAAAAGAGGCAGTTGAAGCTGCTGGCCAGCGAGGGCGGAGACACCGGCAGCAAAAAAGAGAAAAAACCAAAGAATAAAAAGAAGTAATATGGGATATATCCGAATCAAAAATTACTGGGGAGGAAGAGTATCGTGAAGCGAAGAGAAAAGAAGCAGGAAGAGAGCGGAAGTTGGATGGATACATATGGTGACATGGTAACGCTGCTGCTTTGTTTTTTTGTGTTACTCTATGCCATATCCTCTGTAGATCAGGTGAAATGGGAAAATCTGGTCAGAAGCTTAAACCCGGATGCAAAAGAAGTGTCTCAGATTGTTACAGATGACATAGGCAGAGAAGGAAATGAGGATGTTCCAGGAGGAAATACATCAGATACGGATGAGAAATTTGAAGCATTGTATGATAATTTGGTTAAAATAAAAAATTCCGCGGGGGAATCCATGGATATTCAGATTGCACGGGGAGATGGGTATCAATTTATAACTTTCAGGGACCGGGTGTTTTTTGACGGGGACAGTTATGTATTGAGAGAGGACGGAAAGAAAGTACTGGATGCATTTTCTGCGGCAATTGCTCCGGCAGCGGACTCAATCAAAGAAATACAGGTGCTGGGACACACAACCCAGGCAGACCCGCAAATTCCCAACGAGGTGGTAAGTGACAGAGTATTGTCCGCGAACCGTTCAGCGGTGGTGGTAGCTTATGTACAGCAGAAAAATGTCATAGAACCCAAGAAGCTGGTAAGTGCCGGATATGGTCAGTTCCGCCCCATTGACACCTTTGAGACAGAAGCAGGCCGGACGCAGAACCGGAGAGTTGAGATTTTAATTACACAGTCAGGAGCTGTGGAACAAAGCTTGGATGAGTATTATGAGCAGGTATACAAAGAAAGCGAAGAGTAACGTTTTGCGGATACCGTCTTGAACATTAGTCGTTCAAGAAGTGTACATTATAAAACTACAGGAGTAAGAGTATGGCAGAAGTATTATCCCAAAGTCAGATAGATGCATTGCTGAATTCTATGATGAATGAAGATACAGACAATGTTTCTGAACCACAAAAGGAGCCAGAGAAGACTTGGAAAAAGTATGATTTTTCAAGTCCTAAAAAATTTACAAAAGATAAGTTGAAATTAATCAAAGGAATTTATGATAATTATACGCGGCTTGCCTCTTCCAGGGTAAATGGAATCCTGAGAACGAATTGTGAGATGGAAGTTATAACTGTGGAGGAACAGCGTTATCACGAGTTCAACAACGCGTTGACTGACAATGACGTAATGACGCTGATGCCTTTGAACCTTCCGGATGATTCAAAAGCCCCCCCTGTTTTGGTTCATATAAGCCAAAAGCTGATGATTAATATGATTGACAGGATGTTAGGCGGAAGAGGGGATGATGATACAATAGATTCTTCTTACAGCTATACAGAAATTGAAAGTGCCCTGTACGAAAAGATGATGCACTATCTTCTTGGAGTGACCAAGGATGCATGGAATAATTACATCAAAGTCGGCATGGGAGAGCTTGGCTTAGAGACAAATCCAGGACTGTACCAGGAAATCAGTCTCGAGGAGCCGGTGGCAATCATCTTGATTGGTGTAAAGATGAATGAAATAGAAGGAAAAATTACAATTTGTATTCCGGGAAATTTACTGACAAATATTTTCACAATTATTGATAAGCGAAAGCACGTAGCTGGACTTTATGATGAAGGTATTGCGAACGCTCAGGAAATCATTATGGGAAGATTAAAGAAAGGTTCGCTGGAAATGCGGGCCGAGCTTGGCGAAGCGAAACTAAGCTTACATGATGTATGCAGCCTCAGGGTAGGGGATGTCATAGATATGAATAGAGGAAAAGATATGGACGTTACATTGTATGTGGAGGAGCATCCATGGTTTAAAGGGACGCTTGGGGCACATAAAAAGAATGCTGCAGTCAGAATAGAAGAGCGGCTCAATGTGGCAGTACCAGCAGAATAATTGCTGCTGTGTAAATAAAATCATCAAAGAAAGAGGTAAAAACAAATGGCAAAGATTATGGTAGTAGATGATGCGGCTTTCATGCGCATGATGGTGAAGGATACTCTGTCAAAAGGAGGATATACGGATGTATGTGAGGCTGGTGATGGTGTAGAAGCGCTGCAGATGTATAAGGATATTAAGCCGGAACTTGTGCTGATGGATATCACAATGCCTAATATGGACGGATTAGAATGCCTGAAAGCGATTAAGGCACATGATGCAGGAGCTACAGTCGTTATGTGTTCTGCAATGGGACAGGAGACTATGGTTATTGAAGCTATCAAATCAGGGGCAAAGGATTTTATTGTAAAGCCTTTCAAACCAACCCGCATCCTGGATACAGTATCAAAAATACTTGATCAATAGTTAAGGAGGGAACGCTATGTCTTTTTTAAGTTCTCTGAATATTAGTGCGACTGGCATGACAGCGCAGAGGCTGCGCCTGGATGTTGCAGCAGAAAATATTTCCAATATTGAAACAACCAGAACCGAGGATGGAACACCATACCGCAGAAAACTGGTGGTTTTGGAATCAAAAGATGACTTCCGTGCAGTGCTGAACAAGGCAATGGGCAAAAAAACTTCAACTGGCGGAGTTGAGGCCACTGCAATCGTGGATGATGCTACAGAGTTAAAAGCGGTGTACAACCCGGAACATCCGGATGCCGACGACCAGGGGTATGTCAGGATGCCCAATGTGGATGTCGTACAAGAAACAACAGATGCAATGGCAGCTACACGTTCATATGAAGCGAACATTACTGCGTTTAATGCTGTAAAGCAGATGGCACAGAAGGCGTTAGAAATAGGAAAATAAAGAGTGGCTTGGCATTGCCGGAAAGAGAGTTAACGAATGGACAATAAGAAATTAAGTTCAATGGAAATAGACGCCATAGGAGAAATACTGAATATTAGTCTTGGCGCTTCAGCAACGGCTATTTCTACAATGCTGGATGCACGGGTAGATATTACAACTCCGGTTGTTCAGGTCCAAAAAAAGGATGAATTTCAGTTCAACCATCTGGAACCGGCCGTTGGGGTAGAAATCGTTTACATAGAAGGTCTTACAGGCAGCAATATAATGATTCTGAAACGCAATGATGTGCGGGTTATTGTTGAAATGCTGATGGGCATGGAGATAGCGGAAGAAGACTTTGAGTTGGATGAAATGAACATAAGTGCCATCTGTGAGGTTATGAATCAGATGATGGGGGCTTCGGCGACTGCACTTTCAGAATTACTGGGAAGAACAGTAAATATTTCGACTCCTCAATCCTTTGAGGTTACAAGCGCAGACCAGTTTAAAGAGAAGTATTTTGAAGACGACGGAATGATGGTTGTGATTGGATTTACAATTCAGATTGCGGACAAGCTGAAAAGTGAGTTTATAAACCTTATGCCTATAGGACTTGCACATGAACTGGTTGCCGGATTCTTTTCTGATGGGGTTCCTGATATAGAGGAAGAGTCACAGAAAACTTCTCCTGTAGCTACAGCAGTTCAGGAGCAGGTACAGGCAGATGTACCTCAGCCGGAGAGTTCGCTGGAACAGATAGAGAAAGATTTATCCCGGCCAAAGGAGGCGGCAGGGCAGGTACAGGCAGATATATCCGGGCTTCAGCCTGCAAACGGACAGGTACAGGCAGATGTATTCCCGCTACAGAGTGGGGAGCCTCAAAGCGCGCCGGTTCAGGCATCAAGCATGGCAGATCAGGTAGCGCCGGTAAATGTACAGAGTTCCGATGCTATTGCAGGTATGATGAACTTGATGTACCAGCAAATGCAGCAGATGCAGCAAATGCAGGCTCAGATGCAGCAGGTACGTGCTCCGAAAAAGATAGGGGTTAATCCCGCACCGCGGCCGAATTTAGCTGCAAGCGCGGACAGTCAGCCCGATCAGGAGGAGCAGGATGCAAATATGGAATTGATTATGGGAGTACCCCTTGACGTTTCCGTGGAGATTGGACGGACAAGAAAACTAGTGAAGGATATTTTGGATCTGAATAAAGGTTCACTGGTAGTTCTTGATAAACTTGCAGGGGAACAAGTAGATTTGTTTGTCAATGGACAGTGCATCGCAAAAGGGGATGTAGTAGTGGTGGATGATAATTTTGGTATCCGCATCACAGAGATCCTGAAAGAAGAGATTTCATTGCTTGAATAAGGGAGTATACATATGTTTGATGGAATAACTACGGCACTGGGCTCCTTGCTGATTATTGGTGGAATTCTCTATCTGGCCTACATCTCTTCAAAGCATATTGGAAGGACAGGAAAAGTTAGAGGGAAAACACAGTATATGAAGATGGTGTCCCAGCTTCCGGTCGGGCAGTATGGGACCCTTGTTATTGTTCAGGCGGGGAAAAAATACCTCTTGCTTGGGATGACCTCTTCTCAGATTACCGTGCTGGATAAGTTTGATGAATTAGAGGAACTGGAAGACAGTATGGGAGACTCTTTGGAAATCCCGAATTTTAAACTGCAGTTGGAAAGACTGACAAAAAGAAAGAAGTAAATACATGGATACAAATTCTTTAATTAATATAAATGGGGATCAGGTCCCTTCCCTGGAAATAATTGTCATGATGACAGTTTTAATGCTTCTTCCGTCTATTGTTGTCATGATGACTTCCTTTGTCAGAATCATCATTATTCTTTCTTTCACGAGGAATGCACTGGGAATACAACAGACACCGCCTAATATGGTGCTGACGGGGATTGCATTATTTCTGACATTATTTATTATGAATCCGGTGATTCAGGATATCAATACAGATGCATACCAGCCGTATAAAACTGGTGAGATTACACAGCAGGAAGCATTGCAGCGGGCAGCGGTTCCTATGAAGGAGTTTATGCTCAGGCAGACAGAAAACAGCAGCCTGAATATGTATATAGATATGGCGGGGATTGAGGAGACAATGGAAGCTCCCGATTTGCCTCTGACGGTTATTATTCCGTCTTTTATGACCAGCGAACTAAAACGGGGATTTATGGCCGGATTATTGTTGTTTATTCCATTTCTTCTGATTGATATTATTGTATCCAGTACATTGATGTCTATGGGAATGATTATGCTGCCCCCTGCAACCATCGCATTACCGTTCAAACTGTTATTATTTGTCACACTGAACGGATGGGAGCTGCTATTTTCTACTATAGTAAAAAGCTTTAATTACTGACAGGAGGAAGAAGGATGCTGACAACCGGAGAAATTATGGACCTGATGTATCAGCTGTTTGTTATGGCTGTGAAGCTTGGGGGGCCGATATTAATTATCAGTATGGTAGTGGGGATTGCCATTTCCATCCTTCAGGCCGCGACACAGATTCATGAGCAGACGCTGACATTTGTACCGAAATTGATTGTGATAGGCGTGCTGCTTGTTGTGATGGGCGATAGTATGTTAAAGTCACTGCAGGAATTTACTCAGCAGATATTTCTTCTGATAGCAGGTTAGGAGGAGTAAAATGTCTTTGACAGGCACACCGGAGTTTGTGTTATTTACATTGATTCTGATGAGGATGTCCGGTTTTGTTTTTTTGAACCCTGTCCTCGGCAGAAAGACCATACCGGCGATATTTAAGACCGGATTGGTATTTGTACTTGCTATTGGAGTATACCCTTCCGCACAGGTGCCGGACGCAGATGTCACATCGGCGATTGTGTATGGCGTACTCCTGTTAAAAGAATTTGCATTGGGATATCTGGCAGGATTTGTGATGCAGCTTTTCGACATGGTAGTTACTTATGCGGGATCAGTGATAGATTTTCAGATGGGATTGTCCATGTCTACTGTGTATGATGCACAGAACGGCACACAGGTAGCTATGACCGGAAATATACTGCAGATATATTATCTCTTGCTTTTTTTTGCGGTTGACGGGCATCTGGCACTGATTAAGATATTGGCTGAATCAGGAAATGTTGTACCTTATGCCGGCGTTGTGCTGGGAACGGATGCAGCCCAGTCCATGCTGAATATATTTATACAATGTATCGTTTTGGCAGTAAAGCTGTCATTTCCGATTATAGCATTTGAATTTTTAATGGAAATTGCAACGGGGCTTTTGATGCGGATTATCCCGCAGATTAATCTTTTTGTAGTAAGCATTCAGCTCAGGGTGATATTGGGAATTATTATGATGGTTTTCATGATATCACCGGCAGGGGATTTCCTGAGCAGGCTTATTACGGACATGGTGCAGACAATACAGGATATATTGAGGCTTGCAGGGTAATAAAGGGAGGGATATTGTTTGGCCGCAGATTCAAAAACCGAAAAAGCCACCCCGAAAAAAAGGCGTGACGAAAGAAAAGAAGGAAATATTTTTCAAAGCACGGATGTTGTTAACATTGTGTTTGTCTTTGTCTCTTTTTATGCATTAAAGCAGTTGTCTCCTTATATTTTGAATACGATTACGCAGTTCATGAAACGATTTCTGGAATTAGCCGGGAGCGTGAATGAATTAAACCAAAATAATGTGGGGGAATATGGAAGAGAATTTTTGCTGGCAGCTGCAAAGACAATATTACCTTTTGCATTTATTTGTATGACCGTAGGAGTGATTATGCATGGGATTCAGACACGATTCCTTTTCACCGCAAAAAATTTCTATCCAAAATTCAACAGAATAAACCCTATACAGGGGATAAAAAAGCTTTTTTCATTAAAAAACGCAACAGAACTTGTAAAAAATATTTTAAAAGTAATTGTACTTATTGTAATTCTTTATAATCTGCTAAAAGCAGATGCAGAAACGGTAATGCGCACCATGGATATGTCAGTTACAGGCTCAATTACTTATATGTTTGATATGATGCTGACGATGATTATCAGAGTTTCCATGGTATTTGCAGTAATTGCCCTTTTTGACTACTTGTTCCAGAGATGGGACTATGAGCGTAAGATTCGTATGTCAAAACAGGAAGTAAAAGAAGAATTTAAACAGACGGAAGGAAATCCGGAAATTAAAGGGCGGATTCGTGATTTACAGAGGCAGAGGGCCAGAATGAGAATGATGCAGGCGGTTCCGGCGGCAGATGTTATTATCCGTAACCCTACGCACTTTGCAGTTGCACTCTCTTATGATACAGATAAAAATAACGCACCTATTGTGGTTGCGAAGGGGCAGAATGAGCTTGCCCTGCGGATTGTCAGAATCGGAGAGGAACACAATGTTGCAGTCATAGAGGATAAACCTCTTGCCAGAGGTCTGTATGCACAGACAGAGGTAAACCATGAAATACCGATGGAATACTACGGTGCAGTAGCAGAGGTGCTGGTATTTGTATATAAGATGAACAAGAAGATGAGGTAAAGCATGAAGCGGTTGTTAAATAACTCAGTGGCTCTTTTCGTAATAGTCATTGTTTTGCTCTTGATTATTCCCATGCCTCCATTTATTTTGGATGTCATGATTATTATAAACATATCTATATCCATGATTATTCTTTTAATTAGTATGAACATAAAAGAACCCCTGGAGTTTTCTATATTCCCGTCACTTTTGCTGATAACTACCCTTTTCAGGCTGGGAATTAATGTTTCTTCAACCAGAAATATTCTGTCCAACCAGGGAGAGGCAGGACGGGTCATCCATTCATTTGGTGACTTTGTGCTTAGGGGAAATGTTATTGTTGGATTTATTATTTTCTTCATTATTGTATTAGTTCAGTTTATCGTTATTACGAAGGGTGCGGAACGTGTGGCAGAGGTTGCTGCCAGATTTACGTTGGACGCCATGCCCGGTAAGCAGATGGCAATTGATGCAGACTTAAGCTCCGGGCTGATTAATGAGCAGGAAGCCAGGACACGAAGAAGCAAAATACAGAGAGAAGCCGACTTTTACGGTGCCATGGATGGTGCCACAAAAATTGTCAAGGGTGATGCGATTATGTCCATCATCATCACCGTGATTAACCTGATTGGCGGCTTCGCCATGGGTATATTAATTTCAGGAATGGAACTTTCACAGGCCCTTTCGGTCTATTCCATTGCAACGGTAGGAGACGGTCTGGTATCTCAGATTCCGGCCCTTTTGATATCCACCTCAACCGGTATGATTGTAACAAGAGCTGTTTCAGAGGGCAGCCTGAATGAAGATGTGTCACAGCAGTTTCTTGCCCAGCCCAGGGCGATTATGATAACAGGCGGTGTTCTTCTGGTCCTGATGCTTGTACCGGGAATGCCGAAGATTCAGATGGGAATCCTGGGGGCCTTCCTTATTATTGGTGGTTACAGGCTTAGCCGGAAGATAGAAGAAAATGTGGTTCTCCAGGAGCAGGCCGCGGAGCAGGCGGCGGAAATGTCCAGTGCGCCTGTGACAGAAGAAGAGTATTATAAAGACATCAATAATATCTATTCCCTGATTGAGGTGGAACCGATTGAGATGGAATTTGGATATAGCCTGATCTCCCTGGTGGATGAATCAAGCGGAGGTAAGATGATTAACCGTATTGTGATTTTCCGCAGACAATACGCACAGGACATGGGATTTGTGATTCCTTCGGTCAGACTGCGGGATAGTTCCAGTCTGAATACAAACCAGTATCTCATTAAAATAAGAGGGGAAGAAGTTGCCAAAGGAGAAATCCTGGTAGATCACTATCTGGCATTGGAACCATCCACTCCTTCCGGACAGATTGATGGTATAGAGACAATTGAGCCCGCATATGGAATTCCAAGTAAGTGGATATTGCCTGAAAATAAGGAGATGGCAGAGATTTACGGCTATACGGTCATTGATCCCCTGTCGGTTATGATTACCCACCTTTCAGAGACAATTAAACAGCATGCCTATGAACTGCTGAACAGGCAGGAAGTGAACCAACTGCTTGAAAATCTGAAGAAATCAGCGCCGGACCTTGTAGAGGAAGTGGTGCCCAACCTAATGTCCTATGGTAACTTCCAGAAGATATTAGTCAATCTGTTAAAGGAGGGAATCCCAATCAAGGCGATGGAGACAATTTTGGAAACCATTGCAAATACCAGTGTTCCTGGAGAAGATATCACAAAGGTGACGGAGAGAATCCGGATAGCGCTCAAAAGAACAATTACCAGAAGGTTCTGTGTGGGCGGACAGATGAGAGTAGTGACCCTGGATGCAGAATTGGAAAAGACGCTTGTCCAGTGTCTTGCTAAGGGGGAGCAGGGTGTCTATCTGGCGGTAAGCCCGGATGTCATGCAGAGTGTGCTGACCCAAGTAGGTGAGGAAGTCAAAAAGTTTCAGGAAATATCCCAGGAGATTATCATTCTCACAAGCCAGGTAATCCGTGTGTATTTGTACCAGATGCTTGAACAGTTCTATCCGTCGGTACATGTGCTGGCATTCAATGAGATAGCTGATAATGTGCAGATTCAGGCAATTGGGAATATCAAACAGGAATAAGGCGATAAAAAGGGGACAGGCATGGGAGAAACAAAAGAACAAAGCAAAGTGCTGACCGACTATACAAATGAAGAACTTCTCACACTTTACCAGAAAACAGGCGAACTTGAGATTAAGAAGGAATTGGCGCTTCGATACCTCTATATTGTGAAAAGTATTGCCATACAGATGAGAGATGTTTATGTTGGATTTACGCAGATGGAAGATATCGTGAACGAAGGTGTTCTGATGCTGATGACTGCCATTGATAAATTTGATGCGGATAAAAATGCCAAATTTGAAACTTATGCATCAAGACGAATCCGGGGAATGATTATTGACATTGCCAGAAAACAGGACTGGGTTCCGCGTACAGTCCGGAAAAACCTGAGGGATATCAATGAAGTGTCTTCAAAGTTCTATTCGGAACATGGGAGGCCCCCTTCAGTGGAAGAGCTGGCAGAACGCATGGAAATGGAACCTCAGAAAATCAGAAGTGTAATGGGAAAGGCAAATTTGTCTTCGATTTTGTCTTTGGATATGATTCTGGAAGAGACGAGTGAGCGGTACAGGGCAGTCCAGATACCTTCTGACAAGAAAGATGAGCAGCCGGAAGAGCGGTTCATGGAACAAGAGTTCAAGAACACCCTCGCGGAAGCAATACGCTCCCTGAAAGAAAAAGAACAAATAGTGATTTCTTTATATTACGTAGAAGAATTAAATATGAAGCAGATTGCGTCGATAATAAATGTAAGCGAACCAAGAGTATCCCAGATACATGCAAGCGCAGTCGGGAAACTTAGAGAATACATAGAAAAAAGCAATGGAAGTGAAAAAAAGGAGGAATCGTATGTTTCAGGGATTTTATAATCTGACATCCGGTATGCTGACACAGACAAGAAACCTGAATGTCATCAGTAATAATATGACAAATGTTTCTACAAGCGGTTATAAAAGTGAGAAGTTTGTGTCAAAAACATTCCAGGAGGAGCTTATTTACAGAAGCGGGAATAAGGACAAGAGCAATCCTGTGCCTATAGGATATATGAACCGTATTGTGACTGCAGACCGCAATTACACAGATTATACGAAGGCCGGATATAAAAGTACAACCAGCAGCCTGGATTTTGCACTGGACTCTGATGGGTTTTTCAGTGTACAGGGAGCCGATGGTACGGTATATACAAGAAATGGTTCCTTTTCTCTTGATGATGCCGGTTATCTTTGTCTGCAGGGCGTGGGAAGGGTACTTGGTGTAAATGGGCCTATTTATCTGGGCACCGACAAAGTTGTTGCTGATTCCACAGGAAACATCTATACTGAAAATGGAAATACTTATCTGGGCAGACTTTCGGTTGTAGATTTCCAGAATAAGGATGAACAGCTGACAAGAGGAGCGGACGGTACATTTACGGCTAATGCACAGGGGAATGCCGTCAATGCTGCGGTTATCCATAAGGCGCTGGAGTATTCAAATGTAGACACTGTAAAAGAGATGACAGAGATGATGAGCAGCCAGAGGATATTGCAGAGTAATGCACAGGTTCTAAAAATGTACGACCAGTTGACCGGAAAAATTGTGTCTCAATTAGGTCCGTTATAGGAGGAATAGAATGGATACTTCATTTTACACAGCGGCGCGGGGCGCCAGGACTCAGCAGGAAAAAATGAATGTGATATCCAATAATATCGCAAACGTAAATACAATAGGATATAAATCAAAGAACCCAGTCTTTTTGGAACTGATGCATTATAATATGCGTGCAGAAGAGGGTGAAAATACACAGTTGACAGCCGGTGCAGGTGCGGTGGTGAGCCACACAAACACGAATTTTGCCGGGGCCGGCTTTCAGCCCGGAAGCGGAGACTATGATTTTGCTATATCCGGGGAAGGGTTTTTCATGCTGAGAGACCCCGCCGGCGGGGATGCATTTTATACAAGGAACGGACATTTTTCACTTTCCAGGAGACAAGATGGGTTTTATTTGGTTTCCGACTCAGGAAAGCTGGTGCTGGATGCCAACAGGAATCCAATCCGGTTTGTGAATGGTCAAATGCAGGGAACTCCCGGAATCTATACATTTCAAAATACGGATGGTATGTTAAACACCGGAATGAATGAATTCCAGCCTTTGGCAAAGAACGGAGCGGCTGTCTTGAGTGCCGATGCCCGCCTTACCGAGGGATATCTGGAAATGTCCAATGTAGACGTGGCAGATGAAATGTCAAACACAATTGAGGCATCCAGGGCATACTCCCTGGTACTGAAGATGATTCAGACATCAGATGAAGTAGAACAGACTGTAAATGGCTTGAGAGCATAAATATTGGGGAGGATGCACAGACAAAATGGAAATTAAAAATTATGATGATATAGGGGAGCTTGCACTTGACGTAATCCGGGAGGTAGGAAGCATTGGAACCGGAAATGCGGCAACAGCCGTTTCAGAACTTTTATCGGCAAATGTCAGAATTAAACTTCCTGATGTTAAGATTGCAGGGTTCAATGAATCAATGACAATGCTGGGCAACCCGGAGGAGCCGGTAGCAGCTATACTTGTGCAGATGTCCGGGGATATGAATGGAATTATGCTGTTTCTGCTGAGAATGGATTTTATCAATGCAGTGCTGGGAACGATGCTGGGAAAGACGGTTTCAGACTATACGGAACTCGATGAGTTGGAGATTTCTGCGCTTACCGAAGTGGGAAATATCATAATATCCTCTTATGTGAATGCTTTGTCAGGCCTGGCAGGGCTGGACATCGATTTGTCTGTGCCGGCGATTTCTATTAATATGCTGGGAGGGATTCTCAGTGTTCCTATGATAGAACTTGGATACGAAACAAATAAGATTATGATTATATCAGGAAAGTTTATTCTGAATCAGCAGCAGTTAGACAGCAACCTGCTGATGCTGCCGGATATCCGCTCCCTGAATAAGTTGATAACAAAGTTGGTGGCAGGACATGAATAAAGAGGTAACAGTTGGAATTGCAGATATGAAGATTGTGCGGCAGGAGGGGACACTGATTACTTATGCCCTGGGCTCCTGTATCGGAATCAGTTTTTATGATCCTATGATTAAGCTTACCGCCCTTCTGCATATTATGTTGCCTAAGTGCTCAAATCCGTCAGATACTCAGATTTTTAAGTTTGCGGATACGGGGATTCAGGAAACACTCCGCAGGATGTCTGTATTTGGAGGAGTGAAAAGCCGGTACATATGTAAAATAGCCGGCGGGGCAAGAATGTTTGAAGTACTGGGAAGCAGTTCGCTGGCAAATATCGGGGAGAAGAATATTGAAAGTGTGAGAAATATCCTGATAAAGGAACAGATTCGCCTGACCCGCCAGGATGTGGGCAGTAATTATGCGAGAACCATGCGCGTTGCTGCGGAAACAGGAACAGTGAGTATACATACTTATGGAAAACAAGATATTATAATGTGAACGCAGTACAAGTAATGAAACATGATAAAAAGGAAAGCGAGGAGCATGCAAATGGCAAAGACAGAAATTCTGCTGGAATCAGGCACAAATGAAATTGAGATTATGGAATTCACAATACACAATGAGTTGTATGGAATCAATGTGGCAAAAGTGAGAGAGATTATGATGTCTGACAAGGTGAAGCCAATACCTCATTCACATGAAGCGGTGGAAGGTATATTTAAACCAAGGGATACCATGCTTACGGTGGTGGATCTTCCATACTATCTGACGGGTCAGGAGACTCAGCCGGGAGTGAAGGACTTATTTATGATAACAAACTTCAATAAGATGCACATCGCTTTCCGTGTCCACACCGTGGAAGGGATTCAGAGAATATCCTGGACAGACATTAAGAAACCGGACAAAACACTGAGCAAAGGTGGTGAAGAAGGGCTTGCAACAGGAATTGCACAGTGCGGGAAAGACTTGGTTACAATACTGGATTTTGAGAAGATTGTAGCTGACATCGCTCCTGAAACCGGAATCCAGATGGATGAAGTGAAGGGATATACGGGAACTGACAGAAGCAAGTATTCCATCCTTTTGGCGGAGGACTCTATCTTGCTTACCAGAATGATTGAATCTTCCCTGAATAAGGCAGGGTACAGGAAAATCATAAAATGTAATAATGGAAAAGAGGCATGGGATTATCTGGAATCCATCAAAGATGGCAGTTTGGAAGAAAAAATTGATTTGATTATCACCGATATTGAAATGCCCCAGATGGATGGTCACAGGCTGACAAAGCTGGTGAAGTCAGATGAAACATTAAAACGGCTGCCCCTTATTATTTTCTCTTCTTTGATTACTCCTGAAATGGAACTGAAAGGAAAGGAACTGGGTGCTGATGAACAACTGTCAAAACCAGATATCGGACATCTTGTAGATGTAATAGATGGTCTTTTGCGGAGAGGGAAAGTATAAATGGATAGATGTGTAGTTAGAAGAGCTATCAAGGAGACACGTACAGGAAAAGTGATAGGCTATGAGTTATTGTTTCAAGGAAGCCAGGACACTCTTTTTGCTCAGCCTGAAACGTCTGCTGCAGATATGATTTCAAATTTCCTAATGAGTAACAGTAATAAATTTGTGAGTGATAAGAGAATGTTTATTACGTTCACATCTTCACTCTTGTTTAGAAACACTCCAAAAATGTTTGAGCCGGACAAAGTGGTTATACAGATTGATGATAACCTGGTTGTAAATCCTCTGGCAAAGCCGGTCATCCGGAAATACCGCAGGGCGGGCTACCAGTTTGCGGTAAGTGATTTTCAATTTTCTCTAAGATATCTGGAGATGCTGGATGATGTAAGCTACATACGTTTCGATATGCAGAGAAGGGAACTCTATGAGGATGAAAAGGAACGGAATACCTTAAAAAATATCATAAGCATGGCCAAAGGCATTGATAAGAAATGTATTGCCACGAATATTGATTCTAAAGAAATCTATGATTATGCTGTTGATTTGGGTGTGGATTACCTGGAAGGGGATTATATAGCGAGTACCCTTGTCACAAAAGTAGATCAAGTGACATACATGAAAGGGAACTTTTTTCAGCTTCTCGTTGAGGTGTCAAAACCAGAGCCTGATATTGCTGAAATAGAGCGGATTATCAGTCGGGATGCAGGATTAACATTCACTCTTTTAAAGCTGGTTAACTCTGCATATTTTGCACTTAGGAGAAGGACATCTTCTATACGGCAGGCACTGGTTACACTGGGAATCGGACAACTCAGGCAATGGGTATATATGCTGAGTTTCAGGCAGGACGCAGGAGACCCGGCTGCAGAGGAGCTTCTGAAGATTTCATTTTTGAGAGCAAAGTTTGCTTCTGAGCTTGTAAACTATGTGAAGGACTGTCCGGTTACAAATAATGAAGCCTATATGATGGGAATGTTTTCTACAATAGAATACATGGTAGAAGCTACAATGGAAGAGATTTTGGAAAGGATTCCATTGAATCCGGCTGCGAAAGCCGCTCTTATAAGCGGGGAAGGAGTTGCAGGAAGTGTTTATAAGCTGATTCTGGCTTATGAGAAAGCGGACTGGAAAGAAAGTAAATCTTTATCGGAGGAACTGGGGGTTCCCACATATCTTCTTGCACAGATTTATATTGACTGCGTGGAAAATGTAAATTCAATCTGGAATACTCTGACGACAGAATATGTAAGAAAAGGGGAAAAACCTCTGTTTTCTGAAAGAAGTGACAGTGCAGAGCATTTGGAAGATATATTAAGATAGAGAAGGTATACTTATTGAAAGAGGAATGTTCAATAAGGCATGATAATGTGGAGGTATTAAAGTGGCAGTAACAATTGTATTGACAAATCAAAAGGGAGGCGTCGGAAAGACAACTTCTTCTGCGGCCCTTGCAGTAGGTCTGCATCAGGCAGGTTATAAAGTCTTAGCTGTAGATTTAGATTCTCAGGGAAATCTGGGTTTTAGTCTTGGACTGGATATTGAAAAGGGACATACGGTATATGAGGTGCTGAAAGGAGAAATATCAGTCAAAGATGCAATCCGTCACACGGAAGATTACGTGGATATTCTGACTTCCAACATTCTGTTGAGTGAAGCAGAGCTGCTTCTTACAGGCAGTGACAGACAAGTTCAGCTCAAGAATATACTTCATGAGGTCAGCAATGATTATGACTATATTGTTATTGATACTCCTCCTGCATTAAACATATTAACTGTAAATGGATACATAGCCGCGGATTATCTTGTCATACCGATGGCGGCTGAGATATTGAGCCTTGTAGGACTCATTCAGCTTAAAGAGACCATTGAGGGGGTACAGACGACCATGAACCCAAGCTTGAATGTGCTGGGTATCCTTATGACGAAATATAATAAGAGGACGAAACTGTCAAGAGAAGTGCTGGAGATGGCTGAGACTGTGGCGTCCCAAATAGGAACAAAAGTCTTTGATACAAAGATTCGTAATGGAGTTGCTGCTGCTGAGGCACCGGCGCATGGGCTAAGCATTTTTGATTATGCTCCAAGAGCAAACCCCACTATAGATTACAGGGAATTTGTAAAGGAAGCAGTTCAGAATATGAGTAAAGGTGCGTAGGAGGGAACTACAAAGATGGCAAAAAGAACAAATAAGACGAATCATGTACTGAATCTGCTGTCAGGCAGCGAAGAGAAGAAAGAAAGTAAAAAGGTGCAGGACACAAGCCCTCACCCCCCGGTGGATCCGGAAAGTTCAGTTTCCGTGATTGATACGGTGGATGAAGAGGCACAGTTGGCTGATACAATAAGGAAGTCTTTGGAAACAGAGATGGAGAGTGAAGCAGGCAGTCCCAAAGAAGAAAAGACAGAAGAATCCGGGCCGGAACCGGAAGAAGACAAAATGGAGATGTCCGGGGCAGAACCGGAAGAAGACAAAATGGAGATGTCCGGGGCAGAACTGGAAGAGGAGAACCAGCCGGAGCCGGACAAGGAAACACCGGAGGAAGCCGGACAAAAGCAGAAAGAAGAAAAAACCGGAAAGTCTCAGAGAGAGCCTGTGCAGAAAGATGTAGAAAAAACTCAGGAAGAGTGCGACAACGAAGAATTTGAAGAAAGTTTTGCGTTTGTAAATGTCATGGAACGGCTGGTTGCGGAAAAGGTAGTCAATTATATGGAGCAATTTGGGGTGTGTACATGTTCACACTGCAAAGCAGATGTAATGGCACTGGCACTCACAAAGCTTCCGTCAAAGTATGTGGTGGTAAATAAGGAGACAGTTTCTCCCCTTATTAATTTTTATTCTAATAAATATGCAGGCCAGATTACTGTTGAAATTACAAAAGCCTGTATCCGGGTGAACGAAACTCCGCACCATAACAGAGATTAAAAGAGGATACTTAATTTTTCCCGCAGATGCGCCGATAATCAGTTATGAGCAAATAAAGAATTTTTATAGAATAAGGAGTGGATACTATGGCATCGATTAATGGATTAAGTGGTACTACATCATCCGGAATGAATTCAGCAAACTCAATTAGAGGGTATGGCGGATTAGCCAGCGGACTTGACCGGGACGAGCTGATTAAGAATATGACATATGCCACTAGAAGCAAGATTGCGGCGCAGAAGCAGAAATTGCAGACTTTCCAGTGGCAGCAGAGTGCAATACAGAATATTACAAGTAAGCTGTATGAGTTCTCTAACAAATATATGTCTTACTCATCTTCGTCAAATCTAAGTTCAAGTAAGCTGTTTTCCAGGAATCTGATAACGGCACTTGGAGAGAACAGTAAATATTTGTCCGTAAGCGGAAGCGGGGTTTCGGCAGATACTATTTCCGTCCTGGGGGTGAAGAGTCTTGCAAAGAATGCACAGATATCATCCGGCGGTACGGTTTCTGATCAAAAGTTAAATACAGGCGATATTGCCAGTGATTTAGGAGAAATGGTGGACATAGACGCTGTATCAGGTGAGTCTCTGTTCATCACCTATGGAACTAAGACCTATTCAGTGACAATGAGCAGCAGCTATGATTACAGCGATGTGGATAAAACCGCAGAGTCTATGAACAAGGCATTAGCAAACGTGTCGATTGGATCAGGCAAGACGCTGGCCGATGTGATGAATGTAGAAACAGATGGCGGAAAGATAAAATTTGTTAACAAAGATACGACAACAGGAAACTCATTGTTGCTTTCAGGAAGCACGGGGGATCTTCTGGCAGACCTGGGATTTTTAAATAAAGACGAGAAATTTGGAGATATGCCTGCGGCAGATACAGTAATTACAAGTGAAGGCCGGACTGCGAAAAATGAGGCACAGCTTACAGAAAGCGTTTCACTTAGAGAAGCGTTAAGCGGCAAAGAAATCAGTTTTTCTTATAATGGAACTACGAAGTGGATTAAGCTGGAAGAGTATGCTGAGGATCCTGGGACGTATTCTACCCTGGAATCTGTTCAAAAGGATATTCAGACAAAGCTGGATGAGGCGTTCGGGAAGAACAGGGTTTCGGTAAAGCTTGGTCCCTCATCGGACGGCGATTTGTCCAAGGCATCTCTGAATTTCACTACTATAACACCCGACGGGAACCCGGATGGAAGCTCTACTGTGGCTATCACTGCAGCAGACCGGGGGATTTTGGGATCTAACAGTGTATTCGGTATTAAGAGCGGAGAATCCAACCGCTTGAACCTTTCGGCTAAAATTGCGGAATCTGGCTTAAATCCAGGTAAAGTACTAGATACCGGAGAGCCGATGACAATAAAAAATGGAGACGGAGATTTGATAACCCTGAAGGATTCAAAAGGCAACGCGTTGTCATGGGATAGTTCCATCAGTGATATTCTCAGTGCCATTAACAATACAAAAGAGCTTGGAATCACAGTTTCTTACCAGTCCAACTCGGATAAATTTGTGATACAGTCCACAGAACAGGGAGCGAGCGGAACGATTAATTTATCAGGTGAGCTGGCCGATGTATTATTTGGAGCGGACATCGCGGGTAAGGAAGTAAAAGGACAGGATGCAGTGATCCGTGTAAAATATGCCGGTTCCGATATGGAAACGGAAGTTACGCGGGGGAGCAACACAGTGTCAATTGACGGTATGAATATCACCGTAAAGAATACCTTTGGATATGACAGTACCGGTAACTATGTAGCAGGAACTGAAGCAGTCACATTTGATGCTAAGGTGGATACGGATGCTACGGCTGCCATTGTCAAGGAAATGGTTAATGCTTACAATGAGACACTTGCTCTGATTAACGGTGAAGTAAATCAGAAGCCTGACAGGGCTTACAGTCCGCTTACAGATGAACAGCGGGAAGAAATGTCCGAAAGCCAGATTGAAAAATGGGAGACAGAGGCTAAGAAGGGACTTCTCTTCAATGATACAGATGTGAGGGGATTGGCGGATAGCCTTCGTTTTATCATTCCAAGTAATCTCAGAACCGAATTTGAAAAGATGGGGATTACGGTGTCTACAAACTATGCGGACAATGGAAAGCTTGTGTTTAATGAGACAGAGTTTAAAGCTGCTCTTGAGAAAGATCCGGATGCAGTGAAAGATGCATTTACCGCCGCTTCGTCAAAGAATGAAGATGGAACAACCAATCCAGGCGGCCTGATGACATCTATGAAGACAATTATGGACCGCTATGCATCTATGATGGGTGCCACAAAGGGAATATTAGTAGAACGTGCAGGTTCTCCTTATGCCCCCACATCAGTGCTGCAAAATGGCATACAGAAGCAGATAGATGGCATCAATGATTATATTGACAGACTGAAAGATAAACTGGCAATGGAACAAGACAGATATGTTTCACAGTTTACCGCATTAGAGACGCTGATATCTCAGATGAATTCACAGAGCAGCTATTTGATGTCTATGTTTAGTTCATAAAAAGAAGGTAGGATAAAAATGAACGGGAATGGATACCAACAATATAAAGAGCAGTCAGTTATGACTATGACACAGGGTGAGCTGCTTCTTTTACTTTATGATGAGCTGCTGAAACGGTTAAAACGTGCAGAGATTGCACTGGGGATGGAGAATTACGAGTTGTTTGAGCAGTCCGTGGGTCGTTCTGTGGAGATTGTGAATTATCTGAAGGATACGCTGAATCATAATTATACAATCAGTATGGAGCTGGGGAATATGTATGACTTCTTTATTTATGAGCTGAGCAGACTGCAGGCAGGAAGGAAAAAAGAAACCATACAGGAGCTGCAGCCATTGGTGAAGGATTTGCGGGATGCATTTGCGGCGGCGGAGAAGGCAGTATGAGAGAAGGGTATATGAAGGAGCTGCTGTCTGTGATTCTGACAGAGGTGCAGAAAAAGTACCGTTATATGAATGAAGTGCAGCGGCTTACAAAGGAGCTTGGCGAGGGTCTTTCCAGTGATGACAAACTGGTGACCCGGATGGTCCTTGAGATGAGAGGGAACGAGCTGGAGAAAATCAGTAATTGTGATGCAAGTATTCAGCGGCTTTTTTCCAATACGGCAGAGGACATACAAGAGAGAGTTCATGCAGTTCTGAGAGGAGATGTACCTGCGGATGTTCCGGATGAAGATGAGAATGTGATGTGGAAGCAAATCGCGGACACAGTACAGGCAACGAAACGTATCTGGGGACAGACTGTTGAGATAGACAGAATATTAAGCAGCCGCCTTGCAGGCGGTGAATCTTATTACCGTAAATGATAAAAACCTTCGGAATTACAGGCCCGCCGTAATTTCGAAGGCTTTTTATATAATAGGAAACTCATCCGGGGGGATGCGCAGCGCACATAAAAAAATGGCTGCTAAAGCGACCGCGCTTCGGCGCACGAGTCTGGCTTGTCAGACTCTTCATTCTGGTTTGGACAATACCCATACGGGACCGCCGTTTTTTGCATATGTGCTGAGCTGGCTGATCAGGACTTCAGCAGACCAATGCATACTGGAGCGTTCTTCGCTTGCCGGGTCGGCAACTAATATGGAACCATTTTCATCATACCCGTATGCTATAATAAAATGGCCCGAATCGGAAAAGTCTCCCGGACCCATAAGGAGCACCAGAAGCTTGTCAAATGACAGGGCAGAACGGAAGGCATCGGGAGTAAGCTGAGAAAGCTTTTCCACACGCAGCCCGTAGCTTGCGGCACCGTTTGGAATTAAAGCATGTACAGAACCATTATTTGGAGAGTAACATCCATTTGTAGCAGACCACTGGGCCGCATCAACGGGAGTGATGGCTGTATCTGAGAGTGAACTGACGGCCATAGCAAGGGCTGTCGGTCCGCATCCGTGGGTAGTCATAGGGTCTATTCCTCCGTACAGGTAGCTGCTCCAGGCAGGATCATGCTGGCTGTACATGGTAATCGGAACCGCATGACCTTTGGGTTCCTCCTCTTTTTTCACAGTTACGATAGGCACATCTTCCTGCCGGGAAAGCTTTACAGAATCTTTTAGAATTTCCGGTTCTTTGGAGTGAACATGCCTGGAGACCGGAGAGGAGAAAATAAGTATACCGAGAAATGTGAAAAAAAATATAGTAAAAATCCGCTTTATAAATTTCATAGTATCCTCCTTCCTTTAAATATTATCGGACCAGGAAGAGAAAAGATAAGCACACAGAAAAGGAAGAAAAGGACCGTATCATGAAAGAAATTGAATTTAAGAATGTCACAAAAATATTTAACGAGGATGTTATAGGTCTTGAAAATGTATCTTTTGAAATAGAAAAAGGTGAATTTGTTTTTGTAGTAGGCCGCAGCGGTTCCGGAAAGAGTACCTTGCTGAAACTTCTGAGCAGCCAGCTCACACCGACTTCCGGTGATATCTGGGTAGGCGGAATTGATACAGGGAAGCTCTCGAATCATAAGCGTCCATATTTCCGGAGACAGTTTGGCATTATGGAGATGGATCTGGGACTTTTAAATGACAGGACTGCGTTTGATAATGTCAGCCTTGCCATGTATGTGACAGAACAACCATACCGCCTGATTAAAAAGAGGGTCAGCCAGGCGCTGAGCACAGTAGGAATTTCTCACCGTGCGTCTGCATTTCCACATGAATTATCTGTAGGAGAGGCTGCGAGGGTCAAACTGGCAAGAGCACTTGTCATGAACCCTAAAGTCATGGTCGTAGATGAACCGACTGCAAACCTGGATCCTGATGCTTCCTGGGATTTGATGTGCCTGCTGGATGACCTGAACCGCCTCGGTGTGACAATGATTGTCGCCAGCCATTCCAGGGAACTTGTGACAATTATGAAAAAGCGTGTAATTACTCTGGTGTCTGGAGTAAAAGTGCTGGATGAAAGGCATGGCATTTATAATTCAAAAGCTATGGATATATTTGAGGAGAAAAGAGTGCTGAATGAGCGAAAAAAGAATCAGAAGTTATGAAGTGAAATGTTTAATAGAGCTGCTTAGTGCACTTGTAGGCCAGAATGAAATCCCCAGGTGGGTCAGACAGCCAAACTGGGGAAGCCTTTATAAATTAGCGGATTATCACGGAGTTGCAAATGTGGTCTATTATGGCGTTCTGGGTTTTGAAAGCAAGGAGCTGGAACCGTGGAAAAAGAAACTTGAAGAGCGTTATCACCAGGCGGTGGTCGGGGAGGAACGCTTTACTTCTGTTGTTCCTCAGGTTTTGAAGGCTCTGGAGCAGCATAAGGTACATAGTATTATACTTCATGAATACCGTATGCGTCACTTTTACCCTCAGTTAGATATGAGATCAACCAAATATGTAAGAATCCTTGTAGAAAAGGGGAAAGATGATATTATCAGAAAGACGATGGAATCCCTGGATTTTGAAAAGCAGGAATCCAGAATAGAAGGAGAGACAAGGTATTACAAAATACCGGGAATCCTCCTGATTTTTCAGAGTACTCTGGACTTTACAAATAAGAAAATCAAAAAGTACTTCTCTCTCCCGGTAAAAGACTATAGGAGAGAGACGGACTATCGTTATATTCATGGATTTGAGCCGGAGGAATTTTATGTTTATATGATTGGCTGCGCTGCCGAGAGTTATGCAAGGGGCAATTTAGACATTCAATCTATACTGGACATGTGGTTTTACTACATCAGTGTATACAAAAGTCTGGACTGGACGGTTGTTTACAAAGAGCTGGCCTATCTTGACCTGGGAAATTTTCCAGACTATATCATTAAACTGGCAGCCTTTTGGTTTGGAGGGATGCTGTTTCCACAGGAGGATGTTCTCTTTGATTCTATGGAGCGCTACATTTTGTCAAAAGGAGTCCAGTGCCGTAAAGAAAGCGAAAAACTGCTGCCCCTTGTGAGGGAAGTGGCGGACTTTTATAAAAAGGATTTGAAGCGTAAGAGGAGACAGCAGATGATGGAATGGGTCTTCCCGCAGATGGAGTACATGAGTACGATGTTTCCGGTTCTTTTAAAACGCTCATGGCTTCTTCCTTTATGTTGGTTTCTGCGGATATTACGTATGTCGGGACAGCAGGTAAATCTATGGATCATACAGAAAAGCCAGGATATGTCGAGAATCTGGCATGGGTTTTATGGCCCTAAAAAAGAACGTGCGCTCAGATGGTACAGCCCCAAAGCAGAAAGGGTAGGGGCCTGGTACAGTCAGGTAAAGGAAAGTATAGGAAAATGGTATAAAGAAAAAGCAAAGGTTATAGAACGGATGAAAATAAATTTGAAGCGCAAGGGCGTAGGTGCCGGGAATATCCGGCAGAACCTCAAAAAGCTGTTCAGGAAAAAATAGAGACATAAAAACTTAACATTGTTTGACAAGTGACGATATTAAGTAATAAGAGAGTAAACCTATATTGCTGTCATTTAGAAGGAGGCATGAAAGATGGGTATTTCTATTGATGGTGCAAGACACCGCTATATAGCACAGACTGCAGCTAATACTGCAGACAATAAAAATGTTTCTGTTAGTGGGAAAAGCAGACACTTTGATGAAATTTTAATTACATCCAACAGCCGACAGGTTGAGGAGAAGAAGATGACGGAGGACCTGACAAAACGTGTTTTATCCGAGGTCAGCCGCCCTACACCGGAAGTGAAGGTGGAAGAACTAAAGAAAAGTATAGCAGAAGGAACATATCAGATTGATATAGATAAGCTGGCAGGCAGGATATTGCTGCAGAAGGGAGAACAGACAGATGAATGAGTTCCATGAAGTAATTCAAAAGATGATTCTTCTGTTCCGGGAATTAACTACTCTTGAGAGTAAGATGTTAAATGCGGCCAGGGAACAGCAGATTGCAGTACTTGAGGGCCACATGATAAAGGAACAGGCATCTATTATGCAGTTAAGGGGCCTGGAGAAAGAAAAAGACAGGATACAGGCGGAGGCCGGATATGCAGGGATGAGCTTTCATGAAATACTGGAGGTGCTGGACGGAGAAGAGAAAGCACGTTTTCTCCCCTTGTTTGATGAAATGAGCAGAACAATGCAGATGTTTCAGGAAGTTCATGAGGATCTGACTGTAATTATGGAAGTAAATCTTCGTCAGGTCAATAAAAAGATTGATGATGCAAAAGGCCAGGTTTATGCAGAGAGCAGAGCAGATTCTGCCGGCCTGAAAAATATGACTAACCGAAGAGTTTGATTAAGAGAGGAGGAATACAATGATTCGTTCTACATTTGCCGGATTTACAATGGCGCAGCATGCACTGAGTGCAAGTCAGAGAGCAATTGACGTAGCGGGACAGAACCTTTCCAATGTGAATACGGCAGGCTATACAAGACAAAGACTGGACCTTGCAAGCATCAATCCTGTGGGGGCGAGCTATGGAAGTTCAAGTTTCGATAATAAAGTGGGCCAGGGGGTTATGATGAAGGGAATTATCCAGATCAGGGACCCGTATCTGGATATCCAATATAGAAATCAGATTGCAAAGGTGGGAACTGCTGACGCCACAGACAAGATTCTGGAGAAGATTGGGAACATTTTTGATGAGACAGACACGGCTGCCATCCGGACTGCCCTGAATGATGTGATTTCACAGCTTAAAAATATGGCAATTCCGTCAGAATCAGGTGAACGCAGCTCAGACGCATTGGTTCGTTCTGCCTGTACTGTTCTTCTGAATGCAATACATCAGAATGCTACATCAATTTCCAATGTGATAAGTGATACGGTTGACGAGCTTCAAAACTCAGATATTAAGAATATAAATTCATGTCTTCAGCAGATTGTAGAGCTGAATAAGACGATCAAAAATACCCAGGTGATGGGGAATCCTGCTCTGGAGCTTTTAGACCAGAGAAACCAGCTTCTGGATGACCTTGCTACATACCTGCCTATCCAGGTTACATATGAAACACATGGTACAGGTGACAGTGCTGTAGACACTCTCAAGGTTACATTTAAAGATAAGGATGGAAATGTCCACAATCTGATTTCTGATGACAAAGGCGGGGAATTCCAGCTTGGAACATCGGCTGGGAGCTTACCGGTTTCCCTGAAGATTAAGGACGCGCTAACGCCGGAAGACCCCCTTGATCCTACCAATATCAATAACATTGATATTGCAGATTTGATGCAGAATGGGGTTCTCAAAGGAAAGATAGACATGCTCAACAAGTCTGAGGTATTTGATGGTTCGGATATCAAAGGAATTGGGTACTACAGTTCTATGTTCGATAAGTTTGTGAGTACCTTTGCTACATTGATGAATGATCTGAATGCGACGGTTGATGGAGCCGGCAACACCATTCCACAGGATTTATTTTCGACAAGCGATGGCTCCGCCACGTTTACCGCTGAGAATATCAAGATTTCCGATGGATGGATGGATGGCACCATAAATCTGACCAGGACACAAACTCCGGGCGCGGGAGGGACAGATAATACTTCGGCTTACAGTAATATATTAAAGATGGTAGATGAATTGAGCAACAAAGAGCATGATTTTACTGTGTTCAAGGGGACGTTAATGGCCGGGTTTGATAATATCCAGAACACCCAGGCTATTGAGCGCAAAGCTTCTTCCTCTATTTTAACGAGTCATCTTGCTGTGCTGAATCAGATATCCGACTCCAAGGATGCGATATCCGGTGTCAATCTGGATGAAGAAGTAATGGATCTGATGCGGTACCAGCAGTCTTATAATGCAGCATCAAGACTGATGACCACTTTGGACCAGCTATTGGACAAATTAATTAATGAAACCGGCGTTGTCGGCAGGTAGGAGATGTAAGTATGCGGATTACAACAAATATGATTCGAAGAAATTATCAGAATAATCTGAATTCCACTATGAGCGGCCTGGAGCAGGCCCGCAGGCAGGTGGAGACGGGCCGCCGTTTTGCTCATTCATATGAGGATCCGTCCGCAGCCGCCAGAGGTTCGGTGCTGGAGACACGGTATGCCAGAAATGCAGATTATACCAATACTGTGAAGACAGTACAAAAATGGCAGGATACACAGGAGGACTCGATTACACAGCTGAGTTCCATGGCAAAGGAAATCGATAAAAACTATTCAACGGCAGCTATGAGTGATTCCGCCGGAGATACAGGAAGAAGTGCATATGCACAGAATTTAAGATCATTACAGCAATCTATGATCATTACTCTAAATGCAAAATATGGCAATACTTATGTGATGGCAGGAAATGATGGCTCCAATGCACCTTTTGAATTATCCCAGGATGGAAAAGTTCTATATAGAGGGCTGGATGTAAATGACCCAGCCAATGAGGCCGTAATGAAGGAGCTGTCACAGGAACACTCCTATGTGGATCTGGGATATGGATTTACATTCTCGGGCGGAGAGGTCGTTCCTTCCAGTGCTTTCGATGCAGCTTTTCCTGGAGTTAATGCGGTAGGATATGGTCAGACGGCTGACGGAACAAGCAAGAATCTCATTGTTCTGGCGGGACAGATGGCAGATTTGCTTGAGAAAGATCATTTTGATTCGGCAGCTTATGAGAAGCTGTGGACCCAGTTTAATAAAGGCAGTGATGACATGAGGAACCAATTGACAGGACTGGGAACGAAAACCCAGCTCCTTGATTCCACACTGAACAGACTGGAAAACGAGAAATTAAACATCACAGAACAATACAAGAATGATGTGAATATTGATGAAGCAGAGGCTATTACGAATTTTTCGTGGGCACAATATGTGTACAATGTAGCACTGAAAATAGGAACAAGTATTTTTTCCCAATCTCTTTTGGATTTTATGAGGTAGCATGATAATTATAAAAAAGAAAAGGTGAGCAATAATGGAACAACTACTTAAAATAACAAATGTACCTATTGAGTATCAGCTAAAAGTAAATAATGCCCGTCTGGAGCGCAGAGGTGGTATAGCAAGACTGGAAATCAGCCGTGATGAAGGAGGACTGAGAATTAAGAGCAGTCCCATCCGTCTCAGGCTGGATACATACGAGGCCAGAAACTCTGTAGTTCCTACTACGAAGAATGCAATTTATCAGGCAGCGCAGAAGGGAACACAGGCTACGTATGAGGCGACAGCTCAATTTGCCAAGGAGGGACAGCTTTTATTGAAAGCAAAAATAGGGCAGGGTGCAGAAGCCCTTCAATATATATTTGATCAGAGAAATGCTCCGGCCACCGGTGAATTTGAGCTGGGATTTATACCCAAGACGGGAGCAAATATTGAATGGGATCCTCCGTCTATATCGATTAATTATCAGATGGATAGATTAAATTTTGATGCCAAAATAGACTGGGGAAAGGTAGAGTTTATACCTGGAAGCATTGAGCTGTCAATTTTACAGTATCCGGATGTGTCTATTGAATATATAGGCAGTCCTATCTATGTACCCCCGAGTGCCGGTGCAAGATTTACGGGAGAGAACATTGACGTTATGGCATAGGAAGGTTAGAACCGGAGGAAATTATGAAAAAAGAAGTGATAAATTCCAGTCTGTTTATGGAAGAGGAACTAATCCATTTCCAGGAGGGGCTGTTTGGGTTTGAGGAATATAAGACATTTCTTCCTCTTCCTGTTGAGGAGGATAGTGATGCTGTCCTCTGCCTTCAAAGTACTGAGAATACTGATTTGTCATTTATTATCATGAATCCCTTTTACTTGAAGGAAGATTATCGACCTGAATTATCTTTGGCAGACTATAAGAATTTGGGGACTGAGGATGCCGGAGTGCTCTCATTTTATGTAATCTGTGTTATTGGGACATTATCGGAAAAAAGCACAGTGAATTTGAAATGCCCCATTGTAGTTAATACAGAGAGCAGGCAGGCAGTGCAGGTAATACTTGCATCTGAGGAATACCGTATGCGTCATGCTCTGAGCGAATTCCAGAAGAAGGGGGATTAAGATATGCTTGTACTGCAGCGCAAAAAGGGAGAAACACTTTTAATAGGAGACAATATCCGGATTTCTGTGATGGAAGTTGGAGCGGATGCAGTGAAACTTGCCATTGAAGCCCCAAAAGAAGTCAGAATATTGCGGGGAGAACTGGAAGAGGCCATAATGGTTAATCAGGAGTCGGTTATGGACAAAGCGCATATTGCCGATATAAAACATATCATACATAGGGATATTCGTTGATTAGCAATGCAGAATGTGGTATAATAACTTAAAACTAAAATATGGCAAAGGAGTGTAAGTTTATGGAATTAAAATTTTATAGCTGTGAGATTTGCGGAAAAATAATTGCTATGGTAAAAGATACTGGAGTACCGACAATATGCTGCGGACAACCTATGAAAGAGATTGTACCTGGAAGTGTAGATGCAGCAGCAGAGAAGCATGTTCCTGTAGTCAGTGTAGACGGAAATATAGTTACTGTGGAAGTAGGTTCCGTACCACATCCTATGGCAGAAGAGCATTATATTGAATGGATTGTTCTCAGTACGAAAGAAGGAATGCAGCGTAAAGAATTGAATCCTGGGGATGAACCTAAGGCAGAATTTGCTCTTACAGATGGAGATGAAGTTATCGGTGCACTTGCATACTGCAACCTACATAGCCTGTGGAAATCCAAATAAGGAATGTTAAAAAAGGTTGACAATTAAATATGATAAAAATCCTCCTTTATGATGTGAAACATAGCTTTTCAGGCATGTTAAAAACAAAGGGGGATTTTTTGAGCATACATATATGATAAAAAAGCGGAGAAAAATCTCAGTTTATTTATCCGCTTCTAAGGGGGATATTAATGATTGTCATACAAGAACAGGAATTTAAGCAATTTGCCAACTATATCAGAATGAATTACGGAATTCATTTTAAGGATGAGAAAAAGACCCTGATTGAGGGAAGGCTCGGCAATTTACTTACAAGTATGAATATGAGCAGCCTGGCAGAATATCTGGATTATGTAAAAGCGGATAAAACCGGCAAGGCGGCGTCTGTGATGCTGGATAAGATTACAACAAATTATACCTTTTTCATGAGAGAGCCGGAGCATTTTAATTACTTTAAAAGTACAGTCCTGCCATATCTGGCAAATACGGTGAAAAACAAGGATTTGCGAATCTGGAGCGCTGCTTGTTCTACCGGAGAAGAGCCTTATACCCTTGCAATGCTGATAGATGAATACTTTGGACCCAATAAAGCCGGGTGGGATACGAAAATACTGGCTACAGATATTTCCCAGGGAGTTCTCTCCACTGCAAAGGCGGGCATCTATTCTAATGAAAAGATAGCAGATCTCCCTCAGAGCTGGCAGAAAAAATATTTCAAAGCATATGACAGCCAGCAGAGCATTGTTGCTGACAAGATAAAAAAAGAAGTGATTTTTGGAAATATAAACTTGATGGACACTGTTTTGCCATTTAAAAAGAAAATGGATGTTATATTCTGTCGTAACGTTATGATTTATTTTGATGGTCCGACCAAGGAGCGTCTGATTCAAAGGTTATATGATATTACCGAACCAGGTGGGTTTTTGTTTATTGGCCATTCAGAGGGACTGAATCGTGAGACTACACGCTACAGGTACATCAGGCCGGCCATTTACAGAAAAGAATAAGGGAGAAAGTACACTATGAAAAAAAAGATGAAGCAATCCACTCTTATTTATATTTTGAATTCAGTATCCCTGGCATTGTTAATTTGTATTGCAGTTTGCTTTTTCTTCTTATATCGCATGAACATAACGATTTCCGAAGCAAATAAGGAGCGGTTTGATTTGACGGAGAATGCCAGTCTTTTTATGAGCGGTTCCGCTTATCTGACAGCTGAGGTACGCGCATATGCAGTGACTGGGGAACAGGTACATGCTGATAATTATGAGAATGAATTGAATAACTTAAAAAGGCGTGACACCGGTCTGGATAATATGAAAAAAATCGGCATTACAGAGGCGGAGCAGCAGAAGATTGATGAAATGTCAGGGATTTCCGCAAATCTTGTGCCGCTGGAACAAGACGCTATAAAAAAAGCGTCGGAAAACCGCACGAAGCAGGCTGTGGAATATGTGTACGGTAATGAGTATAATACTTCTATTTTAAAAATCGATGAGTTAAAGTCAGAATTTTTAAAGATGCTCGATGAGCGGACAGAGAGTGCAATTACAGAGCTTAATGCAAGGAATTTGATTTTTCAGACAATTATATTTTTTGTAATTGTGGCAGTGGCGATATTACAGACGGGTATTGTGCTGATTACACGCAAAAAGGTATTTTTTCCGATTGCTGCGGTTGAGCGGGAGATGGGAGAGATTTCACAGGGAAACCTGTCCTCTGATTTCTCTCTGGAAGCAGATACGTCTGAAATTGGGATGCTGGCACATTCCATCCATAGTACCCGCAGTACACTTCAGAAGTATATCGGCGATATTTCCAGCAAGCTTACGCAAATGTCAGACGGGAATCTGAATCTGAAGAACGATATGGAGTATACCGGGGAGTTTTATCCGATTCAGAAGGCACTTGAGGTTATTCTTCATTCACTGAATCATACCTTAAACCAGATAAATGTTGCTGCTGAACAAGTGAGTACCGGTGCGTCTCAGGTGTCCAGCGGAGCACAGGCTCTGGCAGCAGGCTCTACAGAGCAGGCATCATCCATTGATGAGCTTACTCTTTCGGTAGAAAGAGTTGCAGGACAGGCGGAGGAGAATGCTTCTAATGTTCAGGAAGCGACCAGGTATGTGGAAGAGGTTGGGATTGAGATTCACACCGGCAATGACTACATGCAGAACCTTACAGAAGCTATGGGCGAAATTGATGCTGCTTCAAATCAAATTGTTCATATTACAAAAGTAATTGAGGATATTGCATTTCAGACGAATATTCTTTCATTAAACGCAAGTATTGAGGCCGCCCGTGCCGGAGAGGCTGGAAAAGGCTTTGCGGTTGTAGCTGATGAAGTCCGCAACCTTGCCGGAAAGTCCGCAGAGGCTGCAAAACAAACCTCGGAACTGATTCAGAATTCCGTTGCAACTGTGTCTAAGGGAACTGCTATCACAGCGCAGACAGCACAAATCTTGCAGGAAGTCGGGGCAAATATGAAAAAGGTGTCGGAAAGCTTTGTAAATATAGAGAAGGCATCTTCAGAGCAGTCCGCAGCAATTGAGGAGATTCAGTTTGGCCTGATACAGGTGGCTGCGGTTGTGCAGACAAATGCTGCTACTGCGGAGGAAAACTCGGCCACAAGTGAAGAAATGTCTGCCCAGGCGGATATACTGCGGGAAGAAGTAAGCAAATTTACATTATACTCAAAATAAAATACAACAGCAGGCAGGAGGAGATTATGGCAAAGAACATTACAATAGGAATGGAAACTTTTCATGTTATGTTGTTTTCTACAATTGTTGTAATCTCCTGTATTTTGATTGTTTCGTTGTTTTTGCTGGCAGATAGAACGAAAAGAATACATACCCTGACTTATGAGCGTAATAAATATTATCAGACTCTTTTATCTATAGGGGACGGGGTTATGGTGATTGGCAGCGGCAGGGATATTGAGTTTATGAATCCTGTGGCGTGCAGACTGACTGGATGGACACTGGAAGAAGCGGCAGGAATGAATTATAAGGAAGTTTTTATTTTATCTCATGAGGAGGAAGGCCATACCGTTACTGATACCATTGAAAAAATATTTGCAACGGGAAAGGCAAGGGAAACTGGGGACAATGTTGTTTTGATTTCCAAAGGCGGTGAAAAGTATCATCTGGAAGATAATGGGGCAGCCATTTTGGACGACGCAGGGCGAGTAGGTGGTGTTGTACTCGTTTTCCGGGATGTTACGGGAAAAAAGAAACGTCAGAGGGAAATTGAATATATCAGTTCTCATGATTCCCTGACTGGTCTTTATAACAGATGTTTTTTCGAGGAAAAAATGCACCACATGGATACAAAGGCGCATCTGCCGATTTCAATTCTTATGGGGGATGTGAACAGTTTAAAGCTGGCCAATGACATTTTCGGACATGCTTCAGGTGACATGCTGCTGAAAAAGGCTTCTGAGGCTATGCGGAAGGTAAGCCGTGACGGTGATATTATTGCACGGTGGGGCGGGGATGAATTTGTACTGCTTCTGCCAAAAACAGATGGGGAAGAAGCAGAACAGATTGCAAAGAGAATTAAAGGCGAACTATCCACACAAAAGATTCATTCTGTCCGGTGCAGTATTTCCATAGGACATGCAACAAAAACAGAGAGTGACGGAGATATCGCTGAGGTATTGCGCAATGCGGAAGTGAAAATGTATAACATAAAGTCTGTGGAGCGCAATGACACCCAGAGCCTTGAATTAAAAATGATGCTTGATGCATTGTTTGCGAAAAGTGACTGGGAAAAACAGCATGCTGTAAGGGCAAGAGATATGTGCGGGAGGCTTGGGCAGGTTATGAAGATGTCCCAGTCTGATATAAGCAAGCTGAAGAGTGCGGCATACCTGCATGACATTGGAAAAGCAGTGGTAGGATCTGATGTTCTGCAAAATGACGGCACTTTTAATACTGTGGAAATAAGTGATGTGAAACTGCATCCGGCCGTAGGATACAGGATACTAAGCTATTTTGACACTACAGTAGGGCTGGCAGGAATTGTTCTGGCTCATCATGAAAGGTGGGATGGCTCAGGCTATCCAAAAGGGCTTTGTAAAGAAGAGATTCCGTTGAAAGCACGTATCATAACTGTGGTAGAAGCTTATGACCGTATGACGAATACCATAGATGATTCAAGAGCAAAAAGCCACAACGAGGCATTGGAAGAAATACGGAGCTGTGCAGGGACTCAATTCGATCCTTACATTGCAGAAATATTTATAAATATGTTCCAGGAAGACGAAAGCCAGGAATAAGAGAATAAAATCCTCCGGCAGACAATGAAACAAAGTCATTGTTTGTTCCGGGGTAATTTTATATAACGGGGAATTCTCTGTAATCAGTTCGTAACCGCTTGTACTTTTTAAGATGCTGTGATATAATCCTTCACAAAGAATCTGGAAAATATTCATTTTCCATTTCTAAGCGACAATTCAGTCGAAAATTTCAACTATTATTTTTTAATGAAGACAACAACAGAATAGGAGGAACTATGAAAAGGTGTAAAAGAGCATTTGTACTATTGACAGCATCGTTATTTTTGGCTGTCTGTGTCCCTGTGGAGAGTAAGGCAGAGGAGGAGCAGGATAAGATTTGTGCAGAGCAGGAAAATCAGGTTGAGATGAGTTTGGAAGAGCTGTTTGCAGATACAGTCTGCACGTTCGAGACAGTTATAGAAATGCTGTACAAGGAAAAAGGAACGGTGAAAGCACTTCAAAATTTAGAGAAAGGGGTGCAAAAGGATTTTTACGATAAGATTGGACAGGACAATCAATTTAAATTCACTTTATTTTATAAATATACCCTGCTCTCAGCTAGTATAAATGGCAAGGAAGAATGGAATACAGCGGAAGAACTGGATGAAGCCTTAAAATGTTACGAGATGCTGGTGTTGTGGCATAGCGAGAAGAACGTGACGGAAAAAGAACAAGCGGAAGACCAGTTTCGGGTATGGGAAGAAGATAATCCTGACAAGGGATTTCAGTCTTATGTAGAATACCTGCAAACCATGGCAGAGTTTGATGTGAAGGAACTTCTGAGCTTGCTGGACGGGATAGAAGGCGCCTCAAACGAAGAGGATAGGACAAGGGCATCAGAAGAAGTGAAAAAATATATTTATAATCTTTATGGATTTGAAATTGTAGCAGGAAAAAATACAGAAAAGAAAGAAACTACAAACGAGAAAGGGAGTATAAAAGAGGAAGAAGTCACAGAAGATGCCCAGGAAGAGTATGGGAAAAACATACCTGGAATCATGACGATGGCTGCAGCAGAGGTCCAGGCTGTTTACAAACCCTACTGTCAGGCTCATGGCTGGAAGGACTGGGTGAGCGGTGGTGTAGAAGCAGGCTCCTCAGGTGAGAGAAAACGTATTGAAGCATTGCAGATAAAAGTAACAGGTGGCAATGGCATTGGAATTACTTACCAGGCATATGTACAGGGGAAAGGCTGGATGAACTGGGCGAATGACGGCGGGACATCAGGTACAACAGGGCAGGGCTTACGGCTGGAAGCATTCCGTGCAAAATTAACAGGAGCAAACACAGCAGGTTATGACTTGTATTACAGGGCATATTGTGAAGGCTATGGATGGCTTGGGTGGGCTAAGAACGGACAGACAGCGGGAACTGCGCGCTTTTCGAAAGCAATGTATGCGTTTCAGGTTGTAGTTGTTCCTGCCGGTTTACCGGCTCCGGGGCCTACTTCCAATTCTTTGCAGACGGATGCTGTGGCCCGGGTGGGAAGCACCTATTATACTACATTTGACGGGGCTTTTTCTGCTGTGCCGGATGGGGGTACCATGTATGTGATCCGAAATTGTATCGCGGGACATAACGTCACAACAAAATCCTTCACCATATATCCGGAAGAGCAAAATGTTATTGTAACTGCTAATTCCAATCTGGGGGAAGAACCGGCAGGAATCATTGCGGCTCCTCAGAGCACACCTGAAGATAAGACTGGCACGTGGACTCTATCGGGCATAGATGGCTATACCCTTACCATTGACGGAAACGGAAAATGTTCTTCAGGGATTCTTGCTTCTTCCTGTAAAATAACCATGAATTTAAAAAGCGGAGTGCGGCTGAGAAATGGCATAGCAAATGGTATATGGAATGGATGGGGGACTACGAACGTATACGATGACGTTATGATTTACAGTAACCGCCATGCAGGAATAACGACATGGGGTGGCACGGTAAATGTATATGGCGGAGATATTCATAGTAATTCCATTACAGGAGTGAGAGGACGCACCGTCTATATGTCAGGCGGTGAGGTGCACCATAACGGCTACGTAGGAATAGAGGCACAGGGTGCGGTTAGTAACACCGCAATTACCATTACAGGCGGTTCCATTTACAGCAACGCCGTGGACGGCGTGACAGCATATGCAGCAAATGGAGTATGCACAACCAATATTTCCGGGGGAGAAATTTATTCAAACAATTCGGCAGGAGTAAGGTCTGCGGCCCCGTCCGGAACACTAATCCTTTCTAATGATTTTCATATCTTTAAAAATGAAATAGGAATCGTTACCGAGACAGCTACTACCTTATCAGGAGGAGTGGTTTATGAAAACCGGGCCGGCGGTATCCGCACGTCAAGATCATTCACCATATCAGGAGGAGCCATACATTCTAATAAAACCGAACAGAATGGAGGAGGAATATACAATTCGGGAATTCTTACCTTATCAGGAGGGGAGGTTTATTCCAATCGCGCAGTTTTTGGAGGCGGTATTTACAATTTAGGTACATTAAGTGTTACTGGAGGAGGTATTTCCAGAAACAGCAGCAGGTTGGGAAGAGGTATATATCAAGGCGGTATAATGAATATGAGCGGAGGGGCATGGATTGACGGCAGTAACGATATTTATCTGCCGGAAACCGGTAATATTGTTACAGTGACTGGTCCTCTCACATCTGGCAGGGAAGCAGCTTTTATAACTCCCTCCAGTTACATATTAGGACGTACGTGCGTAAGGGCAGCTTATAAGGGCGCAAAAGGCAGTGAGATTTATCAGAAGTTTGCGTTAACACCCAATCCCCCTTATTTGCTGCGCCCTGGAGATTACCAGTCGGAAGGAGGGGGTACAGCGGATACGGATGTTGTAATCAGCCGGGATTATCCCATATATTATAAAAAGAACTATGACGATGATACGATTCAGGTCCCCAAAGATTCAAATAAGTTTTGGTTTGAAAGTGCAAGGATATCTGGCCAAATACCATCTTTTGGTTCTATAGAGTTCAAAGGATGGGCTGTGAACCCAGATGCGAAGGAAGCAAAGTATCAGCCTGGGGATACAATTCATGCTGCTAATAATAAGGCAATAACTCTTTATGCAGTCTGGAAAACGGAAATAAAGGTAGCCTATATAGGAAATGATTCGGATTCAGGACATCCCAGAACAGAATATGTAACCCTAAAGCAATGCAGGGAAAATAATGGATACCAAATAAAGAAAAATACAGGCTATACTAATTTTTCAAGAAGAGGATACGCTTTTGCCGGGTGGGGAAACAATAAGTGGAAAACAAATATAGAAGATGTAAGATACCCGGAAAATCGGGAAAACAAAATAACTTTTGAAGAATTATATCAGACAGCGAAAGAACAGCAAAAGAATACTGCCAGTGAATCTGCCATTCCTGAGGCAGAGCTGTACAGTATATGGGATGAAGCGCCCAAGATCTCGGCAGATGATAATTTGGAATTTTATGAAGGTACAGAAGTTACAAAAGAGATGCTTTTGTCTAATATAAAGGCTTTTGATAAAGAGGATGGCGATAGCACCAAAAATATTCGTATCATCCGTATAAAATATGCTGACGGCAGACGTCTGGACGGTGGGAAAAGAAAGGGGACCGTTGATGTCTGGGAAAAGGATATGCCGGAAGAATACAAATTGGATACCTGGTTCCTGCAGTTAGATAAAGAAGAGTCTCCCGCCGTGCATAAAATTACGTATGCAGTTACGGATAGTGCAGGCACTGAAACCACATTAGAGTGGGAAGTAAAAATAAAGTATAATGAGTTCCCTGTTATAGAAGCGGCAGACTGGTACTTTACTTTGGAGGAGGCGCAAAATGGTGTTATTACGGAGGAGGTACTTGTAAAAAATGCTTTGGAGAGCGGCAGGTTAAAAGTAGAAGATCAGGAAGATGACGTATTGTATCCGGGAAGTATCCTGCAGAAGGTGAAGCTGACAGACTTCCATCCCGGGGAGTTCACAGCGTTCAAGGAGTCAGGATATATCGTACTCACTTACGTGGTACAGGACAGCATGGGTCCAGAGGGCGAAGGGAAAGAAACTTTATTCCAGGCTACTGTGCATGTAGTTGAGGATGGAGAAATTATAAAACCGGAGCCTGCAAAGTATGTCCGTTTCATTAATAAAGAAAATTATGAAAAAAATGCGGGTATAGAAACGGAGGACATAGACAGCGCTGAAAAGGAAAGTTTGAATCAAAACGGTGGATTAAATGTAGATTCCAAGTGGTATCAAAATCCCAGTTATAGGTCGCTTATCTCATCTATGTGGAGTGAAGAGAAGGCACCGGATAAGGTATGGCGTTTTTCCTATGAAGATGTACAGAAAGTAAAGGAATACATAAATATTTATGGAATTGGAAACAGTCAGGAGGAAGGGGCATTGGACAAATTTTTAGAAAAGTTTCCATTTTTTGTGCAAAAATGAAAATATCCTGTTAAAATGTATATAACGAGAGAATAAGTGCGGATTATGTATTGAAAGATGTAAAGATGTAAATATTAAAAGCAGTGCGAGGTCGGGAGGAGAGAGTATGTTAGAGAAGGTCGATCTTACAAAATCAATGGATAAGACGGAGTATAAGGCAAAAATGCCGGGACTCAAAGCAAGGCTCGGAGAATTGCAGCGGCAGTGTAAGTCACAGAATATACCGGTAATTATTGTATTTGAGGGCTTTGGGGCATCGGGAAAGGGATTACAGATAGGAAAGGTTATTCAAAGTCTGGATCCCAGAGGATTCCAGGTACATGCTGTCAAGGGAGAAACAGAAGAAGAACAGATGCATCCTTTTTTATGGCGGTTTTGGAATAAAACTCCGGAGCGGGGCAGAATTGCGGTTTTTGACGGAAGCTGGTACAGACGGGTGCTGATTGACCGCTTCGACAAGAAAACCAGAAAAAAAGAAATAACAGAAGCTTACCAATCCATCTGTTCTTTTGAGAAGCAGTTGACGGATGATGGATGTGTTATGATAAAGCTTCTGCTTGATATTGACCAGAAAGAGCAGAAAAAGAGGTTCGAAAAATTAAAATGTTCAAAAGAAACTGCATGGCGTGTTACAAAGGGTGATTTGGAGCGCAATGCCAGATACGAGGAATATGCTCAGATGATGGAAGAAATGCTGCAGATAACGGATACAGATTATGCACCGTGGACCATTATTCCGGCTATGGACCGCCGTTTTGCTACTGTTAAGGTTTACACAGTTGTAATCAAGGCATTGGAAGAACGGCTGGAGCAGTTAAAAAAAGAGAAGGCAAAGGAGAAAGCTGCGGAAGCGATTGCAGAGATGTCATCGGAGGAATCCTCTGTTTTGGAGCCGAATAAGCAGGAAACGACAGGGGAAGGACTGCAGGAGTCTGTACTTGACAAGATGGATCTGACTTTGAGTCTGAGCAGGGAAGAATATGAGGAACAATTAAAGAAGCTGCAAAAAAGAATAAAAGTGCTGCATGGTGAAGTTTATAGAAGACGGATTCCGGTAGTACTTTGTTTTGAGGGATGGGACGCCGGGGGAAAAGGCGGTGCAATTAAGCGGCTGACAGAGAAGATGGATCCCCGGGGTTTTGTTGTGAATCCCACCGCATCACCCAATGATATTGAAAAGGCCCACCACTATCTCTGGCGGTTTTGGCGGGCAATGCCCAAGGACGGACATATTGCCATATTTGATAGAACGTGGTACGGGCGTGTGATGGTAGAGCGCATTGAAGGATTTTGTACAAAACAGGAATGGCAGAGGGCATACAAGGAAATCAATGATATGGAAAAGGACCTTTCAGATGAAGGCGCTGTTGTGCTGAAATTTTGGATGCAGATAGACCAGGAGGAACAAGAACGGCGTTTCACCGCGCGTCAGGAAAATCCGGAAAAACAATGGAAGATTACGGAGGAGGACTGGAGGAACAGAGAAAAATGGGATCAATATAAGGAAGCTGTGGATGAAATGTTGATCCGGACTTCAACGGAATATGCTCCATGGATTGTCGTGGAGGGCAATGATAAATATTATGCACGTATTAAAGTGATTCAATCTGTTGTGCAGGCAATTGAAGAACATATTGACGGGAAGGCAGCAGGCAGTGAAAAGGCACACAGGAGTACAATAAAAAGGAAATAGCCCGGGGACACAGAATATAATATATATCAGGATGCATTTATCGTATATATTAGGATTCATTTTGAGGGAGAGCTTATGACAATCAGGGAACAGCTTGAAGAGCGGGAATTGGAATATTTAAGTCCCCATGCCACGTTCAGCAGGAATTCAAAAGGCAGAGAAAGAACAGAAGCACAGTGTGATATACGCCCCGTATTTCAGCGGGACAGGGACCGTATTTTACACTGTAAGGCTTTCCGGCGCCTCAAGCAAAAAACCCAGGTGTTTTTACTGCCTAAGGGGGACCATTACAGAACAAGGCTTACCCACACCCTGGAGGTCTCGCAGAATGCGAGGACTATCGCGAAAGCTCTCAGGCTGAATGAAGATTTAGTAGAAGCCATTGCTCTGGGACACGACCTGGGGCATACACCTTTTGGACATGCGGGAGAACGTGCGCTGAACAGAGTATATCGTTTTTCCCACAATGAGCAGAGCATACGGGTTGTTGAATGTATAGAGAAGCAGGGAATGGGACTTAACCTCACATGGGAGGTGCGTGATGGTATACTGAACCATCAGACATCGGGCAATCCCAATACGCTGGAAGGACAGGTACTGAGGCTTTCAGATAAGATTGCGTATATCAATCATGATATTGATGATGCAATCCGGGGAGGCATCCTTGTGGAGAAAGATATTCCACCCCAATACCGCAAGGTCCTGGGAAGCTCCAGCAGAGAACGTTTAAATACAATGGTCCATGATGTCATTACACACAGTATGGACAGATCTGCTATTATTATGTCTGATGAAGTCCGTGATGCTATGATAGGGCTTCGGAAATTTATGTTTGAAAATGTGTACATGAACCCCGGTGCAAAAGGGGAAGAAGATAAAGCCGTCCATTTAATTGAGCAATTATATGAGTATTATATCAGGCATTTGGGACAGCTTCCCGGGCAGTATCTGGATTCCATGGATAAAATGGGAACTTGCAAGGAGCAGGCAGTCTGCGATTATATAGCGGGTATGACGGACAACTATGCTGTTAAAAAGTATGAAGAATTTTTCGTTCCGGAAGCGTGGAAAAATTAAATTACTTTATTTAAAGGAAATTAGAATGTTTTGTCGAATATATATAGTGTGGCATTAATATGTGGAGGCTTATATGTATTACCCAGAGGAACTGATAGAAGAAGTAAGAGCAAAAAGTGACATTGTAGATGTGATTTCCGGCTATGTGAGGCTGCAAAAGAAGGGCAGCTCCCATTTTGGACTCTGCCCGTTTCATAATGAAAAGTCCCCTTCCTTTTCTGTGAGCAGAGGCAAGCAAATGTACTATTGCTTCGGCTGCGGTGCAGGGGGCAATGTATTTACATTTTTGATGGAGTATGAAAACTTTTCTTTTGTGGAAGCTGTAAAGGTTCTTGCCGACAGAGCGGGAGTGGATCTTCCTGAGATGGAGTATTCAAAGGAGGCAAAGGAAAAAGCAGACTTACGCAGCGTACTTTTAGAAATCAATAAGGCTGCCGCCCAGTACTTTTATGTACAGCTCAAATCAGAGCAGGGAAAGGCTGCATATACATATCTAAAAAATCGAAAACTTTCTGATGACATGATAAAAGCTTTCGGAGTCGGATATTCCAACAAATACAATAATGATTTGTTCCAATATCTGAGAAACAAAGGCTACAGCGAAGATTTAATACGTCAGGCAGGTCTCGTAAATACAGATGAAAAGAACGGTATCTATGATAAGTTCTGGAACAGGGTAATGTTTCCGATTATGGATGTGAATAACCGGGTCATTGGCTTCGGAGGGCGTGTCATGGGGGACGGGAAACCAAAATACCTGAACTCCCCGGAAACTGCTGTTTTTGATAAAAGCCGTAATTTGTATGGTTTAAACCGGGCACGTACTTCGCGGAAGCCTTATTTTTTACTGTGCGAAGGTTATATGGATGTGATATCACTGCATCAGGCCGGCTTTACCAATGCAGTCGCATCTCTGGGAACGGCACTGACAGCGGGACATGCTTCTCTGATGAAACGTTATGTACAGGAGGTGTATTTGACTTACGACAGTGATGATGCGGGAACGCGGGCTGCGCTCAGAGCAGTTCCAATTCTCAAAGAGGCCGGAATTTCTGCAAAGGTGATTCGTATGGACCCTTATAAGGATCCAGATGAGTTTATACAGAATCTGGGGGCGGAAGAATTTGAAAAGAGAATCGGAAAGGCAAGAAATGGATTTCTTTTTAGCCTTGAGATTCTTTCCAAGGATTATGATATGGACTCTCCTGAGGGAAAGACTGCCTTTTTTCAGGAAACCGCCAGAAGACTTACCGGGTTTGAGGACGAATTGGAGAGAAACAACTATATTGAAGCAGCAGCAAAGGAATACCGGGTCAGTGAGGAGAGCCTCAAAAAATTAGTAATAAAAACTGCAATCAGTGAAGGAATGGCAAAACCAGCTGCACGCCCTAAAACGGCAGCAGGCAGGGAGAAGCCAAAAGAGGATGGGATTCTTGTATCTCAGAAGGTTCTGCTGACGTGGATGATTGAAGAGGAGAGACTTCTGGGCCTTATACAAAAGTACATTAGTCCTGAGGATTTTACAAAAGAACTGTACAAAACCGTGGCTGAACTGCTTTACGGACAGTATGCTTCAGGAGAACTGAATCCGGCGAAGATACTGAATCATTTTACAGAAGAGGAAGAACACCGGGAAGCCGCTTCTTTATTCCATACAAAAATCAAAGAGCTTTCTACGAAAGAGGAACAGGAACAGGCTTTGAAGGAAACGATATTCCGTGTCAAGGCAAACAGCATTGATTACCAAATGATGCATCTGGAACCTACTGATTTTGGGGGCCTGCAAAGACTGATGGGAGAGAAGCGTATGCTGGATGATATAAAGAACCTGCATATTTCTATTGAATAAGGATAAAATAAAACAAGATAGCCCTGTACTGTGTGCAGGCAAAGGAAGGATGGACACATGGAAGAAAACATACAGAAATTTGACGAGAGGCTGAAAGAACTTGTTGCATTGGGAAAGAAAAAGAAGAGTATTTTGGAGCTTCAGGAAATCAATGACTTTTTCAATGACATGGAATTAGACGCAGAACAGATGGAAAAGGTGTTTGACCATCTGGAGTCAAATAATATAGACGTACTTCGCATCAGCGGTGATGAGGATGATGTGGATGTGGAAGTCATTATTTCTGATGAAGACGAAGTGGATATGGAGAATATTGATCTGACTGTGCCGGATGGAGTCAGTATCGAAGATCCAGTGCGTATGTACCTGAAAGAAATTGGTAAGGTTCCTCTTCTGAGTGCAGAAAGAGAGATTGAACTGGCACAGCGGATGGAAAATGGTGATGAGGATGCGAAGAAGGAGCTGGCAGAAGCCAACCTTCGTCTTGTGGTAAGTATTGCAAAGCGTTATGTAGGCCGTGGAATGCTGTTTCTGGACCTGATTCAGGAGGGAAATCTGGGACTGATTAAAGCGGTGGAAAAGTTTGATTACCACAAAGGATATAAGTTCAGTACGTATGCAACCTGGTGGATTCGTCAGGCTATAACAAGAGCCATTGCAGATCAGGCCAGAACAATCCGTATACCGGTGCACATGGTAGAGACGATTAACAAGCTGATCCGTGTGTCCAGACAGCTTTTGCAGGAGTTAGGACGGGAACCCACGCCGGAGGAGATTGCGAAAGAGCTGGACATGCCTGTAGACCGTGTGCGTGAAATTCTCAAGATTTCCCAGGAACCGGTTTCTTTGGAGACTCCCATTGGTGAAGAGGAAGACAGCCATCTGGGGGACTTTATACAGGACGATAATGTACCCGTTCCGGCGGAAGCAGCAGCACAGACATTGCTGAAAGAACAGCTTGACGAGGTGCTGGATACGCTGACAGAAAGAGAGCAGAAGGTGCTGCGCCTGCGTTTCGGTATGAATGACGGAAGGGCAAGAACGCTGGAAGAGGTTGGCAAGGAATTTGATGTCACCCGTGAACGTATCCGGCAGATTGAAGCCAAGGCACTCAGAAAACTGCGTCACCCAAGCCGCAGCCGTAAGCTGAGAGATTATCTGGACTAGGTAGAGTGAGATGGAACTGACAAAAAGAATGCAGGCAGTCGCCAATATGGTGAGCGCCGGATATAAAATGGCGGATATAGGCACAGACCATGCCTATATCCCCATATGCCTTATAGAAGAAGGACGGATTCCTCAAGCTGTTGCAATGGATATTAATGAAGGGCCGCTGATGCGTGCCCAAGAACATGTTTTGGAAAGCGGGCTGTCAGATAAGGTTGAACTGCGGCTTTCCAATGGATTTGCAGAGCTTTTCCCCGGGGAGGCTGATTCGGCAGTTATTGCCGGGATGGGCGGCACACTCATTATAAAAATTTTGAAAAAAGACTGGAATGTGACAGTGAGCCTGAGAGAATGTATTTTGCAGCCGCAGTCTGAAATTGCAAAAGTCAGGGCCTTTCTTTTACAGGAAGGTTTTTTGTTTATAGAGGAGGATATGGTCTTTGATGAAGGGAAGTTTTATCCTATGATGAAGGTAAAGCCCCCCCGGACAAGGATACATAATACAAAAACAGGAATCCCCACGGAAGTAGAGGATTCCGGACAGTACTCGGAAGACATTTGGACAGAAACAGAAATAAAATATGGAAAATACCTGCTCCGGGGGAAAAATCCTGTGCTGAAGCAGTTTTTGGAAAGGGAAAAGGCATTGAAAACTGGGATACTGGAAAGTTTAAGGATGCAGAACAGCATTCATGCAAAGCGGCGCATGGAAGAATTGGAGCAGGAATTGGCGGATACGGAAAAGGGGTTGGAATATTATGCTTTGTAAGGAAATTGTAAAAGTGATAGAGGCAGCTTATCCAAAGTCGGCGGCATTAGATTTCGATAATGTGGGCCTGCTGGCGGGAAGAAGTGAAAAAGAGGTTAGCTGTGTATATCTGGCGCTGGATGTCACAAAAGAGGTGATTCGCCAGGCGGAAGCAGCAGGCGCAGATATGCTGATTACCCATCATCCGCTGATCTTTTCGCCCCTGAAAAGTATAACGGATGAAGATTTTATAGGCAGGAGAATTGTAAAGTTGATTCAAAGCGATATTTCTTATTATGCAATGCATACGAACTATGATGTCCTCGGCATGGCGGAACTTTCCGGAAGAATCCTGGAACTGGAAGAAACTGAAGTTTTAGATGCCACTTTAGAAGAAGATGGAGTTTGGCAGGGAATTGGACGTGCAGGGTCCCTGAAAGGGGACATGACTCTTGAGGAATGTTGTGTGTATGTGAAGAATAAACTAAAATTAGATTCAGTGAAAGTATTTGGAAGTCCGGATAAAAGAGTCCGCAGACTGGCCGTTTCCCCTGGCTCCGGGAAGAGTGCCATTGCCCCGGCACTGAGAAAAGGGGCAGATGTGCTGGTCACAGGAGATATTGGACATCACGATGGACTGGATGCGGTGGAACAGGGGCTTTCAGTGATTGATGCAGGACATTATGGAACAGAATATATTTTCATGGAAGATATGAAAGCATTCCTGCAGAAAAGGCTTCCGGACCTGCGTGTAGTAACGGCTCCGGTTTTGCATCCATTTCAAATAGTTTAAGAAAGGAAAAGTAACAGTTCAGTTACAAGGAAGGTTTATGGAAACAAGAACTTGCACAGTGCAGATTGGAAATGAAACAAAAGAATATGCGGCCGGGGTTACTTATCATAAAATAGCAGAAGATTTTCAGGAAAAATATGCACATCAGATTGTGCTGGTTTTTGTGAATCAATTTCAGTTACAGGAATTGGATAAAACGCTGGAAACGGACTGCGAAATACAATTTATTACGACCGGAGACGCAATTGGGTATGAGACTTATAAGCGGAGTCTCTGTTTTATGCTTGTGAAAGCAGTACATGATGTAGGTGGACATGACAAAGTAGAGAGAGTCAGAATTCACTTTTCCCTGAGTAAAGGTTATTATTGTACAGTGGAAGGAGACGTGAAACTGGACCAGGATTTTCTGGAATTGGTGGACGCACGTATGAGGAAACTGTCAGAGGAAAGAATCCCCATTCAAAAACGTTCTGTTCATACAAGTGAAGCGGTAGAGCTTTTCAGGAAGCACCGCATGTATGATAAGGAGCGGCTCTTTGAATACAGGCGTGTATCGAAAGTGAATATATACAGCATGAATGAATTTGAGGATTATTATTACGGGTATATGGTACCCGATGCCGGATATCTGAAATACTATTCTCTTCACTTATATGACGGAGGATTTATTATTCAAATGCCTACTCTGAAAGCACCAGAGACGGTGGGGCCCTTTGAAGCAAGACCGAAACTCTTCCAGGTATTAAAAAAATCAATCCAGTGGGGAGATTTACAGGGGATTGACACCGTTGGTGCCCTGAATGATATGGTGACCAGACAGAATATGAGCGAAGTAGTACTGGTGCAGGAAGCATATCAGGAACGGCAGATTAGTGAGATAGCCAAACAAATCGCCGAAAAACCGGATATAAAATTTGTTCTTGTTGCAGGTCCGTCATCTTCAGGAAAGACCACATTTTCCCATCGTTTATCTGTCCAGCTCAGAGTAAATGGTATGAGTCCCCATCCCATAGCGGTGGATAATTATTTCGTGGAAAGAGAGCTGACTCCAAGAGATGAAAACGGAAACTACAACTTTGAATGCCTGGAGGCAATTGATGTCCATAAGTTTAATGAAGATATGCAGGACCTTTTGGCCGGAAAAGAAGTTCATCTGCCTATATTTAATTTTAAGACAGGAAAAAGGGAGTATGATGCAAATCCGAAGAAGCTGGGCGAGCAGGATATTCTCGTGATTGAGGGAATTCACTGTCTGAATCCCGGATTGACGGAATCTTTGGATTCTGACAGCCAGTTTAAAATTTATATCAGTGCCCTGACTCAGCTTAATATTGACGAGCATAACAGGATTCCTTCTACAGACGGAAGGTTGATACGCCGTATTGTAAGGGATGCAAGAACACGGGGAACCTCGGCACGAAACACCATTGCCATGTGGCCGTCTGTCAGAAGAGGGGAGGAGCAGAATATCTTTCCTTATCAGGAGGAAGCTGATGTGATGTTTAATTCTTCACTGCTCTATGAACTGGCAGTATTAAAGCAATATGTAGAGCCCCTTCTGTTTGGAATGGGAAAGGACTGTCCCGAATATGCAGAAGCAAAGCGGCTGTTGAAATTTTTCGATTATTTTGTGGGGATTGGAAGCGAGCCGGTGCCTACCAATTCACTATTAAGGGAATTTATCGGAGGCGGATGTTTTAATGTGTAATAGAAAGTATGGATAAAAAATATGTTACAGTTCAAAGGACAATGGAAACAACCATGCTGCTAAGTTCGAAAGAACCTCACTAAGCCAGCAGGTTGTGCTTTGCAGCATAAGGCTTTGAAATACAAAGCCTAAGCTGCATAAGCAGAGTGTTTATTTTGACTTTACTTCTCTCCAAAGACGGTTATATAATGCATCGTTATCATCTCCCAGGAACTGGAATGTCTCACAGTTAATCAGCTCTTCCGGGCTGGGAAATGTAATCTGACTGTTTCGCAGCCGCTCATCTTCTATGAGCTTTCTTCCCTCAGAATTAGGAATCGAATAGGTAGTATAATCATAATTCATTTTTGCAATATCCGGGCGGCAGAGGAAGTTAATAAATGCTTCCGCATTTTCCTTATGCTCCGCATTTTTGGGAATAGCCCATGAATCAATCCAGAGATTGGAACCTTCTTTGGGAATGACATATTCCAGGTCTGAATTTTCTGTCTGTGTATAAAGTGCTTCTCCGGAATAAATTACACCAAGTGCCGCTTCGCCTCCTATCATTTTGTCACGTACCTGATCAATGACATAAGCCTGTACAAGAGGCTTTTGTTTTATGAGCATCTGTTTCGCGGCTTCCAATTCATCCAAATCAGTAGAGTTCAATGAGTATCCCAAATATTTAAGTGTAATACCGAAAGCATCGCGAACACTGTCCTGCATCAGAATATCGCCAGTGTACTTTTCATCCCAAAGAATACTCCAACTGTCTACAGGTTCGTCCACCATCGTTTTATTGTACAAAATTCCCACCGTGCCGAACAAGTAGGGGACGGAATATTTGTTTTCGGGGTCGAACTGCCGAGCCTGGTTCAGATAGGTACTATCAATGTATTTGATATTTGGTAGATTATCAAAATTTATTTCTGCCAGCAAATCATTTTCAATCATACGCTGTATCATATAGTCCGACGGGCAGACCACGTCATATGCAATAGCCCCCGACTGAATTTTCGGATACATAATCTCGTTTGTCTCATACTCCTCATAAATTACATGAATGCCTGTTTCCTCTTCAAACACAGTAAGCACTTCCGGATTTATATATTCTCCCCAGTTATAAACGATGACCTGGTTGCTTCCTGCTGTGCTGCTTTGAGAACCATAGAAGAAACCTCCTGCAATAATGACAACCACAATTGCGGCAGGAACCAGCTTCCGGACAATAAACCGGGAAACCTTATGCTTTCTTCTGATTTCCAGACGTTTGGCAGAGAGGGCTTCTTTCTTTTCCGGAGCCGCATTCACAAGCATGAGCAATACCAGCATTGTAATAAACATGATGGTGGAAAGGGCATACATTTCCGGACGGATTCCCTTTCTTACTTCGCTGTATATCTTGGTAGAAAGCGTATCCACTCCCGGCCCCTTGGTAAAGTGCGTAATGACAAAATCGTCCAGAGACATAGTGAAAGCAAGTAAAAATCCTGAAAAGACACCTGGAAGGATATCCGGGAACACAACCTTAAAAAAAGCGTAGACTGGTGAGGCACCTAAATCCAGCGCAGCTTCGAAGGTACTTTTGCTTGTCTGTTTAAGTTTGGGCATGACACTTAAAATAACATAAGGAATGTTAAAGGTAATGTGTGCCAATAAAATTGTTTTAAATCCCAGAGAAAATTGGAATGCAATAAATAAGAGCATCAGGGATATTCCTGTGACGATATCCGCATTCAGCATGGGAATGTTGGTAACCCCCAGGGTGAAGGTGCGGAACTTGGGTTTCATTGCCTGAATGCCGATGGCAGCAGCCGTTCCAATGATTGTTGCAATTAAAGCCGAAACCAGAGCAATAATCAGTGTAGTATACAGGGCATTCATGATATACTGGTCCTGGAAAAGGGTGATATACCACTTCCCTGTAAAGCCGCCCCATTTTGCGCGGGTTTTGGAGCTGTTAAAGGATAAAACAACCAAAGTGACAATGGGGGCATAAAGCAGAATAAATATCAGTGTCAGATAAAAACGTTTTGCAGTGTTCTTAATCAAAATGCAGTTCCCTCCCCATCTTTATCGTATTTCGCAATCAATGCCATACTTGCAATAATAAATATCATAAGAACTAGAGAAAGACCGGAACCCACATTCCAGTTGCTTCCCTGTTTAAATTCCTGCTCGATGACATTTCCAATTAAAAGTATTTTACTTCCGCCCAGCAAATCTGAGATTACAAAGGTAGTCAGTGAAGGTACAAATACCATCGTAATTCCACTGATGATTCCCGGAATGCTGAGAGGCATAATAATTCTCAGGAAAGTCTGTAAATTGCTGGCACCTAAATCACGGGCAGCAAAGATAACATCTTTGTCAATCTTAGAAAGCACATTATAAATAGGCAGCACCATAAAAGGCAGAAAGTTATATACCATGCCTAGAATAATCGCATAAGGCGTATTTATTAAAGTCTGTGCGGGGAGGTGGAAAAATCCCAGAATCAGATTAATCACTCCATTTTTCTCCAGAAGGTTCTGCCAGGCCAGGGTACGCAGAAGGGAATTCATCCACATAGGCAGAATAAAAATCAGCACAATAAAACTGCTCTGGTTTACATTTTTTTCGGAAAGAATCATAGCCAGAGGATATGCAAGTATGAGACAGATCAGGGTACTGATAAAAGAGAGCAGAAGAGCCAGCCCCAGAGCTTTTAAGTTCTCAGGAGTTGTAATCTGTGCAAGATTCTGCAGTGTGAAATTTCTTTCTTTGTTTGTCAATCCATAGTAGACAATCATGAGAAGGGGAATGATAATAAAGGACGCCGCCCAGAACAAATAAGGGCCGGTCAATAATTTTCTACTCTTCAACTCCGGCTGCCTCCTCGTCTTCAGATTCTGGTTTTTGCATAATCTGAATGTCAAAGGGGTCTACTTTAATCCCAACTTCGGTTCCTACAGGGAACATATCGGTGCTGTGTACCAGAAGTTCATAGTTGTTTGCCAGAACTTCCATTTCATAGTGCACTCCTTTGAAAATCAGGTGGGTAACCACACCCTCAATAATTCCTTCTTCCGGCTTGACCAGATCAATGTCTTCGGGACGGATGACCGCATCTACCGGTTTGTTCTTGCCAAATCCTACATCTACGCACTGCCATACTGCTCCCAGCATTTTTACCACCTTATCCTCCACCATAGTAGCGGGCAGAATATTGCTGTCACCGATGAAATCTGCAACAAAGGCATTCTGAGGTTCATTATAGATGTCTTCCGGGGTCCCAATCTGCTGGATGTATCCCTGATTCATAACCACAATTGTATCAGACATTGTCAGAGCCTCCTCCTGATCATGGGTGACATAGACGAAAGTAATACCCAGTTCATTTTTTAAACGTATCAGCTCATACTGCATGTCCTGACGCAGCTTTAAATCCAGGGCGCCAAGGGGCTCGTCCAAAAGGAGAACCTTTGGCTCATTGACAATGGCGCGGGCGATAGCAATACGTTGTTGCTGACCGCCGCTTAAAGAATCTGGAGTACGGTTTTCATAGCCTTCCAGATTCACGAGTTTTAAAGCATACCGGATTTTATCCTGGATATAGCCTTTTGTTTTCCCCTTAATTTTCAGGCCGAACGCAATATTATCTGCGATAGACATATGGGAAAAGAGGGCATATTTCTGAAATACGGTGTTCAACTGCCTGCGGTTCGGCGGCAGGCTGTTGATGTTTCTGCCGTCAAAAATAATATCTCCGGAATCCGGAAGCTCAAAGCCGCCCAAAATTCTAAGAAGAGTAGTTTTTCCGCAGCCGCTTGGACCCAGAAGCGTAAGAAATTCATTTTCACGAATATAGAGATTCAGCTGATCCAAAACTACATTTTCATCAAATGATTTTGTGATGTTTACAATATCAATTAACTTATTGGACATTCTTTTCCTCCGTATAAAAAGACTTTACATTATCCAGACGGCTGGTCATATTTTCCAGAAGAAGATCTGTCAGTGTGAGGGCCGTCATAGATTCTACCACAACAACTGCGCGGGGTACGATGATAGGGTCATGGCGTCCGTGAACGGAAAGCTCTACTTCCTCCCCAGATTCTGTTACCGTATTCTGCATCTGGGCAATAGAAGAGGTAGGTTTCACAGAAGCGCGTAGTAAAAGGGTGGAGCCGTCACTCATCCCGCCCAGTGTACCGCCGGAGTGGTTTGTCTTTTTTGTGATCTTGCCGTCTGCAATGCAGAAAGGATCATTGTTTTTACTGCCGGTGGATGTAACAACACTGGTACCATCCCCGATTTCCACAGCTTTTACAGCGCCTACAGACATAACAGCTTTTGCAAGGTTTGCATCCAGCTTATCGAATACAGGCTCTCCAAGGCCCACAGGAAGACCGGTTACTATGCATTCTACCGTACCGCCGGAGGAATCCAGGCTTTTAATTAAGGTATTCAGGTGGGAAGCCGCTTTTGCAGCCGCCTCATTGTTGGGCATATACAGACTGTTTTCCATAATCTCTGAAAAATGGTAATCTTCCGGAGAAATTACTACCGGCCCTACGGACTTTGTGTACGCCGTAAGCTTAATTCCCATTTCATTTAACAATAAGGAAGCAATAGCTCCCCCAGCCACACGCCCGATAGTCTCCCGGCCGGAAGAACGGCCGCCTCCGCGGTAGTCCCGGATACCGTATTTTTTTGTAAAAGTGAAGTCTGCATGTCCGGGACGGTAAGTATTTACCAGATTTCCATAATCTTTGGGACGCTGGTCCAGATTGCGGACTATAAGAGAAATTGGTGCTCCTGTAGTCTTCCCTTCAAATACACCAGATAAAATCTCTACCTGATCCGTTTCTTTTCTCATTGTTGTATATTTACTTTGACCCGGTTTTCTCCGGTTTAAAAAATTCTGTATATCATCTTCACAGAGAGGAAGACCGGCGGGACAGCCGTCCACAACAGCACCTATAGCTAAACCATGGGATTCCCCCCATGTTGTTACACGAAATAATTTACCAAATGTTGAGCCGCTCATAGAAATACTCCTTTCTTTTTACACATAGACTTATTATATAAGAAGTTATATAAAGGTGCAATCATTAATTTACCGTTACAGTTCAGCCATAACAATTTCTTAAAATTCATGCATTTCACTGTACATTTTTCTTATTTCGTAATATAATGTGGGCTAGATATTGAGAAAAAAAGAGGGAGTAACACTAAATGAGCGAAAGGAACATAAAAGAGCCAGACGATTTTAACTCAAAAGAGAAAGAGATAGATGAAGATTACTATCTGGATGATATAGATGAAGCTGCCGAAGATGATTATCTTGATGATGATGTAATAGATGAGCGGGATGAAGAGTACTTCTTTGATGACCCAATAGATGAGCAGGACGAAGAGTACTTCCTTGATGACATAATAGATGAGCAGGACGAAGATTATTTCCTTGATGATGACGAAGTGGAAGAGCCGGAAGTACAGGCGGAGGATGTGGCCGCAGACGAGACCGGGAATGATCCTGAAGTAGAAAAAAAGGTTTTATCTGCAGCAGAGGAAGAAGAATCCGACCTGGATGATATTTTTGACGAAGATTTTGAAGTTGTTTTTGAGGAAGAGGATGACCTTGAAGCTGCTTTTGAAGAGGAAGAACCAAGGAAGAAAAATAAGAAAACCAGGCATAAGCGAGGCAGAAATATGAAAAAACTCTGGATTATTCTTGGATGCACTGTGGCTGTTCTTGTCCTCGCATATATCGGGGTCTCCGTATTTTTTAATAGCCATTTTTTACTGAATACGAAGATAAACGGTCACGACTTTTCAGGTAAAACAGCCGCCGATGTGGAGGCATTTTTGAAAGACCAGGTGAAAGGTTATAAGCTGACTATTTTGGAAAAGGATGATAAATCTGACACAATTGAGGGCAGCGATATATCCCTGGCGTACAAAGAAAATGACAGTATAGTGAAGGCACTTGAGAAACAGAATGGATTTTTATGGCCGGCATCCTTTTTTTCTGAAAATTCTTCGGACGTAACCATTGAGGTATCTTATGACCAGTCTGCGCTGGACAATAAGATTCAGAGCCTTCAGGCGGTTACTGCAGAGCAGATAGCTGCAAAGTCTGCATATCCTAAATTTAACGGGGAAAAATACGTAATTGAGCCGGAAGTGATTGGCACCGCGGTGGATATGGATGTATTGAATGAGAAAGTACATCAGTACATTGCGGAATTTAAAACAAAACTGGATATGGAAAAGGAAAAATGCTATGCACTGCCGAAATATACTTCTGAATCTGAGGAAGTAAAAAAGGCATGTGATATTATGAACAACTACAGTAAGGCAAGTATTACATACACAATGACGGAGACGGAAGTTATAGATAAGGCACTGATTTCTACATGGCTTTCTGTGGATGACAGTATGAATGTGATATTTAAGGAAGATGCAGTCAGAGCATGGCTTACCGAATTTGGAGATAAGTATGATACGGTAGGAACAGCAAGAACGATTACCACGCCTACAGGAAAGGTGGCGGAAGTTTCCGGCGGTACCTATGGGTGGTCTATTGATGAAGATGCAGAATTTGAAGCACTGACAAACAGTATTAAAAACGGAGAGACAGTGTCAAAGGAACCGGCTTACTATCAGACAGCGGCGGCACACGCGGCAGCCGACTGGGGCAGTACTTATGCAGAGGTGGATTTATCCGCCCAGTATATGTGGTATATTGTAGATGGTGCAGTTGTTCTGGAATCCGATGTAGTTACTGGAGAGCCTATTCCGGAAAAGATAACTCCCCCGGGTGTATTCAGTGTTTTAGAAAGCCAGAGAAATAAGACACTTGTAGGAGAGATTGAACCTGAGACTGGAAAGCCGGAATATGAGACACCCGTCAATTTCTGGATGCGGATTACGTGGACCGGAATTGGATTCCATGATGCTACATGGCAGGGCGCATTCGGAGGTTCCTTAAACCAAGTTGCTGGTATAGGTTCCCACGGCTGTATCAATATGCCTTACGATAAGGCGGAAGCCTTATTTAGCATGCTGGCGGTAGGAACACCGGTCATTGTGCATTATTAATTACAGTTCAGCTATGAGAAATCAAGCTTATAGCTGAACTGAAACTAACATTAAGAGGTGGTTATGTACGAATTACTGAAGCGGGACGGTCTTGCAAAGCGGGGCCGTCTTCATACGGTACATGGAGTCATTGAGACTCCTGTTTTTATGAATGTAGGAACTGCGGCGGCTATCAAGGGGGCAGTATCCACAGATGATTTGAACACGATTAAGACCCAGGTAGAGCTGTCTAATACTTATCATCTTCACGTGCGTCCGGGAGATGAAGTTGTAAAAAAACTGGGCGGCCTTCACAGGTTCATGAAGTGGGACAAGCCAATACTGACGGATTCAGGCGGGTTTCAGGTGTTTTCCCTTTCGGATTTAAGAAAGATAAAAGAGGAGGGCGTCCATTTCCATTCCCATGTGGACGGTCGGAAGATTTTTATGGGGCCGGAGGAGAGTATGCAGATTCAATCTAATCTGGCATCCACTATTGCCATGGCCTTTGACGAATGTCCTTCCAGCGTGGCAGACAGGGAATATATGAGAGATTCCGTAGCCAGGACAACCAGGTGGCTTAAACGCTGCCAGACAGAGATGGAACGTCTGAACGCGCTGCCGGATACCATTAATAAGGAGCAGATGCTTTTTGGAATCAATCAGGGCGGAGTATACGAAGATATCCGCGTTGAACATGCAAAGCAGATTGCAGAGCTTGACATGGAGGGATATGCAATCGGCGGACTTGCGGTGGGGGAGAGCCATGAAGAAATGTACCGGATTTTGGATGCGGTAGTGCCTCATCTTCCTATTGAAAAGCCGACTTACCTGATGGGGGTAGGGACCCCTGCCAATATACTGGAAGGTGTGGAGAGGGGAGTGGACTTTTTTGATTGTGTATATCCTACCAGAAATGGAAGGCATGGGCATGTGTATACAAATCATGGGAAGCTAAATCTTTTCAATGCTAAGTATGAGCTGGATGGCCAGCCCATAGAGGAAGGGTGCCAGTGTCCTGCCTGCAGAAGCTACAGCCGGGCTTATATCCGGCATCTGCTGAAAGCAAAAGAGATGTTGGGGATGCGTCTTTGTGTTCTCCATAACCTTTATTTCTATAACACCATGATGGAAGAAATACGTGCTGCAATTGAAGCAGGAGAATATAAATCTTATAAAAAGAGAAAACTGGACGGCATGGCCGGACTGTAATCAAAGTCAGCTGCAGTTTAGTCATAAGCCGGATTTCGAAAGTTGCCTTAATTTCCCTAAAATGTGAAAAGATACTTGAAGAATTGTCCGATTTTGTGTATAGTTAATTTATCTACGTAAAAGATAGGCCTCGGCGGATTGCAGAGGTGCACTTGAATGTAAAGAGTAAGAAGTAGGAGGAAATAAAATGAATGGTTTATTAGCTGCAGGCGGATTTGCAGGAACAGGTGGTATTGTCCTGATTTATGTTGTAATTATTGGCGGTATGTGGTTTTTGCTGATGCGTCCTCAGAAGAAAGAGCAAAAGAGAGTCCAGGCAATGCTTTCTACAATGGAAGTAGGCGATACCGCTCTGACAACAAGCGGTTTTTATGGAGTTATCATTGACATTACAGACACTGATGTAATCGTAGAGTTTGGAAATAATAAGAATTGCAGAATTCCAATGCAAAAATCCGCAATTGCGCAGATAGAAAAGCCAAACGCGGAGTAGAGGGAATTTGCTAATAACAAAAAAGGGTATCCGTTAAGTCATTTTATGACTTTCGGGATGCCTTTTTTTCACATAAATGGAAAAAATCTTTTGAATTCTCCATTCACGCTTTTACGAATTAAAGGGTTGAAACGTGGCTGAAAATACGGTATTATAAAAGTTAGCATTTTTAATTCTATTATTCTTGGAAGGAAGTAATCCATATGAAACTAAATATTGGAGTAATTAAAGGGGACGGTATTGGTCCGGAGATTGTAACGGAAGCGATGAAAGTTCTCGATAAAACAAGTGAAGTATTTGGACATCAGTGCTGCTATACACAGCTTCTGATGGGAGGAGCTTCGATTGATGTGAACGGGGTGCCTCTTACAGACGAGACAATCCGGCTTGCAAAAGCCAGTGATGCAGTATTGATGGGTTCTATCGGAGGGGATGCCCGGGTCTCACCCTGGTATCAGCTTGAGCCTTCAAAGAGGCCGGAGGCAGGACTGTTAAAGATTCGGAAGGAACTGAATCTGTTTGCTAATTTACGCCCGGCAATTCTGTATAGTGAATTAAAGGATGCCTGCCCTCTGAAAGAGGAAATCATAGCAGACGGTTTTGATATGATGATTATGCGGGAGCTGACAGGAGGCCTCTACTTCGGGGAGAGGAAGACGATTGAAGTGGATGGCGTAATGACGGCTTACGATGAACTTACATACAATGAAAATGAAATCCGCCGTATTGCGAAAAGAGGATTTGATATTGCCATGAAGCGCCGGAAAAAGGTGACGAGTGTTGACAAGGCCAATGTACTGGATTCCTCCAGGCTTTGGCGGAAAGTCGTTGAAGAAGTGGCAGCGGACTACCCGGAGGTTGTACTGGAGCATATGCTGGTTGATAACTGTGCAATGCAGTTGGTGAAGGATCCTGCCCAGTTTGATGTGATCCTGACAGAAAACATGTTTGGCGATATCTTATCAGATGAGGCCAGTATGGTGACCGGATCTATCGGAATGCTTGCTTCTGCAAGCCTGAATGACACAAAGTTTGGCCTTTACGAGCCAAGCGGCGGTTCCGCACCGGACATTGCCGGAAAAGGGATTGCAAATCCGATTGCTACCATTTTGTCGGCCGCAATGATGCTTCGTTTTTCATTTGATTTAGACAAGGAAGCAGAAGCAATTGAACTTGCAGTATCCCAGGTACTAAAAGAAGGATACCGGACAAGTGATATCATGTCCGGAGGAAACATACAAATTGGAACAAGTGAGATGGGAGATAAGATCTGCTCTTACATCCACGCATAGAGAGAATACGCTCTTAGGGATGAAAAAACAGAAATGGTTAAAAAAAATCCTTAAGGCATAAGAAAAAAGGAGGTTCTTAATGATGAGAAGTGATAGAGTGACAAAAGGAGCGCAGCAGGCACCGCATCGTTCCTTGTTTAACGCATTGGGAATGACACAGGAAGAACTGGACAGACCGCTTGTAGGTGTTGTCAGTTCCTATAATGAAATTGTGCCTGGGCATATCAATTTAGATAAAATTACAGAAGCTGTAAAAATGGGTGTTGCTATGGCAGGGGGAACTCCTGTAATGGTTCCTGCAATTGCTGTTTGTGATGGAATTGCAATGGGCCATGTGGGAATGAAGTATTCCCTGGTGACGAGAGATTTGGTTGCAGATTCAACAGAAGCTCTTGCCATGGCGCATCAGTTTGATGCACTGGTTATGATTCCGAACTGTGACAAGAATGTGCCCGGACTTTTAATGGCGGCTGCCAGAATTAATGTGCCTACAATTTTTGTCAGCGGAGGCCCCATGCTTGCCGGACGTGTAAAAGGCGGAAAAACAAGCCTTTCCAGTATGTTCGAGGCGGTAGGCTCTTACGCTGCAGGCACGATTTCGGAAGAAGAGTTATATGAATTTGAAAATAAAGCATGTCCAACCTGTGGTTCTTGTTCAGGAATGTATACTGCCAACAGTATGAACTGCCTTACAGAAGCACTGGGTATGGGACTTAGAGGCAATGGTACAATTCCAGCGGTTTATTCCGCAAGAATACAGCTTGCAAAACATGCAGGTATGCAAGTTATGGAACTGGTTAGAAATAATATCCGGCCAAGAGACATTATGACAAAAGAAGCTATTTTAAATGCGCTGACTGTGGATATGGCTCTGGGATGTTCCACAAATAGTATGCTGCACATTCCTGCAATCGCGCATGAGATTGGAATGGATTTTGAAATTGATTTTGCGAACCCGATTAGCGAGAAAACTCCGAACCTGTGTCATCTGGCTCCGGCAGGCCACACCTACATTGAGGATTTGAATGAGGCCGGGGGTGTGTATGCAGTCATGAATGAGCTGAATAAAAAAGGATTGCTCCACACAGAATGTATGACAGTTACCGGAAAGACAATAGGTGAGAATATTGAAGGCTGTATCAATACCGATTCGGAAGTAATCCGTCCAATTGAGAATCCTTACAGTGAGACGGGAGGTATCGCCGTACTGAAAGGAAATCTTGCTCCTGACGGCAGTGTTGTAAAGCGTTCTGCAGTAGTTCCTGAAATGCTGGTACATGAAGGTCCTGCAAGAATTTTTGAAAGTGACGAGGCAGCTACAGAGGCAATTAAGACTGGGGAAATTAACCCGGGGGATGTAATTGTCATCCGCTATGAAGGCCCAAAAGGGGGTCCCGGTATGCGGGAAATGCTGAATCCTACCTCTGCAATTGCAGGATATGGTCTTGGTGAATCTGTGGCGTTGATTACAGACGGACGTTTCAGCGGTGCATCCAGAGGGGCATCCATTGGTCATGTTTCTCCGGAGGCTGCGGTAGGCGGCCCTATAGCACTGGTAGAAGAAGGGGATATCATCAAAATCAATATACCGGAATTAAAGCTGGATGTAGATCTTTCTGAGGAAGAGCTTGCGGCAAGAAGAGAAAAATGGCAGCCAAGAGAGCCTGAGATTACAATTGGATATCTGGCAAGATATGCATCTATGGTTACGTCAGGGAACAGAGGTGCCATACTGGAAGTTCCAAAGAAGAATTAGGAGGTTTTTATTATGCATATATCTGGAGCAGAGATTGTCATTGAGTGTCTGAAAGAGCAGGGGGTGGATACAGTTTTCGGCTTTCCAGGCGGTGCAATCCTAAATGTATATGATGCTTTATATAAACACAGTGATGAAATCAGGCATATCCTGACCTCCCACGAACAGGGGGCGGCCCATGCGGCAGACGGGTATGCAAGAGCAACGGGCAAGGTGGGCGTCTGCTTTGCTACCAGCGGTCCGGGAGCAACAAATCTGGTGACTGGAATTGCTACGGCATACATGGATTCTATCCCGGTTGTGGCAATTACCTGTAATGTAGCGGCTCCCCTTCTGGGAAAGGACAGTTTCCAGGAAATTGATATTGCAGGAATTACAATGCCTATCACGAAACATAACTATATTGTAAAGGATGCCGCAGATTTGGCAGAAATAATCCGGGGAGCGTTCCGTATTGCACAGACGGGCCGTCCGGGTCCCGTTCTGATTGATATACCCAAGGATATAACGGCAGAAAAAACAGAATATAAGCCTGCCAAAATAGAGCCTGTAGTGCCGGATGTTTCAAGCATCTCTGAAAGGGATGTAGACACAGCAGTCTCTATGATAAGTAAGGCCAAACGTCCGTACATATTTGTGGGAGGCGGTGCTGTCCTCTCAGGTGCCAGTGATGAGCTGATGGAATTTGTGAATAAGGTGGATGCACCTGTTACAGATACTTTGATGGGAAAAGGAGCGTTTCCAGGTACGGATAAAAGATATACCGGAATGTTGGGAATGCATGGGACCAAAACATCCAATTTTGGAGTCAGTGAGTGTGACCTTCTGATTGTCATTGGTGCGCGGTTCAGTGACCGGGTAACCGGAAATACAAAACGATTTGCAAAGCATGCAAAAATACTGCAATTTGATGTTGATGAAGCCGAGATGAATAAAAACATAATTATTACGGAAGGAATTGCTGGTGACATCAAGGAGGTACTTAAAAGAGTCAATGAAAAGCTGGAGCAGCAGTCTCATTTGGAATGGATGGAGCGAATTTTAGAATACAAGGAAAAATATCCGCTGCGTTATCATATGGATGTATTAGCCGGCCCCTTTGTTGTAGAAGAAATTTACAGACAGACAAATGGAGATGCACTTATTGTCACAGAGGTAGGCCAGCATCAAATGTGGGCGGCCCAGTTTTACCAGTATACAAAGCCCCGTACATTCCTTACATCGGGCGGCTTAGGTACGATGGGGTATGGCCTTGGAGCGGCTCTTGGCGCGAAGACAGGGTGTCCTGAAAAACTGGTAGTAAATATTGCAGGGGATGGCTGTTTCCGCATGAATATGAATGAGATTGCAACGGCTGTCAGACATCAGATACCAGTCATTCAGGTAGTGATTAATAATCACGTGCTTGGAATGGTGCGCCAATGGCAGAATTTGTTCTACGAAAAAAGGTATTCCGCAACCATATTGGATGATGCCGTTGATTTTGTGAAATTGGCAGAAGCTATGGGAGCAGTGGGAATCCGTGCTACTACACGGGAGGAATTCAGAGATGCATTTGCAAGTGCTCTTAAACTGAATAAACCGGTAGTCATTGATTGTCAAATCGACAGTGATGAGAAGGTATGGCCTATGGTAGCTCCGGGTGCGGCAATCAGCGAAGTATTTGATGAAAGTGACATGGAGGAATAAAGATGAGTAGAGTGTACAATTTTTCAGCAGGGCCGGCAGTACTGCCGGAGGAAGTGCTGAAATCAGCAGCAGAAGAAATGTTGGATTATAACGGGTCCGGAATGTCAGTCATGGAAATGAGCCACCGGGGGAAGGTTTTTGAGGAAATCATTGAGACGGCGGAAGCTGATTTGCGTGAACTGATGAATATTCCCGATAACTATAAGGTTTTATTTTTACAGGGAGGGGCTTCCCAGCAATTTGCAATGATTCCAATGAATCTGATGAAAAATAAGGTTGCAGATTATATTGTTACAGGCCAGTGGGCAAAAAAGGCAGCCGCTGAAGCCGGAAAATACGGGAAAGTAAATAAGATTGCTTCTTCAGAAGATAAGATATTTTCCTATATTCCGGACTGCTCGGACCTCCCGATTTCCGAAGACGCGGACTATGTTTATATTTGTGAAAACAACACAATTTATGGCACAAAGTTTAAAGAGCTGCCAAACACGAAGGGGAAAATTCTCGTGGCGGATGTATCGTCCTGCTTTTTATCAGAACCTGTTGATGTGAGCAAGTATGGTGTGATTTATGGAGGGGTACAGAAAAACATAGGGCCAGCCGGAGTGGTTATTGTTATCATCCGTGAGGATTTAATTACGGAGGATGTCCTGCCTGGTACACCGACCATGCTTATGTACAAGACACATGCAGATGAAAACTCTCTTTATAATACACCGCCTTCTTATGGAATCTATATCTGTGGCAAGGTGTTCAAGTGGCTGAAAAATATGGGCGGCCTGGAGGCTATGAAGGCCCGTAATGAAAACAAAGCGAAGCTTCTGTATGATTTTCTGGATCAGAGTAAGTTGTTTAAAGGCACAGTTGAGCCTAAAGACCGCTCTCTTATGAATGTACCATTTGTCACAGGAAATGCGGAATTGGATGAGAAGTTTGTGAAGGAGGCAAAAGCAGCCAGACTTGAGAACCTGAAAGGGCATAGAAGTGTAGGCGGTATGCGCGCAAGCATTTATAATGCCATGCCTTATGAAGGTGTGGAGGCACTTGTTGCATTCATGAAGAAGTTTGAAGAGGAGAACTTGTAAAATGTATAAGTATAATTGCCTGAATCCAATTGCCCAGATAGGATTGGAAAAATTTGACGAGAACTTTGTAAAGACAGAAAATATTGGGGAGGCGGATGCAATTCTGGTAAGAAGTGCTGGGATGCACGATATGGAATTTAGCAGTAATCTGAAAGTGATTGCCCGTGCAGGTGCAGGAGTCAACAATATCCCCCTGGAGAAATGTGCTGAACAGGGAATTGTGGTATTTAACACACCAGGAGCAAATGCCAATGGTGTAAAAGAGCTTGTTATTGCAGGAATGCTTCTTGCGGCCCGGGATATTATCGGCGGAATTAACTGGGTGCAGGAAAACGAGGAAGACGGGGATATTGCAAAAATAACGGAGAAAAAGAAAAAGGTTTTTGCGGGTACAGAGCTGGAAGGCAAAAAACTTGGAGTAATTGGCCTGGGAGCCATCGGTGTTATGGTGGCAAATACTGCAACACATCTGGGGATGGAGGTATATGGATATGACCCTTATGTTTCTGTAGACTCAGCATGGAGACTTTCAGGATGTATCCATCATGCAAAAACAGTAGATGAAATTTATAAAGAATGTGATTACATTACAATCCACGTTCCGGCGTTAGAGGACACAAAAGGGATGATTAACAAGGACAGCATCAGCCTGATGAAAAAAAATGTGGTTATTCTGAATTTTGCAAGAGACATTCTGGTAAATGGGGAAGATATGGTAGATGCACTTGTGTCCGGGAGGGTAAAATGCTATGTCACAGATTTTCCAACCCATGAGATCGCCGGAGTCAGAGGGGCAATTGTGATTCCTCATCTTGGAGCATCCACAGAAGAGTCGGAAGATAATTGTGCAAAAATGGCTGTCAGGGAAGCTATTGATTATCTGAAAAACGGCAATATTATAAATTCTGTAAACTACCCCGACTGTGATATGGGAGTAAAGGGAGAGGGTGCCAGAATCACGATACTGCACCGCAACATTCCGAATATGCTGGGGCAGTTTACCGCTTTTTTTGCAAAGGCAGGCATGAACATTTCTCTTATGGCAAACAAGAGCAAGAAGGAATATGCTTATACCATGATTGATGTGGAAGGAGCAGCCGAAGGGGCAGAGGATGCAATTGCCAAAATAGAAGGTGTGCTTAAAGTAAGAATTATCCTATAGGACCTATATAAATATTTAAAAAGCGAAACAGATGGATTAGTATTTGTTTCGCTTTTTTATATAATGGGAAACTGCATCCAAGCGGAGAATCCTGCAAGCAAGCTTTTTCTTGAATTAACGTATTGACAGAAAGTGTATAATTGTATACAATTATACACGGATACAAAGCGCGGAACTGCAAATGCGGTTATCTTATACTTATTGAACTACTAACGTTCAATAAGGTGTGCTTTCATACAGGAGGTAAAGAAAAAAATGGAAAACAGAAAAGTCTTTTTAAACAAGCATACAAACTTATTAGAGCTGGAAGAGCATATGTACCAGCTTGTGGATGTGGATGCACCCAATGTATTTAGAAACTTATTCCGCTATGACGAGGTCCCTAAAATTGCCTTTAATGACAGGATTGTACCTCATAATATGCCGGATGAAATTTGGATTACAGATACAACATTCCGCGACGGACAGCAGTCACGTGCTCCATACACAACGGAGCAGATTGTAACGATATATGACTATCTACATAAATTAGGCGGGCCCCAGGGTAAAGTCAGACAGAGTGAATTTTTCTTATACAGCAAAAAGGACAGAGATGCTGTTTACAAATGTCTGGAGAGAGGTTATGAATTTCCTGAGGTTACAAGCTGGATACGGGCAAATAAAAAAGACTTTGAAATGGTAAAGGAAATTGGCTTGAAAGAGACGGGGATTCTTGTAAGCTGCTCTGATTACCACATTTTTTATAAACTGAAAATGACAAGGAAAGAGGCGCTAAACCATTACTTGTCTGTTATAAGAGAGTGTTTGGATACTGGTGTGAGACCGAGATGCCATTTGGAAGATATTACAAGGTCTGATATATATGGATTTGTAATTCCTTTCTGTTTAGAATTGATGAAGCTGATGGAAGAGTATCAGATTCCAGTAAAAATCCGTGTCTGTGATACAATGGGATATGGAGTGAATTTCCCCGGGGCGGTGATTCCAAGGTCAATTCCGGGCATTATTTATGGTCTCATGACACACGCAGGGGTTCCCAGTGAGCTGATGGAATTCCACGGACACAATGATTTCTATAAGGCAGTAAACAATTCCACTACGGCATGGCTGTACGGTGCTTCCGGCGTAAACTGCTCTTTGTTTGGAATTGGAGAGCGTACAGGTAACACACCTCTGGAGGCTATGGTATTTGAATATGTACAGCTCCGAGGTACCTTGGACGGGATGGATACAACTGTGATTACAGAACTTGCAGAATACTATGAAAAGGAAATCGGCTACCATATTCCTTCCAGAACACCTTTTGTAGGAAGGAACTTTAATGTGACCAGGGCAGGTATCCACGCAGATGGTATGTTGAAAAATGAAGAGATTTATAATATATTTGATACAGATAAATTCCTGAACCGCCCGGCGCTTGTTTCTGTGTCTAATACATCTGGGGTTGCGGGAATCGCTTATTGGATTAATGCATACTATAAGCTTTCCGCGGAAAAGCAGGTAGATAAAAACTCCCAGCTTGTTCAGGATATAAAAAACTGGGTGGATAAAGAATATGAGGATGGCCGCGTTACAGTTTTGACAGATAGCGAATTAATTGTTAAAATAGAAAGCGTATGCAGTGAACTGAATATCACTCTTTGATTTTGGAGGAAATTAAGATAACATGGAAGAATATCAGGACCATTCTCTGAGCGGCCGCGTTTTTCAAAAAATCCGGGAAAATATTTTAAACGGAAAATATAAAGAACACGACGAATTAAGAGAAAACACAATTGGAAAGGAACTGGGAGTGAGCCGTACCCCTGTGCGGGAAGCGCTCAGGCAGCTGGAGTTGGAAGGGCTGGTTTCGATTGTCCCCAACAAAGGCGCCTATGTGACAGGCATTTCTTCAAAGGATGTGGATGATATTTATATCATCCGCTCCATGCTGGAAGGTCTGTGCGCCAGGTGGGCTACAGAAAATATCACAGCGGCGCAGTTGGATGAACTGGATGAAATCATACTGCTTTCTGAATTTCACATAAAGAAAGAGGGAGGTGTCAGCGCGGATCAGGTTACCGAGCTGGATGGAAAGTTTCATTCAATTTTGTACGAAGCTTCGAACAGTAAGATTCTTGGACATGTACTGACAGACTTCCATAAATATGTCCAGATGGCGCGGAAGACCTCTGTAGTTTCAGAGGAACGTGCCAGAAAATCCATACGCGAGCACAAGCAGATATTACGTGCGATCCGGGAAAAAGATACGGATCTTGCAGAGCAGCTCGCCAATGAGCACATTATGCAAGTCATACAAAACCTAAAAAAACAAGGATATGAGCAGACTGGAGGAGAAAATGGAAAAGATTAAAATGAGTACCCCTATTGTTGAGATGGACGGGGATGAAATGACAAGAATTCTCTGGCAGATGATTAAAGATCATCTTCTTGAGCCACATATTGAATTGAATACGGAATATTATGATTTGGGTCTGGAGAAGAGAAATGAAACCGATGACCAGATTACAGTCGATTCCGCCAATGCTACAAAGAAATATAAAGTGGCTGTTAAATGTGCAACTATCACACCTAACGCAGCCCGCATGGACGAATATGACTTGAAAGAAATGTGGAAAAGCCCTAACGGAACTATCCGTGCGATTTTAGATGGAACAGTTTTCCGGGCGCCTATTGTTGTGAAGGGAATTGAGCCATGTGTGAAAAACTGGAAGAAGCCAATTACGATTGCAAGACATGCATATGGTGATGTGTATAAAGGTGCCGAGATGAAAATACCCGGGCCGGGAAAAGTGGAACTTGTTTACACTGGCGAAGATGGAACACAGACAAAAGAGCTGGTGCATAACTTTACAGGAGAAGGAATTGTGCAGGGAATGCATAATGTAAGCCGGTCTATTGAAAGCTTTGCAAGAAGCTGTTTTAATTATGCACTGGATATAAAACAGGACCTGTGGTTTGCCACAAAAGATACAATCTCCAAAAAGTATGACCATACATTTAAAGACATTTTCCAGGATATCTATGATGCAGAATATGATGACAAGTTTAAAGAGGCAGGAATCGAGTATTTCTATACTTTGATTGATGATGCGGTTGCACGTGTTATGAAGTCAGAGGGCGGATATATCTGGGCATGTAAAAACTATGACGGAGATGTTATGAGTGATATGATATCTTCTGCATTTGGTTCTCTTGCAATGATGACTTCAGTATTGGTATCCCCGGATGGATATTATGAGTATGAGGCAGCACACGGCACTGTTCAGCGTCATTATTACAACCACTTAAAGGGAGAGCAGACTTCCACAAACTCTGTGGCAACGATTTTTGCATGGAGCGGAGCGTTGAGGAAACGTGGCGAACTTGATGGAAATGAAGCTCTCATGGAATTTGCGGACAGGCTTGAAAAAGCCACCCTGGATACCATTGAATCAGGAAGTATGACAAAAGACCTGGCATTGATTACAACGATTCCTAATCCAACAGTACTTTCCAGCGAAGGATTTATCAAAGCGGTTGCGGAGAGATTGTAAGCGGAACGTTTACTAAGAAGTATATTTATAAATATAATAATAAGGAGACATCCATGTCACTAAGGTGGGAAAGAACCCCACCCAAGTCGACAGGATGTACTTTGTAACTAGGACTTGAGAAGACCAAGTCCTAGTTACATAAGTAAAGAGAGCGGGGCTGCCGCCTAATAAACACTTTAGTTATTAGGCGGCAGCCCCGCTGATTTACTGAATTCAATCTGCTGACTATGCCAGTTCACCCCAAAGTTCGTAGAGATTTTCCAGCTCTTTTGTATTTTCTGCTTTTTCTAAAGCCAGTTCCTGACATTTCACAGAATTGGAGTAGACATCCTCATGGGTCATAAGTTCATCAATTTCTGTATTTCTATCTTCCAAAAGAGTAATGCGTTCCTCAGTTTTCTTTAATTCATTCTGGCGTTTGCGTTCTTTTGCCTGTAATTCTTTTTGCTGCTGCCAGCTTAATTTTCCTTCAGAGACGGTTTCTGTCTGACCGGTGTCCCCGGGTTTTTGAGAAAGAGATTCGGTTGGGGCGGAAGCGTAAACCGCGGTCAGTTCTTCTTTCTTTTCCAGGTAATAATCATAGTTGCCTATATAATTCACAAAAGTCTGATTCACAAGCTCCAAAATCCGGGTAGCTGTCTGATTGATGAAGTAACGGTCATGGGATACATAAAGAACAGTGCCGGTATAGTCGTTCAGGGCCCTTTCCAGGATTTCCTTGGAGGTGATATCCAGATGGTTTGTGGGCTCATCCAGAATCAGGAAATTCGCTTCAGAAAGCATAAGTTTTGCAAGAGATACCCGGCCTTTTTCACCGCCGCTTAAGTCTGCAATCCGTTTGTATACATCCTCCCCGGTGAACTGAAATGCAGCCAGTGTACTTCGAATCTGGGTGTTAGTCAGCATGGGATAGTCGTCGGAAATTTCATCAAATATATTTTTATGGTCATGCAGAACATGGTGCTCCTGGTCATAATAGCCGATCTTTACCTTTGAGCCAAGTGTGAAAGCACCGGTGTCCGGCAGGTGGACCTGATTCAAAATTTTCAGCAGGGTTGTTTTTCCCGTTCCGTTGTCACCGATTACAGCCACATGTTCACCGCGCTTAATTTCAAAGCTGACGTTCTGGAACAGAGTCTGATTATCAAAACTTTTTGAAAGCTCCCCAACACTCAATACGTCGTTGCCGCTGATACAGGACGGCTCCAGGGAAAAGTGGATTTCTCGCGCTGCTTCCTGGGGCTTTTCTACCAATGTCATCTTGTCCAGCATTTTCTCGCGGCTCTCTGCACGCCGGATAGACTTTTCCCGGTTGAACTGACGCAGTTTTTCAATGACCGCTTCCTGATGCTTAATTTCCCTCTGCTGATTCAGGTATTCTTTCATCATCGCATCCCGGCGCTGTTGTTTTTTATCGGCATAGGCCTTATAATTACCTGCATACATATGCATTGTACCATTTTCTATCTCGATTACTTTGCTCACTACCCGGTTCAGGAAAAACCTGTCATGGGATACAATGAGCACAGCACCCGGATAGTTCATCAAATAAGTTTCCAGCCACGTGATGGAATTCAAATCAAGGTGGTTTGTAGGCTCATCTAAAAGCAGTATATCGGGTTTTGTGAGAAGCAGCTTGCCAAGAGAAACTCTTGTTTTTTGACCTCCGGACAAGGTGTCTGTCTGTTTATCAAATTCCTCCTCCTGGAATCCAAGTCCTTTCAGAACCCCTACCAGTTCACTTTCATAAGCATAGCCGTTTTGTGCCTCGAACTGTGACACCAGGCGGTGGTAAGTATCCAGTCTGCTTTGCAGAACCTCTCCCTCCAAAGATTTCAATTCTTTTTCAATGGTCCGAATCTGCTGCTCCAGCGCGATAATACCGGCTTTTGCAGTTTTCACCTCTTCGTAGATAGAACGTTTATCTTCCAGATTTTGCTGCTGGGCAAGATAGCCCAGAGTTTTACCTTTCGTCAGTACGATTTCACCGCTGTCCGAAGGCTCTTCTTTTACAATCATTTTTAATATTGTAGACTTTCCGGCTCCGTTCACACCGACCAGTGCGGCTTTCTCCCTGTCTTCTATATGAAAAGAGCCGTCCCGTACAATAAGTTGTTCGCCGAAAGATTTATTAAGATTATGACATGCAAGTATCATACGATCCTCCTGTTATCCTAAGTACCTAAAAATTTACATACTTATTTCATTATAACGAAAATAAGATAAAATACAACCGGAAAATTTGCTGCAGGTCAGCTATAAGCTTGATTACGCATTGCTTTAATAACATCATTGAAAATTTGCATGGCTGAACTGTAAGTAAAATTTGACTTTATGGGCACTATTCTATATAATGGGGAGTAGACTAAGTTTGGAGGACAAAAGCAGTGGAAGATAGAGAAATATCACGTGCGGTAATCGGGAGGCTTCCAAGGTATTATAGATATTTGGGAGAATTGTTGGACGAAGGAGTAGAGCGCATCTCGTCAAGTGATCTGAGTAAGAAGATGCATGTTACAGCGTCTCAGATTCGTCAGGATTTAAATAACTTTGGTGGTTTTGGACAGCAAGGATATGGATATAATGTAAAATACCTTCATACAGAGATTGGAAAGATTTTAGGATTGAGCCATACACATAATATTATCATTATTGGGGCAGGAAATCTTGGACAAGCTCTTGCTAACTATGGAGGATTTGAAAAGAGCGGTTTTATATTGAAAGGAATTTTTGATGTGAATCCAAGGCTGGAGGGTGTTACCATACGCGGGATACCCATCAGGAGAATGGATGAGCTGAGATCATTCATCAGGCATCATGAGATAGAGATTGCCGCCCTGACGATTCCAAAGTCAAAGGCAGTAGAAGTGGCCGACATACTGGTGGAAGGCGGTATTCAGGGGATTTGGAATTTTGCGCATACGGATTTGATTTTGCCGGAGAATGTAATCGTAGAGAGTGTGCATTTGGCTGATAGTTTATTGAAGCTCTCTTATAATATCAGCAGTTATAACCATGAAAGTGAAAAATAACTGACAACCAGGACGTGTATAAGGGCAGCCCTGCCTTTCTACACGTCATTTCAATGTTTTTATACGGATTGTGCAGCAAATGCACAGTCCTGTATTGAACAGTTACCAATATTTTTACTCAGGAGGATGAAGACATGAGATATCTGCCTACGGGAGAATGGATGCAAAAGGCCGACGAGTATACAATCAAAGAAATTGGTATCCCGTCTATGGTGTTGATGGAACGGGCAGCACTTGGGACCGTTGAGGTTATGGAGAAGGAAAGAATAAATTTAAGCAGAACACTTGTGGTCTGTGGTTCGGGAAATAACGGAGGCGATGGGTTTGCCATTGCCCGTCTTCTGAAGGAAAAAGGATATGAAGTGACTGCGGCATTTATCGGCAGAGAGGCTTCCATGAGCCTGGACTGCAGACATCAGTTGAAAATCGCTGAAAAATGCGGTGTGTCCATAGTAACATCAATAAATAGGCAGGAATATACTAGTGTAGTGGATGCAGTTTTTGGAGTTGGTCTGAACCGGGATGTTACAGGGACTTACCAGGATACTATTGAAAAGATGAATAGCCTGCCCGGACAGAAAATAGCAGTAGATATTCCTTCAGGAATTTGTTCCGCCACCGGGAAAGTATTAGGAGTATCCTTTTCAGCTGACTTGACAGTGACTTTTGGATGTGAGAAGCTGGGGTGTATTCTGTATCCCGGACATGTGTATGCAGGAAAACGAATTACTATAGATATCGGTATCAGCAGAAAGCCTTTCCGAAAGGAACCTTCCGTCTGCTATACTTTTGATAAACAAGATCTGCCGGAACTGATTCCGGCAAGAAAGCCGAATTCCCACAAAGGTACTTATGGAAAAGTGCTGATGATTACCGGAAGTAAAGGAATGTCAGGTGCCGCCTACCTGAGTGCAAAAGCAGCGTATATCACAGGGGCAGGACTTATACAGATTTATACAGCGGAGGAAAACCGGATTATTTTACAGCAGCTTTTACCGGAAGCTATTATTTCTACTTATACGGAATATGATGAGGAGACTTTGCAGAAACTTCTTGAATGGGCAGATGTGGTGTGTATCGGGTGCGGTCTGGGCAGAAGCAATATTGCAGAAAGCCTTGTTGTGGAGGTGCTGAGAACAGTAAAGCTTCCCTGTGTAATCGATGCAGACGGACTGAATATACTAAGCACTCACCTGGAGCTTTTGGGAGGGCGGGAGCGTCCTTTTATTCTGACCCCTCATATGAAGGAAATGTCCGAACTCTTGGACTGCACAATACCGGAGCTTGTAGAAAAGCGTTTTGAAAAAGCAAGGGAATTTACCGATAGATATGGTGTTGTATGTGCCATGAAGGATGTACGCACCCTGGTAGCAAAATGGGATAGGCAGATATTTGTCAATACTGCCGGGAACAGCTCTATGGCAAAAGCCGGTTCCGGGGATGTACTCGCGGGTGTGATTGCAGGCCTGTTATCTCAGGGAATTATGCCTTACGAGGCAGCAGTGTGCGGTGTGTATCTGCATGCATGCGGCGGAGACGAGGCCAAGGAGGCGAAAGGCTCTTACAGTACATTGGCAGAAGATTTGATTACAGGAGTTGGAACCTGTTTAAAAAAGACAGAGGAGAATATGGTAGGATGAAGCAATACAGTAGAGTTTATGCAAGGATAGACCTGGATGCAGTAGCCTATAATATGGAACAGATAAAGGAACATATCGGAGACGGTGCGCAGATTATTGCTGTTCTTAAGATGGACGGATACGGGCATGGAGCTAGTCCAATTGCCAGAATATTTGAAGAAAAGGATTATATATGGGGATATGCCACCGCAAGTTTTGAGGAAGCAGTATCTCTCAGAAATGCGGGTGTTAAAAAACCCATTTTAGTGTTAGGCTGCATTTTCCCGGAACAGTATGAAGAAATGCTGCGTCAGGAAATCCGTGCAACGGTCTATATGAAAGAGATGGCACTGGCAATGTCTGAGGCCGCAGTCCGGCTTGGCAGGACGGCATACTTTCACATGAAAGTGGATACAGGAATGGGAAGGCTTGGCTTTTTACCCAATGCCGCAGGGGTACAGGATATCGTGGAAATCAGCAGGCTTGCGAATGTGAGGCTGGAAGGCGTATATACACATTTTGCAAAGGCTGATGAGAAGGAGAAAGAATATACAGTAGAGCAGCATGAAAAATTTGTCTGGATGGAGGAAGCCCTGAAAAATGAGGGGCTTAATATTACATATTATCACTGTGACAACAGTGCGGGAATTATTAATTTCCCGGATATGAAACATAATCTGGTGAGGGCAGGGATTTCCATATATGGAATATATCCTTCTGATGAGGTGTGCAAAGATGCAGTGAATTTGAAGTCCTCACTTGAGTTAATCAGCCATATCACTTTTGTGAAAGAGGTTGAGGCGGGGATGCCCATAAGCTATGGCGGCACCTTCGTTGCGCAGGAAAAAATGAGGGTGGCAACGATACCTGTAGGTTATGGTGACGGTTATTCACGGGGGCTTTCTAACAAAGCCGATGTATTGATACATGGGAAGCGGGCCAGAGTATTAGGGCGTGTCTGTATGGATCAGTTTATGGTTGATGTCACCCATATACCAGAGGCAAAATATATGGATCAGGCCGTACTTATCGGCTTTGATGGGGAGGAACACATTCCGGTGGAAGAGCTAAGCAGCTTATGCGGACGTTTTCATTATGAGTTTGTATGCTGCCTTGGAAAACGGATTCCCAGAGTTTATATAGAGAATGGAAAAGTTGTGGAACAGGTAGAGTATCTATCTTAGGAAATTATGCCTGCATACATCCGAAAAAAGCGGGAATACTCAAGTGTAGTAACAGAGTTGTTAAAGTTTAGAATCGGAGTGTGAGACAGTTTGGTAATTAAAAGAGGAGATATATACTATGCAGATTTGAGCCCGGTTGTCGGCTCAGAGCAGGGCGGCATCCGCCCGGTGCTGATTATTCAGAATGATGTGGGAAATAAGCACAGTCCTACAGTTATTTGTGCGGCTATTACATCACGGATGAATAAAGCAAAGCTTCCCACCCATATTGAAATCAGTGCCCAGAAATATAATATTATAAAAAATTCGGTAATACTGCTGGAACAAATACGTACCATTGATAAACAGAGGCTGAAAGAATTTGTCTGCCATGTGGACAATTCGATGATGAAGAAAGTAAACGACGCCATTCGGATTAGCCTTGAACTTCCTACATAAGTATACTAATTTGCTGAATGAAGGCAAACTGTGAAGAAAGAATTGAAATGTCGGGAAAAGAATGGTAAAATTGTATGGCAAGTTCATCTCAGATGAATAGAGTACGTTAAGAAAATACAAAGGGGATATTAGAGATGTCAGGACATTCTAAATTTGCAAATATTAAACATAAAAAAGAGAAAAATGATGCTGCAAAGGGCAAGATTTTCACGAAGATGGGACGTGAGCTTGCCGTTGCGGTAAAAGAGGGGGGAGGTCCGGACCCGAATAATAACAGCAGACTGCGTGATGTGATTGCAAAGGCTAAGTCCAACAATATGCCCAATGACACCATTGAAAGGAACATCAAAAAGGCAGCAGGCGAAGGTTCCGGGGATAACTACGAACATATTACATATGAAGGGTATGGACCTAACGGTACGGCAATTATTGTAAAGACGCTGACAGACAATAAGAACCGTACCGCTTCCAATGTAAAAAATGCGTTCACGAAAGGGAGCGGAAATGTGGGAACTCCAGGATGTGTTTCCTTTATGTTTGATGAGAAGGGACAGATCCTGGTAGATAAGGAAGAGTGCAGCATGGATGCAGACGAGCTGATGATGCTGGCTTTGGACTCTGGTGCGGAAGACTTTGTAGACCATGAAGACAGCTATGAAATTCTTACGGCGCCGGAAGATTTCAGTGCAGTCCGTCTTAATTTGGAGGAAGCAGGCATTACGATGGCGAATGCTGAAGTGACTATGATTCCGCAGACTTACGTGGACCTGACAAGTGAAGAAGATATCAAGAACATTCAGAAGACACTGGATTTACTGGATGAAGATGATGATGTACAGGATGTCTACCATAATTGGGACGAATAGAGGAGATAATTATGAATGAGAAGAATTTACAGGCAGAGATGATTGCTCTGTTTACCGAAACTGCGGAATATGCAGGGAAGTTTCATAAAAAGAACTATGAACCTGATATGGAAACTCTGAAAAGCAAGCACAGCCGTCTTTTAGAGGACATAAAGGACGCAATCGAGGAGTCTGATGAAATTCTGGAGGAGGTTGCATCCTATATACCTGCTTATGTGGCAGGACAGCTTGCCGAAATATCTTCCAAGAGGAAGAGAGATTTGGCCTGTTTGGACAATAACATGAATATGGTATCTTATTTTGTTCCTCTGATGGGAGAGATTATCAGTGTGAAGACGAGAACTTTTACAGAGAAGATTGTAGAACTTTGGAATAAAGAGATGCCGGACGGTAAGATTGGACATTCCACCCGTGAGCATATCCAGGGAGGATTCAAAAAAGGGTTGTTCTGCTATATTACTACGGCAGTCTGCAGAAGTCTGGACAAACCGGATGATTGTTATGAGCTGACAATTCTTCGTGACTATAGAGACGAATATCTTCTGAATTCTGATGCAGGCACCGATATGGTAAAGGAATACTATAATATTGCACCGACGATTGTAAAAAGAATAGACAGGGAAGAATGTTCATCGGATATATACGCCGGAATCTGGCAGGATTATTTGAGTCCGTGTATACGTTTGATTGAAGAAGAAAAAAAGGAAGAATGCAGGGAACTATACAAAGATATGGTCCGCAGCCTGGAAAAGAAATACTTATACTCATAAGGAAACATCCATGTTACTAAGGCATGAAAAGACCATGCCTAAGTCAACAGGATGTACTTTGCAACATAAGGCTTTAAAATACAAAGCCTAAGTTGCATAAGCAAGGAGGAACGAAAATGAGCGGTTACAATATTGAAACGAAGTGCATACAGTCCGGCTATGAGCCGGGAAACGGAGAGCCCAGGATCCTTCCGATTTATCAGAGTACTACTTTTCGATACACAAGCAGTGAACAAATGGGGCGTCTGTTTGACCTGGAGGAGGCCGGCTATTTTTATACCCGTCTGCAGAATCCCACAAATGACGCGGTTGCTGCAAAGATTTGTGACTTGGAAGGCGGAGCGGCTGCGATGCTTACTTCTTCCGGACAAGCAGCAAATTTCTATGCGATTATGAATATTGTGGAAGCGGGGGACCATATTGTCTGTGCGTCCGCGCTTTATGGCGGTACATACAATTTATATGCCCACACAATTAAAAAAATGGGTGTAGATGCTACATTTGTTGATCCTGACTGTACACCCGAGGAACTGGATGCTGTTTTTCGGGAGAATACAAAAGTAGTTTTCGGAGAGACAATTGCGAATCCGGCTTTGGTTGTCCTGGATCTTGAGAAGTTTGCCAAAGCTGCACATGCACATGGCGTACCGTTTATTGTGGACAATACCTTTGCAACACCAATTAATTGCCGTCCTTTTGAATGGGGAGCAGATATTGTGACTCATTCCACTACAAAATATATGGACGGACATGCAGCCTGTGTAGGTGGAGCAATTGTAGACAGTGGTAATTTTGACTGGGAAGCTTATGCAGATAAATTTCCCGGACTGACTACACCGGACGAGACTTATCATGGGATTGTATATACCCAGAAGTTTGGCAAGGGTGCATACATCACGAAGGCTACGGCACAGCTTATGAGAGATTTGGGTTCTATACAGTCTCCTCAGAATGCTTTTCTTTTGAATATAGGACTTGAAACCCTGCATTTGCGTGTTCCCCGCCATTGTGAGAACGCGCTTGCTGTTGCACAGTATTTGCAGAGTCATGAAAAAGTGGCATGGGTATCCTGCCCGTCTCTTCCAGGAGACAGGTATTACGATTTGGCGCAGAAATATATGCCTAAAGGGACCTGCGGTGTTTTGACCTTTGGCTTAAAAGAAGGAAGGGGCGCAGCAGTTGAAATGATGGATAAACTGAAGTTGGTGGCAATTGTGACACATGTTGCAGATGCCCGCAGCTGTGTGCTTCATCCTGCAAGCCACACACACCGTCAGATGAATGATCAGGAGTTGGCTGAAGCTGGAGTTCAGCCAGATTTAATCAGACTCAGTGTGGGAATTGAAAATGCAGAAGATATTATTGCGGATATCAGGCAGGCGCTGCTATAAAATAGATGGTATGGATGTATACAATTTGCATTCATACCATTTTTGCTTTCGTTGTTCCGATTGGAGAGGTATAATTCCGGCTTTTCTTTCAAACACTATGTAAAAATAGTGACATTTAAAATGAAGCATCCATGTCGCTAAGGAGACAACCATGCTGCTAAGTTCGAGAAAACCTCACTAAGCCAGCAGGTTGTGCTTTACTACTAAGTTCGAAAAGACCTTACTAAGTAGTATAAGCAAGTCGACAGGATGTACTATGTAACTAGGACTTGAAAAGACCAAGTCCTAGTTACATAAGCAGAAAGGCAGGATAAAGATGGAACATAATATGGATAACAATAAAGAAGAAGAGATTCAGGAAAAGCAGGCGGCGGAAAATGAAGAAATAAAAGATACGGGAACCTTGCGGCTTGGGAAAGAAGGAAACAAACATAACATTCAGCTTATCACAATTATTGGGGAGATAGAAGGACATGAGGCCGCTTCCGGTAATACAAAAGCTACGAAGTATGAACATTTAATTCCCCGTCTGGCGGAGGCTGAGGACAATGATGAGGTGGAGGGAATTTTAATCTTGCTGAATACACTCGGGGGAGATGTAGAGGCCGGTCTTGCTATTGCCGAAATGATAGCGTCACTGAGTAAACCTACAGTTTCACTTGTATTAGGCGGGAGCCATTCCATAGGAGGCCCCCTTGCCGTTTCAGCAGATTATTCATTTATCGTTCCCAGCGGCACAATGATTGTACATCCGGTGCGCAGTGCAGGAATGTTTATTGGGGTAATCCAAAGCTACCGCAATATGGAGAAGACCCAGGACAGAATTACGAAATTTATAGCGGATCATTCTGACATTACCCAGGAACGTCTGGAGAAGCTGATGCTGGATTCCACCCAGCTTGTGAAAGATGTGGGTACCCTTTTAGAGGGAGAGGAGGCTGTCAGAGAAGGGATTATAAATGAGGTGGGCGGTATCAGCCACGCCCTTCGCAAGCTGCATGAGATGATAGATATGGAGCGGGGGAGATAGCTATAGCTCGTTACAGTTCAGCCAAATAAATATTCAGGAATAGCTGCATCCATTCCGGAACATTTGCATGGCTGAACTGTAACAAAAAATTAGTAATGACAGGTTTTTCAAAGAATGGTATACTAAAATAAGTATGTGTAAATACCAAGGGGGAAGTATTATGGCTGAAAAGTCAACAAAGAAGAAAAAAAGTACAAGGGGCAGACCAAAGAAACCTGCCGAAAACACTGCTTTGAGGGAAGAAATCCTGATACTTGCAGTATTGGCAGTATGTATCCTGCTGGTAATCAGCAACTTTGGTCTGGGAGGAATTGCGGGGGAGGCAGTTTCATCCGTGATGTTTGGATTATTTGGATTGGTGGCATATGTTTTGCCCTTTATCCTATTTGGTGTGATTGCCTTTCTTATTTCTAATAAGGGCAATACACACGCGTACATAAAATCAGGAGCAGTCTTTGTTTTAACTTTGCTCCTTACAGCATTTTTGGAATTGGTTATGAAACCATACGATTCCGGGGCCGGTCTATTGTCTTATTATGAATTTGCAAGCCGGCACAGAAATGCCGGAGGTCTTATGGGCGGCTCTATTGTAATGCTTTTGTGCCCGTTGATTGGAAGGGTAGGAACCTATGTGGTCATCGTAATCCTGATGATTATCTGCGGGATCCTGGTTACAGAGAAATCCCTTCTCTCCCCATTGAGCCACAAAAGCAAGGCAGCTTATGAGGATGCGAAAAAAAGAAAACAAGTATTAGCGCAGAGACGTGCCGACAGACAGGTTGAAAAAGAAAATAAAAAGGCAGATGTCAAAGCGAGAAGACTGGACAAGAAGGTATCAGGCGTTTCTTTTGCCACCACCCTGACGGGGAAAGAGGCAAATAAGACATCGGGCAGAAAGTCACCTGACTTGAAAGAATTGACGGTATCCGGTGAGGAGATACAACCGTCTCCTATACCGTCTCCTTTCGAAGATTTGGTGATTAACAGGGCGGAACCTGTGCGGGATGCTGTTGAAGAAATTATACCGGAAGAGATGACAGGAAGAGCTGATGAATCTGCAAAACGATCCAAGGCAAAGGAAAGTGCCCAGGTAATTGCGGCAGAAACTGCATCTGTAGAAGAGTCCATAAAGATTCAGGAAGAGCAGCCTGTCAAGACATACAAAATGCCCCCCATGTCTTTGTTAAACAGGGGCAAAAAAGCAGGCGGGGATTCGGATGCGCAGCTTCGCGCCACGGCTCTGAAGCTGGAGCAGACGCTTCAGAATTTTGGAGTACAGGTGCATGTAACCAATGCAAGCTGCGGCCCTTCTGTAACCCGGTATGAGATTCAGCCGGAACAGGGCGTAAAAGTGAGCAGAATTGTAGGATTGGCGGATGACATTAAACTGAATCTGGCTGTGACTGATTTGAGGATTGAAGCACCTATCCCGGGAAAAGCCGCTGTAGGAATTGAGGTTCCAAATAATGAAAATACTGCGGTGATGCTCAGAGATCTTTTGGAAGCCGGAGAATTTAAAAACAGTAAGTCAGGTATAGCCTTTGCCGTAGGAAAAGATATTTCTGGGAAAGTCGTGGTGGCTGATATTGCCAAGATGCCTCATCTTCTTGTTGCGGGAGCTACGGGCTCAGGAAAGTCTGTCTGCATTAATACACTGATTATGAGCATTCTATACAAGGCTTCCCCGGAAGATGTGAAGCTGATTATGGTGGACCCTAAGGTGGTAGAGCTCAGTGTTTACAATGGAATTCCTCACCTTCTGATTCCCGTGGTTACAGACCCCAAGAAAGCGGCGGGAGCATTAAACTGGGCTGTAGCGGAAATGGAAAAGCGGTACAAACTGTTTGCAGAATATAATGTAAGGGATTTAAAAGGATTTAATGAAAAGGTGAGCCGGCTTGGGGCCGGAGAGGATATTCCCAAAAGAATGCCTCAGATTGTAATTATTGTGGACGAGCTGGCAGACCTGATGATGGTGGCACCCGGAGAGGTGGAAGGAGCAATCTGCCGTCTGGCACAGTTGGCGAGAGCAGCAGGGCTGCATCTGATACTGGCGACCCAGAGGCCGTCTGTAAATGTTATAACAGGTCTGATTAAAGCAAATATGCCTTCGAGAATTGCATTTTCCGTATCTTCCGGGGTAGACTCACGCACCATTATTGATATGAATGGAGCGGAAAAGCTTCTTGGTAAAGGTGATATGCTGTTCTATCCTACAGGATATCCAAAACCCGTAAGAGTGCAGGGCTCTTTCGTTTCAGATAAAGAGGTCCAGCAGGTGGTGGATTATTTAATCAAACATAACGGGGATGCTTCCTACAGTGAGGAAGTGGAGGAGCACGTCAGCTCTAATATTGGAGGAGGTGCATTTGGCGCATCTCAGGAGGCTTCCGGGGAGGGAGATTCCAGAGATACCTACTTTATAGAAGCCGGAAAATTAATTATTGATAAAGAAAAGGCATCTATCGGTATGCTGCAGCGTATGTTTAAAATTGGGTTTAACAGAGCTGCCCGTATCATGGACCAGCTTGCACAGTCAGGTGTGGTAGGTCCTGAAGAAGGTACGAAACCCAGAAAAATCTTGATGTCAGAGGAAGAATTTGAACAGTATCTAAAAGAGAACATGTAATTTGTAACTAGGACTTGAAAAGACCAAGTCCAAGTAACATAGTAGGAAACATCCATGTCACTAAGGAAACAACCATACTGCTAAGTTCGAAAGAACCTCACTAAGCCAGTAGGTTGTGCTTTACTACTAAGTTCGAGAAAACCTCACTAAGTAGTATAAGCAAGTCGACAGGATGTACTTTGTAACTAGGACTTGAAAGGACCAAGTCCAAGTATCATAAGCAGGAGGAGAAGGGATGAAAACGGATATTCAGATTGCACAGGAAGCGAAACTGCTGCCTGTTAAAGATGTGGCGGCCAGTATTGGAATTATGGAAGATGATCTTGAGTTCTACGGAAAGTATAAGGCGAAATTATCTGAGGACTTATGGGATAAGGTAAAGGACCGTGAGGATGGAAAACTGGTTCTTGTAACTGCGATTAATCCTACACCGGCAGGTGAGGGAAAGACTACGACTACGGTAGGGCTTGGCCAGGCGATGGCGAAACTGAATAAAAAAGCCCTGATTGCCCTGAGGGAACCTTCTCTGGGCCCTTGCTTCGGCATCAAAGGCGGAGCTGCAGGCGGCGGGTATGCCCAGGTTGTTCCTATGGAAGATTTAAACCTGCATTTCACAGGGGATTTCCACGCAATTACTTCTGCAAACAATCTGCTTTCTGCTCTGTTAGATAATCATATACAGCAGGGAAATTCACTCAGGATTGATCCGCGTCAGGTGGTTTGGAAAAGATGTCTGGACATGAATGACAGGGTCCTGCGGAATATTGTGGTGGGACTGGGTAATAAAATGGATGGTATGGTGCGGGAGGATCATTTTGTGATTACTGTAGCATCCGAAATTATGGCTATCCTGTGTCTGGCAGATGATCTTGCTGATTTAAAGCAGCGCCTTGGCAAGATTATCGTTGCCTATAATTTTGACGGTGATCCGGTGACTGCCGGGGATTTGCAGGCTACCGGGGCCATGACCGCACTTTTGAAAGATGCCCTTAAACCCAATATCATACAGACCCTTGAGCATACACCGGCTCTTATACATGGAGGACCGTTTGCAAATATTGCTCATGGATGCAACAGTGTACGTGCTACCAAAATGGCATTGAAAATCAGTGACATTACCATTACCGAAGCCGGCTTTGGTGCCGATTTAGGTGCGGAGAAATTTTTGGATATTAAATGCCGCAAGGCGGGACTCAAACCGGACGCTGTAGTTTTAGTTGCAACCGTGCGTGCTTTGAAGTATAATGGTGGAGCTGCAAAGGGAAATTTAGGTGAAGAGAATCTGCATGCACTTGAAAAAGGTATTGTAAATCTGGAAAAACACATAGAAAATATTCAAAAATATGATGTACCGGTAGTTGTTACATTGAATTCATTTGTGACGGATACCGCCGCTGAACATGAATTTGTCCGCAGGTTCTGTGAAGAGCGGGGATGCGAGTTTGCGCTTTCAGAAGTCTGGGGAAAAGGCGGAGAAGGCGGCATCAGACTGGCTGAGAAAGTGCTTGAGACTTTAGAAAAGAAGGAGAGCCATTTTCATCCTCTGTATAAGGATGAGCTGCCCTTAAAAGAAAAAATAGAAACTATAGCGAAGGAAATCTATGGTGCCCGGGGGGTTGTATACGAACCTGCTGCTGAAAAACAGCTTGCAAAGATAGAACAGATGGGCTTGGGTTCATTCCCTGTCTGTATGGCGAAGAATCAATACTCCCTGTCAGATGATGCTGACAAACTGGGACGTCCCGAGAATTTTGATATTCATATCAGGGAGGTCTACGCCAGCGCGGGTGCAGGATTTGTGGTGGCTTTGACCGGAGCCATTATGACGATGCCGGGACTTCCCAAAATACCGGCAGCGAATCATATTGATGTGACAGAAGATGGTAAGATAACAGGATTGTTTTAAGGAAAGAGGATGGGGATGGTACAGATAATTGATGGGAAATTGATTTCCAAGCAGATAAAGGATGAATTAAAGGAAGAGGTCGGGAAGATAAGGGCGGCAGGAGGACAGATTTGTCTTGCTGTTGTACAAGTGGGGGAGGACCCGGCATCTACGGTATATGTAAACAACAAAAAGAAGGCGTGCGCTTACATTGGAATTGAATCCAAAGCATTTGAACTGCCGGAGACAACTACGGAGGGGGAACTTGTGAATCTGGTAGAACAGCTCAATGCAGATTCAGGTGTCAATGGGATTCTTGTGCAGCTTCCTCTGCCCTCACATATAGATGAAGATAAAATTATACGCACAATTTCCCCTGACAAGGATGTGGATGGATTTCATCCAAGCAGTGTCGGCCGCCTCTGGATAGGTGAAAAAGGGTTTGTGTCCTGTACGCCCGCCGGAATTATCCAGCTTTTGAAGCGCTCAGGAATTGAGATTGAAGGAAAAGAATGCGTCGTAATTGGAAGAAGCAATATTGTGGGCAAGCCTATGGCTGCATTGCTGCTTAGGGAAAATGGAACAGTGACCGTGGCACATTCACGGACAAAAGATTTGAAGAAGGTTGCGAAAAGAGCGGACATTTTAATTGTTGCGATTGGAAAAAAACAGTTTATTGATTCTGAATATGTAAAAGAAGGAGCTGTTGTTATTGATGTAGGAATGCACCGTGATGAGAACCGTAAACTCTGCGGGGATGTAAATTACATGGATGTAGCGGATAAAGTATCTGCAATTACTCCCGTTCCCGGGGGGGTTGGACCAATGACAATAGCCATGCTGATGAATAACTGCGTGGAAACTGTGCGTAAATAGGAGGAAGTAAGATGAGGTGTACACATTGTGGTGCCATGATTCCGGACGATATGCTATACTGTCCGGAATGCGAAATGGAAGTTCAGATTGTACCAGATTATAATCCTCTGGAAGATGTCCTCGCACGGGAAGTGAAGGGCTCTATCGAAGACGCCACAAGACAAATCAGGACAGATGACATAAGAAGAATCCGCCGGGGAGAATCACAGGAGTACAGCAATTCTACCAGAGTTCTCAGCCAGGGTGAAATGGATGAAATACGGACGAGAAGAAACGCCTCTATGCGGCAGGGACAGCAGCCAAGAAGGACTTCTTCGGGGTCTGCGCGCCAGACCGGCAGAATGTCTTCCGGCCCCGTGCGTCAGACGGGCAGGATGTCTACCGGGTCTGTGCCTCAGACAGGCAGGATGTCTACGGGTTCTGTACGTCAGAATACAGGGTCCGTGCGTCAGAACAGGTCAGAGGCGGAAGAGAAGAGAAGGCAGCAAATAGCCCGTAAGAAGCGGCTGGCAAAAAAACGCCGTAAGAGAGCACTGATCATTCTCTTGTCTTTTGTAATTCTGGCAGGTGTGTCCGGGTTTGTTCTTTATCAGAATTCATATGAAGGGCAGATGGGGAAGGGAAATCAAGCCCTGCAATCCGGAGAATATACGGCAGCGGAAAACTATTTTAACAATGCAATTTCTAAAAATGGCAAGAAAGCGGAAGCATATACCGGTCTTTCGAAGATATATATACAACAGGATGATCTGGATAAAGCGGAAGCGGTATTTCTTACTGCAATCAGCTCACAGCCTTCCAATGTGGAGCTGTACAAAGCTGCGATTGATTTTTATGTGGATACAAAGCAGCTTGTCAAGGTGTCTGAACTTTTGGACGATTGTGAGGACGACGATGTTTTACTGGGCGTACAGTCTTATATATCCAAGGCACCTGAATTCAGTCTGGAGGAAGGTACATATTCTGAGGTGCAGGAGGTATCTTTAAATTCCTCCGGTCAAACGGTTTATTATACGACAGACGGTTCTGAGCCTGATACATCTTCTACGGAGTATACAGAACCAATTCTTCTAAAAGAAGGGGAAACAACCATCAAGGCGGTTTCCATCAATAAAAAGAAGATTCCAAGCCTTACCGTTTCTAAAGTTTATACGATAGATATTCCGGTCGCAGATGCACCGGCGGTCACTCCTTCAACGGGACAATATGATACGGCAACCCAGATTACAATTAATATCCCGGAAGGGTATAAGGCGTATTATACAATAGATGGTACAAATCCCACGGATGCATCAACTCTGTATGAAGGTCCCATAGACATGCCTCCGGGGCAGACCATGTTCAGCGCGGTACTTGTGAACAAGCAGGGTAAATATACACAGGTGACGAAGCGGAATTATGTACTGGAATTGGCGGATTAGTTTTTTGATATATGAGCGGCGGACAGAATGTCTTCATATAAGATTGTATGGAATTTTATACAAGGTTTGGCGGGTTTTTCATAGCACACGGTTGCGTTAAAAGTTTAACAGTGATATAATGGGCTTGTTAAAAAGATAACAAGATTATAAAGGAGATGTAATTAGGATGAGCAGATTTACATTACCAAGAGACATTTATCACGGAAAAGGATGTATGGAAGAACTAAAGAACCTGAAAGGAAAAAAGGCAATTCTTGTAGTTGGCGGAGGCTCCATGAAACGCCAGGGATTTCTTGACAGGGCAGTAGGATATCTGAAAGAAGCTGGAATGGAAGTAGAGCTTTTTGAAGGAGTAGAGCCGGATCCATCTGTTGAGACAGTTATGAAAGGGGCAGAAGCTATGCGTGCTTTTGAACCTGACTGGATTGTTTCTATAGGCGGAGGTTCTCCCATTGATGCTGCCAAAGCAATGTGGGCTTTTTATGAATATCCGGATGTAACATTTGAAGACTTATGCATCCCGTTTAATTTCCCGGAATTAAGACAAAAAGCAAAATTTGTTGCAATTCCATCTACATCGGGCACAGCTACTGAAGTTACCGCATTTTCAGTTATTACTGATTATAAAACAGGTGTGAAATATCCGTTAGCTGATTTTAATATTACACCTGATGTAGCGATTGTGGATTCAGAGCTGGTAGAAGCACTTCCTGAAAAACAGGTTGCCTATACAGGAATGGATGCTCTTACCCATGCAGTTGAAGCATATGTATCTACCTTAAACTGCGCTTTCACAGATCCGCTGGCAATTCAGGCAATTGAAATGGTATTTGATTACCTGCCGGAATCCTACAAAGGAAACAAAAATGCCAGAGAGCAGATGCATACTGCACAGTGTTTGGCAGGAATGGCATTTTCCAATGCACTGCTGGGGATTGTACATTCTATGGCACATAAGACAGGAGCTGCGTTCTCTACAGGACACATCACACATGGATGTGCAAATGCAATGTACCTGCCATATGTAATCAAGTATAATGCGAAGGACCCTGTGGCTGCAAAACGTTACGCTGAGATTGCACGCCGTACAGGACTTGCAGGAGCTTCCGAGAAAGCCCTGATTAATAGTCTCTGTGAGAAGATTGATGCTTTCAATGTAGAACTTAACATTCCTAAGACGTTGAAAGAATTCGGAATTGTTGAAGAGGAATTTAAAGAGAAGATTGCACATATTGCTGAGCTGGCTGTAGGTGATGCCTGCACAGGTTCCAATCCGAGAAGTATCACTCCGGCAGAGATGGAAAAACTGTTCTGTTGTATTTATTATGGAACAGAAGTAGATTTTTAGCAGGAAAGCTTCATTTACATACAAGAGGGGACAGGCACATAAACGTGACTGTCCCTGTTTTTGTCCAGGTATTCTGCTTAAAAGAATGCTTGCCAATCCAATGTTTATGTCGTATTATAAGAAAAGGGTAATCTTTTTCAAGGAGGAATAAAATGTATAAGATAGTAAAAGCAGAAAAACTGGCTGATATAATTTATCTTATGGATGTGCATGCACCACGTGTTGCCAGCCATTGTGAACCAGGACAGTTTGTAATTGTAAAGATGGATGATAAGGGAGAAAGAGTTCCCCTTACGATCTGTGATTATGACAGGGAAGCGGGAACAATTACGATTGTATTCCAGGCTATGGGAGCTTCTACAACGAGAATGGCAGAGTTAAAAGAAGGGGACAGTTTCAGGGATTTTGTAGGGCCGTTAGGATGTCCTTCTGAATTTGTCCATGAAGATATTGAGGAACTGAAGAAGAAAAAGATGTTATTTGTAGCCGGAGGAGTTGGTGCCGCACCGGTATATCCACAGGTGAAGTGGCTGCATGAGCATGGAATTGAAGCAGATGTTATCGTTGGTTCGAAGACAAAAGATCTGCTTATTCTGGAAAAGGAGCTGGAGTCTGTTTCAGGTAATCTGTATATTACTACAGACGACGGTTCTTACGGACGCTCCGGTATGGTTACTACAGTAATAGAAGATCTTGTTAAAAATGAAGGAAAGCACTATGATGTGTGTGTGGCTATCGGACCGATGATTATGATGAAATTCGTGTGCCTGCTCACAAAGAAACTGGAGCTTCCTACGATTGTCAGCATGAATCCGATTATGGTTGATGGAACTGGAATGTGCGGTGCATGCCGTCTCCAGGTGGGTGATGAAGTGAAGTTTGCCTGCGTGGACGGGCCTGAGTTTGATGGACATCTTGTGGACTTTGATCAGGCTATGACAAGAAGCCGTATGTACAAAACCGAAGAAGGCCGTAAAGCTTTGAAATTACAAGAAGGAGACACTCATCATGGTGGCTGCGGAGTCTGTGGAGGTGATAACTAATGGCGGATGTATTAAAACAAGTTCCTGTAAGAGAACAGGACCCAGAAGTAAGAGCAAAAAACTTTGAAGAAGTTTGTCTGGGATACAACCAGGAAGAAGCAATGGATGAGGCAACACGTTGTCTCGAATGTAAAAATGCAAAATGTATTGCAGGATGTCCGGTAGCAATTAATATTCCTGATTTTATAAGAGAAGTTAAAAAGGGCAATATTGAAGAAGCTTATAAGGTAATTAGCAGGTCATCTGCACTTCCATCTGTCTGTGGACGTGTCTGCCCACAAGAATCACAGTGTGAGGAAAGATGTATCCGGGGAATCAAAGGTGAACCGGTATCTATCGGAAAGCTGGAGCGTTTTGTGGGAGATTATGCTCTCGAGCATGATATCAAGCCAGAAGGGGCAAAGGAAAAGAAAAACCATAAGGTGGCAGTGATTGGTTCCGGACCGGCAGGAATTACTTGTGCCGGAGATTTGGCGAAAATGGGATATGACGTAACTGTTTTTGAGGCACTTCACGAACTGGGCGGTGTATTAGTATATGGAATTCCTGAATTCCGTCTTCCGAAACATAAAGTTGTGGCAAAAGAGATTGGAAAAGTAAAAGAATTGGGCGTTAAATTTGAAACCAATGTTGTCATTGGTAAATCCGTTACTATTGACCAGTTGATTGAAGAGGAGGGCTTTGAAGCTATATTTATTGGTTCTGGAGCAGGTCTTCCTATGTTTATGGGAATTCCGGGGGAAAATGCAAACGGCGTATTCTCTGCAAATGAATACCTGACAAGAAGCAACCTGATGAAAGCTTTCGATTCTTCTTATGATACCCCACTTGCCGCAGGCAAGAAGGTTGCAGTTGTAGGCGGCGGAAACGTGGCTATGGATGCAGCAAGAACTGCCTTGAGACTTGGAGCCGAGGTACATATTGTGTACAGAAGAAGTGAAGAAGAGCTTCCGGCAAGAGTCGAAGAAGTGCATCATGCAAAGGAAGAAGGAATCATTTTTAATCTCCTTACAAATCCAAAAGAAATTCTTGTGGATGAGAACGGCAGTGTCAAGGGTATGAGAGTGGTTAAAATGGAGCTGGGTGAGCCGGATGCATCGGGAAGAAGACGTCCTATAGAAATTCCAGATTCCGAATATGAGATTGAAGTAGATACAGTTATTATGTCTCTGGGAACTTCACCGAATCCATTGATTGCTTCTACAACAAAAGGATTAGATATCAACAGAAGAAAATGCATCATTGCAGAGGAAGAAAATGGACAAACCTCAAAAGCAGCCGTATTTGCAGGCGGGGATGCTGTGACTGGAGCAGCAACCGTAATTCTTGCCATGGGTGCAGGAAAAGCAGGCGCAAAGGGCATTGATGAATATCTGAGCAATAAGTAATCATAACAAATACTCATTTCTCCATATCTGGCAAGCAATGGACTTTTCCTTTTGCGGCAGGTATGGAGAAATTGTTTTATCCCGGGAGGAAATTTTAATGACAAGAAAAGAGCAGGCTTTGGAATACCATAAAAAGGGGTATAACTGCTGTCAGGCTGTAGCGTGTACTTTTTGCCCGGATTTTGGTGTCTCCGAAGAAGAAATGTTTAAGATTTCAGAAGGATTCGGATTTGGAATGGGCATGATGGAAGTGTGTGGTGCTGTAACAGGAATGTTTATGGCTATTGGGCTTGATAACAGTGTAGGAAATTTAGAAAAGGGAACATCTACGAAAGTGGATACCTATAAGAAAGTAAAAGCTTATGCCCAAAAGTTTAAAGATAAGAATCAATCTATCCTGTGCAGGGAATTAAAAGGTATCGGTACAGGCCATCCTCTGTGCAGTTGCGACCAGTGTATAGAAGATGCAGTAGTATTGGTAGAGGATTACCTTAGGGATAAGGGGATAAAAGAGAGCTGTTAGAGGAAACGAAAATGAAGATTACACTTTTAACTGTAGGGAAAATAAAAGAAACGTATTTAAAGAGTGCCATTGAGGAATACCGCAAACGGCTGAGTAAATATTGTAAACTTGAGATAATTGAAGTTGCAGACGAAAAAACTCCCGACCAGGCCAGCGAGACAGTGGAAAATAGTATCAGGGAAAAAGAAGGGGAGCGCCTTCTGAAACATATCCGTGACGACGCATTTGTAATCACACTGGAAATACAGGGAAGTCAGCTTACATCTGAAGAGCTGGCTGGGAAGGTGAAAAAACTCGCTGTATCCGGCACCAGCCATATTATTTTCGTAATCGGCGGCTCTATAGGACTTGGCAGAGAAGTCATGAAACGTTCTGACTATGCTTTGAGTTTTTCACGCATGACATTTCCTCATCAGTTGATGAGAGTTATTTTGCTGGAGCAGATATATAGAAGTTACCGGATTATACAGGGAGAGCCATATCACAAGTAGAGGAGGCTTTTAAAAAATAATGAAAAAGAAAATTGCTGTACTACTTGCCGTTTTAGTATTAATTTTAATATATAATTTGCCTCCAATACTTGTTTCATCAGGAGGAATATTAATAGGAAAAAAGATTCCTGACAAAATACCGGTTTCAGGCGAAGAAATATTAGATGTTTATACAGTTACAACGGTATTTTCTCATGAGAACCGCTGGAAGCATTTTTATTTTATAAATACGAAACCTTTTGGCACTGTTTATATAGAAGAACCTTATTTAGGGGATTCTAATATAGAAGAAAAAGTATGTCCGTTTCTATATCGTATAAAAAGTGATTCAGAAAAAAACACAGATATGTATAAATTCATACGGAATGGTAAAGAGTTTTTGTTTTACTTTATTAATATATCAACTTGATATATTTATGGAAAAATCATATTACAAGTAACGGAGGTTTTGGAGTAAACTGTCGATTAGGAGTTTTTTGCAGCCTTAAGAAAATAGAATATGGTAAAAGAAAGGGATAGCTAGCTGTATAGTCTGCTATCCTTATTTTTATTGATGTTTTTCTGATGGCATATTTTATGAAACTAAAATGCGAAATTAATTATACGCCATCACTTCATGATAAAATGAAGGGAAAAGGGAAATATAAATTGTAAAACAAATTTGGTTATATTAGATAATTGAGGTGTAATAAAATGCGGAATATGAAAACATTAAAGAAAAAGTCTGTAGGAATATTTCTATTATTATTAATAAGTTCCTTTGTATTTAATGAAAATGATATTAAAAAAGATAAAATTGAAAATATCAGTTCTAATGAAGCGCTAAGTACGGATTTTGCGCACTCAGCAAATAGCACAGAGGTACAAAATGATAATGGTTCAATAGAGTATAACGGGACAACATATAAAATTATAGAAGTCGATGGTGATGATTTATCCGGTGAAAGACAACCCAACGTTGCAGTGGACGTTGGCTATGGAGATAGAACGTATTGGGCGTTTACAAATAAATATGGGCAGCTGACTAATGTAATTGCAGATCAGATCATTTTGCAAGATGAATCAACGGAACCTGTTAATTCACACGGAAGATATTATGATGATGAAGCAAAAGTACCTGGAACCGAGCGAAAAGACTTAGATGAAGGACATGTTATAGCTGATTCTCTTGGCGGGGTAGCGAATGCATATAACATCACTCCACAAAACAGTACATTGAATAGACATGGAAATCAAGCATATATGGAAAAAGTAATTAGAGATGCCAATGGGTGTGACAACTTTGTTGCTACAATCACATATCCTGATATAACAACTCAAATTCCATCTAAATATAAATATGAGTATGTACTAAATGGAAATAAAATTATCGATGAATTTGAAAATGCAAATCCTGATGAAGCTAAACGTGTTATTTCACAGGAAGAAAATGAAAATGTGGCGAGTACAGATGTATACTATGAAGGCAAGATGATACACAAGAATATAGGACTGCTGATTGAATTCTTTTGGATTCAAATCAACAGTCCTTATTTTAATATCTGAATATTTGCTATATCAATTAATAAGTTAAGTCCTCACATACAGATTTCAGATTCATGAAGTTTGTGAGGTAATCTCTTGTTCCTGTCTTTGCGTCTGTACCGGACATGTTAAATCCGCCAAATGGATGCTGGAGTACAACTGCACCTGTAGATTTTCTGTTAAAATACAGGTTTCCTACATGGAATTCTGTTTTTGCCTTCTGAATATTGGCGCGGTCTTCTGTATATACGGAACCTGTCAGGCCGTACTCTGTATCATTTGCAATATCAAGTGCTTCGTCAAAAGATTCCGCTTTAATAATTGCCAGTACAGGTCCGAAAATTTCTTCATTTGCAATTCTGGCATTTCTTGTAATATCGCGGACAACTGTTGGTTCAATATAGAACCCTTTCGTGTCATCATAATTTCCGCCTGATACGATGTTGCCTTCTTTTCTTGCAATCTCAATATATCCGGCAATATTGTCAAATGCTGCCTTGTTGATGACAGGACCGGCAGCAAGATTGTCACGTCCGCTTCCTTGTTGTTTCTTTAATTCTTCTGTGTATGTAACGATTTCATCCACAAGCCTGTCATATACATCGCTCAGAACAATGGCCCGGGAACATGCAGAGCACTTCTGTCCCTGGAAGGAAAATGCAGAATTCGCAATTCCTGAGGCTGCTCTTTTTAAATCCGCTGTAGAATCCACAATGATTGCATTCTTCCCGCCCATCTCGGCAACCACACGTTTGATCCATTTTTGTCCTTCTGATACTTCTGCCGCCATTTTGTTGATACGCAGACCAACCTCCTTGGAGCCTGTAAAGTTTACAAATCTGGTCAAAGGATGTTTTACAATAAAATCTCCGATTACAGAACCGGAGCCAGGAATAAAGTTTACGACACCTGCAGGAAATCCTGCTTTTTCACACAATTCTACGAATTTATAGGCAACAATTGGTGTATCAGAAGAAGGTTTGCATACGATAGTATTTCCTGTAATTACCGCTGCCACCGCCATGCCTGCCAGCAGTGATAAGGGGAAATTCCACGGAGGAACTGCCACACCTACGCCAATGGGAGTATAGATGCATTTGGTTGCTTCTTCAGAATATACAAGCTCAAGCCCTTTGTCCAGTTCCTGCATATGGCAAATGTATGAATTAAAAAAGTCAAGAGCCTCGCATAATTCTCCGTCTGCTTCGCCCCAATTCTTTCCATTTTCTTCTACGTTCCATGCGTCCAGTACAAAACGGTTCTTGTCCATTAAATCTACAAGCCTTCTGACACAGCAGATTCTTTCTTCAACAGAGGTTTTGCTCCATGTCTTAAATGCTTCATGAGCAGTACGGATTGCTTCATCTGCCAGTTCCTGGCTGCAGGAGCTTACCTTTCCGGCCACTTCTTTGGTTGATGGTGCAATAGATGTAATTTTTTCTTCTGTCATAATTCTCTTACCGCCTATAATAAGCGGATATTCCTGACCTTTTTCTGCATCAACCTGTGCAAATGCCTGTAACATTGCGTCTCTATTTGATTGGATTGTAAAATCCAATTCTGATGCATTTTTAAAATCTTTTAACATGCTGCTTTACCTCCTGAATATTCAATTTTATACATATTCTATCATTGCTGTTTTATCGCGTCAATGTTTTATCGGTTATATATTATGAAGCAATGAGGAATACTATTAACTGACAAGAACAATGGTCCGTTTTGCACGTTTTTGACAGAGATAATGGAACGCTTTCAGATTGACATAAAAGTCAAAATGTGGTAGAATTTTTAGGAAAATTGGTTTTTTTTACAGTTTATATATGATACCTATTTTTGTAACTTTCAGTGCAAGACAAAAACAGTCTAAAACATAGGGAAACAGGCTATTTACATCCTGAATTAGCAATTTGGGAAGACAGCTCTTGTACACATGAGGCAGTGATACATTAAAGAAAAGGAGTGCATATATGAAGAACAAAAGCAAAGACAAAATCGTAGTAATCGGTGCGGGAAATGTAGGGGAAGCAATCGCCTATACTCTCATGGTAAAAGTCCAGGCAAATGACATCGTTTTAGTCGATGTAGCCCAGGACAAGGCGAAGGGAGCAGCCATCGATATTGCACATGGAACCAGCTTCCATAAGCAAGTCCAGGTAAGACAAGGCGGATATGAAGAGTGTGCAGATGCACGGATGATCATTATTACCGCAGGAATTGCAAGAAAGCCGGGGCAGACACGGCTGGAACTGGCGAAAACAAATGTTTCCATTATCAGAAGTATCACAGAAAGCATTATGAAATATGCGGAAAACCCGCTGATTATTGTAGTTTCTAATCCGGCAGATGTGATGACTACAGCAGTGAAAGAATTTTCAGGACTTCCCTCACACAGAGTAATCGGAAGCGGAACTTCTCTGGATACTGCAAGATTCCGCTATAATATCAGTACAGAGCTGGGGGTAAATGTGAAAGATGTTCAGGCATATATTGTGGGAGAGCATGGGGACAGCCAGGTTGCTGTATGGAGTTCGGCTACAATAGGAGGCCTTCCTCTGAAAGAATATGAGGAGCAAACGGGGATTTCCCTTGACAAGGCAGAGATTGCAGAACACACAAAGAATGGCGGTGCGGAAGTAATTGGACTAAAAGGCGCTACTTTCTATGGAGTTGCAATGTCAGTTTCTACAATTGTGGAATCAATTATAAATGATGATAAGGCAGTACTTCCTGCGGCACATGTCCTGGACGACAGTTTCGGAGAATGGGCAGGAGTTGCAGCTTCCCTTCCATGCCGTATTGGCTGGGATGGTATTGAGAAAGCTTTTGATGTTCCTATGAATCAAGAAGAGACAGAAGCTATGAATCATTCAGTAGAACTTTTGAAGGAGTTTTGGACACAGGTAAAAGAGCAATAAGAAAAAGGAGAATAAAAGACATGGACAAGAAAGAATTTGCATTAAAACAGCATGAAGAGTGGGCAGGTAAGATTGAAGTAATTAGCAGAACAAAACTTGAAACACCAGAAGAATTGTCCGTTGCATATACTCCAGGAGTTGCAGAGCCTTGTTTGGAAATCTCAGAAGATGTAGATTTATCATATAAATATACGCGCCGCGCGAATATGGTGGCAGTTATTACAGACGGAACTGCTGTATTAGGTCTGGGAGATATCGGGCCGGAAGCAGGAATGCCTGTTATGGAAGGAAAATGCGTATTGTTTAAAACATTTGGTGATGTGGATGCATTCCCTTTGTGTGTGCGCACCAAAGATGTAGATGAAATTGTAAAGGTAGTCAGCCTTTTAGCAGGAAGCTTCGGAGGGGTAAACCTGGAAGATATCTCTGCGCCAAGATGCTTTGAAATCGAAAGAAGGTTAAAAGAATGCTGTGATATCCCGATTTTTCATGATGACCAGCATGGTACAGCAGTTGTAACAGCGGCAGCTCTTATCAATGCACTGAAACTGGTTGGGAAAAACCTGGATGAAGTGAAAGTAGTTACCTCTGGTGCAGGTGCAGCCGGAATTGCTATTATAAAACTTTTGGTAAGCTTAGGGCTCAAAAATGTTATTATGTGTGACCGCCAGGGAGCAATCTATAAAGGACGAGAAAACTTAAACTCAGAAAAAATGGAGATGGCAGAGATCTGTAATCAGGACATGGAAAAAGGAACAATGGCAGAAGTATTAAAAGGCGCAGATGTGTTTATCGGTGTATCTGCTCCGGGTACTGTCACAGAGGAAATGGTAAGGAGCATGGCTGATAAGCCGATTCTCTTCCCGATGGCAAATCCTGTTCCGGAAATTATGCCGGATTTAGCCAAAAATGCAGGAGCTGCTGTAATAGGTACTGGAAGAAGTGATTTCCCTAACCAGATTAACAATGTACTGGCATTCCCAGGCATTTTCCGCGGTGCACTGGATGTACGTGCAAAAGACATTAACGATGAAATGAAAGTGGCTGCAGCTTATGCGATTGCAGGATTGGTAGAAGAAGATAAGTTGTGTCCGGATTATATTATTCCGAATCCATTTGATAAACGAGTTGCAAAGGCAGTTGCAGAAGCGGTTGCGGAAGCAGCAAGAAAAACAGGTGTAGCAAGAATCTAAGAAGGTCGGGCTTGCGTATACTTATAAAGAAGGACACGGTTTCTCTTGTTTTGGGAGACTGTGTCCTTAAATATTATAGCAGATAACTAAAAATTCTTAGAGGAGGGTTGCAGGTAGTGTGTATAGATGTGAATGAAATAAAAAGGTGTGATTGGGCAGTAAAAAGTGAACTGGAGCAGGAATATCATGACAAAGTATGGGGTATCCCTGTGCATGATGACAGAAAGCTGTTCAAAATGTTAATATTGGAAGGAAAGCAGGCTGGACTTAGCTGGTCAACGATTCTAAAAAAGATGGATACATTATGTGAGGCATTTGATGATTTTGATCCTGCAATTCTTGTTACATATGATGATGCAAAGATTGAATCACTTTTGCAGAACAATGGGGTTATTAAAAACAAGCTCAAGGTAAATGCTGTTGTCAACAATGCAAAAGCGTATTTCAAGCTCTGTGAGGAATTTGGCTCTCTGGACAACTACTTATGGAAATTTGTAGATAACAAGCCAATTGTGAATGCATGGACTAAAATAGAGGATGTTCCTGCAAATACATCCATTTCGGATGCTATAAGCAAGGATTTGAAAAAACGTGGTTTTAAATTTGTGGGTACAACGATTATTTATTCCTTTATGCAGGCAGTAGGGATGGTGAATGACCATCTGGTATCCTGTGCTTTCTATAAACGGCATTAATGCATATGTATGATACAATCTCCAGGCAGGAGAGTCTCTCTGCGAGAAGTAAATGAGTTGGAGCAACTTAAGAATAAGACAAAAATGCCGCACATATACTACAAATAAAGGGCGTATGCGTGGCATTTCTATATGGGCAAAGAAAAGGAAAATGAAAGATTAAAGGAAAGGCTTGCATCTGCTGCAAGTATGCCTAAGGATGTTGTCCTGGGCGCAGCCGTCGTAACGATTATCGGAGCGGGGGAAGTCTGTATTGAAAATTACCGGGGCATCATAGAATACACCGATATATTGATTCGTGTACAGACGAAAGGATATCAGATCAAACTGCAGGGAAAGAATTTGCAGATAGAATATTATACCAATGATGAAATGAAGATAACAGGCAAGATAGTATCGCTAGAATATTGTAAGTGAGGTAAGGAAACTGTGATTCAGTCAATTATTCGGTATATGCATGGTTATGTGAAAATCCGTGTGGAGGGTTACTCTCCGGAACGGTTTCTGAACTTGTGCAGCTATCATCAAATTTATATATGGGGACTCACGCCTTGCGGTAATGCGTACGAGATGTATATGAGCCTGAAAGGATTTCGAAAACTGAGGCCGATTGTCAGGAAGACACATACAAGGATTGTGCTTATCTTGAGAGTGGGCCTTCCTTTTTTTATACATAAATACAGAAAAAGAAAGCTCTTTTTTCTGAGCCTTCTTCTCTGTTTGGGGCTGCTTTATCTGTATTCCAGCTTTATATGGGATATCCATTTTGAAGGCAATGAGAAATGGACCAACGAGACACTTCTGGAGTTTTTGGAAACCAAAGAAGTCTCACCCCATATGTTAAAAAGTAAGGTGGACTGTGCACAGATTGTAAAAGACATCCGGAAGGAGTATGATGATATTGTCTGGGTGTCTGCCTCTATAGACGGAAGCAGACTCCGTATTCAGATAAAGGAAAATGAAGATACCTTCCGGGAGGAGGAAGATACTGGCGGAGACCAGGAAGAGACAAAACAGCCCACAGATTTGATTGCTGCCAAAGACGGAGTCATTACCAGTATTATTACCAGATCTGGTGTTCCCCAGGTCCATGTGGGCGATACAGTGTCTAAAGGAGATGTTCTGGTGTCAGGCAGGGTTGAAGTAGTCAGTGACAGCCTGGAAGTGGTTGGTTATCAGTACCAGAAATCAGATGCAGATATATTTGCAGATACCCAAATGCATTATGAGGACACAATTAGTACAAAATATAAAAAGAAATACTATGAAAAGTCCCAAAAGAACCTGTATTATGTTAAAATAGGGTCCTGGCTTTTATCTGGGGGGACTTTGAAAAACAACTATAAAGAGTGGGAACTGCACACCAGTGAGCACCAGTTGAAGCTGGGCGAAAGTTTTTATCTTCCTATATCTTATGGGAGGAAAGTTGTGAAATCTTACAATTCAAAGGAGAAGACACATACAAAAGAGGAACTCCAGAAAGAATTGAGCGAAAACTTCGAGCAATTTTCCAAAAAGTTACAGGAAAAAGGTATTCAAATTAAGGAAAATAGTGTTAAAATACACATAGACCAAAATGCAGCTACTGCTGTGGGGGAACTTTTTCTAAACGAGAGTATAACCGAGGAAGCTAATACAGAAATCATTGAAATTGAAAGGAACGAACAGGATGAGTCTGTCAGAACTGATGATTGATATACCGGCCGGGCATGAGAAGAATGTCTTCGGCCAGTTTGATGCATATGCAAAAAAGTTAGAACGCACCTTCCACGTCACGCTGATTGCAAGAGATGGGGAAACAAAGATTTTAGGAGAAGGCTCCGCTGCCGAAAAGGTGAAGAGGGTTCTGGAACAGCTTACCGAGCTTTCACGCCGCGGAAATGGGATTACGGAGCAGAATGTGGATTATGCGATTTCTCTTGTCCTTGAGGACCAGGAGGCAGGACTTATAGAAATTGACCGGGATCTGATTTGTCATACGCTTCAGGGAAAACCGATTAAACCAAAGACTTTGGGGCAGAAGCGCTATGTGGATGCCATACGAAGCGGGATGGTTACGTTTGGACTGGGTCCGGCCGGAACCGGAAAGACCTATCTGGCAATGGCAATGGCAATCACAGCCTTCAAGCGTAATGAGGTCAGCCGCATTATTTTGACCCGGCCCGCCATTGAAGCCGGAGAGAAGTTAGGGTTCCTTCCCGGGGACCTGCAGAGTAAAATTGATCCTTACCTGCGGCCTTTGTATGATGCACTATACCAGATTATGGGAGCAGAAAGTTTTTTGAAGAATTCTGAAAAGGGATTGATTGAAGTGGCTCCCCTTGCCTATATGAGAGGCCGTACCCTGGACAATGCCTTTATCATACTGGATGAGGCCCAGAATACAACTCCTGCACAGATGAAGATGTTTTTGACCCGTATTGGATTTGGCTCAAAAGTAGTCATTACAGGAGATTCCACTCAGAAGGACCTGCCGCCCGGTGCTGCATCGGGACTGGACGTAGCGGTGAACGTGGTAAAAAACATTGAGGATATCAGCCTCTGTACACTGACAAGCAAGGATGTTGTGCGACATCCGCTTGTACAGAAGATTGTAAAAGCCTACGAGGATTATGAGAAAAAAGGAACGGGACCGGAAAATAAATCAGGCTATAAACCGAGAAAGAACAACAGAAGGAAGCATCCATATCACTAAGGAAACAACCATGCTGCTAAGTTCGAAAGAACCTCACTAAGCCAGCAGGTTGTGCTTTACTACTAAGTTCGAAAAAACCTCACTAAGTAGTATAAGCAAGTCGACAGGATGTACTTTGTAACTAGGACTTGAAAAGACCAAGTCCAAGCAACATAAGTAAGGAGAAGATCATGAGTCTATACATGGAAGAAGAAGGGGATGTAACCTTACCCTTTGATACCAAAGAGACAGCAGAACTTGTTATCACGGCTGCTCTTGAATATGAGGGCTGTCCCTATGAGGCAGAAATTAACCTGCTGCTCACCACAGATGAGGATATCCGGGAAATGAACCATATGTTCCGCCAAATTGACAAAGTGACGGATGTGCTTTCTTTTCCCATGCTGGAATATGAGACCCCAGGAGATTTTTCCCCACTGGAGGAGAATCCCCAAGGTGCCTTTAATCCGGAATCAGGAGAACTTATGCTTGGGGATATTGTTATTTCCAAGGATAAGGTTCTTTCCCAGGCAGAGGCCTATGGACACGCTCCAAGGCGGGAATATGCTTTTCTTATTGCCCATAGTATGCTGCATTTATTTGGATATGACCATATGGAGGAGGAACAGCGCCTTACTATGGAAAAAAAGCAGAACGATATTTTAGAAAACATTCAGATATTGCGGTAACTGAATAGACGGAGGAGACATATGGCCGAGTCACATAAGCAAAAAAGAGGAAAAGATGATTTTCTGGTGCAGGGGGCAATTTTAGCAATTGCCGGTGTAATTACGAAAATCATCGGGGTTGTATACAGAATCCCATTGACAAATATTTTAGGAGATGAGGGGAATGGGTTCTATGGATATGCCTTTGAAGTTTATTCCACGGCACTGATTCTTTCTTCCCTGAGTCTTCCTACTGCCGTATCCAAACTGGTTTCGGCTAGAATGGCAATGAAGCAGCGCCGGAATGCCTTTAGGGTATTTCTTTGCTTTTTAGTATTTTCGGTGGTAATTGGTGCCTTATCTGCACTTATTATTTTTTTTGGAGCAGATGCAATCTCAACTCACCTGATGGAATCACCGCTCAGCGCTTATGCACTGAAGGTTTTGGCCCCCGGCCTTTTTATCGTTTCTATTCTTGGTGTTCTGCGGGGATATTTTCAGGGACTGGGCACGATGGTGCCGACTGCAGTATCCCAGATTATTGAGCAGATTGTTAATGCAGTGGTCAGCTTGCTCGGAGCGGGCATACTTTTTAACATTGGGGTGCAGGCGGCTAAAAAACAGAATAATGAATTACTGGGTCCGGCCTACGGGGCGGCGGGGGCAACTCTTGGTACAATTGCGGGAGCACTCTTCGGGCTTTTCTTTCTGGCCTTTGCTTTTTACGTGTACCGGGGTGTCATACACCGTCAGATTCGTACGGACAAGACGAAACGTCAGGAAGACTACAGCCGGATATTCAAGATTTTGATACTGACCATTATTCCTATAATTTTCAGTACCGCCATTTATAATATCAATCAATTGCTGGATATGACCATTTTCAATAAAATTATGGCGGCTCAGGGATTTGCAGAGGAAAAATATATGGCGCTTCTGGGAATCTATTCTGCCAAATACAATGTGCTGATAAATGTTCCTCTTGCAATGGCAAACGGGCTTGCTGCTTCTGTCATCCCAAGTATGACCAAAGCAGCGGCAGCGAACAATAGGCGCCAGGTTTACGAGAAAATCAGTCAGTCCCTGAGGTTCACTATGTTGATTGCGATCCCCTGTTTTGTAGGATTTGTAGTACTTGCATCTCCTATTATGGTACTGTTGTTTAATGACTCCAGCCGTACCCCGGCTGCAATTCTGGCCCTCGGGTCGGTTACCCTTGTGCTGTACTGCCTTTCTACTGTTTCTAACTCTATTTTACAGGGGCTGGACAAGATATCAACGCCTGCAAAAAATGCGGCGATTTCGCTGGCAGTACATATCCCAACTTTATTGATTATGCTGATTGTCTTTAAGTGGAACATTTATGCACTGGTGGGAAGCAATATTGTGTTTGCGCTGTGTATGTGCATTTTGAATATGCGGGCGATCCATAAAGCAAGCGGCTACAGGCAGGAGGTAGAAAAGACTTTTGTGAAACCATTACTGGCGGCAGTTATTATGGGGGTTGTCACCTATGCGGTACATATGGTACTGGATATTTTAATCGGCGGACGCTTTTTTGCTACGACGGTTTCCATATTAGTTGCAGTTATTGTTTATGGAATAAGCGTATTGAAGTTGGGGGTGCTCTCTATAGAAGATATCCGGGATTTACCGCGGGGAGCAAAAATACTGCGGTTATGCAGGAAACTGCACCTGCTTCCGAGACAGTAATAGCCCATTCTATGGACAAATTTTCATAAAATGGTATAAAACCGGTAAAAAAGCCAATACTGTATGAAAAAAGGAGTTGATCCTTATGAAGACGAAATACTGGGTTGGCCTTTTTGCAGGTGTTTTTCTACTGGTTTCCATATTAGGTATTGGATATCAGCTCAGTTACCGGTATATGTTGGACAGGCAGGAGGCTAAGGCAGAACCAGAACAGACAACCGAGAGTATAACAACAAAAGGAAGTGCAACAAAAAATGAAGGATATTATATCTGTGAGCTTCATGGATATGTTATCGTTTATTTATATGATAAAACAACGATTTATGAAGTCACCAATATTCCGGTGGCAAACCTGCCTGAGGATGTGCGGCAGGAAGTCGAAGATGGGAAATACATTGAGACAGAGGCAAAGGTATACGGATTTTTAGAGAATTATTCCAGTTAGGGAGAGCAAAATGAACGAACAAAAGATTAAAAGAATTAATGAATTGTACAGAAAATCAAAAGCTGAGGGATTGACAGAATCTGAAAAGAAGGAGCAGAAGGTGCTGCGTCAGGAATACATTGATTCATTCAGACGTAATCTGCGGGGGCAGCTTGACAGAATTGATATTCAGGAAAAGGACGGAACAATTATAAACCTTGGTGAAAAATATGGAAACAAAGAAGGAAATTAGATCAAAGATGAAAAGAGACAGGGCTGCGCTCACGCATGAAGTGAGGCAGACCTGGAGTGACACCATTTTTGAAAAGGTAATCAGCCATCCGCTGTACAGACGTGCCGGGGAAATTTATTGTTATGTTTCCTTTGGAGAAGAAGTATCTACCGGACGGCTGATTTCTTATTCTCTGAAAATGGGGAAAAAGGTGGCGGTTCCTAAGATCATTGTGGATAATGGGACAAAAATGAAAATGGAGTTTTACTACATAGATAGTATGGAAGAACTGCAGGAGGGATATTATGGAATTATGGAGCCGCCTGCAAAGATAAAGGCTTGCGGAAAAGATGTTTTGGTTATCATGCCGGGAGTTGCGTTTGATGTACAGTGCAACAGAATTGGGTACGGGAAGGGATTTTACGACTCTTATTTAAGTGTGCATCCTGATTACCGGAGAATCGCCCTTGCCTATGGGATGCAGTGTCTGAAATCTATTCCGGCCGGTGAACATGATATACGACCGGAAATTATAATGACAGAAGAGGAGGATTATATATGCTGACAGGACTTCCGGGTGATCCGGTTATGTTACTGAGTGTAATAAACACCAGACTCAGGGATTATTATAAAACATTGGACGAACTGTGTGAGGATATGGACGTCTCTCAGGCAGAGCTGGTAGAAAAGCTGAAAACAATAGATTATGAATATAATGCTGCAAGAAACCAGTTCATATAAATTTGCTGATACAGTTTTTAATTACAAATTTCAGAATTGTCCGTTGTATTTTTGTGTTTATTTAGTTCATCCCGAAAGTTGTCTATGTAAGAAGCACCAAATTTGTGCATCATTTCCATAATTGGTACAATCTGCTTTCCAATTTCCGTAATTTCATATTCTACTTTAGGGGGAACGGTAGGATATACGTGCCGGGTAATCAGGTGATCCTCTTCCAGACTTCGCAGTTGTTTTGTAAGCATTTTCTGAGTAACATCAGGCATGCGTTTTGAAATTTCATTATAGCGCAGCACTCTATCACTCAAAAACCATAAAATCATAATTTTCCATTTTCCGGAAAGCAGTTTATATGCCAAAACCATGGGACATAAATCGTCCTGTCTGCAAGTTTCTCTCATAAAGCAATTCTCGTGTCTGTTTTTATTTGTTTCCATAAGTATTTTTAACCTTTCTGAGTTTCCAATAATTGGATATACCATCATAGAAGTGTGTCTAATATGCGAAAACGTATTATTTCCAGTGTAAAGGGTATCCTAAAGGATACTTAAGAACTTTAAAGTACCTACTTGTAAATATAAAAAACATCTATTAATATAAATGGGTGGTGACTTTGATTATTATATAAGAAATAGGGGGCTTTTGCAACACTTAATCGTTAAAAAACTAACGACGTTTCGTGTTGAAACCTATTTGATTTGCCATTATTTTTGATGGATGAGAGAAAATTCTAATATCAATTTAAGGGAAGCCAAGGAGAAAATACAATGAAGAGAGTAGTGATTATAGGGGCGGGCTATGCCGGCATCCTTACGGCAAAAAAAATTGCGAAAAAAATTAAAAAGCAGAAAAAACAGGGAGAGGTTGAAATTACTATCATTGATAAAAAGCCCTTCCATACAATGCTGACAGAGCTGCACGAAGTTGCTGCAGGAAGAGTAGACGAGGACAGCATAAAAATCAGCTTAAGCAAGGTGTTTGCAGGCAGAAAAGTAAATGTGAAGCTGGACACTGTAACAGAAGTAGATTTTGAAGCGAAGATAGTAAAAGGCGAAGAAGCATCTTATGAGTATGATTATCTGGTAATAGCATCCGGTTCCAAACCTACATTTTATGGAGTTCCAGGTGTAGAGGAATATACCTTCAAGCTTTGGTCCTATGAAGATGCTATTTTGCTGAAGGACCATATTTTAAATACATTCCGCAAAGCGGCTGTTGAAAAAAATGCTGAAGAGCGGAAAAGAATGCTCACATTTTATGTGATAGGTGCAGGTTTTACCGGAGTGGAAATGATTGGTGAGCTTGCAGAATATGTACCAATTCTCTGTGAAAAATTTGAAATCGACAGAAGTGAAGTAACCATGGTAAATGTGGATGGTTTAAGCAGACCGATTCCAAACCTTCCAGAAAAATTATCCGCAAAAGTTGCGAAAAGATTGAATAAAATGGGGGTACAGCTTTGTATGAATGCGAGCGTAACCCGTGTCACAGAGGATTCTATTGAGTTGAAGTGCAGTGGAAAAGAGGAAACAAGAAGCATAGGAACAGTAATCTGGGGCGCAGGAATCCAGAGCAGTGACATTGCGGCAGCGGCAGCCGATGCTTTAGAAAAACAAAGAGGCGGACGCATTCCGGTGGATAAGTTTCTTCGCTCTACAAAGGATGAATCTGTATATGTCATTGGAGACAATATGTATTATGTTCCTGAGGGAGCGGAAGTATCTGTTCCTCAGATGGTAGAAAACTGCGAACAGAGCGCCGATACAGCGGCTCATAATATCATCAGTGCGTTAACAGGAAAAGGCGAGATGGAAGAGTATAAGCCTGCTTTCCATGGAGTAATGGTTTGTATAGGAGGCCGCTATGGAACAGCCCATGTGGGACTTCCGGGACATTTTTTCAGTCTGCCATCCTTTCTTGCTATGTTTGCTAAGCACTTTATCAATATTATTTATTTCATTCAGGTACTGGGCTGGAATAAAATATTCAGCTACATAAAGCATGAATTTTTTACTGTACGCGATTGCAGAAGCTTTGTTGGCGGACATTTTTCTAACAGAACACCCAGCTTCCTTCTCGTCCCCCTGCGTTTTTGGCTGGGTGCTGTGTGGTTATTTGAAGGAATTATGAAAATTGTGGAGGGGTGGCTCAATGAGCCGAAGCTGCAAGGATTTTTTGGCGGCGCCCAATCCTGGTATGATAGTATACTGAATGCTGGCGGCAGCGCAGCGGATGCGGTAAGCACAGCAACTACGGCGGCATCGAATGCAGCAGCGGCGGCGGATGCAGTGAGTTCGGCTACAGGTGCGGCAGGAGCAGCGGCAGATACGGCAGCTTCCGTAGGACACGTGATTTTTAACTGGAACATTTTAGGGCTTTTCAAAATGGTGTTTGTCAGTGGAGCGGATCTTGCATCTTCAACCTTGAGTGACCTTGCTTTCAGACTGGATGTTCCTCTTATGAACTGGTTTGTAGATAAAGCGATTCTTCCTCATGACGGGGTACAGATAGCGATGCAGGTTTTCATCGTGATTGCGGAAATTTTGATCGGGTTTGCGCTGATGGGAGGTCTCTTTACTTCTCCGGCGGCAGCGGTATCCCTGGTTCTGCAGTTTATGTTTGTATGCACCACAGGATTATATCTGGGAACCTTCTGGATGATTTTCGCAGGTATTGCGGTATTGATAGGAGCAGGAAGAACAATTGGTCTGGATTACTATGCGATGCCGGCTTTAAAGAAATGGTGGAGAAAGCTGCCCCTGATCAGGAAACTGTATCTGTATCAGGACTAGAAAAGATATAGGTGATGCAATGGAGAAATTAACATACGAGGAGTCCTATGAGCTTGTAAAGGAAGAAATTCGAAAGGCTCTTACAAGTTCTCCCCGCATAATCAACGAATATTTAACTCATTTATCTGGTTCACAGGGGAAAATGATTCGTGCAGTCTCCGTACTGATTTGTGCACAGGACAGTGAGGGGATGATAAATCCCGATGCAGTATATGGGGCGGCGGCAATTGAAATCATTCATTTGGCATCTCTTGTTCATGATGATGTCATTGATAATGCGGATTTGAGAAGAGGAGAAGAAACCCTTCAGAAAAAATATGGGAAGCGGACTGCGGTTATTTGCGGAGACTATCTTTTGAGTCTTGCACTGAAAATGGCTGCAGCCATCCCGAACCGGAAGGAATATGTGGATATAGACCTGCCTGATTATATAAGCAGGCTATGTCTGGGAGAGCTGTTACAGCATATAAACAATAAAAATTTAAATTTGACAGTTTTTGAGTATATAAAAATCATATCGGGAAAGACAGCGGCTCTCTTTGAGGCCTCTTTCCTGACAGGAGCCATTTTGGGAGGTTATTCTCCGGCAGAGGTTAAGAAATACAGAAAGATTGGAAATTATGCCGGCTTAATTTTTCAGCTTCAGGATGACTGCCTGGACTTTGACAAAACAATAGAACAGGCCAAAAAGCCCGTTCAGTCGGATTACGAGCAGGGAGTTATTACTCTTCCTTTGATTCATGCTTTAGAGAAGCTGCCTGATTTTAAAAAGAAAGCCATTGATGACGGTATAGCGAGAGCGGATATCAATCAGGCGGTAGAGAAGGCCGGAGGCCTGGATTACACGAAGCAGGTTATCGGGCGGTATTATAAAAAGGCAGAGCGTTATATAAACAAGCTGGATGTGACAGAAGAAAAACGGGAAAGAGTAGCCGTAATCGTGAAGAAAGCAACCGGAATGAAAGTGGAACTATAGAGGAGGAACAGGTAGATTGCTTGCAAAATTTTTTGATTATACAGAGATTAAAACGAAGATCACAAGTACGTTTACGTTTCTTCTGACTATAGGTTTTCTTTTATACCAGAGACACGAGATATATTGGGGAAAGACACTGGTGTTTTTTGCAGGAATGTTTTTCTTCGACCTGACAACTACCGGAATCAATAATTATATTGACTCTAAAGATAACGGTCAGATTCTTGCCTTTGGAAGAAAACAGGCGCTTTTGATTATTTATGTTTTGTTTGGAATCAGCACTGCTGCAGGCCTTTATCTTGCCTATTTAACTGATTTGGTAGTCTTGGTTGCCGGTGGAATCTGCTTCCTTTTCGGGGTGTTTTACACATATGGCCCGCTGCCGATTTCCAGAATGCCACTTGGAGAAGCGATATCCGGATTCTTTTATGGAGTGATAATCCCGTTTATACTAATGTATATCAATTCACCTGAAGGGACTTTTTTGACCTACGGACTGAGCTGGGAAACTGTATCATTATCGGTACATGTCATTCCGTTACTTACACTGATCCTTTTTTCCATCACGCCTTTTGCGGTAACAGCAAATATTATGCTGGCCAACAATATTTGCGATTTGGAAAAAGATATTGCGGTAAAGCGGCATACCCTGCCTTATTATATCGGAAAGAAAGCACTTCTCCTGTTTGCGGGGCTTTATTATTTGACGTATATTTCTATGATTTTGATGGTAATATTTGGGGTTCTTCCTCCGGTGGTTCTGCTTTCACTGTTTACCATCATACTGGTGCAAAAAAATATCCGTGCCTTTTGGAAAAGGCAGGAAAAGAGTACTACGTTTAATCTCAGCATTATAAACTTTATTCTTATTATGGGTGCCAACACCCTGGCTATCTTTTTGGCCGTGATTCTTGACAGAATCTGATGATATGTTATTCGTCCGGAAAACCGGATTGAAATAAAGAAATAGCCGCATTAACGGCGTAAAATGGAGGTATTTTTATGAAAAAACTAGTAGCTTTATTACTCTGTGTAACTTTAGCAGCAGGAGCACTCACTGCATGTGGTGGTAAGAAAACAGAAGACACAAAGACAGACACTGCAAAGACAGAAGACACAAAGACGGAAGATACCAGTGCAGGCGCTGCAAAGACTGGGCTTTCAGTAACTACATCAATTGCGAAGTCAACACCGGCAGGTGAAGAAGACGGACTGGCGCAGGTAGATTCTACAATCGTAGCCGTACTTGTTGATGGTGATGGTAAAATTCTGGATTGCAAAATTGATGCAGCTCAGACAAAAATGAACTTTTCAGCAGAAGGCAAGCTTTTGACTGATAAAGCAACCACATTTGAATCTAAACAAGAGCTGGGAACTGATTATGGTATGGGAAAAGCTTCTTCTATCGGCAAAGAATGGAACGAACAGGCAAATGCTTTTGCTGAATATGTAGTAGGGAAAACAGTAGATGAAGTAAAAGGAATCGCCGTAAATGAAGAGGGATTAGCTACAGATGAAGATTTGACAGCTTCCGTAACTATCCATATTGGTGATTTTATTTCTGCAGTTGAGAAAGCCGTAGCAAATGCAAAGGACTTAGGGGCAGCAAGCACAGACAAACTTGGTTTAGGCGTTACTACTGAAATGTCAAAATCTACAGATGCAACTGCTGAGGAAGAAGGCCTGGCACAGGCATATTCTATGTATTCCGTTGTAACTACAGATGGAGATGGTAAAATTACGAGCTGCTACGTAGATGCATCTCAGGGTGAAGTAAACTTTGATACAAAAGGAGTTATTACTTCTGATTTGACAGCAGCGGTTGCAACAAAGCAGGAGCTGGGCGATGATTATGGTATGAAGAAGGCTTCCTCTATTGGAAAAGAGTGGTTTGAGCAGGCAGACGCTTTTTCTGGATATGTAACAGGAAAAACAGCTTCTGAGGTTAGCGGAATCGCTGTAAACGAAGAAGGTCTGGCTTCAGACGCTGATCTGATTTCCTCTGTAACTGTACATGTATCACCATTTATAACAGTAGTTGAAAAGGCTGCAACAAACGCAAAATAATAGTAAGTGAGCAGGAAATGAATTTCGGGGGATGCATTATTTCCACGAAGGCAGAGGGCCAGAGACATGCTTGCATGTCCATTTGGCGGCTGCCCGCGGGAAAATAGTGCATCCCGTTTCATATGATAAGGTTTTAAATTAACTTTTATTAGAGGTAGATGGGGAATGAAGATGGGAAGAAAAACAACAGCATTTTTATTGGGTGTTCTGATAGTATTGATGCTGCCGGCTTGTTCGGCAACTACTGAAAAACGCTATGAGGCCAGTTTCCTAGAGCTGTTTGATACGGCGAGTGTAATTGTGGGATATGCAAAAAGCGAGGATGAGTTTGCAAAATACAGCCAAAAGGTTTATGATGAGCTAGAAGTATATAATAAGCTTTTTGATATTTACAACGATTATGAGGGTATCAATAATATCAAAACAATCAATGATAATGCAGGAATAAAGGCTGTGAAAGTGGATAAGAAAATCATAGACCTCCTTTCTTTTTCCAGGGAAATGTACGAAGAGACAGACGGAAAGGTAAATATCGCCTTTGGGACGGTGCTTTCTCTATGGCATGATCACCGGACAGCAGGTTTAGATGACCCGGAGAAGGCAACTCTCCCGGATTATGGAGAACTAGAGGAACGGAATCAGCATATCGATATAGAGGATGTGGTTGTTGATGAAGAGGCATCCACTGTTTATTTGCAGGATCCTGAAATGAGTCTGGATGTGGGGGCTATAGCGAAGGGCTATGCAGTAGAAAAAGTGGCACAGTTCATACAGGAAGAAGGCCTTAAGGATGGAATGGTATCTGTAGGAGGCAATGTAAGGACATTTGGAAACAAATACGATGAAAAGGGAAAGAAAGTCCCCTGGACTGTGGGAATTCAAAATCCGGACTTGTCCAGCGATCAAAAGTCCCTTTATAATTTGAGCCTGTCAGGGTATTCACTTGTAACCAGCGGTATCTACGAGCGTTATTATACTGTGGACGGAAAGCAGTACCATCATATTATTGACCCGGAAACATTGATGCCGGCAGAATATTTTCTTTCTGTTTCCATTATATGTGAGGACTCAGGCATGGCAGATGCCCTTTCTACGGCAGTATTTAATATGCCTTATGAGGAAGGAAGTAAGATGGTGGAAGGACTGGACGGAGTAGAAGCACTGTGGGTATTTTCGGATCATACTATGAAATACAGCAGTGGCTTTGAAAAATGGTGTGATTATGATAAAGAAAAATGATTTGATACTTGCCGGAATAATTCTTATTCTTGCTCTTGCAGCCGTGTTTTTTATAACTTTAACAAAGAAAGAGGGCGGTGAGGTCGTAGTGACCGTAGATGGAGAAGTGTATAAAACATTGCCCCTTGATGAGGATACGACTCTGTCTATTGAAGAGGAGTCCGGACATTATAATGTACTGGAAATCAAAGATGGAGAGGTCAGGATGCGAGAAGCTAACTGCCCTGACAAGATTTGCGTGAAGCACAGAGCTATCCATTACAACCGTGAATCCATTGTATGTCTTCCCAATAAAGTGACGGTGGAGATTCGCGGCGGGAAAGAAAATGACATCGATATTATGGCTAATTAATAAGGAGTACCCATGAAAACTAGAAATGTAGCAACCTATGGAATGCTGATTGCATTGGCGTTTATTTTAAGTTACATAGAAAGCATTATACCAGTTCCCGTGCCGGTCCCGGGAATAAAGCTGGGACTTGCTAATTTAGTTGTAGTTACCGCTTTATTTTTAATGGGGCCAAAACAAGCATTTGTGCTGTCCATGGTCAGGATTGTTTTGGTGGGCCTTACCTTCGGAAATTTCTCCACAATGTTGTTTAGCTTTGGAGGCGGACTTCTTAGCTGGCTGCTTATGGCAGCTGCAAAAAAATGGAAAAAATTTTCTATAACAGGAGTGAGCATTCTGGGAGGAATCGGTCATAATACAGGGCAGATCCTGGTTGCTATGTGGGTAGTGAATAACAGTGTCATTGTATATTATCTTCCTTTTTTAATTATTTCAGGTCTTGTTACAGGTGCTGCAATTGGAATCGTAGGGGCATTGATTATAAACAATATAAAAAAGATTGATTTTACGAAGAATTAAATCCAGTTGTTTGGGCCCTGTGAAATTGTAAATATAAACCTATAAAGCATATTGACAAAGAAGGCGATGATTAATATAATATATTAAACATATAAGCATAATGCGTTTTGAAAATTGTGCAGAACATATCCAATGGATCAGAAAAGGAGATAGAATGGTTGCAGAAAATATAGAGCGTCTAAAAGAAATCTATGGGAAGGAAATTAGTCATTTTCAAGAAATAGGACATCAATTTGTAAGTGGAAAAATAACAAGTGGTGAATTTAAAGGTGCGTCAGGAGGAATGGGTGTATATGCCCAGCGGGGCGGAGAAAGATTTATGATTCGCCTTAGGATATTATCCGGTGTAATGCCACTTGAAACACTGGAATTGATTCGAGACTTTTGCAACGGCTATTCCTTACCCAGCATCCACCTGACTACACGTCAGGCAGTGCAGTTACATAATTTAGCCTTTGATGATGTCATAGGAATCATGAGTAAAAGCTTAGATCATAATTTGTTCACACGTGGAGGCGGTGGAAATTACCCAAGAAATGTATCCTTGTCTCCACTTTCCGGTGTAGAAGAGGAAGGGTTTGATGTGACACCCTATGCTATTATGGTGAATGAATACTTTGTATCCAGAATGAGCAGCTATAAATTGCCTAGAAAGTTCAAAGTTGCATTTTCCAACAACTCAAAAGACACAGCCAACGCCACGATTGCTGATCTGGGGTTTTTAGCTGTCCATCGGGATGGAAAAGAATATTTTCAAATATATCTAGGCGGCAGTTTAGGAGCTAATGGAGATATTGCGCTGCCTTATGATACGTTGGCAGAACCAAAGGATATATTGTATCATGTAGAAGCTGCCCTTCGTTTGTTTGTGGAAGAGGGGGATTTTGAGAACAAAGCAAAAGCCCGTATGAGATTTATAGTAAAACGAATGGGCAAGGAACAATTCCTAAGTGCTTATAAAAAGGTTCTTGAAAAAATAAAGGAGTCGGAGTTTTTAGAAGCTGAATGTAAGAGAGACTCCCAGTTGAAGCTTGAGAAGCTGCCATATGAAAGGTTAGAAGGGAGAAACATCATCGCTCAGAAGCAAGAGGGATATTTTACTTTTGTAGTGCATCCTCAGGGAGGCATACTGGATACAAGAATCTTAAATGATATCGTACTCTATCTAAAAAAGATTCCTCAGGCTCAGGTGCGGCTATCCATGGAAGAAAGTATGTATATTCGAAACTTGACAGCAGGGCAAGTCGAACATTTATTAGACATCACTAAAGAAATAAATCAAACGACCAGGCTTCGTCAAAGCATCTGCTGTATTGGCGTTCCGACTTGTCAAATCGGAATTCAAAACAGCCAAAAGCTGTTAGACGAAATAATTTCTTACTTTGAAGATCAAAATTTTAAAGAGGATATCCTGCCATCTCTTCATATATCCGGTTGTGTCAATTCATGTTCCAGGCATCAGGTAAATCAAATCGGATTTCAAGGGAAGAAAAAACGAGTCGGAGATGTGGCAGTGGATGCATATAGTCTATACATTGGAGGAAAAGTCAGAGAGGGACAGACTTGTCTGGCCAAAAACTATGGGGATTTACCGGCTGACAGAATTCCAGCATTTTTATATGAATTAGCTTTGGAATTAAAGAGCAGAGGATTGGAATTTAGTGAGTATCTGCTGCATCATGAGGAGCAGTTAACAGAAATCCTTGCAAAATATGTAATTTGATTTCATACTGAGAGATTGATGCAAAATACGTATCAATCTCTTTTTCATATAAGTAGAAAATTTCTCCAAATTTCCTATTCTTTGATGCTGTGTAAATCTTGTTTTCATTGAAAAAACAAGATTTATGAAGTATAATGTATAGGCGTATTCAAAAGAAAGGACCATATATAATGATTGAAAAAACAAAGAATGAAGAATTTGAAAAAATTCTGGAAACAATAGATATTACAAAACCTGCACCAGCTGAAGAACCTCAAAGACAGTATTATTTTATTGCCAAAGCGAAAGAATATGTGGCAGAGAAAGTCCGGGAGGCCGGGCGTCCTCTGACTTTTTGCGTTACCACTTTCGGCTGTCAGATGAATGCCAGGGACTCTGAAAAGCTGACTGGTATTTTAGAACAGATTGGCTATCAGGAAGAAGCGGATGAGGAAAAAGCAGATTTTGTCATCTACAACACCTGCACAGTCCGGGAAAATGCAAATCAGAGAGTTTATGGAAGAATTGGACAACTGAACCGGGTGAAAAGGCAGAATCCCCACATGCTGGTAGGCCTCTGCGGCTGTATGATGCAGGAGACAGAGGTTGTGGAGAAGCTGAAAAAAAGTTACCGGTTTGTAGACTTGATTTTCGGAACCCATAATATTTATAAATTTGCAGAGCTTATCGTAACCCGCATGGAATCTGAGCGCATGGTAATCGATATTTGGAAGGATACAGACAAAATTGTGGAAGACCTTCCCAGTGAAAGGAAATTCTCCTTCAAATCAGGAGTAAATATTATGTTTGGCTGCAACAATTTTTGCAGTTATTGCATTGTTCCTTATGTACGGGGAAGAGAGCGAAGCCGCAGTCCAAAGGATATCATCAGGGAGATTGAAGATCTGGTATCTGATGGGGTAGTGGAGATTATGCTGTTGGGGCAAAATGTAAACTCTTATGGGAAAACGCTGGATGTTCCTATGAGTTTTGCAGAACTTTTGCAGGAGATTGAGAAAATTGAAGGGCTTGAGAGAATTCGTTTTATGACATCTCATCCAAAAGACTTGTCTGATGAGCTGATTGAAGTAATGGGGAACTCTAAAAAGATATGCAAACATCTGCACCTGCCCTTCCAGTCGGGCAGCACCCGGATTCTGGATCAGATGAACCGCAGATATACTAAGGAACATTACTTAGGGCTGGTGGATAAAATACGTGCAGCTGTACCGGATATTTCCCTGACTACAGATATTATCGTAGGATTTCCCGGGGAGACAGAAGAGGATTTCCTGGAAACTCTGGATGTGGTCAGGAAAGTGCGTTATGACAGCGCATTTACCTTCATTTATTCTAAGCGGACCGGAACTCCCGCAGCAGCGATGGAGGAACAAACTCCCGAAGCCGTGGTGAAGGACAGGTTTAACCGCCTTCTCTCAGAAGTACAGAAGATATCCAGTGAAGTATGCAGTGTTTACACAAATACCGTCCAGGGTGTATTGGTGGAGGGTGTAAATGACCATGATGGTTCACTCATGACCGGAAGAATGAGCAACAATCTTCTGGTTCATTTTCCGGGAGATGAAAGCCTGATCGGAAAAATCATTGATGTAGAGTTAAAAGAATGCAAAGGCTTTTATTACATCGGAGAAATGGTTAAGAAATAAATTCCAATCATATTTCATATAAAAACGTCCAAACTATATATGAGTATATATAGGAGGGCGTTTTTCTGTGAAGAAATTGAGTGAATATTTATTTCTTTGGACACTGGGCGGTTCAATTTATTATACATTTGAGATGGTATTCAGAGGATTCTCTCACTGGTCTATGTTTGCTTTGGGCGGGGTGTGCATGGTGTTTTTTGCACAGCAGGGTCTCTGGATGAAATGGGCAGATCCACTATGGCTTCAGGTAATCCGCTGTGCATTGTTTGTGACTGCAGGAGAATTTATCACAGGAATCATTGTGAATAAATGGATGGGCTGGAATGTATGGGATTATTCGGACCAGGTCTTCCATCTTTTTGGACAGATTTGTGCACCCTTTGCAATTCTATTTTCTGGCATGTGTGCCCTGGGGATTTTTATGACCGGATATTTGTTGTACTGGCTGTATGGAGAGGTGAAGCCACAGTTCCATGTGCTGTAAGTCCGACCAGGCTCCTTTATTTTAGTCTTAAAAATGGACAGCTTTCTCTGAGAGAAGGAGAGCTGTCTTCCAGAAAAAATAAAAAGGTTGATAAAAGCCAATATTTACACTGCTTTTATCAACCTTTTTAGGATTAGATTAATATTTATACAAGAGCGCTTCCCCCGTCAACAATAATAAACTGTCCCTGTACATAACTGGAGGCGTCACTGGAAAGATAAAGAACCGTTCCGTTAAGTTCTCCGCGGCTGCCTGGACGTCCTGCGGGATTTGCATAATTATAGCTCTTTAAAAACTCTTCAGATTTGAATAAAGTCTGGCTTGTCATTTCACTTTCAAAGAGTGCCGGTCCAATGGCATTTACCGTAATACCGTATCTTGCGTAGGAAGCGGCCATACCTCTTGTCAGGCCAACAACTGCAGCTTTAGAAGAATTGTAGGAATGCCTGATAAATACGTCCGACTTATCAGCTATAACCGCATTAATAGATGCAATATTGACAATTTTTCCATATCCTCTGTCTTTCATGTGGGGAATTACATACTTGCTTGCTAAAAAGATACCCTTTACGTTTGTGTCAAAGGATTTGTCCCAGTCTTCCACTGTCATGCTGTCTACGCCGCCTCTAACTGCAATTCCGGCATTATTCAGCAGAATATCAATGTGTCCTAAATCATTCAGAACTTTATCAATCGCTGCTTTTACACTTTCCTCATTTGTGACATCACAAGCAGCCACCACCGCTTTTCTGCCTGTTTTTTCAATTTCAGCCTTTACCGCGTCCAATTTTTCCACACGTCTTGCGAGTAATGCCACATCCGCCCCTGCATTTGCATAGGCAAGTGCCGCGTCTGCCCCCAAACCTGAACTTGCACCCGTTATGACTGCTACTTTTCCTGTTAAATCAAAAAAATCATTCATTTTCCTACATCCTTTCTTTTTGCTTTTATAGTTGTTGTGTCCATTCTACACCTAACTTTATAAAACGTCTACAGTTGCCATCTTAAGGTCGGACAAATTTAAAAATCCCTTTCATAACTTTTTAAAAAATGATATACTATACCGTGACATCCTGTTATTAGACTCTAAAAGATATAGCGAGGAAACATCCATGTCACTAAGGAAACAACCATGCTGCTAAGTTCGAAAGAATACACCACTGGTGAACTTTCACTAAGTAGTATAAGCAAGTCGACAGGATGTACTTTTCAGCTAAGGCTTGAAAAGACCAAGCCTAAGATGCATAAGAAGAAAGGAAGAAAGACGTGGCAGAATTAACCCCCATGATGCAGCAATATATGGATACGAAATCTCAGTATCCGGACTGCATTTTATTTTATAGATTAGGTGACTTTTATGAAATGTTTTTTGAGGATGCGGTGACAGCCTCAAGAGAACTGGAAATTACACTGACAGGTAAAAGCTGCGGGCTTGAGGAGCGTGCCCCTATGTGCGGTGTCCCTTACCATGCGGTGGACAATTATTTGAACAAATTAGTGTCAAAGGGATATAAGGTTGCTATCTGTGAGCAGATGGAAGACCCGAAACAGACAAAAGGACTGGTAAAGCGGGATGTGGTCCGTATTGTCACCCCGGGAACCAATCTGGCAGCACAGGCTTTGGATGAGACCAAGAACAATTATCTGATGTGTATTGTTTACATAGCCGACAGGTATGGGCTGTCTATTGCGGACGTGACTACCGGAGATTATTTTGTGACTGAATTGCCGGACAGTGCAAAACTGATAGATGAGCTTTATAAATTTATGCCGTCTGAGATTATTTGTAATGAATCCTTTTATATGAGCGGCATGGATTTGGATGATTTGAGGAACAGGCTGGGTATTGCTGTTTATTCACTGGATTCCTGGTATTTTGATGATGCAATCTGCAGGAAGAAATTGTTGGAGCATTTTCATGTTTCCTCCTTTGCCGGTCTGGGGCTGGGGGATTATGACTGCGGAATTATCAGCGCAGGTGCATTACTGCAGTATCTGTTAGAAACTCAGAAAAATAATCTTTCTCATCTGACCCACATTACCCCTTATGTCACAGGAAAATATATGATGCTGGACAGCTCCACCCGGAGAAACCTGGAGCTTACTGAAACTTTGAGGGAGAAGCAGAAGAGAGGCTCTCTGCTTTGGGTACTGGATAAAACCAAAACTGCAATGGGTGCAAGAACTCTGCGGAAATATGTGGAGCAGCCTCTGATAGAAAAGGCGGAAATTCAAAAACGTCTGGATGCTGTGGAGGAGTTGAAGAATGAGGCAATCAGCCGGGAAGAAATCCGGGAATACATGGCTCCAATTTATGATATGGAGCGTCTGATTACAAGAATTACCTATGGCTCGGCAAACCCGAGAGATTTGACAGCCTTCCGAAGTTCTCTTGAAATGCTTCCGCCAATCCATTATATTCTGGAAGAGATGAAATCCCCTCTGCTGGCTGGAATCCGTGAGGATATGGACACGCTGGAGGAGCTGTGTACCCTGATTAAAGAGGCAATCATAGACGATCCGCCTCTTGCCATGAAAGAAGGCGGAATTATCAGGGATGGGTATAATGAAGAAGCCGATGCCCTGCGCCATGCAAAATCAGACGGGAAGGACTGGCTGGCTAAATTAGAGGAAGAGGAACGGGAAAAGACAGGAATCAAGAACCTTAAGATAAAATATAACAAAGTATTTGGCTATTACCTGGAAGTCACCAACTCCTACAAAAACATGGTTCCGGACTACTACTCCAGAAAACAGACGCTGGCAAATGCAGAGCGTTATATTACACCGGAATTAAAAGAGCTGGAGGATACGATTTTAGGTGCTGAGGATAAGCTGTATGCTCTGGAATACGAATTATACAGTGCAGTGAGAAATCGGATAGCCGGGGAAGTGGAGCGTATTCAAAAGACAGCCAAGGCCGTGGCTGAGCTGGATGTATTTACATCTCTTGCTCTGGTGGCGGAACGCAGCAATTATGTCCGCCCAAACATCAATGAAAAGGGCATTATCCATATCAAAGACGGGCGCCACCCGGTAGTGGAGAGAATGATTCCCAATGATATGTTTATTTCAAACGATACATATTTAGATGATAAGAAGCAGCGGATTTCCATTATCACAGGACCGAATATGGCAGGAAAGTCTACTTATATGAGACAGGCTGCCCTGATTGTCCTGATGGCACAGCTTGGCTCTTTTGTCCCCGCATCCAGCGCCGATATTGGACTTGTGGACCGGATTTTTACCAGAGTCGGGGCGTCAGATGACCTGGCATCAGGGCAGAGTACCTTTATGGTGGAAATGACGGAGGTTGCTAATATCCTGCGCAATGCTACAAGCAGGAGTCTTCTGATTCTGGATGAGATAGGGCGGGGAACCAGTACCTTTGACGGTCTTTCCATTGCCTGGGCAGTGGTAGAATATATCTCAGACTCCCATCTGCTTGGAGCCAAAACCCTATTTGCAACCCACTATCATGAATTGACCGAACTGGAAGGCAAGATAGAAAACGTAAACAATTATTGCATTGCGGTCAAAGAAAAGGGAGAGGACATTGTATTCTTACGCAAGATAGTCAAGGGCGGTGCAGATAAGAGTTACGGAATCCAGGTAGCAAAGCTGGCCGGAGTTCCTGATACTGTAATTGACCGGGCAAAAGAGATTGTGGAAGAATTAAGTAACGAAGATATTACAACAAGAGTCAGTGAAATTGCCGCAAGAGAACATGAGACAAGGAAACGGGCAAAAACTAAAAAATATGATGAAGTTGACATTGCACAAATGTCACTATTTGATACAGTCAAAGATGATGATGTTCTGGAAGAACTGAAAAATATCGATGTTGGGAACCTAACGCCCATTGATGCATTGAATATAGTATACAGACTACAGAACAAGCTGAAAAACCGCTGGTAAAGAGAAGAGACAAAAAAGGAAGCAAAAAGGGACAGTCCCTTTTGCTCTCTGTATTCAGAATATTCTGACTTATTGGCTCAAAAGGGTCAGACCCTAATGAAAAGGGACAGACCCCTATGATGAAGCCTAAGTTGCATAAGCAGAGGAGAAAGTTATGCCACATATTCAAGTGTTGGATCAGATTACAATTGATAAAATTGCAGCCGGAGAGGTTATTGAGCGTCCGGCTTCTATTGTGAAGGAGCTGGCAGAAAATGCAATTGATGCGGGAGCCACTGCAGTAGTAGTGGAAATCCAGGATGGGGGAATTTCTTTCATCCGTATCACAGACAACGGAGATGGAATTTCAAGGCCGGATGTCCCCAATGCATTTCTCAGGCACTCTACCAGTAAAATCCGCAGTGTGGAGGATTTGCCAAACATTGCATCACTGGGATTCAGAGGGGAGGCTCTTTCCAGTATTGCCGCTGTTACAAAGACGGAGATGATTACAAAAACAAGAGAAGAGACTTTTGGGACCCGCTATGTCATAGAGGGGGGGATGGAGCAGTTGTTGGAAGATACAGGTGCTCCTGACGGAACCACCTTTCTCATCCGTCAGCTTTTCTATAATGTTCCTGCCAGGAGAAAATTTTTGAAAACACCCACAACAGAAGCAGGACACATACAAGACCTTTTGATGCGTCTGGCCCTTTCCCATCCTGAAATTTCATTCCAGTTTATCAATAACGGACAGGAGAAGTTAAGAACAGCGGGAAATGGAAAATTGAAGGATGTTATTTACAGTATTTATGGAAGAGAAGCTGCAGCAAATTTGATTGCTATGGATTATGAGAAGGACGGCCTTAGAATGACCGGGTATTTGGGGCGGCCTGCTGTCAGCAGGGGAAATCGCAATTTTGAGAACTTTTTTGTAAATGGAAGGTATGTAAAAAGTGCTATGCTTTCTAAAGCAATCGAGGATGCCTACCGGGATTTTGTGATGCAGCATAAATTTCCATTTCTTGTATTACATTTCCATATAAGTGGAGAAGATATAGATGTGAATGTCCATCCGACCAAGATGGAGCTGCGCTTTCAAAACCAACAGCAGGTTTACAGCACTGTATATGAAGGTGTGCATAGAACGCTGTTGGAGCCGGAGCTTATCCCAGTAGTGGAGGTTCCCGATCCCCCGAAACCAAAGGAAGAGACACCGGGCAGTCCTTTCCTTTTGAAGCCAAGGACAAAAGCAGCGGAGAGCACCCCACAACCGGAAGCGAAAAAACTGGAAGAGGAAAAAACGGAAGAGAAAAAAGATGAAGAGTATTTCCTCAAAAAAATGAGGGAGAGGGTTTTATCCTATCATAACCGGGGTTCCTCTGCTGAAGTATCGGATACCGGGCAGGTATACCGGGCGGATGTGCAGAGGGAGAAAATTCAAAAAGCAGCGGAAAGCAGACGTGCAGAGGAGAGCCCCCGGGCAGAAAAGCCTGTAAGTACAGGGGAAGTCCTCCGGGAAACGGGAAATTATGACTTTGGGAATGCGCAGACAAAGCAGATGGACTTCTTTGAGGAAAAGCTGCTGAAAAGGCCTGTGAAGGCAGATTACAAGCTCATTGGCCAGGTGTTTGATACGTACTGGCTTGTGGAATTTCATGACAGCCTCTACATCATTGACCAACACGCTGCCCATGAAAGGGTTTTATATGAAAGAACGCTAAGAGAGATGAAGGACCGGGAATTTACTTCTCAATATTTAAGCCCTCCTGTCATCTTAAGTCTGTCCATGCAGGAAGCGGAGCTTTTGAAGGAGCATATGGAACGGTTTCAGAAAATCGGTTTTGAGATAGAGCCTTTCGGCGGTGATGAATATGCGGTCCGGGCAGTACCGGATAATCTTTTTAGCATCGCAAAAAAGGAGCTGCTAATGGAAATGCTGGACGGATTGGCTGACGGGTTAACGACTTCCATGACTTCCGAGCTGATTGATGAAAAGGTGGCTTCTATGTCCTGTAAAGCCGCCGTTAAGGGCAACAACAGGCTTTCTGCCCAGGAGGTGGACACCTTAATTGGAGAACTGCTTGTATTGGAGAACCCTTATCACTGTCCTCATGGCAGACCCACCATTATCTCCATGACAAAACGGGAATTGGAAAAAAAGTTTAAGAGGATTGTATAAATGAAAAAGCCATTGATTATTTTAACAGGGCCTACTGCCGCCGGAAAGACGCAGGCCTCTATCGGCCTTGCAAAGCTGGTGGGGGGCGAGATTATTTCTGCTGATTCCATGCAGGTTTACAAGCACATGGACATTGGCTCTGACAAAATCGGTCCTGAGCAGATGGAAGGGGTTTGTCATCATCTCGTAGATGTGCTGGAGCCTGAGGAAGAATTTCATGTAGTACGCTTTCAGAAAATGGCAAAAGAGGCGATGCAGGGAATTTATGAAAGAGGGCGGATTCCCATTATTGTGGGAGGAACTGGGTTTTATATCCAGGCACTTCTTTATGATATTGATTTTACACACAATGAAAGTGATACGGAATACAGGGAAACTTTGGAGAGACTTGCACAGGAGAAAGGTGCGGCGTATCTTCATGAAATGTTGAAAGCGGTGGATATAAAATCAGCAGAAGCTATCCACGAAAATAACAGCAAACGTGTCATACGGGCATTGGAATTTTACAAACAGACAGGGAAAAAGATATCAGAGCATAACGAGCAGGAGAGCCAGAAGGAATCTCCTTACTGTTTTGCGTATTTTGTGCTGTGTGACGAAAGGGCCAATCTTTATGAGAAAATTGACCGGCGTGTGGACCAGATGATAGAAGAGGGACTTGTGGAAGAAGTACGCTGGCTGAAGAAACATGGCTGTACCCGGGATATGGTTTCGATGCAGGGCCTTGGATACAAAGAAATACTTGCATATTTAGACGGGGAAATCAGCCTGGAGGAAGCCGTCTATACAATAAAGCGGGATACCCGCCATTTTGCAAAGCGTCAGATTACATGGTTTAAGCGGGAGCGGGATGTCATTTGGCTGAATAAAAAGGAATTTGATTATGACGGGGCTAGACTGCTGAAAAAGATGCAGGAGGAACTGGAAAAGAGAGAAATAATACTTCCATGAGGAGGAGAAAATGAGTTTTGAAATGAATCAGATGTATGAAAAATTAGGAATCGGAAAAGAAGTCTGCTCGTTCGGACAGAAGATAGAAGAGGAACTTACTCCCCGTTTTCGGGAATTTGAGAAAATTGCGGAATTTAACCAGCTGAAGGTGCTCCATGCCATGCAGGAAAACCGTGTCAGTGAAGCTTGTTTCCAATATGCCAGCGGCTATGGCTATAATGACCAGGGACGGGATACTCTGGAGGCTGTCTATGCCAGTACCTTCCACACAGAAGCTGCTTTGGTGCGCCCCCAGATTACCTGTGGGACCCATGCCCTTGCTCTTGCACTGGCTGCAAACTTACGTCCCGGTGATGAGCTGATGTCCCCTGTAGGAAAACCTTATGATACACTGGAAGAGGTTATTGGCATCCGGGAATCCAAGGGATCTCTGGCCGAGTATGGCATTACATATCGGCAGGTGGAGCTGCTGGAGGACGGAGATTTTGATTATCCTGCTATCCGCAAGGCAATACATGACAGGACAAAGCTTGTCACGATCCAGCGCTCTAAAGGATACCAGACCCGTCCCAGCTACTCCGTGGGGAAAATAGGGGAACTGATTTCCTTTATTAAAGGGATAAAGCCAGGTATCATCTGTATGGTAGATAACTGTTACGGTGAATTTGTGGAAACAGCGGAGCCAAGTGATGTAGGTGCAGACCTGGTTGTAGGTTCACTAATTAAGAACCCGGGCGGCGGTCTGGCCCCCATTGGAGGTTATATTGCAGGGCGGGAGGATTTAATAGAAAACTGTGCTTACAGGCTGACGTCTCCAGGGCTGGGGAAAGAAGTAGGCGCTTCGCTGGGAGTGATGCAGTCCTTTTACCAAGGCTTTTTTCTGGCTCCCACAGTTGTATGCAGTGCAGTAAAGGGCGCTGTATTTGCTGCCAATATTTATGAAAGATTAGGCTTTGGCGTGATTCCAAACGGCAAAGAAAGCCGTCACGATATTATCCAGGCTGTGGAGCTGGGAACTCCTGAGGGAGTCATTGCGTTTTGCAGGGGAATCCAGTCTGCCGCTCCGGTGGACAGTTATGTAAGCCCGGAACCCTGGGCTATGCCAGGTTATGACAGCGACGTTATTATGGCGGCGGGGGCTTTTGTGCAGGGGTCTTCTATTGAGCTGAGTGCAGATGGTCCCATAAAGCCGCCTTATGCTGTATATTTTCAGGGAGGGCTGACCTGGCCCCATGCTAAGCTGGGAATTCTAAAATCTTTACAGAGCCTGATAGATGCCGGGGTTATTTCTCCGGAAGCAATAACCCAGCATTAGTTTGGGGAAATTTTGTGAAGTGTTCGAATCAAGGAGGTGTGAAAATGAAAAAAATTGCTGTAATCGGAGGCGGTGCGTCCGGTTTGATGGCGGCTGTTGCGGCTGCACAGGAAGGAGCACAGGTCTGTATCTTTGAACATAAGGACCGGATTGGGAAAAAGCTTCTTTCTACCGGAAACGGAAGATGTAACTTTACAAACATGAGTCAGGAACCAATTTTCTATCATTCCGAAAACACACTCTTTCCATGGGGGATTATTAAAAAGTTTGGTGTCCAGCAAACCGTTGCATTTTTTCTGAAGCTGGGGATATATTCCAAAAACAGAAATGGCTACTTGTATCCTCAGTCCGACCAGGCATCTGCTGTTTTGGATGTACTTCGCATGGAAGTAAAAAGACTTGGAATCCAGGTTAAAACAGATGCCAAATGTAAGGCTATCCGTCCTGGAGGGGATGGGTTTGTGATTGATACAGAAGCAGGAGAGTTCTCCGCTGAAAAGGTTATCCTTGCGGCAGGTTCCAAGGCAGCTCCGGTTTCCGGCTCAGATGGCTCCGGCTATTTGCTGGCGCAAAAGCTGGGACACCGGATGATACCAGTCCTTCCCTCTCTTGTTCAGCTCAAATGTAAGGAAAACTTTTATAAAGGAATAGCAGGCGTCCGGGTGGAAGGGCGTGTTTCTCTTTACGTGGATGGAGAATGCCAGGCAAAAGATCAGGGAGAAATACAGATTACAAATTATGGGATATCAGGAATTCCCGTATTTCAAATAAGCCGGTATGCAGCCATCGGGTTGTATGAGAATAGACAGGTCACTGCAGTTTTAAATTTTCTGCCTGATTTTACAGAAGAACAGTTCCTTGCTTTCCTTAAAAACCGTATAGAAACACGTCCCCGGAAAACAACAGAGGAGTTTTTGACAGGGCTGTTTCATAAAAAATTGTCTGATTTATGGGTTAAACTGGCTCATCTTGAAAGAACCAAAGTTATGGAAGACTATACGGACGAAGAAATAGAGCGGCTGGCTCATCTTATACAGAACTTCTCCACTGAGATTACCGGAACCAATTCCTTTGATCAGGCACAGGTGTGCAGGGGAGGAATTGATACAAAAGAAGTCTGCCCCAATACACTGGAGTCCCTTTTGGCCCCCGGACTTTATTTTGCAGGAGAGATTTTGGATGTGGACGGCATCTGCGGAGGTTATAACCTGCAGTGGGCATGGTCCAGCGGGTACACAGCCGGGAAGGAGGCTGCCGGTGCTTAGAATCAGTCAATTGAATTTATATCCCGGGCATAGCAATGAGGAACTCCGGGACAAGATTTGTAAATATCTGCATATAGACCCGGCTGATTTGCTGGATTATGAGATTCAAAAACAGTCCATCGATGCCCGGAAAAAGCCGGTTCTCTTTTTTTCTTACACTATAGATGTAAAAGTCAGACAGGAGAGTCAGGTACTTAGAAAACTAAAAGGGAAGGCACAGAAAGTTAATAATGTTTCCTATCAGCTTCCGGCACCAGGCAATACTGCTTTGCTGCACCGTCCGGTGATTGCGGGCAGTGGTCCGGCAGGTTTGTTTTGTGCCTACTTACTTGCAAAATCTGGGTACTGTCCGATAATCATGGAACGGGGCGGCCCTGTAGAAGAGCGTATCTTAGATGTGGAGAAGTTTTGGGAAGAGGGAAATTTGAACCTCTCTTCTAATGTGCAGTTCGGAGAAGGAGGAGCCGGAACCTTTTCAGACGGTAAATTAAATACACTTGTAAAAGATGCAAAGGGGCGGAACCGTTTTGTGTTGCAGACTTTTGTAGAACACGGTGCACCTCCAAGTATTTTATATGAGCAGAAGCCTCATATCGGGACGGATATCCTGATTGATGTGGTTCGCAATATGCGGCGGAGTATTCAGAATATGGGGGGAACATTTTGTTTTCACAGCCAGGTGACGGATATAGAACTGGAAAATACCATGTCAGGAGGGAGCGGAAGTCTTCAGCGGATTATTATCAATGACAGGGAAAAGATAGACACGGACTTATGTGTGTTTGCAATAGGCCATAGTGCAAGGGACACATTCAAAATGCTTTATGACAGAGAAATCCCCATGGAGGCAAAATCTTTTGCAGTGGGAGTCAGAATAGAGCATCCCCAGTCCATGATTACACAGAAACAGTATGGACAGAGGGAATCATACGACGGGCTTCCTGTCGCATCCTATAAGCTGACTGCCAAGTTAGAGAACGGACGGGGTGCGTATACGTTCTGCATGTGTCCGGGCGGATATGTGGTGAATGCTTCCTCTGAGGAAGAGAGACTTGCAGTCAATGGAATGAGTTATCATCAAAGAGACGGTGTGAATGCCAACAGTGCAGTCATTGTCACAGTGACGGCAAAGGATTATAAAGGCACACATCCCCTGGCAGGAGTAGAGTTCCAGCGCATGCTGGAGGAGCAGGCATATGCAGAGGGGGGCGGGAAAGTACCGGTACAGTGTTTTGCGGATTTCCAGGAAAACCGGCCTACAAAGGAGCTGGGAAATGTAATGCCTCAGATAAAAGGAGCATATGCCCTGGCAAACGTAAGGAATATTTTCCCCAAAGAGCTGGGAGATTCTCTGGAGGAGGCCATTCATTTGATGGAGCATAAGATCCATGGCTTTGCCAGAGAGGATGCTCTTTTGTCCGGGGTGGAAAGCCGTACCTCTTCCCCAGTAAAAATCATTAGAAATGAAGAATTTGAAAGTGAGGCATCCGGCATATATCCATGCGGAGAAGGTGCAGGGTATGCAGGAGGTATCACCTCTGCTGCCATGGATGGAATGAAAACAGCAGAAGCTATCATAAAAAAATATACTCCGTTATCTTACACAGTTCCTTCATAGTATGTATATGAAAGCAAGCTTTCTCCGGCATACATCATTGAAAATTTGCATGGCTGAACTGTTCATAAAAAATTAAGAATGCAGGACCTGTACATGAAATTTAATTTATGCTAAAATTAGCCGTGAGGGTTTGAGCCGCTGAGCGGATTAAGCCGTCGTGACATTTGCAGTTGGATATGATCCATATGAACAAAAATGCTACAATGAAAGAGATGTTGGAAGAAGAACGCCCTTATGAGAAATGTGCGAGATTCGGAGCGAGTAATTTAACGAATATTGAATTACTGGCTGTTTTGTTGCGTACAGGGACTAGGGGTGAGAATTCCCTGCAATTGGCCGAAAAACTTTTGCACCCGGTTTTCTCCCAGGAAGGCATTCTCAATATTCACAAATGGACTTTGGAGCAGCTGCTTCAGATTAAAGGAATCGGAATGGTCAAGGCGGTTCAGATTTTATGTTTATCGGAATTGTCAAAGAGACTTTCCAAAGCTTCTGCATATCAGGGGTTAAGTTTTACAACGCCTGCTTCCATTGCCAAATATTATATGGAAGATATGCGGCACAGCAGCCAGGAATCTATGAAGCTTTTGCTTCTCAATACAAAAACACGTTTAATTGGGGAAACTGATATTTCAAAGGGAACCATCAATTCTACGGTTATTTCACCCCGTGAGCTGTTTGTGGAAGCATTACAGAAGAATGCGGTATCCATTATACTGCTTCATAATCACCCAAGCGGTGATCCGGCTCCCAGCAGAGAGGATATACTCATTACGAAGAGAATCCGCGATGCAGGGCAGTTAATCGGTGTGGAACTGTTGGATCACATCATTATTGGGAATAACTGTTATATCAGTATGCGGGAAAAGGGACTTATATAGGAGAAAATTCAGGTATGGCCAGAAATGTATACGGACTTGATTTAGGAACGTATGAGATAAAATTATATGACAAGAAAAAAGATCATATATGGAAGGCAAAAAATGTAATTGCAATGCAGGATAAAAAGTACATTTTTTCCATAGGTGACGAGGCTTATTCGATGTTTGAGAAGACACCGGTCAACATACAGGTTGTCTTTCCCATGCAGAACGGAGTAATTGCACATTTTGATGATATGCAGTATCTGCTGCAGAACCTGCTGAAAATGAAAAAACAGGTTTCCCGGGGGGCCGAATATGTAATTGCCGTTCCCACAGATGTGACAGAAGTGGAAAAGCGGGCATTTTATGATTTGGTATTTCATTCTACAGCAAAAGCAAAATCAGTCCGTATTGTAGAACGGGGGATTGCAGATGCAGTAGGGATGGGAGTCGACATCTGGAATGAAAAAGGAATCTTCGTGGCCAATTTTGGGGGAGAGACCACTGAGTTGTCCGTACTGGCATCAGGAGGGATGGTTTTAAACCGGCTTATAAAAATCGGAGGAGTCCATTTTGATACTGCAGTTGCAAACAGGGTCCGCCATAGCCGGGACTTTTTAATAGGCCGGGTTACGGCGGAGACACTTAGAAAGACATTTGGTGTATTTGAGCAGGATGCGGACACTTCCTTGAGTGTTGCGGGAAGGAATCTGATTACAGGTGTGCCTCAGCAGGACAGTATCCCCATTGGTATTGTGAGGGCAGCTATGAAAGAGCCTTTGGCAGAGTGTGTCCGTGCCATCAAATCTATGATAGACAGAACTCCTCCGGATGTACGCAGAGGAATTGAGCAAAGCGGAATCTTTTTGACAGGCGGGCTGGCGAATTTGAAGGGTCTGTCTACATATCTCGAAGAGAGCACCGGACTCAAGGTGACAACTGCACAGACTCCTGAACTTTGTGCAGTGACGGGATTGAAAAAGATTATATTAAATAAAGATTATAGGAAGCTGACATATTCTATGTTAGACGAAGATTATAGGTGGCTGAGATAATATGAAAAAGAAAAATCAAACCTCATCATCAAATAAATACTGGCTGGCAGGGCTTTCCCTGTTCTGCATTCTGCTGATGGTCCTGTCCGCGTTTTCTGATAAAGCAGCAGGTCCGTTTAAAGGCGTTGCAGGCGTGACTGTGATTCCTATGCAGAAGGGTATCAACCAGATTGGAATCTGGCTGGGAGATATCAGTGATAATTTTGATACACTTCAGGATATGAAAAAGGAAAATGACCGTCTCCAGAAGAAAGTAGATGAGCTTATAACAGAGAATAATAATTTGCAGGAAGAAAAATATGAATTGGAAAGACTGCAGGATTTATATAAATTGGACCAGAACTATGCAGACTATGAGAAGACAGGTGCTCATGTTATTGGAAAAGATTCCGGCAACTGGTTTAGTACCTTTACGATTGACAAGGGAAGCAAAGACGGCATAAAGGTGGATATGAATGTGATGGCTGGAAGCGGTCTGGTAGGGATTGTCACAAAGACAGGGCCTACATGGTCTACGGTACGCTCTATCATTGATGATTCCAGCAATGTCAGCGGTATGGTTTTGTCTACCTCTGATAAGTGTATGGTAAGGGGAGACTTGACTCTGATTAATGACGGGAAAATCCATTTTGAGCAGATGGAGAACAATGAGAATAAAGTTCAGGTAGGAGATCAGATTGTAACTTCTCATATCAGTGATAAATACTTACAGGGGATTTTGCTTGGTTATATTAGTGAAATCACTGTAGATTCTAATAACCTCACCCGTTCCGGTTATATTACCCCGGTGGTGGATTTTAAAAATCTTCAGGAGGTCCTTATCATTACGACTACCAAAGCGGACTTAACTGGTAAAGATTAGGGAGGGAATAGCAGATGAAATTGATGAAGGCTAAAAGAATTGCTGTGACAGCAGTTATTCTGATTGTATGTTATCTCTTGCAGTGTACCTTGTTTCCCCACCTGGCTTTAGCTTCTGTCAAACCAAATCTCATGCTTATTATCACCGCAGCCTTTGGTTTTATGAGGAGCTCAAAAGAAGGAATGTTTGTGGGGTTTTTCTCCGGCCTTCTGATGGATATACAGTTTGGAAATATTTTGGGGTTTTATGCTCTGATTTATCTGCTCATAGGCTTTATCAACGGGCTGTTCCAGCAGGTATATTATGATGAAGATATTAAACTGCCCCTGGCATTGATTGCAGCAAGTGAATTTCTCTATGGCATGGTAATTTATCTATTGATGTTTATGCTGCGCAGTGAGTTCCACTTTATATACTATCTCAGTCATAATATTATACCTGAGCTCATATATACTATTGTAGTTGCCCTGGGAATATACCCGTTAATTTTATATTTGAACCGTAAATTGGAAGCAGAAGAAAAAAGGAGTGCAAGTAAATTTGTTTGAGCGTATAAAAGATGCCATTTACCGAATTGTAAAATCGCGGCTGTTTGTTTTAATTCTGGCATTCTGCATCTTATTTGCAGTATTGATTAACCGCGTATTTTATTTGCAGATTGTGAAGGGTCAGGATTATCTGGACAACTACAAACTTCAGATTAGGAAAACCCGTGAAATAGCCGGAACAAGAGGAAATATTTATGACAGAAACGGAAAATTGCTGGCTTACAATGAGCTGGCGTATTCTGTAACTATAGAGGATAATATTGTAGCCGATACGAGAAAAGAAAAGAATGAGATTCTGAACGGAATTTTGGACAAGGTGATTTCCATAGTAGAGACGAACAAGGATTCTGTCATCAGTGACTTCGGTATCGTACTGGATTCAGCCGGGAATTATGAGTTTTCCCAGACCAATAAGACGCTGAAGCTTCGTTTCATTGCGGATGTGTACGGGCTTAAAACAATCGAGCTGCTTGACGAAAGCCAGCAAAATGCATCGGCGGAGGACATTATCAATTATTTGTGTACAAATAAAACTTACGGCTATGGTCTGGATGTAAAAAAACTGGACAAGAGCTATATTTTGAAAATGGTAAACTTACGTTATGCCATTAATCTGAACAGTTTCCAGAAATATATCCCCACCACCCTGGCAAAGGATGTCAGTGATGAGACTGTGGCAGCTATTATGGAGAACTTGGACAAGCTGGACGGGGTAGATATTGCAGAGGATTCTATGCGGCGTTATGCGGACAGTAAATATTTTGCCTCTATCATTGGTTACACTGGGAAGATATCCCAGGAAGAGTACGATGCTCTGGATAAGGATCAGAAAGAGAAGTACTCAAAGACCGATATCATCGGAAAAGCAGGCCTTGAGCAGACGATGGATGAGGTTTTGCAGGGGACAAAAGGGGAAACCGAACTGTATGTGGATAGTGTGGGAAAGGTAACCGATACGGTCAGCAATAAGGAGCCCGAGGCTGGAAATGACGTTTACCTGACGATTGATAAAGAGCTGCAGGAGCAGACGTATCAGTTGATTGAGGAAAAACTGGCAAGTATTGTTCTGAGCAAGCTTAGAAATGTGATGAATTATGACCCGAGCACAACTTCCGATTCTAAGGAGATTATTATTCCGGTGGATGATGCCTACAATGCGTTTATTGGAAATGAAATTATAGATGAGACACATTTCGGTGCAGATGATGCCAAACCGGTGGAAAAACAGGTATATGCCATTTTCCAGAATAATAAAGTTCAGGAGGTCCAGAATATCATCAATGAAATGAAGAACAGCGGTGCTGCGGCTTACCGGGATTTACCCGATGATATGAAAGCTTATATGGACTATATCTCTATCAATGTTCTTCAGACAGATACAGGAATTCTGATGAAGGATGCGATAAATACCAGTGACGATATCTATAAGCAATGGACAACAGATGAGACAATCAGTCTGAACCAGTACTTGAATTATGCAATTTCCCAGAACTGGATAGACACTTCCAAGCTGTCGGATTACGTATCTGCAGAGAAATATTCGGATTCAGCAGAAATTTATCAGGGGATTTTATCGTTTTTGGAAGATTATTTGAATTCAGATGTGAATTTCGACAAACTTCTCTACAAATATCTTATAAAATCAGGTAGTATCAGTGGCGGACAGATTTGCGCCATGGTATATGAGCAGGGTGTCCTGCCTATGGATGAGGAGACATATAATGGACTGGTCAGCGGAGGTTTAGATTCTTATACATGGCTGTATCAGAAAATTCAGAATTTGGAGATCACACCCGGGCAGCTTGCATTAGAACCTTGTACAGGCTCTGCGGTAGTCAGTGACCCAAATACAGGGGAGGTGCTGGCATGTGTGTCTTATCCCGGATATGATAATAACCGGCTGGCCAACACAATGGACTCCCAATATTATAATCAGCTTGTAACCGGGCTTTCCCGCCCGTTTTACAATAACGCCACACAGGAGCGTACCGCACCAGGCTCTACTTACAAGATGCTGTCTTCTGTGGCAGGACTTACAGAGGGGATTATTGGAGGAGAGACTTACCTCACTTGTACCGGTGAATTTGATAAGGTGACTCCGAGCCCCAGGTGCTGGATTTATCCTGGTTACCACGGTTCCCTGAATGTGGTAGGCGCGCTGGAGGTTTCCTGCAACAATTTCTTTTATGAAGTGGGATATGACTTGGGGATGGATTCAGAAGGAAATTATGACAGTGATAAAGGAGTGGAAGCATTGGCAAAGTATGCCGAGGAATTTGGCCTTGGTGAAAAGTCAGGCCTGGAAATTCCGGAGTCAGAACCTCAGATTTCCGATGAATATTCTGTGCTGTCTGCAATTGGACAAGGTACGAATAATTATACGGTCAGCCAGCTCAACAGATATGTTGCGACAGTGGCAAATAAAGGAACAGTTTACAACCTGACCTTATTGGGGAAAACTACAGATGTAAACGGGAAGATTATTAAGCAGTATGAGCCGGTTGTTGCCCGCGAGATTACAGATGTGAGCAGCAACACATGGAACCTGGTACATCAGGGTATGGAGGCTGTGATTGGCTATAATTCAACCATCTTTTCTGGTCTGGAGATTTCCATGGCAGGAAAAACAGGTACAGCACAGCAGAGCGCTCTGCATCCCGACCATGGTCTGTTTGTAGGATTTGCTCCGGCTGAATCACCTGAGATTGCGATTGCAGTGCGTATCGCAAATGGTTACAGTTCATCCTATGCTGCGGAAATAGGCAGAGATATTGTCAAGGCAAACTTTAAGCTTGCCGATAAGAACGAGTTAATCACTGGTTCTGCCGCAGAACTCGGAACTGCCATTACAGGGGACTGACCGATAGTGATTGGCGAGGTATTTTCGAGCCTAGCACGCAGGTCGTTCTTTGAGATTAGCGAGGCATTTCACGAGCTTAGCGAAAAGAACTTCATTGTTTCGCGGAAAAACTTCATTTACATTACGCAAAAAGGATGTGGAAGATAACATGGACAAGCTGGTAACAATTAAAAGCTGCAAATACGGGATTGAGGTTCACCTAGATCCGGAGGTCCCATTTGATGTTCTGCTGGAAAGTGTAGCGTCTAAATTCAGAGATTCTGCAAAGTTCTTTGAGGGAGCTAAAATGGCAGTCACGTTTTTGGGCAGGCAGCTATCGAATGAACAGGAAAAGGAAATCCTGGAATTGATTTCTGAAATTACAGAGATTGATATTGTCTGCATTATTGACCGGGATGAAACCAATGAAATGATATACAAAAGTATTGTAGAGAATGCGCTCACCAATATTCAAAAAAAGGAAGGACAGTTCTACAGGGGTACTTTAAGAAAAAGACAGGTGCTGGAATCCGACTCAAGCATCATCATACTTGGTGATGTGGAGCTGGGTGCTAAAGTAATTGCCAAAGGAAATGTTGTCATTGTTGGTTCTTTGTATGGCTCGGTCCATGCAGGAGCGGCGGGAAACAGAGATGCGTTTGTCACTGCTCTGTCCATGCAGCCTAAGCAACTTCGAATTGGCGATATTGAAGCAAAACGTCAGGTTATCTATCAGGAAAGCTCCGGTATCAAAGGCCCTAAGATAGCAGTAGTTGACGGACGCCGGATTTATGTGGATCCGCTCGTGGACTAAATATCTTTTTTACACAGCGCCGGCCTTTGGGGCTGCACTATGGAATATCTGGAATATGACAGAAATAAGAAGTTGTAGGAGGAAGAAAACATGGGAGAAGTCATTGTTATTACATCAGGAAAAGGCGGGGTCGGAAAGACGACTACGACGGCGAATATAGGAATCGGTTTATCACAGCTTGGAAAGAAAGTCATTGTCATAGACACGGATTTGGGACTTCGGAATCTGGATGTGGTTATGGGGCTGGAAAACAGGATTGTCTATAATCTGGTTGATGTAATAGAAGGAAGCTGCAGGCTGAAGCAGGCTCTGATCAGGGACAAGCGTTTCCCAGAATTATATCTGCTTCCGTCTGCCCAGACAAAGGATAAGACGGCAGTTTCGCCGGAGCAAATGCGCAAACTGATTGCAGATTTGAAAGGTGAATTTGATTACATACTTCTGGACTGTCCCGCCGGTATTGAGCAGGGGTTTGAAAATGCCATAGCGGGGGCTGACAGGGCAATTATTGTTACTACACCGGAGGTATCAGCCATCCGGGATGCAGACCGTATCATTGGTCTTTTGGAAGTACATGGAATTAAAAAGAATGATTTGATTGTCAACCGTCTTCGAATAGATATGGTAAAACGGGGAGATATGATGTCCGTGGAAGATGTGACAGAGATTTTAGCAGTTCACCTGCTGGGTGTGATTCCCGATGATGAACATGTTGTTATTGCAACAAATCAGGGTGAACCAATTGTAAATGCAGATTGTATATCCGGACATGCTTATTCCAACATCTGCAAACGTATCCTGGGAGAAGAAATTCCCATTATGGATTTTGGCAAAACGGAAGGAATTCTTGCAAAATTTTCCAGCCTGTTTAAAAGAAATTAGGAGGGAAATATTATGAGTGTACCATCTGTTCACGTTGCAAAAGAGAGACTGAAAACTCTGCTGTTGGCAGACAGAATGCAGTGCACACCCGAAACGGCGGAAAAATTTTCTTCAGATATCTATCATACGATATCAAAGTATATGGAGATTAAACCCGATGACTTTCACATTCAGATAACACGTACAGATATACATATTAAGATTACAGGAGAGGACTATTGAAACTTCATTTTCTGAATATTAGGCAAAGATATCATTTAAAAGATTATAAATTCGGCCTGGTTGCACTTGTGATTGCAATTTCTATTATTGGAATTTTTGTAGTGGGAAGTGCACAGGCCTCTGTGCAGGGAAAACAGATTGCAGGTGTTGTGTTTGGAGCCATCGCCATGATTGTAATTTCCATGATTGATTACAAGTGGGTACTGAACTGGTATTGGCCGCTGTACGGAATTAATATTGTCTTATTGCTGGCAGTTCTGTTTTTTGGTGAAAATATTAACGGAGCTACCAGATGGCTGGATCTTGGTTTTATCCAGTTTCAGCCCTCTGATTTAACAAAACTTATCACAATTCTGTTTTTCGCAAAGTTTCTAATGGAGCGGGAACAGGAAGTGAACAATAAAAAAACGATTATACAGGCGGCTGCTCTTATTTTGCCTTCGCTGATTCTGATTTACAAGCAGCCGAACCTTTCTAATACAATTTGTCTGGCAGCATTGTTTTGTATTATGTTATATTTGGGTGGACTAAGCTATAAGTTTATAGGAACGGTGCTTGCAATTGTAATTCCCGTATCGGCACTGTTTCTGGCAGTGGTGGTCCAGCCAAACCAGCCTTTCTTGAAGGGATATCAGCAAAAACGTATCCTGGCCTGGCTGGAACCTGAAAAATATGCAACGGATGAGGCATACCAGCAGATTAATTCTGTGATGGCAATTGGCTCGGGAATGCTGACAGGAAAAGGCTATAACAATAATACAACAACCTCGGTAAAAAACGGAAATTTCATTTCAGAGCCTCAAACAGACTTTATTTTTGCAATTATTGGTGAAGAATTAGGATTTGTGGGTTGTTGTGTTGTTATAATTTTGTTATTATTAATAGTAATAGAGTGTATTTTAATTGGGGTTAAAGCTAAAGACACCGGAGGAAAGCTCATCTGTGGAGGAGTTGCCGCACTGATAGGAGTACAGACTTTTATCAATATCAGTGTGGCAACACAGATTTTTCCAAATACAGGGATTTCACTCCCCTTTGTAAGTTCCGGACTGACTTCCATTGTGTGCTTCTATATGGGGATTGGTTTTGTACTGAATGTCGGCTTGCAGCCTAATAAATATCAGTAGAGGAGAATGGCATATATGAACATAGGACTAGTAGCACATGATGCAAAAAAGAAACTGATGCAGAATTTCTGTATTGCTTATAGGGGGATTCTCAGCAAGCATCATCTGTTTGCCACAGAGACTACCGGAATTCTGGTAGAGAGTGTAACGAATTTAAGCATTCACAAGTATCTTGCAGGACATTTGGGAGGACAGCAGCAGATTGGCTCTCAGATTGAGCATAATAATATGGATTTGTTAATATTTTTCCGTGACCCGCTGACTCCGCGTTCTCATGAACCGGATGTCAATGATATTGTAAAACTGTGTGACATTTACAATATTCCCATGGCAACCAATATTGCAACAGCGGAAGCCTTGATTTTAGCACTGGATAGAGGAGATCTTGACTGGCGTGAAATGTATAAGTAAAAAAATTATTGCTGCCGCGTGTGTGGCGCTGCTGCTGGGAGGGTGCGCTGCGCCGTCCTCTGCGGCAGCTCAATATGAGCAGCAGAATTATGATAAATCCCTGTATAAAGGCAGGATGTTTGCAGCAGACTTATGTGTGACAGATGCAGATGTGCCTTTGAATGGATATGTAACCAATGACAGTCTTCATGCTGCGGGGCTCTTTGATTTGAAAAATGAGAAGGTTCTGTATGCAGACAGGATACATGAAAAGCTGTTCCCGGCCAGCACGACAAAAGTCATGACTGCGTACCTTGTATTAAAATATGGAAATCTGGATGATATGGTAACGGTGAGTCCAAATGCGACTCAGTTTGCCTATGATGAGCAGGTATGTGGCCTGGAGACGGGAGATACGCTCACACTTTATGATTTGCTCTGCGGTCTTGTCATTTATTCAGGAAATGACAGTGCAGTAGCAATTGCAGAGCATCTGGCCGGAAGTGTGGAAGCATTTGCCGGTATGATGAACGAAGCAGCAAATTCGCTGGGTGCGACAAATACTCATTTCGTAAACCCTCATGGGCTGCATGATGATGAGCATTATACAACTGCATATGACTTATATCTGATGTTTAATGCATGTGCAAAGGACCAGCGTTTTATGGATATCATATCTATGGATTCCTACACGGGAACTATTACATCGGCGGACGGGACCGTCCGAACCAGAGAATGGTATCCTACAAACTATTATTCCCAAGGTTTGGCAGATGTGCCTTCTGGCGTAAATGTATTCGGCGGCAAAACCGGAACAACGGATGAGGCCGGTTCCTGTGTTATTTTATATAGTCAGGACCTGCAAAATAATCCTTACATATCTATTGTAATGGGGGCTGAGAATAAAGTTACCTTATATAGTGATATGACTGCTATGCTGGCTGCTGGGATATCCGGCACACCTGCAGGGTAAAAAGAAGATAAATACTTCTTCAGATAAATGAAAGGCGTAATATCCTGCTAAGAAGCGGCAGGACATTACGCCCCTCATTTTGTTAAGCGTCTTTTGTCCGCAAATTTACTCTGACATACTGTTAATTCTTCCAAACAGGCTGATTAGATAGAGGCCGCACAGGCCGACAAGCGTATAAATAATTCTGGAAAGCCAGCTTAAATTTCCAAAGAGAAAGGCTACTAAATCGAATCGAAAAATGCCAACCAGAAGCCAGTTGACCGCTCCAATAATTATAATTGTCAGAGCAGTGTTATCAAACCACTTCATATTATTTCCTCCTTTTCAATATCAATGCTTTTATTATTACCACAAAAACTGGAAATATACATTTAAAAATGTTATACTGTTAAAGTTATAAATGAAACATCCATGTCACTAAGGCATGAAATTAAGGAGGCGGATAGTTTGTCATCCAAAAGGAATAATTCCATTAGTATCAAAAGGTATAAAACAAAACGTGAGATGAATATAGGTATTTTCATTTTTGCCATCGTATTCATTTATCTTATCGTAACAATTATTATGTATGCCACAACGAAAAAAGTATCTGTATATGAGGTTCGTGAAGGTAGTATTCTGAAAGATAATTCTTATAATGGGCTTGTTATCAGAGAAGAGACCGTAGTAAATGCAGAAGAGTCAGGATATATCAATTATTATCAAAATGAGAGCAGTAAAATAAAATCCGGTGCCAATGTATATGCAGTCTCCTCGCAGAAGTTATCCTACGATAATGAATCAGAGGAGGATACGGTTGATTTAAGTACAGAAGAACAGAATGCACTGGTAGTTAAAACACAAAATTTTAATGAGAATTTCAATCCGCAGAAGTTTTCGTCTGTATATTCTTTGAAAAATGAAATAACAAATACTTTTTTGCTTGCGTCTAATCAAACTAAAACTGCCCAGATGGAAGCGGTAATTGCAAAGACCGGTGGTGATGTACAGGTCTACAAAACCCCTGTGGATGGCATTTTTGCATTAAGTCTTGATGGATATGAATCCCTGACTATAGAATCTTTTCAAAAAAAAGATTTTGACAAAGGGAAGTACAAGAAAGCCAGTATGGAAGATAATATGAGTATCAAAAAGGGTGAGCCGGCTTACAAACTTGTGACAAATGAGGACTGGTCTGTTTTGCTGGAATTGGACGAGGATATGGCAAAGCAGTTATCTGACCTGAGCTACGTGAAAACCCGGATAGATAAAGACAGTGAATCAATATGGGCCGATTTTTCAATTTTAAGAAGGGGTGGAGAATATTACGGAAAGCTGGATTATGAGAACTCTATGGTCCGCTATGCAGATGAAAGATTTTTGAATGTGGAATTGATTTTGGAAGATGAGAGAGGCTTGAAGATTCCGAAGAGCAGTGTAACAGAAAAGGAATTTTATGAGGTGCCCGGGGAATATATGACTGCCGGCGGCAACAGTTCATCTTCGGGAGTTATGGTGCGGGGAAAAGGTGGCACGGCTGCATTTTCTCCTGTAAATATTTATAAGTTAACAGAGGACAACAAAGTATATTTAAGTCCCTCCCAGCTAAAGCAGGGTACAGTGCTTGTGAAGCCAGAGTCTTCCGAGACATTGACATTATCTGAGACAAAGACTTTGAAAGGTGTTTATAATATTAACAAAGGATATGCCGTATTCAGGCAGGTTACGATTCTTGCTGAAAGCGATGAATATTATATTGTGCAGGAGGGGGAACCTTACGGATTGTATAATTATGATCATATTGTGCAGGAAGGCGGTTCTGTCAAGGAAGATGAGGTTGTCTTCTGATCAGGGCGCCTTAGATGAGGAAACAACCATGCTGCTAAGTTCGAAAGAACACACCACTGGTGAACTTTCACACTAGGTTCGAAAAGACCTCACCAAGTGTTCAATGCTTCACTAAGCCAGCAGGTTGTGCTTTACTACTAAATTCGAAAGAACCTCATTAAGTAGTATAAGCAAGGAGACATCCATGTCACTAAGGAGTGAAAGGACCTCGCCTAAGTCGACAGGATGTGCTTTACAACTAAGGCTTGACAAGACCAAGCCTAAGGTGCATAAGCAGGAAAGGAGTAGGAGAGATGTTAAAAGAGCAGTTGGAAGAGGTGGAACAGAAGATACAATCTGCCTGTGAAAGGGCTGGCAGAAAGAGGGAAGAGGTGACGCTGATTGCGGTCAGTAAGACAAATCCCGTACCTGTTCTCGAAGAAGCCTATGGTCTTGGGGTCAGGGTCTTCGGAGAAAACAAAGTACAGGAGTTTACTGGCAAATATGAGGTACTTCCCAAAGATATCTGCTGGCACCTGATTGGACATCTCCAGACGAATAAAGTAAAGTATATCATTGATAAAGCTGCGTTAATTCATTCTGTAGACTCTTTAAAGCTGGCGGAGACGATTGAAAGGGAGGCTGCAAAGAAGAATTGCGTAGCGAAAATACTGGTGGAAGTGAATGTGGCGGAAGAGGAGAGCAAGTTTGGGCTTAAGGTTGATGAAGTCATTCCGTTTATTGAAAAGATATCTGTATTTGAGCATATTAAAGTGTGCGGTCTCATGACAATTGCTCCTTTTGTTGAAAATCCCGAAGATAATCGCCCGGTTTTCTCGAATTTACAGAAATTATCTGTTGACATTAAGGAGAAAAACATTGATAATATTAATGTGAGCATACTTTCAATGGGGATGACCAATGATTACGAGGTTGCAATTGAAGAAGGAGCAACAATGGTTCGTGTAGGGACAGGAATCTTTGGTGCCAGGAATTATGCCGTTTAAGGGGTAAGGCTCTGGAACAGAAAGGTGCTTTCAAAATATATTTATGCATCAGGAGAGCATAAGATAGGAGTGTAAACATGGGTGTGTTTGATAAATTTTTGGACATCATGAAATTGAACGACGACGAGTATGATGACGACGATTTCTATGATGATGAATTTGATAACGACGAATTTGATGAAAAACCGCGTCGTTCTCTCTTTGGGAAGAAGAGTAGCAGAGAGGAATACGACGATTTTGATATTCAAGAAGAGAGAAAGCTTGCACCGGCAGGTAATAAGGTAACACCGATGCGCCAGCCTGCATCCAGAAGAAATGCCGGTATGGAAGTCTGTGTAGTGAAGCCTGCATCTGTAGATGATTCAAGGGAGATTACGGAAACACTGCTGGCAGGGCGTACAGTCATTTTGAATTTGGAAGGTATGGATTTAGAGATAGCTCAGCGCATCATTGATTTTATTTCTGGTGCTACATTTGCAATTAACGGCAATCTTCAGAAGATATCCAACTACATCTTCCTTGTGACCCCGACGAACGTGGACATCTCCGGTGATTTGCAGGACTTGCTGGGTGGATCCATGGAAACAGCTAATGTAAGAGGCAGATATTAAGTTTGGTATGTTGAAGGACGAGCAATTATTAGAAAAGCGGCTGATAGAACTGTCAAAAACGGCATATCACCGTGATATTATTACATATTCAGATTTTTTAAATTTGAATGAATTGAATATTTTACATTCTTTGCCAAAAGATAAACTCTATACAAGTTATGTGACTTTTGGCGGATATGACCTAGCAGAGCGTCAGATGGCAGCATTTTTACCTGATGCTCTTTCTTTTAGTGGAATGGATGATATGGAAAGTCTTGGATTTCCCTTTTCGGCCGTCAGTATTGAACCCCTCCATGAAAAGTATTCCCAGATACTTACGCACCGGGATTACCTGGGAGCAATCCTTAATTTGGGAATTGAACGCTCAAAGGCAGGAGATATCTTGGTTGAGGGAAATAAAGCAGTTCTTTTCATTCATAGCGGATTAAGTGATTTTCTGCAGGAAGAGTTAACCCGGGTGAAGCATACTAGCGTAAGGCTTTGTAAGGTGAATCTCAATGATTATCAGTATTCTCCCCGTTTTGAAGAGGTAAAGGGAACGGTTGCATCCGTAAGGCTGGACAGCCTTCTTTCTTTGGCTTTTTCCTCCTCCCGTACGAAACTGGGGGGGTTGATTGAGGGGGCTAAAGTGTTTGTTAATGGAAAGCTTATGACAACAAATTCTTATCAGGTGAAGGAAGAGGATATTATTTCTGTCAGAGGCATAGGGAAATTTAAGTACAAAGGAATGTTATCACGCACAAAAAAGAATAGGATTTTTGTAATCATCCATAAATATATATAAGGAATACTGAATTTAATCAATTATGAATAGCATAAGAAGGAAAAAGTATGAAGGATAAAAATATGAAATCTACCCGTAGTTATTTATTGGCTGTTCTGGGATGTATTGTGCTGATAGCGCTGGACCAGTTCACAAAATGGCAGGCTGTCCTGCATTTGAAAAATCAGGCATCTTTCGTTATATGGAAAGGTGTGTTCAAACTGGAATATTTGGAGAACCGGGGTGCTGCCTTTGGTATTATGCAGGATAAGCAGATTCTGTTTGCGGCGGGAGCTGTCCTGATTGTTTGTCTGATTGGCTTTCTGTATGGAAGAATGCCTCATACTCCTCGTTTTTATCTGCTCCGCATTTGTTCCGTCATGGTATGTGCGGGTGCCATAGGTAATCTGATTGACAGAATCCGTCAGAATTATGTGGTAGATTTTTTCTATTTTGAATTAATAAATTTTCCGATTTTCAATGTAGCTGACTGCTATGTAGTTATTTCCTGTATTTTATTTGGGTTCGCAATTCTTTTTTATTATAAAGAGGACGAGCTGAACTGTTTCACGCTGAAGAAAGGATAGGAACAGATGGAAGAATTATATTTTACAGCAGATGTGCAAGGGCTGAGAATTGATAAATTTCTTTCCAATGCTGCTCCTGATATTTCCAGGTCCTATATCCAAAAGCTGATTGACGGTGGTTCAGTTACGGTGAATGGAAATAATGTTAAGTCTAATTATAAAGCGAACAGTGGAGATCAGATTATAGTGTGTCTTCCTGAACCAGAACCTTTGGACATTCTGCCCGAGGACATCCCCCTTGACATTTTATATGAAGACAGTGATATTTTGGTTGTTAATAAGCCCAAAGGGATGGTGGTCCATCCGTCACCCGGTCATTACAGCGGGACTCTTGTTAATGCAGTTATGTTTCATTGCAGAGAAAATCTGTCCGGTATCAACGGAGTGTTAAGACCTGGAATAGTACACCGGATAGATAAGGATACGACCGGATCACTGCTTATCTGCAAAAACGATGCATCCCACCGGGAGCTGGCAGAACAATTGAAAAACCATGATATCACCAGAAAATATCATGCAATTGTTTACGGGAATTTGAAACAGGATACGGGGACTATTGATGCCCCGATAGGGCGTCACCCTGCAGACAGAAAGAAAATGAGTGTACATGCCCCCCACGGGCGCAGTGCGGTTACACACTACAAAGTTCTGGAACATTTCAGAGGTTTTACTTACGTTGAATGTGAGCTGGAAACAGGGAGGACGCATCAGATTAGAGTCCATATGGCAAGCACCCGCCACCCTATACTGGGGGATTCTGTCTATGGCCCGGCAAAATGCCCATTTAAATTAGAGGGACAGACACTCCACGCAAAGGTTCTGGGTATCAGACATCCATCTACGAATGAGTATATGGAGTTTGATGCACCTCTTCCGGAATATTTTTTGGAACTGCTGAATAAGCTGAGATAATTCAGAATGCATTTTTTGCATGCCTTCATGAATCAAATCTTGTAAAGATATGCAGTATCTTGTATAATTAGTATAAAGGAATTACCCATAAGCAAAGGAGAGTGACCGATATGAAAACAAATACGATTATTACAATTGGCAGACAATTTGGCAGCGCAGGCCGTGAGATTGGTTACAAAGTGGCTGATTATTTTGGGATTAAGTTATATGACAGAGAGATGCTGGCAAGAGCGGCAAAGGAAAGCGGGATCTGTGAAGAGATTTTTGAGAGTCATGATGAAAAGCCTACCAACAGCTTTTTATATTCTTTAGTGATGGATACTTATTCTATGGGGTATTCTGGCAGTGCATATGCAGATATGCCTATCAATCACAAAGTATTTCTGGCACAATTCGATGCAATCAAGAAGATTGCGGATGAGGGGCCCTGTATTTTAGTCGGCCGGTGTGCAGATTATGCTCTGGAATCTTATGACAATGTAGTCAGCGTATTTATACATGCAGATTTGGATGCACGTATCCGCAGAATTGCACGTATACACGACATTACAGACGCTAAGGCAAAAGACATGATTATTAAGACGGATAAAAGGCGTTCCAGCTATTATAATTATTACAGCAATAAGAAATGGTCTTCTTCTGAAAGTTATGAACTATGCCTCAACAGCTCCAAATTAGGAGTTGAAGGAACAGCAAAAGTGATTGAGCAGTACGTAACGCTGAAAGAAAGCATAGCAGAGGCAGACAGAAAACTTTAATAAAAACTTTAAAAGACCATTGGCAGCCTGAGGTGACCCCTAAAAGTTAGACTTTATGGCGAGGTGGATTTTTCCACTCCGCCTTTTTCTTTTATGCAGCCAAGATGCTAAGCCTGTATTCAACAGGACTCATCCATCCTAGTTTCTCTTTTATT
>JACERV010000006.1 GCA_013911065.1 Ruminococcus sp. | reverse complement strand
TCCTTCAAAATAAAGTGAAATGCTCGCTTCCAGTACAACAGGTGCGGTGAAATGTTAGCATTTCCTAGCAATCATTATAAAGATAAATTCGGGGTAAGAAAATCTACCCCGAAATTAAACGCTTACGCTTGAAAAAGGAATATGGATACAATGATACAGACGCTTTTTTGGTATTCAAAGATATTTTGGCTAGCGTCTGGAATGACAAAGGAAATTAAATATCAGTTTAATACAAATGAGAGGTCAATTAACTACTAACTATGAAATTGATATGCTCCCTTCATAAATAAACAGTTTATATTATTTTAACTGTTTCCTAGAAGGGAGCATATCAAATATTAAGTTAATAGTTTTTTGATGCTGTAAAACAGAAATTTAGCCGTGCAATTTCCCCAGACAGAACAGTGGTTCAAAAATTGGAAATATGTACATAATATATATGCATATTTTAATATAAGGATTGTAGTAAATGACTAGGAGTAGGAGATTAGAAAATGGACGAGTTTTCATGAAGCTAAGGAGACTATTATTATGAAGATACAACAGTTAAAAGAAGAAATCTTACGGTGCAGAGAATGTGAAGAATTATTTGGGTATGAACCTCATCCAGTATTTTTTGGACATTCTGAATCTAAAGTTATGCAGATTAGTCAGGCGCCGTCTTTGTTGGTCCATGAAACAGGAAAGCCATTTAATGACTTGAGCGGCAAAAAACTGAGGAGGGAATGGTATCAAATAGAAGATGAGGTGTTTTATAACCCCGATTACTTTTATATTACCTCTATGGCACACTGCTATCCTGGGAAAAACCCAAAAGGAGGAGACCGTATTCCTCCTAAGAACTGTGCAAAAAAATGGATGCTTCTTGAATTAGAATCCGTGGATAACTTAATTTATATTATAATAGGGAGACGTGCATCTAATTATTTTTTTCCAAAAAAGAACTTTACTGATTTAGTATTTCAAGATCAAGTGATTAATGGGAAGCCGGCCTATGTATTACCCCACCCATCACCGCTAAATACGAAATGGCTCAAGGATCGGCCGGAGTTTGAAAAAAAGCGGATGCCTGAGATTAGAAAGGCTTTGCACAATGTTTTAAATATTAATGAGTAGTTATTGCTAAATGATACATCTAGAGAACAGATGATAATTAAATTCTGAATTAACATAGGGGGAAAAATGAAAAAAGAGATTTATAGTTATAATGATTTTATAGAGGTATTATTGCAGGCGGGTTTTTCAATGGGAGGCGGAAACGCAGAAGGTATTTATGCTGCTGTTTCCTGGAATTGGAATGAGGAACCATCATATGATACTCCGGTGCGCTGGCATACAGAAGACTTGGAGACCGATCCGTGGGAATGGCGTATGCGTGTTCTGGACGAACGAAATGATATTGCCTATGCAAAGCTCTTCTTCAAAAAAAGCGGCTATATAACGAAAGAATTCTATCCATATTTTTTGGCAGCCAGAAGAGAGGGGCAGACATTTGAGGAGGAATATGAGAAAGGAATGATTTCTCATTATGCGAAAAAAATATATCAGATTATTCTTGAACACGGAACACTGCCATTGCATGCAATCAAGCAGATTGGCGGAATTCCCAAAGAAGATAAGTCTAAGTTTGACCGGGCAATGATTGAACTGCAAATGAAAATGTATCTTACTATGTGTGGAAGACAGCAGAAGCTGTCTCAAAAGGGAGAGGAATACGGCTGGTCGTCTACGGTGTTTTGTACTGTTGAAGATTTTTTTGGAGAAGAGATGGTTAACCGTGCAGCGAGGATTGAAAAGAAAGAGGCGATTGCAAGGATCACTGAACAGGTGTATACATTAAATCCAGGGGCCCAGCAGAAAAATATTTTGAAATTTATACAAGGATAAAGTCAAAACGATTATGTACAATAATCCATATTTGGTTTTCGATTTCGATTAGGTTAAATTCAATTTGAGGAGGAAGAAAATGAATACCAAACTTTTATTTCAAGCTTGCATCAAACTTTTTTCCGGACTGCTGCTTGCAGGTTTCGTGTTATTTGTCCCGGCAGGAACATTCCGGTTCTGGAACGCATGGCTGTTTATTGCAGTATTATTTATACCAATGTTTATTTTAGGCATTGTACTTTTGATAAAAAAGCCAGAATTATTAGCTAAACGTTTGAATACGAAGGAAAAGGAAACGGAGCAGAAGTCAGTGGTTATCTTATCATCTATAATGTTTATTGCTGGCTTTGTAATAGCTGCTCTTGATTTTAGGTTTGGGTGGGTACATATTCCTGTTTGGCTTGTAGGGGCAGCAACATTAATTTTTCTAATTGCATATGGACTTTATGCAGAAGTGATGCGTGAAAATGCTTATCTTTCCAGAACTATTGAAGTACAGGAAAACCAGAAAGTGATTGATACAGGACTGTATGGGATTGTAAGGCATCCTATGTATTCGGTTACGCTATTACTTTTTTTAGCAATACCTATTATATTGGGTTCAGCTATTTCCTTTATTATATTTTTGTTTTATCCGGTATTAATTGTAAAACGGATTCGTAATGAAGAACGTATATTGGAGGCGGGATTAGACGGATATATGGATTATAAGAAACGTGTAAAATATAGGCTTATTCCATTTGTCTGGTAAAGTAATATGTAAGCTATTTGAAATCAAAACATATGCTCTAAATAGAATGTTTCCCAAACGAATTACTTTTTCGTTATTTCAGATTTAGTAATAGCTATTCTGAGCTATTACTAATATCTTAGAAGAGGGATAAAAAAACTTTCTAAACATAATATTATGTGGTATTTCCTTATGTAGGAAAGATGCTGGAAGTATTTCAGAGGATGTATCAGCAGATTTACATTATGCTTTGCCATAACGCTTTTCTTAGATATATAGTGTTTGTGAAGTATAATTAAACATGTTAAAATGGAAATATATTACATACAAGGGAGGAAAAGAGATGTACAAAAAAAGTATTTGTATAGTAAGTATATTATTAATGAGTTTTGGGTTGACTGCCTGTGGAGAGGCGTCCCCCTCTAAAGACAATGAACTGACAGCAAAAGTTGAGGAGCAGGATAAACCTAAAGAGATAGATCTTTCTAAAGATCCCATTAATGGTGAATGGACATTGTATAGTTTAACCGCACAAGGAGGACAGCCTATTTCAGCGGGTGAACTTATTGCTACTGGTGAGCTTCACGATAGTCTGATTTATAAATTTAATAAAGGGTTGATTGAGGCCACAGAAGATCCACTGGGAATTTCAGAATGGACATGGACTAAAGAAGAAGATAATTACAAAATTGTTGATATAGATGAAGTGAAAATAACACTTTCTGATGAAAGAATGGAAATAATTGCGGCAGATACGACAATAATCCTGGCAAAAGGTGTCAAATCGTCAGAAGAACTTCTTAAGGAAGCTAATCTTTGGCATGAGGATGAGTTACTGATAACCGGACATAACGTTACTAATAAAGGAAATGGTTTTTTTACGATTGATTACACTATCAAAAATAATACCGATAAAGATTTGACTTTCAAAGGAATTCATATGCGGGAATTAAATGCGCAGAACACCATTCTTAAAGAGTATGAGTCGTATAATAAAAATGCCCAGGATACACAACTGGCTCCGGGCCAAGACATGATTCTTATACTTACATTTGCTGAGTCAGATGGTATAGCTGTCATTGAAAATGCTAGTTATGAGTTTACGATTGATGAAAGCAGTCCCGGAACAATAGGAAAGTTTTCCGTGCCTTATATCATTCAGTTATAAAGAGGAGGATACTTGCGTATGGAGAGTAAAGAATCATTGCTTCAGAATTTAGATAAACTACATACCACGGAACTAGGCATTGATAGAATCAAGAAAAATCTTGGCATAGATGTAGATGATATTATTTCCTGGTGCAGGAATAGGATTTTTAATGAAAATTGTCAAATTACTTGTAAAGGGAAAAATTGGTATGTAGAAGTGGATAATAGTATTTTTACAATTAACGCCCATAGTTATACTATTATTACAGCGCATAAAATAAAAAGCTAAAATGAGCAATGATAAAATAACAGAAAAGATGGGATATTGTTTATACCAATGTTTTACTTTCAGCTTTTGATGTAGATTCTTCAGGTGCAGATGGTAATTTCTACTATCTTTATAAAATCAATTTTCGCAGTTTCTATTGGGAAAGCAATATGGGAAAACTTGAAAAAATAAATGGCGAAAAAGAAAAAGGTACCATAGCCTCAAAAGCTTGCGGTACCTTTTAGTGTTCATATGAACCGGGAAAAATAGTTTAGCTGCTACATAATTTTATAACCTGTTCAAAATCATCAGGCATTATGGTGTTACATGCAATTTTATTCGTTCTTTCAAATTTACATTTTTCGCATTTATGTTGAATCTGGTATCCCTTTTTGCTGTGATAAACGATTCCTATTGGTTTCATCAGTCCACCGCAACTGCTTGCCCTGTCCCCAGGTTTATTATCCATATGCAGCGAATATAGGCAATGAGGACAATGATTACGGTAACTACCATTAGTCAATGGTAAAACTTCTTTACCACAATGTACACATGTAAATGCTCTGTTTTCTTCTTTTTTGCTCACACCGGACCCTCCTAATATTTAGAAATTAAATATTAAAAGGGCGGGGTTCTGTTTACTCTTGGATAAATCCATTCAGGCTTGATAGAAGTAGTGACCGATTCTCCGCCATTCTCTTGAAACGGCGAATACTTCTGCTTCCTGCTTCAAAAGAGCATGTTTCATCTCTTTATCCGAACTATTACCGATTTTTACAGCTGTATCGGTCAATGTATGACGGTTCTCAATCATCATCCAGCAGTAGGTGTAACTAAAATCTCACTGACGTTGGCGTCATCCCCCGTTAGTATGTGAACTTTATTTTCCATGTAAAAGTTCTCATTTTACCTCCTGTTATATAAATTTGCTTTAAATTAATTTTTATTATTACTAGAGAAATTATACTATATTTCTTTTTACCCTTCTACATAATTTTGCGATTTAGAAATAAGTATGCATTTAAGAAAAACACTGCTCTAATACTATGTAACATGATTTTTTCATGCTATAATTAATCAAAATACGATTTAGAAAGGAACAAAACCAATGATTACTATAGATGACTTTGATAAAGTAGATATGAGAGTTGGTACAATTATAGAGGCATCCCTAAATGAAAAAGCTAAAAAACCTGCATATAAACTTGTAGTTGATTTTGGTGATGAAATGGGAATAAAAACATCTTCGGCGCAGCTTACAGTACTTTACACTACAGAACAGTTGATTGGCAGGCAAGTGATTGCAGTGGTAAATTTTCCTCCCCGCCGAGTGGCAGGCGTCAAGAGTGAGGTGCTGATTTTGGGATGCGACTCACAGCAAGGTACTGTGTTGCTTAATCCAGCAGAAACTGTTGCAAATGGCGACCGTATTTATTAAAGAATATAAGGTGGGTCCCAATTTATAAAATCAATATTTTCAGTTTCAATCCAGGAAATGGCACGGGAAAGCTTTAAAGGTTAAATGTGAGAGAAGAAAGAGCAGGATTACATGGAGCTAATTTTACCTATTGAGAAGTACTTGGATTCTTATAAAGAAGCAAGAAGTGAATATTTGGAACATAAAGTTAGGGAATATGAATTTCTTAATACTGATAAATTTGATGTTTTTGAAGTAATAAGAAATTATAGAGAAGGTATTGGATTACCAGAAAGGTATGTTTCTGCAACTTATTTGTGGCTTGTTGATAAAGGAGCGTTTATCGGTGAAGCTTCTATCCGTCATGAACTTACAGAATCATTGTTACGTTTTGGCGGGCACATTGGATATGGCATCAGAGTTAAAAGGTGGAAACAGGGTTATGGGACCATACTTCTTCAAAAAGCACTTGAATATGCTTGCAAAACCATTAAATTGGATAAAGTTCTTATTACCTGTAACGACAATAATATTGGTTCTTACAAAATAATTGAAAAAAATGGAGGTATTTTGCAAGACAAAGTTATAAATATAATCAATGGTAATGAAAGGCTGACAAGAAGGTATTGGATAGACTGCAAATAGCAATTTACTAAACAAGACTCACGGAGTGTTTTGCAGCGAAGAGGAAAGTGTGTATATGCAAGAGGTGACAATTAGAGAAGCAACCAGTATGGATATGAGTGATATAATGAAGTTACAGGTAAAAGTATTTTCAGGAGAGCAAGAAATTCCTGAAGATATAATTGAGGTAATTGGAGAAGACGTTACCCGGTGGTGGTGTGCTGCAATAGATTCATTGGTTGTAGGGGCTGTAGCGGCGTGGAAAGAAGACAATCAGATTCATTGGGGGAGATTTGCGGTAAATAATATTTACAGGGGAAAACAAATTGGTACAAGGTTAGCTCGGCACTCATTGGAGGCCCTGTTTTCACAAGGGGTTGAAGACGTTTATATGGATGCACGGGATGCAACTGTAGGAATTATTTGTAGTATGGGTGGGAAAATTATTGGTAAACCTGTTCCTTTTTACAAAGGTACAGTAACACCGGTAGTTATATCAAAAGAAGATTACTATAGATAGATTTTTATTACGGAGGTTCTATATGGAAAAACATCGTATATTTACAACTAGTGTTTCAAGTGTATACCCTTTTTATGTGGCGAAGGCTGAAAAGAAGAACCGTACAAAAGAAGAGGTTGATGAGATTATACGCTGGCTTACTGGATACAGCCAGGAAGAGCTGGAGTCCCAATTGGAAAAGGGCACCAATTTTGAAGATTTTTTTACAGAAGCCCCAAATCTGAATCCTTCAAGACTTTTAATCAAGGGCGTAATTTGTGGAATACGGGTGGAAGAAATTGAAGATCCAATGATGCGGGAACTTCGCTATTTGGACAAGTTAATAGATGAATTGGCAAAGGGTAAAAAAATGGATAAAATTTTACGTCATTAACAACAAGAAAATATTGTCAGTACACCCAACAAGGAACTATTCCAGACGGTTGATGAATTTATGAAGAACCTGCGTTCTGCGGTTCCATGGGAAGAAAAAGTAGCCAAGGTCAATGAGACATTGGAATTTATGAATGGATATGTAGTAGAGCATTTTCGTGATGAGGAAGAATATCAGCGGTATGGAAATGAGCTCTGTGGATGAGTTTGTAACCTCCGCCATTTCTGAGATTGCCAATATTATCAGCGGAAATGTTCTGACTGAGCTTGCACAGAATGATATGATATGTGATATTCTGCCTCCGGCAGTGTGCAAGCCTGATAACGGTAAGACATATGAACTGATGACGAGCTGCCTGATTTCTACCGGCGTAGGAAATATGGGGTTGGATATCAGATTGAACCAGGCCTAGAAATAAGTTTATTTGTTTACAAGTTAATTCATACGTCTGCGTACCAGGCAGGAAATAACGCCTGCGGCGCACAGGCCAAGCAGCATATTATGGAGGGAGCCGAATACATCCAAGGCTCCCTCTATTCCGTTCAAAACGGCATAAGTGCCTGATGTGTCAGGCAAAAAGGAGCAGAGCAGGAAGGAAAGATAAGAAGCAATGTATAAAAAGATAAAGGAGGATAAGCCTCTTCCGGTATCTTCTTTATAAACCTTTCTTCCTTCCCGGATCCTCATTCTGGTCATGGACCATAAAAGGGCAATAAATTCAAACAATAGAAAAACAGCGGCAACTCCAGCGTAAGCTGCCAGCTCATAATTCTTTTCTGTCAAAATGGTCTGAGGGTCTCCATAAGGAGCAGCACCGCGCCAGAAATTATAAGCCAGAACACCTAATGTCCCTGCTGTGATAAGAAAAGATACGATTCTTACAACAGAGCGGGCAACGTGATAAATGGCTTTTGTTCCATATTTAGCCTTCTTTTTTCCAGGGAAAGGCAAAGACGGTATACCCGGAACGGACTTTCTGCGGCGGCGCCTGGGCCGGATAAAATTATCATATATGTCTGCATCATCCTCATCCTCGCCGTATATATCTTCGTCATACTTATCTTCGTCATATATGTCTGCCTCATACTCGTCCTTGTCATATATATCTTCATCATATCTGTTATCCCGATATCTGCCATTTCGATATTTGTCATCCCGGTAACGGGACGTATCCATAACAATAGTTTTATTGGACAAATCTTTGGTTACTGGTTCTACATCGAAACTGTATGTGAAGGGCTCCTCTTCTTCATAAGTCACCTCAAAATCATCATCGAAAAATGTAGTAGTATTTTTTGTACTGCTCATCAAACTTCTCCTCAATTTTTTTATGTAGGTCATTGTATAACTTTTTTCATGTATACTCAAGGGTTAACGTTAAAAATTCATAAAGTTCTAAGAATTCTTTCATATTTTTTCTAAAAGTGGTAGAATAAAAAAGTTGCAAAAATATTTAAGATATGTGGACGAGAGAAATTCGGAGAGGAGACATATTATGATAACAGATATGACGGAAGGTGCACCTTCCAGGATACTTTGGAAATTTACAATCCCCATGCTTGTCAGTGTAATGTTTCAACAGTTTTATAATATTGCAGACAGCGTGGTTGCAGGAAAGTTTATAGGGGTAAATGCTCTGGCCGCAGTAGGGGCATCTTATTCAGTTACGATGATTTTTATGTCGGTAGCTACAGGGCTGAATATTGGATGTTCTGTTGTAATTTCTCTGTATTTTGGCGCAAAGGAATATAAACAGATGAAAAGTGCAATCAGTACTTCCCTTTTGGTTGTATTTGGAATCAGCATTTTTCTGACAGTTCTGGGGCTGGTTTTCAGTAAGCCTTTGATGCTTCTGCTGAAGACTCCAAAAGATATTTTGGGAGATTCCCTTCTTTTTCTGAACATCTACATATGTGGTCTGGCTTTTCTGTTTTTGTATAACATCTGTACAGGAATATTTACGGCACTGGGAGACTCCAGGACTCCGCTGTATTTCCTGATTGCATCTTCCATTGGAAATATAATTTTGAATCTGGTGTTCGTTATTAAATTCCATATGGGTGTAAGCGGAGTGGCTTGGGCTACATTTCTGGCCCAGGGGATTTCTTCTGTGCTGGTCTGTGTGGCACTTCGAAAACGGCTGAAAAGTATAGAAAGTGGAGAATATAAACGATTTTCTCTTTCTATGTTAAATAGGATCATGAGGGTGGCAGTCCCCAGCATTTTACAGCAGAGCTTTGTTTCTGTAGGAAATCTCTTCGTGCAGGGGGTGATTAACAGCTATGGATCAGCAGTTGTGGCAGGGTATTCTGCAGCTATGAAAATCAATACCTTTGCAATTATGTCTTTTTCTACTCTTGGAAATGGAGTATCAAGCTTTACCGCCCAAAATATGGGGGCGCGAAAAGCAGAACGTGTTGCTAAAGGTTTCCGCAGCGGGGCCACTATGGTTTTAGGTGTGGCAATTCCCGCATTTCTTCTGTTTTTCTTCGCCGCAAGACCTCTTGTAAATTTATTTATGAGTGAAGGCGGTACGCAGGCAGCCGATGTAGGAGTTCAATTTTTAAAGATTGTTTCTCCGTTTTACATAGTAATCGCTTTAAAATTGATAGCAGATGGAATACTAAGAGGGGCCGGGGCCATGAAAGTATTTATGATTGCTACCTTTACTGATTTGATTCTGAGGGTAATTTTAGCTTTCGTATTGTCTGGTTTCTGGAAGGAAACTGGCATATGGATGTCCTGGCCTATCGGCTGGCTGATGGGAACAATACTGTCCATGGTATTTTATTTCTCCGGTATATGGAAAAAACAGCATGTTATTTAAAATGGAAGGAATGTGTGAAACATTGACGTTTGAGTGGAAATCCATTATGATAAACGAAGTGAAACAATGGATAAGGAGTGGCATATGAACATTTTGAACATGGAACATGTCAGTAAAATATACGGAGAAAAAGTCATCTTTGATGATGTGTCTTATGGAATCCATAAGAGAGATAAAATCGGGATTGTCGGTATCAATGGAACCGGAAAGACTACAATGCTGAGAATTCTGGCAGGTCAGGAGGATGCAGATAGCGGACAGGTGGTGAAGCAGAATGGCCTGCGGATTGCTTACCTGCCCCAAAATCCGGAATTTCCTCAAGGTTCCACTGTATTATCTTATGTAATGGAAGGCATACCAGAGACAGACTGGACTGCCAGAAGTGAAGCAAAAAGTGCGCTGAATAAACTGGATATCAGGCAGCACGATGAAAAGATTGAAGTGCTTTCCGGCGGGCAAAAAAAGAGAGTTGCACTTGCAAGAGTTTTGGCAGCTCCTTCTGATATCTTATTGCTGGATGAACCGACGAACCACCTGGACGGTGAGATGATTTCCTGGCTGGAAGATTACCTGCGGAAATTTGGGGGCGTAGTTATCATGGTTACTCATGACAGATACTTTCTGGATAAAGTCACAAATAAGATTCTAGAAATCAGCCATGGGCAGTTATACGGCTATGAGGGAAATTATTCTAAGTTTTTGGAGATGAAAGCTCAGCGTGAGGAAATGGAACTAGCCTCGGAGCGAAAGCGCCAGAGCGTTCTGCGTATGGAGCTGGAATGGGCAAAACGGGGATGCCGGGCACGGAGTACGAAGCAGAAGGCACGGCTGGAAAGGCTGGATGCTTTAAAGAATGCAGGAGGCCCTGTGAAGGACCAGACGGTAGAGCTGGAGTCCCCTGAAACGAGGATGGGGAAAAAGACGGTTGAACTACATCATGTGAGCAAGAGTTATGGAGATAAGAAACTTATAGAAGACTTCAGCTATATTGTTTTGAAAAACCAGCGGCTTGGTATCATCGGACCGAACGGATGCGGAAAGTCTACACTGCTGAAAATTATGGCAGGTCTTCTAGAGCCGGATGAAGGCAGGGTGGAGACAGGGGAGACAATCCGGATGGGGTATTTTGCCCAGGAAGTTCCCGATATGAATACAGAGCGGAGAGTGATTGACTATGTGAAGGATATTGCAGAGTACATTCCCACAAAGGATGGTAAAATTACAGCATCCCAGATGCTGGAGCGGTTTCTTTTCACACCGGACATGCAGTATGCTCCCGTTAGTAAGCTCTCCGGAGGAGAGAAAAAGAGACTTTACCTGCTGGGTATTCTGCAGGCGGCACCCAATTTTCTTGTGCTGGATGAAGCAAGCAATGACATTGATATCCCCACAATTACAATTTTGGAGGATTATCTGACTTCATTTCCGGGAATAGTCGTCACTGTATCTCATGACAGATATTTTCTGGATAATGTGGCAGACAGGATTTTTGAATTTGACGGAAGCGGGCATCTGCAGCAGTATGAAGGCGGATATACAGATTATCTGGAAGCAAAAGAAAGACAAATGTCTCTGTTAGATGACAGAGAAAGTACAGATAAGATAGTAGGAAATGAAGAAAAAAAGACACTAAAAAAGGACTGGAAGCAGAATCATTCTGTAAAGCTGAAGTTCTCATATAAGGAACAGAAAGAATACGAAACTATCAATGAAGATATAGAAGCACTGGAAGAAAAAATAGCACACTTGGAGGATGATATAATGTCCAATGCAACCAATTCTGCCAAGTTGTCTGAACTAACTGAAAAGAAAGAACAGATAGAAGAGGAATTGGAGGAAAAAATGGAACGGTGGGTTTATTTAAGTGATTTGGCTGAGAGGATAGAAGCACAGAAGAATTGAGGAGGAGACAAAAAAGGATGAAAAAACCTGTACTTGTAATTATGGCCGCTGGAATGGGAAGCCGGTACGGCGGTTTGAAGCAGATTGACCCGGTTGATGAGGAAGGGCACATTATTATGGATTTTTCCATATATGATGCCAGACGCGCAGGATTTGAGAAAGTGATTTTTATAATAAAGGAAGAAAACGAGGAAGAATTCAGGGCAAGCGTCGGCAATCGAATCAGTGAATTCATGGAAGTGGATTATGTATACCAGAAAGTGGATAACCTGCCGGAGGGCTTTGAGGTTCCAGAGGGCCGTGTAAAACCATTTGGAACAGGACATGCTATTCTAAGCTGTAAAGCGGTGATAGATGGTCCCTTTGCGGTGATTAACGCAGATGATTACTATGGAGTATCGGCATTGCAATCTATTTATCAGTATTTATCCGTGTTTGAGGATGATGATAAATATAGATATGCTATGGTGGGATACCGCCTGTCCAATACTTTAACAGAGAACGGCTATGTATCCAGGGGCGTATGCGAAGTAGACAAAAAAGGTTATCTGACTGGAATTACAGAGAGAACGCATATTGAAAAAAACAAGAACGGCGTTGTTTTTACAGAGAATGACGGGGAAACCTGGAATCATATTGATGAAGATAGTATTGTCTCTATGAATATGTTCGGATTTACACAAAGTATGCTGGAAGAACTAGAAGAGCGTTTCCCGGTATTTTTGAGAGAAAATCTGAAAGATTCTCCTTTAAAATGTGAGTATTTTCTCCCTACCGTGGTGGGCGAATTAATCCGGGAAGGAAGAGCCGCAGTAAAGGTTTTGAAATCAGAGGACAGATGGTATGGCATTACATATAAAGAAGACAAGCAAAGTGTTGCAGATGCTGTCGTTCAAATGAAAGTCCAGGGAGTTTATCCCCTGCATCTGTGGAAGTAGATATTTAGCGGTGTAAATAGGCATCAGAAAGGAAGGTAGAATTATGGCAATATTAGTAGCAGGCGGTGCAGGATATATAGGCAGCCACACATGTGTGGAGCTTTTGGAAAGAGGTTATGAGGTAGTTGTAGTTGATAACCTGTATAATTCCAGTGAAAAAGCTATGGAAAGAGTAGAGCAGATTACGGGAAAAAGTGTAAAATTTTATAAAGGAGATATTCTGAGCAGAGAAGACCTGGAATGTATTTTTGAGAAAGAAGTCATTGAAGCAGTTATTAATTTTGCAGGACTAAAAGCTGTTGGGGAATCTGTAACGAAACCTTGGGAGTATTACTACAACAATATTGCAGGAACTTTGGTTCTTTGTGACGTGATGCGTAAGCATGGATGTAAAAATATGATATTCAGTTCCTCTGCAACTGTTTACGGAGATCCGGCAGAGATTCCGATTACAGAGCAGTGCCCAAAGGGAGAAATTACCAATCCTTATGGAAGAACCAAGGGGATGCTGGAACAGATTTTAACAGACCTCCACACAGGAGATTCCGAATGGAATATTATGCTTCTTAGATATTTTAATCCCATTGGGGCCCATGAGTCCGGGTTAATTGGCGAGGACCCGAAGGGAATTCCGAACAACCTGGTTCCTTACATTGCCCAGGTAGCCGTTGGGAAGCTGGACTGCCTTGGGGTCTTTGGAGATGATTACGATACTCCCGACGGCACCGGTGTACGGGACTATATACATGTTGTGGATTTAGCTGTGGGACATGTTAAGGCAATTGAAAAAATGAAGACTAGTAAAGGGGTACACGTCTACAATCTGGGAACGGGAGTAGGATATAGTGTGCTGGATGTGGTAAAAGCTTATGAGAAAGCCTGCGGAAGGGAAATACCTTACCAGGTAAAACCACGCCGTCCCGGAGATATTGCTACTTGTTACTGTGATGCGTCTAAAGCAAAAGAAGAACTGAGCTGGAAGGCAGAGCGGGGAATTGAAGAGATGTGTGTGGATTCATGGAAATGGCAATCCTCGAACCCGGATGGTTACAGGGGATAAGAAAGAATCTTGCCTATTAAATAAAAATTTTCATAACTGAACTGTGATAAAATTGCTTGACAAAAAAATAGGAACTTGGTATGATTAAAAAACAGAACGCACTCTGTTTTTGTATTTCTGAAGTGGAAAGTAGGGACGCATATGAGAAGACAGGTTTATTCATTGCTGGTTGACAACAATCCAGGTGTATTAAGCAGGATTGCAGGTCTTTTCAGCAGAAGAGGGTACAGTATCGACAGTATTACTGCGGGGATGACGGCAGATATCAGGTTTACCAGAATTACAGTTGTGGCAACAGGAGATGAACTGATCTTGTCCCAGATTGAGAAGCAGGTACGCAAATTGGAAGATGTGGTTGAAATCAAACTGCTGCAGGACGGAGAATCTGTCTGTAGGGAATTGATTATGGTAAAGATTCGCGCAAATGCTGCTCAGAGGGCAGAAGTGATCTCAATTGCTGATATATTCAGGGCAAAAATTGTGGATGTGGAAAAAGAATCTATGATTATAGAACTGACTGGAAACCAGTCAAAGCTGGATGCGTTTCTGAATCTTCTGGACGGCTATGAAATACTGGAACTTGCAAGAACAGGAATTACAGGACTTGGAAGAGGTATTAAGGATGTCACATTTCTGGATTAGCCTCAGGTACTGTTACATATCAGGAAGCTAGAGGCCCTGGGCCTTTAACTAATACACTATTTAAATGCTTATCAGGCAGGGTGGCCTGGTGAATATGAATTAGGAGGAATTTTAAAATGTCAGCAAAAATTTATTATCAGGAAGATTGTAACCTCGCTGTATTAGAAGGTAAGACGATCGCAGTGATCGGTTATGGAAGCCAGGGACATGCACATGCGTTGAACCTGAAAGAGTCAGGATGCAATGTAATTATCGGTTTGTATGAAGGCAGCAAATCATGGGCAAAAGCAGAAGCACAGGGATTTGAAGTATTCACAGCAGCAGAGGCAACAAAAAAAGCAGATATCATTATGATTCTGATTAACGATGAGAAACAGGCTGCAATGTATAAGAACGATATTGAGCCAAACTTGGAAGAAGGCAACATGCTGATGTTCGCACACGGATTTGCAATCCATTTCGGACAGATTGTACCGCCTTCATATGTAGATGTTACAATGATTGCGCCAAAAGGACCAGGACATACAGTAAGAAGCGAGTATCAGGCTGGAAAAGGTGTCCCATGTCTTGTAGCTGTTGAGCAGGACGCATCCGGTAAGGCACTGGATAAAGCACTGGCATATGCACTTGGAGTCGGCGGAGCGAGAGCTGGTGTTCTGGAGACTACATTCAGAACAGAGACAGAGACAGATCTTTTTGGTGAGCAGGCTGTACTTTGCGGCGGTGTCTGCGCATTGATGCAGGCAGGCTTTGAGACATTGGTGGAAGCTGGATATGATGCAAGAAATGCATATTTTGAGTGTATCCATGAGATGAAGCTGATTGTAGACCTGATTTATCAGTCCGGATTTGCAGGAATGAGATATTCCATCTCTAATACAGCAGAATACGGTGACTATGTAACAGGTCCTAAGATTATTACAGAAGATACAAAGAAAGCTATGAAGAAAATTTTGGCAGATATCCAGGATGGTACTTTTGCAAAAGACTTCCTGCTTGATATGTCTGAAGCAGGCGGGCAGGCTCACTTCAGAGCAATGAGAAAACTTGGTGCAGAACATTCATCAGAAAAGATTGGTGAAGAAGTAAGAAAGCTTTACAGCTGGAGCGATGAAGATAAATTGATTAACAACTAATATTAAGTCCCGGTGTTTGTGGAAAACAGATGCCGGGATTTTTATGTAATAGGTGGCTGTGCTTCCTGCTGCATAAAAAAACATCCGCCTGACGGAAGCGGATGCTTTGGATTCTATATTATATTAAGCAATTGAGTTTACAGCTTTTGCTAAGCGGGAGATTTTTCTTCCAACTGTGTTTTTGTGATAAACACCTTTGCTTCCTGCTTTGGAAATTTCTTTAATAGCAGCCTGTAATGCTGTCTTTGCTGCTGCTGTATCATTCTGTGCTACTGCAGCTTCAACTTTCTTTACAGAAGTTTTAACTTTAGACTTAATTGCTTTGTTCCTTGCAGCTTTTGTTTCGTTTACTAAAATTCTTTTTTTAGCAGATTTAATGTTAGCCAATCTGTACACCTCCAAATATGTGAAATTTTCAAATAGTGAATTCATTATTCCGCCAAAATCGGACACGGACGTTTTGCACGGAACATACTCATTCATTTTATGATAAGGAACAGTGGTTGTCAATACATATTTCTCAAAATATTGTAAAAACTACTTGTAACAATGATGCAAAGAAAAAGTGAGGACTGAAGATGTTGGAGAAGTATAGTGTAAGAACAGATTTGGCTCTGGAGGAGAAAGAACGGTTTGAATCTGACAATGTGGAAGTACAGGGGGTCGTTCTGGAGGAGGAGTATGATGAGGAAAAAGAGATCCGTATTACCAGAGTGCGCATTGAAACTGAAAATGGCGCGAAAGTTATGGGCAAACCTGTGGGAACTTATCTTACTTTAGAAGCGCCGAATCTGGCTGTTCCGGATGAGGGGTATCACAGGGAGATTTCAGAAAAGCTGGCAGAATTTATCCAGGAATTAATTGAGGAAAAGGGCATAGAAGAGAAGGACGATTTATCCGTGCTGATTGTCGGACTTGGAAACCGACAGGTGACACCGGATGCACTGGGGCCTCATGTTATTGATAATCTCTGTGTGACAAGGCATATTGTGAAAGAATACGGAAAATATGCAATGGGGATGGAGCATGCCAATCTGGTAAGTGCTATTGTGCCCGGTGTTATGGGACAGACCGGGATGGAAACTGTAGAGATTATCAAAGGGGTAGTAGAAGAGACAAAACCGGACATTGTAATTGCTATTGACGCATTGGCTGCCAGAAATAGCAGAAGACTGAACCGGACCATACAGATAGCGGATACAGGTATTAACCCAGGATCAGGTGTAGGTAATCATAGAAACGGGATTACGAAAGAAACTCTTGGAGTACCGGTCATAGCAATCGGTGTACCGACTGTGGTAGACGCCGCTACTATTGTAAATGATACGATGGAAAATCTGATTCGTGCACTGGAGACGTCAGAGATGCTCAAGGGCGTAGGGGATGTTCTGCGTACTTATAATGCAGCAGAAAAGTATGAATTGGTAAAGGAATTGATTTCTCCGCATTTGAATGGAATGTTTATGACTCCCAAGGATGCAGATGAAATGGTGAAACAGATTAGTTATACCATTTCTGAGGGGATGAACATGTTATTTACCAATGCAGAGAAGGCATAACAGACACGCCGGGGTCATATATATGGAGAAGAGCGGGGCTTGAAAAGACCAAGCCAAAGCTGAAAGCGGGGAAACATCCATGTCACTAAGGCGTGAAAGGACCCCGCCTAAGTCGACAGGATGTACTTTGCAGCTAAGGTCTGATAAGACCAGACCCAAGCTGCATAAGTATGACCCCGGAAGATGTTCTTGAAAGAAGGCAGTGTATGAAGCAATCGGATTTTTTGCGCATGTCTGCAGTTGCCCTTGGCACTCTGGCATGCATTGGTATGATATACATAAGTGGCCGAAATATGATGAGGGAATGGAAATATGAGAGCCGGGAGGCTGTCCAAAAATATACAGAAGAAATGTACATGCCGAGCCTGGCTTATCTAAAGAAGGGGCCGAAGCCTACGGCAATACAATGGATAAAGGAAAAGGCCCTTTCCTGGCTTCCGCTGGTAAAGTATGTGGAGCAGAAAGAGCCTTATGAATCTGTCATGGAGGATGAGGAAACCATTGCAAAAATTTTAGAAAATCAGGCAAATGATGAAAATATGGTTGATGAAAACGGAAACCTGGTAGAGGAGAACAGAACTGTTCCCCAGGAGCCGCCTGCAGCACAGAATCAGTCTCCTATCGACATGTCTATTGAAAAGCTAAGAGATTTCAATTATCTGCTAGGTAATTTTTATATTGTAGACAGTACGACTATGATTGGGCCGGAGCAGTTGAATGTAGATGATCTCCTTGGGAGAAGCATGAAAATTGACAAGAGCGGCGGGGAGGCTAAAGTTTTGATCTTCCATACCCATTCCCAGGAGGCATTTGTAGATTCCACACCGGGAGACCCTAATACAAGTATTGTGGGGGTAGGAGAGTATTTGACACAGCTATTAAACCAAAAAGGAATTAAGACTATCCATGACACCGGAGTTTATGATATTATCAATGGGCAGCTTGACAGAAGCAATGCATATGAGAATGCAGAAGCTTCAATCCGGCCTATTCTGGAAGCGAACCCGTCGGTGGAGGTGGTTATAGACCTGCACAGGGACGGAGTGGCAGAGGGTACCCATCTGGTAACAGAAGTCAATGGAAAGCAGACTGCAAAGATTATGTACTTTAACGGTTTGAGCCGTACAAGGACAAATGGGGATATTGCTTATCTCTACAACCCGTATATTCAGGATAATCTGGCATTTTCCCTGCAGATGGAGCTGGCTTCTGAGAGCCAATATCCAGGCTTTACAAGACGCATTTATCTGGGAGGATATAGATATAATCTGCATTTGCGGCCAAAGTCACTTCTGATAGAGGCAGGGGCCCAAACGAATACGGTAGAAGAAATGAGGAATGCTATGGAAGTCCTGGCTGATACATTAAATCATGTGTTGACGGAATAATTTATACGGGAGAGGCCAAAACTCTATTTTAAAGTTTGAATAACATTACATTTTGTGATAATATAACGAAGTCTATATAAGTGAGGAAACATCTATGTCACTTAAGGAAACAAGGAGAGGTACTATGGGAAATAAAAATACATATGATGCGGACAGTATTTCTGTATTAGAGGGATTAGAAGCAGTAAGAAAAAGACCTGGTATGTATATAGGGAGTGTTTCGACAAAAGGACTGAATCATCTGATTTATGAAATGGTGGACAATGCAGTAGATGAACACCTTGCAGGTTACTGTACACAAATTCATGTGACGCTGGAAAAGGACGGCTCGGCTACCATTGAGGATAATGGACGGGGCGTCCCTGTCGGCATGCATAAAAAAGGGGTATCTGCGGAGCGTATCGTATATACTACACTGCATGCAGGCGGGAAGTTTGACGATTCAGTATATAAAACGAGCGGGGGGCTTCACGGGGTAGGTTCTTCCGTGGTGAATGCGCTTTCCAGTTATATGGATGTGCAGGTCAGCAGGGAAGGAAGCATCCATCATGACAGATACGAAAGGGGAGTGCCTGTCATTGAACTGGAGGATGGTCTTCTGCCAGTGATTGGAAAGACAAGAAAGACAGGAACGAAAATTAACTTTCTGCCGGATGACACAATTTTCGAAAGAACTAGGTTTCGGGCGGAAGAGGTAAAAAGCCGGCTTCATGAAACGGCTTATCTGAACCCAGAGCTCACGATTATTTTTGATGATAAAAGACTGAGTCCGGCGGAGCATATTGTTTATCATGAGCCGGATGGGATTATCGGATTTATTAAGGATTTGAACCAGAAAAAAGAGATGATTCATGATCCGGTTTATTTTAAAGGAATATCGGAAGGTATTGAAGTGGAAGTGGTATTGCAGTATGTGAATGAATTCCATGAAAATGTACTGGGATTCTGCAATAACATTTACAATGCAGAAGGGGGAACTCATCTGACAGGGTTTAAAACCACATTTACAACAGTCATGAACCAGTATGCAAGGGAATTGGGCGTTTTAAAGGAGAAAGATGCAAACTTCACAGGGGCGGATATCCGCAATGGGATGACTGCCATTGTTTCCATTAAGCACCCGGACCCCAGGTTTGAGGGACAGACAAAGACAAAGCTGGACAACCCTGATGCTGCAAAAGCTGCAGGCAAGGTGACCGGGGATGAGATTACTCTATATTTTGACAGGAATCTGGAGACACTGAAAAAGGTGTTAACCTGTGCAGAAAAAGCTGCGAAAATCAGGAAAACAGAGGAAAAGGCAAAGACCAACCTTCTGACCAAGCAGAAATACTCCTTTGACAGCAATGGAAAACTGGCAAATTGTGAGAGCAGGGACCCAAAGAAATGTGAGATTTTTATCGTAGAGGGAGATTCAGCCGGAGGTTCGGCTAAGACAGCAAGGGACAGAAACTATCAGGCAATCCTGCCTATCAGAGGGAAAATTCTGAATGTGGAGAAAGCAAGCATTGATAAAGTGCTGGCAAATGCAGAGATTAAAACAATGATTAATGCCTTTGGGTGTGGATTTTCAGAAGGGTATGGCAATGATTTTGATATCAGCAAACTGCGGTACGATAAAATCATTATTATGGCCGATGCTGATGTAGACGGAGCACATATTTCTACGCTGCTGCTGACTCTATTTTACCGCTTCATGCCGGAACTGATTTATGAGGGACATGTTTATATTGCCATGCCGCCTCTATATAAAGTGATGCCCAAAAATGGAGAGGAAGAATATCTTTACGATGATAAGGCCCTGGAGAAGTATAGAAAGACTCATGATGGCCCCTTTACTCTTCAAAGATATAAAGGTCTGGGTGAAATGGATGCCCAGCAGCTTTGGGAGACCACGTTGGACCCGGAAACCAGAATGCTGACACTGGTGGAAATTGAAGATGCACGTATGGCATCTGGTGTGACGGAAATGCTGATGGGAACAGAGGTACCGCCCAGACGTTCCTTCATATATGAAAATGCCACGGATGCGGAGCTGGATGTATAAGTTGCATAAGCAGGGAGGGATAAAATGAGTAGTGTTGAATCACAAGTTATCAGAACTGAATATTCTGAAATTATGAAGAAGTCGTACATTGATTATGCCATGAGCGTTATCATTGCCAGAGCACTGCCTGATGTAAGAGATGGTTTGAAGCCGGTGCAGAGAAGAACTTTGTATGACATGTATGAACTGGGAATCCGGTATGATAAACCATATAGAAAATGTGCACGTATTGTAGGAGATACAATGGGTAAGTATCATCCTCACGGTGACAGCTCCATATATGAGTCTCTGGTGGTAATGGCCCAGGAATTCAAAAAAGGAATGATTCTGGTGGATGGTCACGGTAATTTCGGCTCTATAGAGGGAGACGGTGCAGCCGCCATGCGTTATACGGAAGCAAGGCTTACAAAGTTTACCCAGGAAGCATATCTGGCAGACCTGGATAAAAACATTGTGGATTTTGGACCGAACTTTGATGAGACAGAAAAGGAGCCTCTTGTTTTGCCTGTGCGTGTCCCAAACCTCTTAATAAATGGAGCAGAGGGAATCGCTGTAGGTATGGCCACCAGTATTCCGACCCATAATTTGTGTGAAGTGATTGATGCCGTGAAGGCTTACATGAAGAATGATGAAATCAGTACAAAGCAGTTGATGAGGTATGTCAAAGGCCCAGATTTTCCTACAGGCGGTATTGTAGTCAATAAGGATGAATTGCTAAACATTTATGAAAACGGACAGGGGAAAATCAAAATCCGGGGAAAAGTGGAGATTGAGGAATTAAAAGGCGGTAAAAACCAGCTTGTCATAACCGAGATTCCTTATACAATGATAGGCAGCGGCATCGGGAAATTCTTAAATGATGTCTATGGCCTTGTGGAGTCTAAGAAAACGGGCGATATCGTAGATATTTCCAATCAGTCCTCCAAAGACGGCATCCGGATTGTGCTGGAGCTGAAAAAGGGAGCAGATGTAGAGAATCTGAAAAATATGCTTTATAAAAAAACCCGTCTTGAGGATACTTTCGGGGTAAATATGCTGGCAGTCGCGGAAGGCCGGCCGGAAACATTGGGACTTAAAGCAATCATTGAGCATCATGTAGATTTCCAGTTTGAACTGATGACCAGAAAGTATACCACACTGCTGCGAAAAGAGCAGGAGAAAAAGGAAGTACAGGAAGGTTTGATGAAAGCCTGTGATGTTATAGATTTGATTATAGAAATACTCAGAGGAAGTAAGTCTGTAAAAGATGCAAGAGCCTGCCTTGTCAATGGTATCACAGAAAATATTACTTTTAAGTCTAGTATATCCAAGAAAATGGCGGCACTCCTTAGATTTACGGAAAGACAGGCCACGGCGATTCTTGAGATGCGTCTGTATAGGCTGATTGGACTGGAAATTGAAGCTTTACAAAGAGAACATGAGGAAACGCTGAAACATATTGCCCGTTATGAAGATGTCCTGAATCATTATGACTCTATGGCTGACTTAATTATAGAAGAATTAGATTCCTATAAGAAAGAATATGGGCGGAAACGCCGTACCATGATTGAAAATGCGGAAGAGGCAGTATTTGAGGAAAAGAAGATTGAGGAGCAGGAAGTTGTCTTTTTGATGGACAGGTTTGGCTATGCAAAAACCATTGACGTGGCTGTATATGAGAGAAATAAAGAAGCTGCCGACAGTGAGAACAAATATGTGATTCACTGTATGAATACCGGGAAGGTTTGTATTTTCACAGACAAAGGGAAGATGCATCAGGCCAAGGTACTGGATTTGCCTTATGGAAAGTTCCGGGATAAAGGTATTCCCATTGACAATATTACAAATTATTCCAGTAGTGAGGAACAGATTGTTTTAATGTGCGATGCGGAACAGATGCGTTTTGCAAAATTGCTTTTTACTACGAAGCAGGGCATGATTAAAAAAGTGGAGGGTACGGAATTCCAGGTGTCAAAACGTACCATAGCGGCTACAAAGCTCCAGGAGGAAGATGGACTTATTAGTGTGAATGTGGTAACGGAGAACCAGAACATAGTACTTCAGACCAAAGGCGGATATTTCCTGAGGTTTCCGGCAGAAGAGGTGCCTGAGAAGAAAAAGGGAGCCGTAGGTGTGAGGGGAATGAAACTTCAGAAAAAAGATGAAATAGAGCAGGTATATCTCTTTGAAGAGGGGACAGAGACAAAAGTAACCTATGGGGAAAAGGAAGTGTATCTGAACCGGCTGAAACAGTCACGAAGAGATACCATGGGAACGAAGAACAGGGGCTAAGGGAAAAATTCCTTGATTTTCCTTGATTTTCTTAAAGAATGGTGCTATACTTGCTGTAGTTATATAAGGAACCTGGCGGAAGAGTGAACGAAAGTTCACTCTTCTTTATTGCCGGGGATGCGGCAAAACAGTCTCATGAATGGTTTTTCACTGGTAGGTTTCTTTTAACCATATTTATAAAAAGTGCAGAGAAAGGAAGTTTAGCGTGTCAAGAAGAGAACAGTATGAACAGCAGACAGAGGAGCTTTTGGAACCTATCGTCAGAGGGTTTGGATTTGAGCTGGTAGATGTGGAGTATGTGAAGGAAGTCGGAACATGGTATTTGCGGGCCTACATTGATAAGCCGGGCGGGATTACCGTAGATGACTGCGAGGCGGTCAGCAGGAAGTTTTCGGATATTCTGGATGAGAAGGATTATATCGAAGATACTTATATTTTTGAGGTGAGTTCTCCGGGACTGGGCAGACCGCTGAAAAAGGAGAAGGATTTTAAGCGGAGCCTGGGAGAAGAAGTGGAGGTACGGACCTACAGAGCCATTGACAGACAGAAGGAGTTTTTAGGAATATTAAAAGACTATGATAAAGATACTGTGACGATAGAGTATGAGGATGGGTCTGTACAGGTTTTTGAGAAAGGTGACATAGCGCTGATCCGTTTAGCTTTGGACTTTTAATTTAGGAGGAAATAATAATGAATACAGAACTATTAGAAGCATTGAATATTCTTGAACAGGAAAAGAACATCAGTAAAGAAACGATGTTAGAAGCAATCGAGAATTCCCTCATCAGTGCATGTAAGAACCATTTTGGAACGTCAGAGAATATCAAAGTAATTATGGACCGGGAAACCTGTGACTATGCAGTGTATGCTGAAAAAGAAGTTGTTGAGGAGGTATTTGACCCGGCTTTGGAAATCAGCCTGGAGGATGCGGAGCAGATTGATTCTGCACTTCAGATTGGGGATGTGGCACAGATTCCAATTGAATCCAAGTCTTTTGGCAGAATAGCAACACAGAACGCAAAGAACCTGATTCTTCAGAAAATCAGAGAAGAAGAGAGAAAGGTTGTTTATGACCAGTATTTTGAAAAAGAAAAGGATATTGTAACTGGAATTGTGCAGCGTTATGTAGGAAGGAACATCAGCATTAATCTGGGAAGAGCTGATGCAATGCTGACGGAGAACGAGCAGGTAAAAGGAGAAGTATTCCGCCCCACAGAGAGAATTAAACTTTATGTTGTGGAAGTGAAAAATACACCGAAAGGTCCTAAGATTTTAGTATCCCGGACACACCCGGAACTTGTGAAGCGTTTGTTTGAAGCCGAAGTCGCGGAAGTAAAGGACGGTACGGTTGAGATTAAGAGCATTGCCCGTGAAGCCGGTTCCCGTACGAAGATGGCTGTCTGGTCTAATGAGGAAAATGTAGACCCGGTAGGTGCCTGTGTAGGAATGAATGGTACCAGGGTTAATGCAGTAGTCAATGAATTGCGGGGAGAGAAGATTGATATCATCAATTGGAGCGACAACCCGGCGCTGCTGATAGAAAATGCATTAAGTCCTGCAAAAGTAATTTCTGTAATGGCAGATCCGGATGAGAAAGCGGCGAGTGTTATTGTGCCGGATTACCAGCTTTCACTGGCTATCGGAAAGGAAGGACAGAATGCAAGGCTTGCTGCACGTCTGACTGGATATAAGATTGATATCAAGAGTGAGACTCAGGCCATTGAATCAGGAGAGCTTCCGGAAGACTATATGGAACAAATGGGTATGGAAGAAGAGGGATATGGAGAGAACTATGAAGAGGGGTACGATGAGCAGTATCCGCAGGAATATGAAGAAACGCCTGCTGATACAGACTACGATGAAATAGAGTTTATCGAGACCGAGAATGAATAACCCTTTATGTGAGGTGAAATAATTGAGCAATAGAAAGATACCTATGCGCAAATGCGTCGGCTGCGGTGAAATGAAACCGAAAAAAGAGATGATACGCGTTCTGCGGACGGCAGAAGAGGAATTTGTACTGGATGCCACTGGCAAAAAGAACGGACGGGGAGCTTATATGTGCTGCTCCAGAGAATGTTTTGACAGGGCAGTAAAAAGTAAGGGGCTGGAGCGTTCCTTTAAACAGTCTATTCCTGCGGATGTATATGAGCGTCTGGAAAAGGAGATGAGTGAGATTGATCCAAGATAGAGTGTTATCTCTGATAGGGCTTGCCACAAAGGCAGGAAAGACAGTGAGCGGCGAGTTCATGACGGAAAGCGAAACGAAGTCAGGAAAAGCGGTGCTTGTAATCGTTGCAGGTGATGCTTCGGACAACACAAAAAAGAAGTTTCGCGATATGTGTGAATTTTATAAGGTTCCAATTTATATTTACGGAGATAAAGACACCTTAGGGCATGCAATAGGGAAGGAATTCCGTGCATCTCTGGCGATATTGGACGAAGGATTTGCAAAAGGAATTCGGAAACAAATAGAAGCAAAAGACAATACAATTGCATAAGGGAGGTAGTTTTAATATGGCAAAAATGAGAGTACATGAACTGGCTAAGGAGCTGGGGATGGAAAATAAAGAATTGATGGATGTATTGGCAAAGAAGAATGTGGAAATTAAAAGCCACATGAGTTCTTTGGAGAATGAAGTGGTGGAAGAGATGAGAAAGAAAACCGGACGCAGCTCTGCTGCATCTGAAGAAAGGAATACCGGTGCAGAAAGACCGGCAGAGGAGTCAGCGCCTAAAAAGAAAAATATCGTACAGGTGTTCCGCCCGCAGAATACGAAAAGTGGTGGCCGTGTGCAGAGCGGACAGCGTCCTCAAGGAAACCGTGAAGGGCAGCGTCCGTCTGGAAATGTGCAGGGTCAGCGTCCGGCTGGAAATGTGCAGGGTCAGCAGCGCCCTCAGGGGAACAGACCGACAGGACAGGGACAGCGTACAGGAGGTGCGGTGTCTCCCCAGAATCAGGCAGGAGATGCATCTTCACAGCGTCAGCCAGGAGCCGGTTCCTCACAGCGTCAGCAGGGATATGGGTCCTCACAGCGCCAGCAGGGATATGGATCACAACAGCGTCCGGCAGGACAGGGACAGCAGCGTCCTTATGGGAACAGACCGGCAGGACAGGGACAGCAGCGCACAGGAGGGCAGAATTTTGCATCTCAGGGCGGCCAAAGAACACCAGGCTCTTCTCAGGATACGAGACAGGGCGGCGGACGTTTCCAGGGACAGAGGAATCCTAATGCGCAGAATCAGAGGACCGGTGAAGGCGGACAGAATCCACGTTTTAACAATAACCGGGGACCAAGACCGGCTGGCGGACAGGAAAGAAGTTTCGGAAGAAGCCAGGATCGGCCCCAGGATAGAAACTTCGGCGGACAGGGCGGCAGAAATGCGGCAAATAACCAGCGCGGTACCGGTGGAGCAGTGCGCGGACAGGAGCGCCGGGACGGCAGAAGAGAAGACAGAGATGCAATTCCTACACCATTGGTAGAGCAGCAGAAGACACAGAGGAATAAAGCAAAAGAAAAAGAGAAAGACTACAAGAAGAAAGAATATAGAGATGGAGATATTGCCGGCAAGGGTAAAAAGGGCAAGAGACAAAAGCCCGCGGCAGAGGTAGTAAAGCCGCAGCAAAAACAGGCGGAGAAGAAAGAAGAAATCAAACAGATCATTCTTCCGGAAGTGCTTACAATTAAAGAACTTGCTGATAAAATGAAGATTGTACCATCTGTTATTGTGAAGAAACTGTTCCTTCAGGGGAAAATTGTTACAGTGAATCAGGAAATCAATTATGAGACAGCGGAAGAAATCGCAATGGAGTTTGATGTTTTATGCGAGAAGGAAGTAGTGGTGGATGTCATTGAAGAACTTCTCAAAGAAGAGAAAGAAGATGAAACCGCAATGGTAAAACGTCCTCCGGTAGTATGTGTTATGGGGCATGTTGACCATGGTAAGACTTCACTTCTGGATGCGATCCGCCATACAAATGTAATTGGCCGGGAGGCAGGCGGAATCACACAGCACATCGGTGCTTATGTGGTAGAAGCAAATGGAGAGGAAATTACATTCCTGGATACACCTGGGCACGAAGCTTTTACTGCAATGCGTATGCGCGGAGCCAGTTCAACAGATATCGCTATCCTGGTTGTAGCTGCTGATGATGGTGTGATGCCTCAGACTATAGAAGCAATCAACCATGCAAAGGCTGCCGAAATTGAAATTATTGTGGCAATCAACAAGATTGATAAGCCGAGTGCAAATATTGACAGGGTAAAACAAGAACTGGCAGAATATGAACTGATTCCAGAGGATTGGGGCGGAAGCACTATTTTCGTGCCTGTATCAGCTCATACAAGAGACGGAATCAAGGATCTGCTGGAAATGATTCTTCTAACAGCAGAGGTAATGGAACTCAAAGCAAATGCAGACCGTTCCGCGAGAGGTCTTGTGATTGAAGCAGAGCTTGACAAAGGAAAAGGATCTGTGGCAACTGTTCTTGTGCAGAAGGGAACCCTTCGTGTGGGAGATGCTATTGCAGCGGGCTCCGCTCATGGTAAAGTAAGAGCCATGATGGATGATAAAGGACGCCGTGTCAAAGAGGCAGGACCGTCTCAGCCGGTAGAAATTCTGGGATTGAACGATGTACCAAATGCAGGTGAAGTATTCGTGGGATGTGAAACTGAGAAGGAAGCAAGAAGTTTTGCAGAAACATTTATCTCACAGAATAAAGTGAAGCTGCTGGATGATACCAAAGCGAAGATGTCACTGGATGATCTGTTTAATCAGATTAAAGAGGGTAATTTAAAAGAGCTGAACATTATAGTAAAAGCAGATGTTCAGGGTTCTGTGGAGGCATTGAAACAGAGTCTGCTGAAGCTTTCCAATGAAGAGGTTGTCATCAAAATCATCCACGGCGGTGTTGGTGCAATCAATGAATCAGACGTCAGCCTGGCATCCGCTTCCAACGCAATTATCATCGGTTTCAACGTAAGACCTGATGCAACTTCAAAAGAAATTGCAGACCGTGAAGGTGTAGATTTGAGATTGTACAGAGTCATTTACAGTGCAATTGAAGATGTAGAAGCAGCCATGAAGGGTATGCTGGATCCTATCTTTGAAGAGAAGGTTCTGGGCCATGCAGAAGTGCGTCAGACATTTAAGGCATCTGGTATAGGCACGATTGCAGGATCTTATGTACAGGATGGTATCTTTGAGAGAGGATGCTCTGTGCGTCTGACAAGAGACGGAATTGTTATCTTCGACGGACCTCTTGCATCACTCAAGCGCTTCAAGGATGATGTGAAGGAAGTAAGAACCGGATATGAGTGCGGTTTTGTCTTCGAAAACTTTAACGATATCAAGGAAGGCGATCTGGTAGAAGCATACAAGATGGTTGAGATAGAAAGAAAATAGAACCGCAGGCATGACAGCGGTGATATAAAGGAGCGATTTTTATGAGAAAAAACAGTATTAAGAATACAAGAATCAACACAGAGGTCCAGCGTGAATTGAGCAACATTCTGCGCGGAGGAATCAAAGACCCGCGTGTTGCTCCTATGACTTCTGTCGTAGCTGTAGAGGTGGCTCCCGACCTGAAGACCTGTAAGGCATATATCAGTGTTCTGGGAGATAAGAAGGCACAGGAGGACACAATCAAGGGACTTCAGAGTGCAGAAGGCTATATCAGGCACGAACTGGCAAGAACAATTAATATGAGAAACACCCCTGAAATCAAATTTATTATGGACCAGTCCATTGAGTACGGGGTGAATATGAGTAAAAAAATTGATGAGTTGACCCGAGATTTGAAAGATGAGGCAGAATAATATGAGTATACAATTATCTGATGTCCTGCAGGGGAAGAAGACCGTAGCACTGGGCGGGCATATCCGCCCGGACGGGGATTGTGTAGGCTCAAGCCTGGGGCTGTATATTTACTTGAAAGAACAGTATCCGGAAGTGGAGACAGATGTGTATCTGGAAGAAATTCCAGAATCATATCAGATGATTCATGGAACGGATGAGGTAAAGCACAATATACCTGAAGGCAGACAGTATGATTTGTTTATCTGTCTGGACTGCGGAGATGAGATGCGCCTTGGCTTTTCGGAGCCTTTATTCCAGGCTGCGAAGGAGACTTTTTGTATTGACCATCATGTGAGCAATCGTGCATTTGCAGATAAGAATTACATTGTTCCAGATGCCAGTTCGACTTCAGAGCTGGTATACAGGATGCTGGATAAGGAGAAAATCAGTCTTTATACAGCAGAGGCCCTATATATGGGGATTGTCCATGATACGGGTGTGTTTCAGTACTCCTGCACTTCTCCTGAGACGATGGAAGCGGCAGCGGAGCTTCTGCGTAAGGGGATAGATGGAAATAAGATTATTGATAAAACATATTATGAAAAAACTTATATACAGAATCAGATTTTAGGAAGAGCATTGCTTAAAAGTATTTTGATTTTAGATAAGAAATGCATCGTATCGTCTGTCAGTAAAAGTGAGATGGAGTTTTACGAGGCAAAACCAAGTGACCTGGAAGGTATTGTGAGCCAGCTTAGACTGACCCAGGGAATAGAAGTTGCTATGTTTATGTATGAACTGGAAACACGGCAGTTTAAAGTCAGCCTGCGTTCTCAGGGAAAAGTAGATGTAAGCACAATAGCACAGTTTTTTGGAGGAGGCGGGCATAAAAGAGCTGCCGGATTTACGATGAAGGGTACCAGCCATGACGTGATTAATAATGTAGGTGCCCGGATTGTACTCCAGCTTGACCGGAAAGACAATTTATGATAAATGGAATTATCAATGTATACAAAGAAAAAGGATATACCTCCCATGATGTAGTGGCCCGGCTCAGGGGAATTTTTGGGCAGAAGAAAATAGGGCACACCGGAACATTGGATCCTGATGCAGAAGGGGTTCTCCCGGTATGTCTTGGGAGAGCAACAAAATTGTGTGATATGCTGACGGATAAGGACAAAACTTATGAGACTGTCCTTTTGTTTGGGAAGTCAACAGACACTCAGGACATTACTGGGAAAGTACTGGAGGATAAAGACACTTCTTTCCTGACAGAAAGCAGCGTAAGAGAATGTATAGAGGGTTATATCGGGGAATATGGACAGCTTCCGCCGATGTATTCTGCTCTGAAGGTAAATGGAAAGAAATTATATGAGCTTGCAAGGGAAGGAATCGAAATAGAGCGGAAGAGAAGAACAGTTCAAATTTTTCACATCAAAATCCAAACTATAAAACTTCCCAGGGTATCCATGGAAGTGAAGTGTTCTAAGGGTACATATATCCGTACCTTGTGCCATGATATCGGACAAGACCTTGAAACAGGAGCGTGTATGGAAACATTGCTGAGGACGTCTGTGGGCCGTTTCCAGGTGAAAGACAGTCTTAGGCTGGAACAAATAGAAGAATTGAAAAAAGCGGGAAAACTTTCAGAGGTTATAATTCCGATTGATGCTATGTTTTCCGGGCTTCCGGCAGTTACAGTGGCAGATGCACATGCAGCTTATGCCTACAATGGAAATCCCCTCCGCCTGGAGTATATGACGGAAGAGCCGGCCGTTGCTGAGGATAAAAGAGTCAGAGTATATAACGAAGAGGGGAAGTTCATAGGCATTTATCATTATCTTACTGAAAAAAAAGAGTACAGGCTTGAAAAAATGTTTTTTCTTCCTTAAAAATAGCGAGGATAAATATGCAGTATTATACAGACATCAATTCCTATCAGGGATTGGAAAAAACGGCGGTAACACTGGGAAAGTTTGACAGCCTTCACAGAGGGCATCAAAGACTGGTTCAAAGTATACAGTCTTATGCGAAAAAAAAGAATGTAAAAAGTGTTGTATTTGCTTTTGACATAAATAAGGAAACTCTGCTGACCAATCAGGAACGGAGAAATCACCTGGAAACTCAGGTTGACTGCATGATACAATGCCCTTTTACAAAGGAAATCCGGGAGATGGAAGCAGAGGCATTCATTGAAAAGTTTCTCGTAGAGAAGCTTCATGCTTCTTATATTGTTGTGGGAACTGATTTTCATTTCGGGCACAGAAAGCGCGGAAATGTAGAGATGCTGGCGCGATATGCCGAAAAGTACCACTATCAATTGGACGTACTTGATAAGGAGTTGTTTCAGGGCAGGGAAATCAGCAGCACATATGTAAGAGCCGCACTGGCAGATGGCGATGTGGAGCTTGCAAATCTTCTTCTGGGATATCCTTATCATATGTCAGGTGTTGTAGAACATGGACAGCGCCTGGGAACTACACTGGGATTCCCCACCATGAATATCATACCGGCGGACAGGAAGATTGTTCCACGCTATGGCGTTTATACCTGTAAAATATGGATAGATGGAGAAGTATTTACGGGAATCGGCAATGTGGGAATGAGACCCACAGTGACAGAGGAGAAGCGGGTGCTGCTGGAGGTATTTGTCTTTGAATATGATGGAGATGCCTATGGAAAGAATATCACAGTCGAATTCTGTGCCTTTGAGCGTCCGGAGAAAAAGTTTGACTCTATAGAAGAGATGAAACGACAGGTAGATTTGGATATTACTTTTGGAAGAGAGTATTTTCATAACTGATGCCGGGATGGATATAGAAAAACAGGTGCTGTAAAATTGCTGTTTCAGTAATTTTTACAGCACCTGTTTCTGCTTCTCAGATTGCTCCTTATTATGTAATGCTCCATACAATTTTTCTCCAAAATTAAATATGAAAACACCCAATAAAATAATCCCCCCGCCAATTAATGTTGATGGTTCTGGCACTTCATCAGCGATGACAAAACCCAACACACTTGTTAAAAATGGTGTAATAAACATATAGTTACTGACTTCAGAGGTTTGTTTTGCCTTTGCCAGGGCCTTTGACCATGCGACATAGGCAACTGCACTTGAGAATACACCAAGTATAGCTAAATAGAACCATTGAATAGCAGGGGCGTTTGAAACCTCTTTTACGGAAGATGGGAGAAAAACAGCAAGTAGTATTGTACCAAAGAAAATGCTGAATGCAGAAGTTTGTATTGCCGTATATGTTTTTGTCAGCCTGCGTTGTATAAGATTGTAAATACTAAGGGCTAAAGCCGCAAGAAATAACCAAATCAGGCCTGTGTTGATAGATAAAACACCATTTATCAATGTTAAGACAGCTACACCTGTAAATTCGATTACAATAGCCAGCCATTGCAGATAACTCATTTTTTCCTTATAAACTCCCCGTGCGATTAGAGCGGTTAGTACAGGGACGGTAGAAATCGCAACACTGCCTGTAGAAGCTGTAACTGTTTGTTGTCCCTGATTGAATGCAATTATATAGAAGAAAAAGCCAAGGGTTCCTGCAAGCATAAAAAACGGAAAGTCCTTTTTATGGGGCAGCTTCATTTTAGTTATCACAGCAACAATCAGCAGGGTGCAGGATGCCATAAAATATCTAAGAAAGCCTAATGAAAAGGTCGAAAAATATTGCAGCGCTAATTTGGTCAACACAAAACCTAATGACCAAAATACAATTGTAATCATTGCATAAATGTGGAAGTTATTCTTTACTTTCATATGTTTACCTCATTTTTGACTTAATGGATTGTTGAAACTAATAATCCTGTATATCATTTAACCACAATAAACTGGTATAGTAAAGAAACAATTAGGGGAAAAAGGATTTGTTGACAGAGGATAAGGGTGGGAGTATAATGAAACTGTTTACAAGGAAACGGTTTACTGATAAACAAATTGGGGGACAAAAATGGCACGGGAAATTAATGAATTAAAAGAACAATTTGCCCTTACATTCTTTCAGGTGAGGCAAGTATTGTCAATTTTTCATACGGGTGTAAATACACAGATGAAGCAATATGATGTGAATTCGGCAGAATTAGCATTAATGAAAATGATTAAGGAAAACACAACAGATTCGAAAAAGAACGCAACCAGTCATGATATTCAAAATTGTCTGTGCATTTCCAAGGGAGCTGTTTCGAAAATGCTTGGCGCGCTGGAGCAGAAAGGCTATCTTAACCGGGAGGTGAACCTGCAAAACCGCCGGACATTGATTATCACCCTGACAGAGGCCGGACATAAGATTTTAGAAAAACTGGAAGGCTTACTAAATGAGATACTTATAGAGCTGATTCAGCAAATGGGTATTGATAATGCTGAACAGTTTATCCTTAGTGTGAATCAATTTGCCGCTGCCACAAAGGTGATTTTAGAAGAGAAACAACCCGGTGCAGGAGACTAAAATACAAATAAGGAAAGAAAATATTATGTTAAAACTAACTGAAATACGAAAGTCATATAAAACATTTAATTTCACCCAGACGGCTCTTGATGGCGTTTCAGTGTCATTCCGCAATAATGAATTTGCGGCTATCTTAGGACCTTCAGGTTCCGGTAAAACAACAATGCTGAATATTATCGGAGGCTTGGACCATTATGACTCAGGAGAGCTGGAGATTGATGGAATATCTACGAAGAAATATAAATCAGGAGATTGGGATACTTATCGAAACAACCGTATTGGCTTTGTTTTTCAAAGCTACAACCTGATTCCTCATCAGTCCATTCTGGCCAATGTTGAACTGGCCCTTACGCTTAGTGGTGTCTCACCGGCAGAGCGTAAGGAAAGAGCTGCAAAAGCACTGGAGGAAGTAGGGCTTGGGGAGCATGTCAGAAAGCTGCCAAGCCAGCTGAGCGGAGGACAGATGCAGCGTGTAGCAATCGCCAGAGCACTAATCAATGACCCGGAGATTTTATTGGCAGATGAGCCTACTGGTGCCCTTGATACCAAGACCAGTGAGCAGGTTATGGAGTTGCTGACCCAGATTGCCAAAGACAGATTGGTCATCATGGTAACGCATAACCCGGAGCTGGCAGACCAATATGCTAATCGTATCATCCGGCTGAAAGACGGACAAATTGTATCCGACACGAATCCCCTTGATCCTGAGAAAGAAGAACAGCATCCGGGGGCTGCACCAAGAAAGGTAAGCATGTCCTTGTTTACCGCTATATCGTTATCTCTTAGCAACCTAATGACAAAGAAGGGGCGTACTTTTGTGGTTTCACTGGCAGGATCCATTGGAATTATCGGGATTGCGGCAATCCTCGCCCTGGCTAGTGGCATCAATGCATATATCAAGGATATTGAAGAAGAGACCATGAGTATTTATCCGCTCACCATCCAGGAGTCCGGGATTGATTATGGCAGCCTGTTTGCCAGTATGGGATCGTCTTCCGAAGCATCAGAGAAGGATAAAGAAGAGGCAGATACGAAGAGTGATGGGGCAGAGAAGGTCAAGGAAAGAAAGATTGTGGAAGGTTTCTTTCAAAGTCAGAACAAAAATGACCTGAAATCTTTAAAAACCCACATCGATAAGAACGAAAAGAAAATTAACCCATATGTAAAAACAATTCAATATGTGTATGATGTGACTCCACAGATTTATCTGGCGGATACGACGGACGGGGCTGACCAGGTGAGTCCTGACTCCCTTCTTAGCAGCTATGGAATTGGAGCCGGCAGTGCGATGACCTCTATTTTTGGTTCCGGCAGCAACTCAGGGATGAATGTCTTTCACGAGTTACCTGGAAAGAGTGAAATGTATGACTATCAGTATGAGATTAAGGCAGGCCGCTGGCCCGAGAACTATGATGAAACAGTACTTGTGCTGATGCCGGATGGAAGTATTTCTGATTATGTACTTTATGCTATGGGACTCAGAGACCGCACAGAGCTAAAAGATATGCTGAAAGCAATGATAAGTAATCCAGAAGTTGAGGTTACACTTGAAAATGAAGATATTAGTCCTTCATATAAGGATATGCTGGGAGCAAAGTTTAAGGTTATCAGTGCAGCCAAACGGTATGAATACGATGATGGCTACAAGGTCTGGGTAGATAAAGCAGACAATCAAGAGTACATGAAATCACTTGTGGAACAGGGATTGGACTTAAAAGTTGTCGGAGTAGTCCAGGGGGATCCAGATGCAGCGGCAACCTCTCTTTCTCCGGGAATCAACTATACACCGGAGCTGATTCAGTATCTTATGGAAGATGCAGCAAAAGAAGACATTGTAAAACAACAGCTGGAAAATCCGGAGGTCAATGTTTTGACCGGAAAGTCTTTTGCAGAAGAGAAAGAGGAAAATGCGCAGTCAGACTTTGAGTTTGCGGATTTAATTACAATTGACGAAGAGGCAATTAAAAATGCGTTTGGAGTAGATAGCTCGAAAATAAATCTCGACTTATCAGGCCTGGGCAATCTATCCATAAATACAGATGGAGTCGAGATGCCGGAGATGAATTTGGAGGATATAACCCAATCGCTTGCCGGACAGATAAACATTCCCCAGGAGCAGCTTACTGGAATTATGAACGGTGTCATGCAAAGTTTTCTGGCGGAGCAGATAGCCCAAGGGGTTACAGATCCGACGCTGATTGTGGCAAATCTACAGGAATATTTAAACCGCGCAGACGTGCAGGCGTCCATCGGTGAACAGATAGGTCAGGTGATTGGTGAATCACAGATTGACGTACAAATTAACGATGCAGTACAGATGTATGTGTCAACAGCTTTGGAAAGCTATATGACGCAGTTCATGACATCTCTGCAGACACAGCTTCAGGCGCAGATTCAGAACCAAATACAAGGCGTTATGGCACAATTGCCGCAGCAGATGCAAAATGCCTTCAGTATTGATCAGAACGCTTTTATTAAGGCATTCCAAATCAACATGTCAGAAAATGAAATTATGGAGCTGATGACAACAATGATGAGCCGGGAAGACAGTTCCTATGAATCAAACCTGACGGCATTAGGATATTCGACACCAGATAATCCGTCACAGATTAATCTTTATCCAAAGGACTTTAATGCCAAAGCGGAAGTGGAAGCTTTCCTGAAAGACTATAATAATCAGATGGAAGACGCAGGAAAAGAAGATAAAGTAATTAACTATACAGATTTGGTGGGGACGATGATGTCGTCTGTAACAGATATTGTTGATACCATCAGTTATGCTCTGATAGCATTTGTAGCAATCTCATTGATTGTGTCTTCCATTATGATTGGGGTAATTACCTATATCTCTGTTCTGGAGCGGAAAAAAGAAATTGGTATCCTGCGCGCTATAGGTGCCAGTAAACGGGATGTCAGGAGAGTATTTAATGCGGAGACCATGATTATCGGTTTTGTAGCCGGTCTTCTTGGGATTTTGGTCACCTACATGGTCAGCATTGTTGCAAATATTATTGTTTACAACAAGCTTGACATTAAAAACATTGCCCAGCTGCCAATAAATGCTGCCATTATCCTGATTGGAATTAGTATGCTGCTGGCATTTATTTCTGGTCTGTTTCCATCATCTGCAGCGGCACGTAAAGATCCGGTGGAAGCACTGCGGAGTGAATAATGTAACATTCCCTATAACTGCTGAATATATTTAATAGTAATTAAGATTAAAAGGGAATATGTGTTTTGGCTATTAAAATATTTATTGATCAAGGTCATAATCCTGTCGGTTATTTCAACAGCGGCGCGGTAGGTAATGGTTTATATGAATCGGATATAACTTATCGGGTTGGGATTTATCTACAAAATTTATTAATCAGTGATTCAAGGTTTGAGGTACGTGTATCAAGGCCGGAACCAGATACAGTATTAGGAACGAGCAATACTACCAGCCTTGCAGAAAGAGTAAGAATGGCAAATGATTGGCCCGCAAATTATTTTATCAGTATTCATTGTAATGCGAACCCCAATCCTGCTGTAAATGGTACAGAAATATATATATATCAATACCTTACACAAGCTGAATGGCTGGCAGAGCACGTTATGGATGGAATAACCGGAACAGTCGGAACAAGCGATAATGGAATACGTGAAAATCCGTCACTATATGTTTTGAGAAACACCAACATGCCTGCAATACTGGTTGAGCTGGCATATCTTACGAATACTTCGGATGCACAAAAGCTGCGTGACAATGAGTATCAATTTGCATATGGCATTTATTTAGGAATAATGCAATACTTTGGTTTTGAGTAGTAATTGTCCATAATAGGGAGCGGATTCAAAAAAGTCATATTGCAATGAAAAAGCATCTTTCAAAGGTATTTACATACCAATCAAGGTGCTTTTTTTAGTATATCTTTTCCGGCAAGTTAATCAACCAATAAAGTCCCATTGTCATAATACACTGTAATCAGTATTGGCTGTCTTTTTTTGTTGGTTTCTGATGACTGTTGGAAATAAAAGGGGTATAATGTATCAATAGACATAAAATAAAAAAGAAATGGAGGCTGTATAGGGGGGAATTCTGTATGCAGCCAGAGAGGAGATATTTTACATGGGTTTGATTAAAGCGGGAATCGGAGCAGCGGGAGGAGCTCTTGCGGATCAGTGGAAAGAGTTTTTTTATTGTGAATCAATGGACAAGAGTGTCATGATGATGAAAGGACAAAAAAGAACCAGCGGCCGATCTTCCAATACGAAAGGAAATGACAATATTATTTCAAATGGATCAGGCATTGCGGTGGCTGACGGACAATGTATGATTATAGTAGAGCAGGGAAAAGTGGTGGAAGTTTGTGCTGAACCAGGAGAATTTACATATGATACTTCCACTGAACCCAGCATCTTTTCCGGCGATTTGGAGGAGACAATCGCAGACACATTTGAAACAATAGGAAAACGATTTGCTTATGGCGGAGATACAGGAAAAGACCAGAGGATATATTACTTTAACACAAAGGAGCTGATAGGTAACAAATTTGGAACTCCTAATCCCATTCCTTTCCGTGTGGTTGACAGAAACATAGGTCTGGATATTGACGTGTCTGTTCGTTGCAGCGGCATATATTCCTATAAGATTGTGAATCCGCTTTTATTCTATACAAATGTGTGCGGCAATGTGGAAAGAGAATACACTCGTGAGGAGATTGACAGTCAGTTAAAAATAGAATTTATCAGTGCGCTTCAGCCAGCTTTTGCAAAGATATCTGAAATGCAAATACGTCCAAGCGCGATTCCTGGCCATGTGGAAGAGCTTTCAGATGCAATGAACGAGGCGCTTACAAAAAAATGGAGTCAGCTGCGTGGACTTGCGGTTGTATCAATCGCAATGAACTCAATTACGCTTCCGGAAGAAGACGCAGAGATGATCAAACAGGCACAGAGAACTGCTATTATGCGTGACCCCACAATGGCGGCTGCCACATTGGTTGGAGCACAATCGGATGCAATGCGGGCGGCGGCATCTAATGAGAATGGGGCAATGACGGGATTTATGGGAATGGGAATGGCTTCCCAGGCCGGCGGAATGAATGCGCAGAATCTGTTTCAGATGGGGGCGCAACAGCAGGCACAGCAGCCGGCAGCGCCAGCTCCCGGTACATGGGCTTGTGCCTGTGGTACGGCTAATTCCGGGCAGTTCTGTATGGAATGCGGAAAGCCAAAACCGGCAGTTTCTGAGGCCGGTTGGACCTGTCAGTGTGGTAACATCAACAAAGGGAAATTTTGTTCAGAATGCGGAAAGCCAAAGCCCGCCGGTGCACCTCTTTACCAGTGTGATAAATGCGGATGGGAGCCGGAAGACCCACAGCATCCCCCTAAATTTTGTCCTGAATGCGGAGATCCCTTTGATGAAGATGATGTCAAATGAAAAATAGGATAACAGATGGGAGTGACAAACAATGGCAGCATTGATGGAATATAAGTGCCCTGCCTGTGGCGGGGCGATTGAATTTGACAGCAGCATACAGAAAATGAAGTGTCCGTTCTGCGATACGGAATTTGAGATGGAAACATTGAAGGAGCTGGATGAGGAGATTAAGAACGAGCAGCCTGAAACTATGGAATGGGGGGGATCTGCAGGCGGCGAGTGGCAGGAAGGCGAGACTGACGGTATGATGGTCTATGTGTGCAAATCCTGCGGCGGCGAGATTATCGGGGATGAGAATACAGCAGCCACAAGCTGCCTTTTCTGCGGAAACCCGGTTATAATGACAGGACAGTTTGCGGGTGCTCTGCGCCCGGATTTGGTAATACCGTTTAAACTTGATAAGAAAATGGCAAAAGAAAAATTGATGAAACATTTGAAAGGAAAACGTCTTCTTCCGAAAGTTTTTAAGGAGGAGAACCGCATAGATGAAATCAAAGGGATCTATGTTCCGTTTTGGCTGTTTGATACAGATGTGGAGGCGGATATCCACTACAATGCAACGAAAACACGTTCGTGGAGTGATGACGTTTATAAATATACGGAAACAAGCTACTATTCAGTATCACGTGGGGGACGTATCGGTTTTGAACGGGTTCCGGTGGATGGTTCTTCCAAGATGGCAGATGATTTGATGGAATCGATTGAACCTTTTGATTTCGCAGAGGCGGTGGATTTCCAGACAGCCTATCTTGCGGGATATCTGGCAGATAAATATGATGTGACGGCAGAAGAAAGTATAGCGCGTGCGAATAAGCGTGTAAAACGAAGCACCGAAGAGGAGTTTAGGAAAACTGTCCGGGGTTATGCAACTGTCACAACGGAGAGCAGCAATATCCGTCTCTCAAACGGGAGTTCTAAGTATGCATTATGTCCTGTTTGGATTCTGAATACTACATGGAGGGAAAAGAATTACATATTTGCAATGAACGGACAGACCGGCAAGTTTGTCGGTGATCTGCCGGTGGACAAAGGGGCGTTTTGGTGTTGGTTTGCCGCACTTTCAGTAGTGTTTGGCGCAGTAATATATATTATATTAGGGGCGATTTTACTTACATAGGGGGAGGAACAGAATTATGAAGAAAAGAATATGGAGTATATTTTTGACGGTCGTCCTGTGCCTGTTAGCGGTGGTTCCAGTATATGCGGCAGGAGAGCGTCAATTGCCCCGTCTGGTCGATGATGCGGGGCTGCTGAGCGATTCGGAAAGAAATGAATTGTTGGAACAATTAGATAAAACCAGTGAAGAATATAACTGCGATGTAGCGATTGTGACAGTAAATTCGCTGGAAGGAAAAACAGCTGCCGAATATGCAGATGATTTCTACGACTATAACGGCTACGGAATGGGCAGTGGAGATGACGGTATTCTTTTCCTGATCAGTATGGGAGAAAGAGACTGGGCTATTACAACCTATGGATATGCCATAACGGTGTTTACGGATGCAGAACAGGAGTACATTACTGATCAAATCATGCCGGATTTAAGTAGCGGAAATTATAAAGAGGCATTTTCAGACTTTACATTTTATAGTGAGAATCTTTTGCAACAGGCAGAAAGCGATGAACCTGATAACAGTAAGAATCCTTGGCAACAGTCAGAAAGCGATAAGCTCTATAACAATGAGAATCCTTCGCAGTATGCAGGAAGCGACAACCTCTATAACAATGAGAATCCTCCACAACAGGCAGAAAGCGGCAAGCTCTATAACAACGAGAATCCTTCGCAACAGGCAGACAGCGATGAGCTTGATAGCAGTGACAATCTACAGAAGAGTAGATTTTCTCCTTTCTTGATTTTAGTTTCTCTGGGGGGCGGAATGTTTTTGGCGCTATGTATAACACTGTGGATGGAAAGTAAGTTGAAGACTGTGAGTTTTCAAAAGAATGCTTCAAAGTATGTGAAGGATAATAGTGTGAATATAACAACCCGTCACGATAGATTTCTTTACAATAAAGTTGACAAGCGTGCAAAACCAAAAAATAAAAGTTCGTCAGGTTTAAGTACCAACGGAAGTACCAACAGAAACACTAGCACTACCCACAGAAGTTCTTCCGGACGCAGCCATGGCGGTTCCAGCGGAAAATTTTAATCTTCCTGGTTTGTCATGGAAGCAATACATAAAATAGCAGCGTTTAGGCGGGTGAATTTTCACCCGCCTGCTTTAGTTCAGACTTTCTTTTGGTATATTTTTTCCAGAAGATTAATCAATGAATACAGTCCCATTGCCATAATACACAGTAGAACGATACTCATCAGCAGCCAATCCATCTTAAAGACCTGACTGGAATAAATAATCAAATATCCAAGGCCTTCTCTCGCAGCCAGAAACTCCCCGATAATAACGCCTACCAGGCACAGACCGATATTTACCTTCATATTACTGATAATTGCCGGGATAGAACTGGGCAGTACAACCTTTGTAAGTGCGTGCACTCTATTGCCCCGCAGTGTATAAATTAATTTGATTTTTTCATTATCCACAGTTGCAAAACTGGTATACAGATTTAAAATACTGCCGAAAATTGCTACAGACATACCGGCTACGATGATGGTAGTCGGGGTTGCTCCCAGCCATACAATCAAAAGTGGTGCCAGTGCAGACTTTGGAAGGCTGTTTAATACAACAAGATAAGGGTCCATGATTTCCGATAGTTTTTCACTGCCCCAAAGCATTACGGCGAACAGAATACCGACAAGTGTGACAAGCAGGAAGCTGACAATGGTTTCATATAGTGTAGTCCAGATATGGAGAAAGATTGTTTTATCTAAAACCATACCCCAGAAGCACAAGGCGATTTTGGACGGACTGCTGAAGATAAAGGAATCAATGAGTCCTACATTTGCAGAAAATTCCCACAGGAATAAAAAGCTTAAAAGGATTGCTACGCGAGAGACCCGTACAATCCTTTTGTGGCGTTTGCGCCTATTCAGGTAACTTTGCTGGCCAACGGAAATTTCATTCATCTTGGTTCAACTCCTCCCATATAGTATTAAAATAATTTTTGAACTCGGGAGCATTCCTTCTGTGAAGGGGGGTGTCTTTTTCCAGGTCAAAAGTGACAGGGACAATTCTGGCGATAGAGGCCGGGCGTTTTGTAAGGATAATGACGCGGTCAGCCAGGCTTACTGCTTCCGAAAGGTCATGGGTTACTAACAGTGCTGTCTTGTGTGCGCCTCGTATAATCTGCCCAATATCGTCGCCTACGGAAAGGCGGGTCTGATAATCCAGGGCGGAAAATGGTTCATCCAAAAGCAGGATATCCGGTTCCAATACGAGAGTTCTGATTAAAGCCGCCCGCTGTCTCATACCTCCTGACAATTCGGAAGGCTTGGCATTTGCAAATTGTTTTAATCCGTACACCTCTAATAATTCCCTAGCTCTGGCACGGGATTTGGCAGAAAGCATATGCTGGATTTCCAGACCCAGCAGAACATTATTATAAACAGTTCTCCATTCAAAAAGATGGTCATGCTGCAGCATATAGCCAATATTCATAGTATTTTCTCTTGCATAACGTCCATTTACTTTTATAAGCCCCTTTTCCGGCTCCAAAAGTCCTGAAATAATGGAGAGCAGGGTAGATTTACCGCATCCGGAGGGCCCGACAATGGCAACAAATTCGCCGGAGGCTATGGAAAATGAGATATCCGTCAGTGTTTTGGTTTCTCCTTCTAATGTGTGATACGCATAATTTATGTTTTTGAGTTCAAGTATAGGTTCCATGCAGACACTCCATTCGACAAGTATATAGTTAGTTTATGAAAAAATAGTAGATAAGTGAATGTCTATCAGGTTCATTGACAAAAAACGAATGAGGAGGTAAGATGTAGTAAATTTTGAATCCGGGAATGTGCCTGGTCATTAGAAAGGTATTGTAAGAAATGAATCATCAAAATGTGAACTATCAAAAAGAATTGGATAAGCTGACAGAATCCTTGGAAGAGGCGGGCAGTGTACCCAGGCTTTTTCTCCATAGCTGCTGTGCTCCCTGCAGCAGTTATGTACTGGAATATTTATCAGAGTTTTTTGAAATCACTGTCTTCTATTATAATCCGAATATTTTTCCCGAAAGTGAATATGCAAAGCGTCTGGCAGAGCAGCAGGATTTTATTACCAAGATGCACTTTAAGTATCCTGTTTCTTTTCAAGCAGGGAGTTATGATAAGGAAAAATTTTATGAAGTGTCCGGGGGGCTGGAACACTTGAAAGAAGGGGGTGCCCGGTGCTTTAAGTGTTATGAGCTGCGCTTGAAGGAGTCAGCTAAAGAAGCAGCAAAAGGCGGGTTTGATTATTTCACGACAACCTTGAGCATCAGCCCGATGAAAAATGCAGGAAAGCTGAATTCTATCGGGATGAAAGTGGCGGATCAATATGGTTTGAAATATCTTCCTTCTGATTTTAAAAAGAAGAACGGCTATAAGCGGTCCATTGAGCTGTCGAAAGAACATGGGCTGTACAGGCAGGATTACTGCGGATGCAAGTTTTCCCTGGCCGAGAGAAAAGAATTACATTGAAAAGTTTAGTGTGGACATCAGCACTTTACTATGATAAACTAAGGGGAAAACGTAAAAAGGAAAAGGGGACAGAGGAATGGCACAGTTATGGGGCGGTCGTTTTACGAAGGAAACAGACCAGTTAGTATACAATTTCAATGCATCAATATCTTTTGATAAAAAGTTCTATGAGCAGGATATCCGCGGCAGTATTGCCCATGTGACAATGCTGGCAAAGCAGGGAATCCTCACAGAGAAAGAAAAAGAGCAGATTATAGAAGGACTTGAGGGAATTAAGACAGATGTGGAAAATGGAACCCTTGAGATTACAGATAAATATGAGGATATTCACAGCTTTGTGGAGGCAAATCTGATAGAGCGCATTGGCGAGCCCGGGAAGAAACTGCATACCGGAAGAAGCCGCAATGACCAGGTTGCTTTAGATATGAAGCTTTATACCCGGGATGAGATTTTAGAACTTGATAAACTTTTGAAGGAATTGCTGGAAGTTCTTCTGAAGCTGATGAAGGAGAATACAGAAACCTACATGCCTGGTTTCACTCATTTGCAGAAGGCACAGCCCATTACTCTTGCCCATCATATGGGGGCTTATTTTGAAATGTTTAAGCGCGACAGGCTGCGCATGAAGGATATTTATAATAGAATGAATTATTGTCCATTAGGTTCTGGTGCACTGGCAGGGACAACTTATCCCCTGGACAGGGACTATACGGCTGAATTGCTTGGGTTTGACGGGCCTACATTGAACAGTATGGATTCTGTGTCAGACAGAGATTATCTGATAGAGCTGCTGTCCGCCATGTCAACGGTGATGATGCATCTGAGCCGCTTCTCGGAGGAAGTAATTATCTGGAATTCCAATGAATATCAGTTTGTGGAAATTGATGACGCTTACAGTACAGGAAGCAGCATTATGCCTCAGAAAAAGAATCCCGATATCGCAGAACTTGTCAGGGGCAAGACCGGCCGGGTGTACGGCGCACTGATGTCTCTTTTAACTTCAATGAAAGGAATCCCCCTTGCATATAATAAGGATATGCAGGAGGATAAAGAGTTTGTATTTGATGCCATTGATACCACGAAAGGATGTCTTGCTTTATTTACCGGCATGATTGGGTCTATGGGGTTCAATCACAGAAGAATGGAAGACAGTGCAAAGAATGGCTTCACCAATGCCACAGACGCAGCAGATTATCTTGTAAATCATGGGGTGCCTTTCCGGGATGCCCATGGAATCGTAGGGCAATTGGTGCTTTACTGTATTGAGAAGAAAATTGCACTGGATGATATGTCACTGGAAGAATTCAGACAGATTTCACCAGTTTTTGAGAAAGATATTTATGATGCAATCAGCATGAAGACCTGTGTAGAGATGCGAAATACTCTTGGTGCTCCTGGAAAAGCAGCTATGGAAAAAGTGATTGCTTTACAGGAAGCCTATTTGAATGTAGAATAAAGACAGAGAAGGAGAGAGAAGAAATGGAACAAAAATTAAGAGTTGGTATTTTAGGAGCAACAGGAATGGTGGGACAGAGATTTATTTCTCTGCTGGAGGGACACCCATGGTTTGAAGTAGTTACAGTAGCAGCAAGCGGACGCTCTGCTGGAAAGACTTACGAGGAAGCGGTAGGAGACAGATGGAAAATGGACACTCCTATGCCGGAAGCCGTAAAGAAACTGGTTGTTCTGAATGTAAATGAAGTGGAAAAGGTTGCTGGAACAGTTGATTTTGTGTTTAGCGCTGTAGATATGACAAAAGATGAAATTAAGGCTATTGAAGAGGAATACGCAAAGACGGAGACACCGGTTGTGTCCAACAACAGCGCTCACCGCTGGACACCGGATGTGCCTATGGTAGTACCGGAAATCAACGTAGCGCATTTTGAAGTTATTGCAGACCAGAAAAAACGTCTGGGAACTACACGTGGATTTATTGCAGTAAAGCCAAACTGCTCTATCCAAAGCTATGCCCCATGTCTTGATGCATGGAAAGAGTTTGGCCCTAAGGAAGTAGTTGCCACTACATACCAGGCAATTTCCGGGGCAGGCAAGACATTCAAAGACTGGCCGGAGATGGTAGAGAACATTATCCCATACATTGGAGGGGAAGAAGAAAAAAGTGAGCAGGAACCTCTCAGGGTACTTGGCAAGGTAGAAAACGGCGAGATTGTAAAAGCAGCACTGCCTAAAATTACATGTCAGTGTATTCGTGTTCCCGTACTCAACGGACATACAGCAGCAGTGTTTATCAACTTTGATAAAAACCCTTCCAAAGAGGAGTTAATAGAAAAGTTAGTAAACTACAAAGGGTTCCCCCAGGAGGCAGAGCTGCCAAGTGCACCAAAGAAGTTTATCCAGTACTTGGAAGATGATAATCGTCCTCAGGTAAAATTGGATGTAGATTATGAGCGCGGTATGGGTGTATCCATCGGCCGTCTCAGAGAAGACAATATGTTTGATTATAAGTTTATTGGCCTGTCTCATAATACAGTCAGAGGAGCAGCCGGTGGTGCAGTCCTCTGTGCAGAAGCACTGACAGCAAAAGGATACATTCAGGCGAAATAAGACAGGAGGTTGCCGCAATGGGAATGACAATGACGCAGAAGATTCTGGCAGCTCATGCAGGACTTGATTCTGTAGTTGCCGGGCAGTTGATAGAAGCAAAATTAGATATCGTAATGGCAAATGATATTACCGGGCCTATGGCTCTGCCTATTTTCAGGGAGATGGCAGACAAAGTTTATGATAAGGATAAAGTGGTCTTAGTACCTGACCACTTTACACCAAACAAAGATATCAAGTCTGCAGAAAACTCCAAATCTATCCGGGAGTTTGCAAAAGAGCAGGAATTGAAATGGTATTTTGAACAGGGCAAGTCAGGTGTTGAGCATGCAATTCTGCCGGAGGCAGGTGTTGTGGTTGCCGGAGAGTGCATCATTGGTGCAGACTCTCATACCTGTACATATGGCGCCCTGGGTGCATTTTCTACAGGAGTGGGTACTACAGATATCGCAACGGGCATGGCAATGGGAGAACTCTGGTTTAAAGTTCCAAATGCGGTAAAGTTTGTGCTTACAGGAAAACCGGCAGCCTATGTGAGTGGTAAAGATATCATCATTCATATTATTGGTGTAATTGGCGTGGATGGTGCTCTGTATAAATCTATGGAATTTACAGGCAGTGGAATCAAAGCGCTTTCTATGGATGACCGGTTTACCATGGCAAATATGGCAATTGAAGCTGGGGCAAAAAATGGAATTTTCCCGGTGGATGAGCAGGCAGAGTCTTACATGCAGGAACACTCTGTGAAGGAATATAAAATATATGAGGCCGACGAGGATGCGGTTTATGATGAAGTGATTGAAATTGACTTGTCTAAAGTCCGCCCCACAGTTGCCTTCCCGCACCTTCCGGGCAATGCAAAGACGATTGATGAGATTGAGGCTATGGAGCCGATTTGGATTGACCAGGTAGTCATTGGTTCCTGTACAAACGGCAGAATGGAAGATATGCGGAAAGCCGCCGCAATTTTAAAAGGACGTCAGGTTCATCCCGATGTGCGTGTTATGGTTATCCCGGCAACACAGAATATTTATAAAGAATGTATTGCAGAAGGTCTTTTAGATATCTTTGTGGATGCAGGATGTGCAGTAAATACACCAAGCTGCGGACCATGTATGGGCGGTCATATGGGTGTTATGGCGGCAGGAGAAAAATGTGTATCTACAACAAACCGTAACTTTGTGGGAAGAATGGGACACGTAGATTCTCTGATTTATCTGGCTTCTCCAGAAGTGGCGGCTGCAAGTGCAATTGCAGGATACATTGCAAATCCGGAGAAAGTAGGTGACAAATAATGAGGGCTTTGGGACATGTTTTTAAATACGGAGATAATGTGGATACAGATGTTATTATACCTGCAAGATATCTGAATTCTTTCGATGCCCAGGAACTGGCAAGCCATGCAATGGCAGATATTGATCCCGATTTTGTAAAGAAGGTACAGCCGGGAGATTTAATTGTGGCAAATAAGAACTTTGGCTGTGGCTCCTCCAGAGAGCATGCACCTCTTTGCCTGAAAACGGCAGGGGTGAGCTGTGTGATTGCGGAGACCTTCGCCAGAATTTTCTACCGCAACGCAATTAATATTGGACTTCCGATTATTGAATGCCCCGAAGCGGCCAAAGGAATTGAAGCGGGAGATGAGGTCGAGGTTGACTTTGACAGTGGTAAAATTTATAACCGGACAAAGGGAACTGAATTTCAGGGACAGCCTTTTCCTGAATTTATGCAGAAATTAATTGCCGCCGGAGGACTGGTGAATTATACAAACAGTAAGAGGCAGTAACGAAGGAAAGTATAGGCAAGGAGACAATAAAATGAATTTATTATACAAGAGTACAAGAAATGCAGAAAAAACAGTGACGGCTTCCCAGGCAATTTTAAAAGGACTGGCGGAAGACGGCGGCCTGTTCGTTCCTGAAAGTATTCCAAAACTGGATGTGACGATGGAAGAGTTAAAAGATATGACCTATCAGGAGACAGCCTATGCGGTCATGAAGCAGTTTTTGACAGATTTTACGGAGGAAGAGCTGAAACATTGTATTGAAAGTGCATATGACCAAAAGTTTGATACAGATGTAATTGCTCCTCTTGTAAAAGTAGGAGATACCTTCCATTTGGAGTTATTTCATGGTGCTACGATAGCGTTTAAGGATATGGCATTATCGATTCTCCCGCATCTGCTCACCACTGCTGCTAAAAAGAATCATGTGACCAAGGATATTGTGATTTTGACAGCTACATCCGGAGATACCGGAAAAGCGGCCCTGGCTGGTTTCGCAGATGTTCCGGGGACCAAAATTATTGTATTTTATCCAAAGGACGGAGTGAGCAAGGTTCAGGAGCTGCAGATGGTGACGCAAAAGGGAAAGAATACTTTCGTTGTTGCCATTCATGGGAATTTTGACAACGCACAGAGCGGAGTGAAGGCGCTGTTTGAAGACAAGGCACTTGGAGAAGAGCTGGACAAAGACGGATATCAGTTTTCTTCAGCGAATTCCATCAACATTGGACGTCTTGTGCCTCAGGTCGTATACTATGTCTATGCCTATGCAAAACTTTTGCAGAATGAAGAGATTCAGTCCGGTGAACAGATTAATGTAACAGTACCTACAGGAAACTTTGGGAATATTCTGGCAGCTTACTATGCAAAACAAATGGGAGTACCAATTGCGAAGTTAATTTGTGCCTCTAATGAAAATAAAGTGTTATTTGACTTTTTCAAGACAGGAAAATATGACCGGAACCGGGAGTTTGTTCTGACATCTTCTCCGTCCATGGATATTCTGATTTCCAGTAATCTGGAACGTTTGATTTATGCTATTGCAGGGCAGGATGCCAAAAAAAATACAGAACTGATGGAGCAGCTAAAGACAGAGGGATCTTATGAAATTACCCCTGAAATGAAAGAAAAACTGAATGATTTTGCAGGTGGGTACGCTTCAGAAGAAGAGACGGAAGCAGCAATTCGTGAGACATACCGCTCCACAGGCTATGTGATGGATACTCACACGGCAGTAGCTTCCCGTGTATGTAAGGTTTACAGGGAAAACAGCAAAGATAACAAAAAAGCTTTGGTTATATCTACAGCAAGCCCTTATAAATTTGCAAAAAGTGTAATGACTGCGATTGATGGGTCTTATGATGCAATGGATGAACTTGCACTGATTGATGAATTGGAAAAGATATCCCAGACCCCTGTTCCAAAAGCCATTGAAGAAATCCGTAATGCTGAGATTCTTCATACAAAAGAATGCGATGCAGATGAAATGAAGAAAACTGTAAAAGAAATTTTGAGAGCAGAGGTGTAATTTATGGACAGTATGTTTGGGGCAATCAGCCTTATGATATTAGGCGGCGGCATCTATTCCCTGTATGCCTATATAACCATGAGAAAAGAAGGACATATTAACGAGGTTCTTCTGCTTGGCAAGGGATTTACAGAGTATATGTGCAAGGACAAAAAAGCGTACATGGAGAAAGCACTTCCGGCAGTTCTTATTTTCGGAGTTGTGACTACTCTTTATGGGGCAGTGGATGCAATCCACTATTTTGTGACTCCTATTTTTATTTTGGATATGGTTGCAATGGCGGCATTTGTGGTCGCACTCATTTGGTTTATGGTTTATACAACAAAGCTGAAAAAGAAATATTTTTAATTATATACGGCGATTCAGGTTTTCAACGATATGTGCAGAAGCAAGTTTTTTTGTATGCATATATCGTTGAAAATTTATTCGGTCTTCTGTATAATATTAAATAGTGAAATATTTAACAGAGAAATTGCAAAAAGGGCACAGAAAAAGGACAAAACATCAAGAAATAGATTAATATTTACCATAAAAATGCAAGTAGAACTCGTTCTACTTGCATTTTGTGCAATTATTTAGTAGGTATTCCTAACAAAACAGCCAATAAATGAAATAAGAACAAGACTGACCTTCAAAAAAGGGGTTGACTTTCCAGTTTGAGTATGGGATAATTAAACAAATTTCGATTTGAAGGAGGAAATTAGTAGATGTCAACAAAAGCGTATTATCCAATTAGTGAAATTGGAAAAGGTAAGCCAGGTTTTTCAAAGACAAGGTCCATTATTGAAACAGCATTTTACGGAAATAACGTGGTTCCGGTAAACACATTGAAAGAGGCATATAATTTAGCAAAGAATTCTCCGGGAACAGTCGTAACAGATATGCCGGTATATAGAGGCGAAGAGTTTGGTCTGGATGCAGACGCAAAAGTTCTTTTATTTAATGATGGTGCCATTACAGGACGTTATGCAGGATCACGCCGTATTGCAGGTGAGCCGGGTGTGGATTGTGAAAAGCTGGATAAAGTAGCAATGGATGCGGTTTACAAATCCCGTTTTAAAAAGATGTATCATGCAACAGTTTATGCAGGTCTTGATCCAGAGTTCATGGTAAAGGTTCATCTTTTAATTCCGGAAGGCGAAGAAAATATTATGTACTCATGGATGTTAAACTTCCAGTATATGTCCGATGATTATGTAAAGATGTATAAAGAGTCTATTCCTGTAGGAAATGGAACAGAGCCGGATATTTACCTCTTTTCCGACCCACAGTGGAAACCACTGCAGACTCCGGATGTGGACTTCAGCAACCTGAGTGATCCTCAGACAATGTGCTATTTTAACACAAATCAAAACTGTGCATGTATCCTTGGAATGAGATATTTTGGTGAGCATAAAAAAGGCACACTTACTATGGTATGGGCACTGGCCAACCGTAATGGATATGCATCCTGCCACGGTGGACAGAAAGAATATACTTTAGCAGACGGCAGCAAGTATGTTGCATCTGTATATGGGTTGTCAGGATCAGGAAAGTCTACAATTACACATGCAAAACATGATGGAAAATATGATATCAAAGTTCTTCATGATGATGCTTTCATTATCAATACAGATACATGTGCTTCCGTTGCTATTGAGCCTACTTACTTCGATAAGACACAGGATTATCCGACAGGGTGCGAAGACAATAAATATCTGCTTACAGCGCAGAACTGTGCTGCAACACGTGACGAAGATGGAAAGATTCAGTTAGTAACAGAAGATATCAGAAATGGTAACGGACGTGCTATCAAATCTAAATTATGGTCACCAAACCGTGTGGATAAGATTAACTCTCCTGTAAATGCAATTTTCTGGATTATGAAAGATCCTACAATTCCACCAGTAGTAAAATTAAAGGGTGCTTCTCTTGCATCTGTAATGGGAGCTACACTGGCTACAAAGAGAACTACAGCGGAAAGACTTGCTCCTGGAGTAGATCCAAACAAACTGGTAGTTGTTCCATATGCAAACCCATTTAGAACATATCCGCTGGTAGATGACTACAGCAAGTTTAAGAAACTGGTTGAAGAGAAGAATGTAGATTGTTACATTATTAACACAGGCGATTTCATGGGCAAGAAAGTTCAGCCTAAGGATACACTCGGAATTTTGGAAGCAATCGTAGAGAAGAAAGCAGAATTCCATCAGTGGGGACCATTCTCTGATATTGAGATTATGGATTGGGAAGGATTTGTTCCAGACCTGAACGATGCAGATTATGTATCTCAGTTAAAGGCTCGTATGAATGACCGTGTAAATGAGATTAAAGAATTTGCTACAGTAAAAGAAGGATATGATAAACTGCCGGAAGATGCGCTTGCAGCAATTCAGAAAGTAGTAGACGAATTGAATTAAAAATGAGCATATAAAAATAGAGTACAGGACATCCTGTACTTTATTTTTCGTCAATCATGGCCCATATCCACTTTCTGTAGAAGTTGTTTTTCTAAACACTTTTAGACAAATATATCAGCTGTCTTGTTGCTTTGGCAAACTTTACGCAATCTTCTGTTTGTAAGGCTTATTTTTAAACTGTTAACAGTTCTTGCTTTTTGCTTGCAGACACGCACGCACTTCAGGCAGGAAATACAACTCTTTTTATTTGTCTTTTTAGGGTTCTCCGCAGGAATCGCTCCGGATGGACAGGCTTTTACGCAAGCTCCGCATTCTGTACAGAGATTTCTGTTTGTTCTTGGGTGAAGAGAAACATGACCATATTTCCTATATGGTGTATTTCCGGGTACTTGAATATGAAATTCTTCAAAAGAATTCTCTTTCTTTAGGCGGCGGTTTAGCTGAATACCAAAATCGGCAATTACTTTCATGTCCTCTTTGTTTGGACGTCCAAAACCAATAGAGCGGATTATAGAATGTTCTGTCGGAAACGCAGCTGCACCAATGACTTTAAAGCCCCGTTTTTCAACTTCTGTCTGCAGTTCCAAAAGAGCATCTTCGTACTCGCGGCATCCGTATGTAGCAATTAACGCTGCGGGAGTATCTTCGCCTTTTAAAAGATCAAAATATTCTAAAAATGTCTGTGGAACGCGGCCGCTGTACACCGGAATGCCAAAAAGTACAAAATCCTCTTTTTTAAACTGAAGAGAGGGCTTTTTTTCTTTGTGGACGGTGAGATTGAAAGAGACAGATTTAAGGTCAATACTTTTGGCAACCTCCATAATGACCTTTCTTGTAGTGCCCGTCGGGCTGAAATAGACAAGTTTTAACTCATTCATCTTCATATCTTAAGACTCCTTTATCAATAGGTATAAAAATAACTATATCACAAATTTTAAGTTCATAAAAGACTTCAGAAACACTTAAATATATTTCTGTCTGAACTGAAGAAATGCATGAAAAAATAGAATTCAATACCAGTTGTAAATTCTATGTAAATGGGTTATAATACATTTAGAGAAGAACCTGAAATGTTCGACACACCTGCTATTTTGAACCTACAATACTTTAAACGGGATTCTTATATTTCTGTAATATGTCAGGCCTCCGTTGCAGTGGAAGACAAAAAAGCAGATGCGGTTGCCCACCTAGCTTTGGCTAGGAGTCAAAATACAGGACCGGCATTTTGGGGAAACTACTAAAGATAAAGACATCTGCCAGTGTGCAGATGTCTTTTTCTTCTTGTATAATAGGAAACTGCGTTTCCTATTATACAAGAACCCTCCGGGGGTATTGAAGAGCATACTTGAATAAATGTATCCTTTATGATATGATTTGAAAAGTTTATTTTATGAAGATAAGGAAATCATATCTAGTATACTGCAGATAAAGATGGTATAATATTGGATTCGAAGCAGATAAACTGTGGTACATTTTAAATTAAGAAATCTAGTGGGAGAGAAGGATGCAAGGAAGAGTAAGAAAAGTTGTTGGTAAAATTCGTAGAGTGGCAGATATCGTGGGGTCACATCATACTGGAGCTTATGCGGCACAGTCAGCCTATTTTTTTGTGTTGTCCCTGATACCTATCATTTTGCTGCTTTTAACAATGGTACAGTTTACACCGGTCACGAAAACAGATGTGATGGAAGCAGTCATGCAGATTTTTCCCAAGACGGTGGAAGGAACGATTGCTTCTATAATAAATCAGGTTTATGCACAGTCGGGAACTATTATCCCTATTACCATTATTGTAGCTCTTTGGTCTGCAGGGAAGGGAGTACTTTCTGTAACATCGGGGCTGAACTGCATTTATGACAATACAGAGACTAGAAATTATCTTTACCTGAGAATGCGTGCTTCTATATATACGGTCATCTTTATTTTAGCGATTATACTTTCCCTGACCTTTTCTGTCTTTGGAAATAGAATCAGCCTGATTGTATATAGGCATGTGCCGCTTTTGACAACGATCATGGATCTTGTTATTAAGATCAGGACACTTTTAACGCTGGTTGTACTGACACTGTTCTGGGACCTGGTATATAAATTTTTACCCAACAGAACAAATATGTCAAAAACAACCATGAAGCAGCAGCTCCCGGGTGCTATATTTACTTCCTGCGTCTGGCTGATGATATCCTTTGTATTTTCCGTCTACTTGGATATTTTTACTGGATTTTCCAGTATGTATGGGAGCCTGACTACAATTATCCTGATTATGCTGTGGCTGTATGTGTGTATGTATGTCATTTTGCTTGGCGGAGAGTTAAATGCATTACTCGAAGGATATGGGAAGAGAAGGTAAAAAGAAGAAATTTCCTTGACATTCAAAAACCTTATGTTACAATGGAAAAGTAAAAAGCGATAACCGTGCATAGTAGAGTCCCATTTCCTATCAGAGAGAGAAAATCACTGGCTGCAAGTTTTCTTTAGTTCAGATGGCAATCGAAATTCCCACGATAGCTGCGTGCTTGAAATAGAAGTAGAGCATGCCGTATGTTGTACGTTACACAAAACTAAGAGCCTATAATATAATTATAGGAATTAGGGTGGTACCGCGAATGTAGAACTTCGTCCCTTCATTGGGATGAAGTTTTTTTATGTAATGAAAAAAATGTTCGCTTTACGAAAGGAGCAGAAAGATGAAAGAAAAATTGGAGCAAATTAAGGCAGAAGCGATTGCACAAATCCAGGCATCTGATATACCGGAAAAGTTAAATGATGTGCGTGTAAAGTTCCTGGGCAAAAAAGGGGAATTAACGGCAGTCCTCAAGGGAATGAAGGATGTGGCACCAGAGGACAGGCCTAAGGTGGGACAGCTGGTTAATGAGACAAGGGCAGCCATTGAAGTAGTTTTGGAAGAGTCCAGGACGAAAATGGAAAAATTCCTTAGAGAAGAGAAGTTAAAAGCAGAGGTAATTGATGTGACGCTGCCTTCTAAAAAAAGTATGGTGGGACACAGACATCCAAATACCATAGCACTGGAAGAGGTAGAGCGTATTTTCGTCGGTATGGGATATGAAGTTGTAGAAGGTCCGGAAGTGGAATACGATTTGTATAATTTTGAGAAACTGAATATTCCTGCCGACCATCCGGCAAAAGATGAACAGGATACATTTTATGTGAGTAAGGACATTGTTTTGCGCACCCAGACATCACCGGTGCAGGCACGTGTAATGGAGCAGGGAAAGCTTCCGATCCGTATGATTGCTCCGGGAAGAGTATTCCGCTCTGATGAGGTGGATGCAACACATTCTCCGTCTTTCCATCAGATTGAAGGTCTTGTCATTGATAAGAATATTTCATTTGCCGATTTAAAAGGAACGCTGGAAGTGTTTGCAAAGGAACTGTTCGGTCCAGATACAAAGACCAAATTCAGACCCCACCATTTTCCATTCACAGAACCAAGTGCGGAAGTAGATGTAAGCTGTTTCAAATGCGGTGCAAAGGGATGCCGTTTCTGCAAGGGTTCTGGCTGGATTGAAATCCTTGGCTGCGGAATGGTACATCCACATGTTCTGGAGATGTGCGGCATTGACCCGGAGGAGTATTCTGGCTTTGCGTTTGGAGTAGGACTTGAGCGAATTGCATTATTGAAATATGAGATTGACGATATGAGACTTCTGTACGAAAACGATATCCGTTTTCTGAAACAGTTTTAAGTCTAAAACGGGATATAGAAAAAGGAGGAAAATAGAGTGAATACTTCATTATCATGGATTAAAGCGTATGTCCCGGATTTGAATGTGACAGCGCAGGAGTATACAGATGCAATGACATTGTCCGGTACCAAGGTAGAAGGATATGAGGTGCTGGATGCAGACCTGGAGAAGATTATCATTGGACAGATTGATAAAATTGAAAGGCATCCTGACGCAGATAAACTGATTATCTGCCAGGTAAATGTTGGAAGCGAATCTGTTCAGATTGTAACCGGAGCGAATAATGTGCATGAAGGCGATAAAGTTCCCGTTGTATTGGATGGGGGACGTGTGGCAGGCGGACATGACGGTTCCAAAACACCAGGAGGAATTAAAATTAAGAAGGGGAAGCTGCGTGGTGTGGAGAGCTTTGGTATGATGTGCTCTATCGAAGAACTGGGTTCCACAAAGGAAATGTACCCGGAATCTCCTGATGAGGGAATTTATATTTTCCCTGAGGACGCACAAATCGGTGCGAGTGCAGTGGAAGCCCTGGGATTGAATGACGTAGTGTTTGAATATGAAGTGACTTCCAACCGTGTGGATTGTTTTAGTGTAATAGGAATTGCAAGAGAAGCGGCGGCAACCTTCCGTAAAGAATTTGTACCGCCTGTTATTACAGAAACAGGTAATAATCAGGATGTAAACGATTATGTAAAGGTATCCGTTGAAAATACAGACCTTTGCCCTCGTTTCTGTGCAAGGGTAGTTAAAAATATTAAAATTGGACCTTCTCCCAAATGGATGCAGAGAAGACTGGCATCTGTAGGAATCCGCCCGATTAATAATCTGGTAGATATTACAAATTATGTGATGGAAGAGTACGGTCAGCCTATGCATGCGTACGACTTGGATATGATAGCAGGCCGCCAGATTATAGTGAGAACCGCTCAGGATGGAGAAAAGTTTACTACCCTGGATGGCCAGGAGAGAACAGTAGATAAAGAAGTACTCATGATCTGTGACGGAGAAAAAGCTATTGGTCTTGCCGGAATTATGGGCGGTGAGAACTCTATGATTACAGATGATGTAAAGACAATGTTATTTGAAGCTGCATGCTTTGACGGTGTGAACGTCCGTAAGTCCAGCAAAAGAGTAGGTCTGCGTACAGATGCGTCCGGTAAATTTGAAAAAGGACTTGATCCGAATAATGCAAAAGCTGCCATTGACAGAGCCTGCCAGCTTATAGAAGAGATGGGGGCTGGGGAAGTCATAGGGGGCACCGTTGATGTGTACGGCAAGGTGAAAGAACCTGTCAGAGTGCCTTTTGATGGGGCAAAAATAAATGAGATGCTGGGAACAAACATATCAGAAGCAGAAATGCTGGGATATTTTGAAAAAATCGGATTGGATTATGACCCTCAGACAAAAGAAGTGATTGCGCCAACATTTCGTCATGATTTATTCCGGCTTGCTGATTTGGCAGAGGAAGTGGCAAGGTTCTACGGGTATGATAATATACCGACTACACTTCCCAGAGGAGAAGCTACCACCGGAAAAATTTCCTTCAAGCTGCGGATTGAGAAGACGGCTGAGGATATTGCAGAATTCTGTGGATTCAGCCAGAGTATGAACTACTCCTTTGAAAGTCCAAAGGTATTTGAGAAGCTTTTGATTCCTTCAGATTCTCCGCTGCGGAACGCTGTGGAAATTATAAATCCACTGGGAGAAGACTACAGTATTATGAGAACCACTTCTCTGAATGGTATGCTGACTTCTCTTGCTACAAATTACAATCGCCGGAACAAAGACGTGCGTCTTTATGAACTGGGAAATGTTTATCTGCCTAAGGCAATTCCACTAACGGAACTTCCGGAGGAACGTATGCAGTTTACACTGGGCATGTACGGAAACGGAGATTTCTTTAGCATGAAAGGTGTTGTGGAAGAGTTTTTCGAAAAAATCGGAATGAAAGATAAGGAATCCTACAGCCCGGATGCAGGAATACCGTATCTGCATCCGGGACGTCAGGCAAATATTATTTATAAAGGAAAGAACGTGGGATATTTGGGCGAGGTACACCCAGAAGTGGCTGACAATTATGGAATCGGCGAAAGGGCTTACATTGCAGTGATTGACATGCCGGGCATTTTGGAATACGCGACTTTTGATAGAAAATACATGGGAATCGCAAAATATCCTGCAGTTCACCGTGATATCAGTATGGTCGTACCTAAAAATATACTTGCAGGACAGATAGAGGAAGTCATTGAGAAAAAGGGCGGTTCTTATCTGGAGAGTTATGCCTTATTTGATTTATATGAAGGCGCTCAAATTAAAGAGGGCTACAAATCAATTGCGTATTCTATCGTATTCAGGGCAAAAGATAAAACGTTAGAAGAGGCTGACATAACATCAGCTATGAAAAAAATCCTGAAAGCTCTGGAAGAGATGGGGATAGAATTGAGACAGTAAGTAATTTGGAAAGGCGGATTTTGCATTGAAAACAAGTGACTTTTATTATGACCTGCCCCAGGAGCTAATCGCCCAGGATCCACTGGAGGATAGGGCAGGTTCCCGCCTTCTTGTACTGGATAAGAAAACGGGGAAAACAGAACATCATGCGTTCCGGGATATCACAGAATATCTTGAGCCGGGAGACTGCCTTGTCATTAATGACACAAAAGTTATTCCTGCCAGGCTGATTGGCTCCAAGGAAGGGACCGGGGCGAAGATAGAAGTGCTGCTTCTGAAAAGGAAAGAGAATGATGTCTGGGAAACTCTTGTCAAACCGGGTAAAAAGGCAAAGCCAGGTACAAGAATCAGCTTTGGGGACGGATTGCTGGTTGGAGAAGTGATGGACGTGGCAGAGGAAGGAAACCGCCTGATTCATTTTGAATATGAAGGGATTTTTGAAGAAATTCTGGATCAGCTTGGGCAGATGCCTCTTCCTCCATATATTACACATCAATTGAAGGATAAGGACAGATACAATACAGTGTATGCTTCTCATGCAGGCTCAGCCGCAGCCCCCACCGCGGGACTTCATTTTACTCCTGAATTGATGGAGAAAATCCAGGAGAAGGGGATAGAGATTGCCAGAGTAACCCTGCATGTGGGACTTGGTACGTTTCGCCCCGTAAAAGTAGAGGATGTGAAAGCTCATCATATGCATTCAGAATTTTATATCATTGATGCGGAGGCTGCAGAGAAAATTAATTTTGCGAAAAAGAATCATAAGCGTGTAATCTGCGTAGGAACCACAAGCTGCAGGACCATTGAGTCGGCTGCCGATGAGAATGGGGGTCTCAAAGCGAGCAGCGGATGGACGGAAATTTTCATCTATCCGGGCTATGAGTTTAAAATACTGGACTGCCTGATTACAAACTTCCACCTGCCGGAATCGACACTGATTATGCTGGTCTCGGCGCTGGCGGGCAAAGAACACGTATTAAATGCCTATGAAGAAGCAGTAAAGGAGAAGTATCGGTTTTTTAGTTTTGGAGATGCGATGCTGATACTTTAGCAATGATTTACTATAAATAAGAACGGCAAAAACAAGAAGCAAAAACGGAAATAAGTCTTGCACAATGCAAGGCTTATTTTGTCATGGATGAGGGTAGGCTGATGCCGTTCCAGAAAGTGATTTTAGTTACAGTACCGTTCCCTTATCCTAAATGTATAAATAAGAATTTAACGAGGACATTATGAAACAGACAGTAAGTTATAAAAAGTTTAAAATCGGCAATATACCGGCAATCCTGTTCGGTGAACCATCGGATAACCTGTACCTATTTCTGCACGGACAGGGTGGAAATAAAGAAGAAGCTTCGGCGATTGCTGAAATTGCATGTCCTGCTGGCTGGCAGGTATTAGGGATTGATCTTCCCGGTCATGGAGAGCGTGCTGACAGTGATAACTTTGTTCCTTGGACTGTCGTATCTGAGCTGCGCTGGGTTTTTGACAATATGAAGTTCAAATATAAGCATATCTCATTGCGTGCTAACAGTATCGGTGCGTGGTTTGGAATGTTAGCTTTTGCAGATAAGCCGCTTGTGCAGGCTCTGTTTGTTTCGCCCATTTTGGATATGGAATGGCTCATTCAAAATATGATGCAGTGGGCAGGAGTAACGAAAGAGCGGCTGCAAAGGGACAAGATCATTCCAACTGATTTTGGGCAGACGCTATCATGGAAATATCTAACTTGGGTACAGGAACATCCGATCACCAATTGGAGGCATCCGACCAAAATCTTGTATGCAGGGCAAGATAACCTAACTGAACGTCATGTGGTAGATACTTTTATTTCGCATTTCGGCGGCGAGCTGACTGTTATGGAGAACGGAGAACACTGGTTCCATACCTCCGAGCAATTAGAAACGGTGGAAAAATGGACGAGGAACTCGCTGTTGACGTAGGCTTATAAAATAATTTTCAATTTATTAACCAATCACTGAGTTTACATTTAAGAATAATGCTGTAGGATATATTCTGACCTTAAGAATAATAATGATGGTATATCATAAGTATTCATGTTTATAAGCACTAAGATTACTAACAAAATTAAGAATGAGGAACCCATGAAACAGATTACAATCTTATCCGACTGGGATTTAACCGTTTTGTGCAAAAAGACATATATTATTTTAAGAAACATATTCGCGGTGTCTTATGAATACAGAACGTTACTCGGTTTTATTTTTAGGTTTTACTACACAACAATATACAGCAGAAACTATTGCTGATATTTGGGAAATAAGTGCTGATAAGGTATATCGTGAAAGTGGCATAGATATAACCGGGGAAATATCTATGGTGTATTTTATTGGTCAAACTACCCAAAATGGAGAGAAGGTAACATTTCAAATTGAAAGTATCAGAAATCCAAATCTTGTAAAGGATCAATCTGAATATCAGAGCGCATATAACACAGTTGTGCAAAATGTTCGGCGCATACTAGGAAATCCTCTAATGCGTATGACGGTAGAGGATATTAATAGCTTTTATTTTGGAAGGATCTGACATGAGCCGAGTGGTGGAGAGTGCCACTCAATTAAAAAATGTACAAGTTCTTATATTTACGTCTGCTGTCAGTAACAGCATAGAAGGCCCTCCGAATATGGAGAGCCTTCCAAGCGTTTTATACTTGTTTCTAGTTTTTACCCAATTTTAAGATAGCAATGTCGCCGCTGACGGAGTCGAAGTGAAATGAAGCGCTTCCGTCCTTATGAATTCCCATATCTTCTTTCTGAGATACATCAAAGTCACATTCGAGTGATCCGCTGACGGAATCTTTTCGGTAAGTAAATCCACTATTTTCAGGTATTGTTAATATCACATCCCCACTGACAGAATCTGTCCGTACTTTCTGAGGGCATATTTGAGACATTATCGTAATGGTTCCTGATACGGTGTCTGAATCGATATACTGGAAGCTTCCCTCTACATCTACATCTCCGCTGGTTGTGTCTGCATCCAGTTTGTCGTCCACATATAATGATTCTCCAGCCAGGTTTCCACTGGTGCTGTCCATGGACAGTGTATAGGATTTGCATTCGGATAATGAAAAGTTACCTGATGTTGAATCCAGGTTGAACCGTTCTGCAGTAATTCCTTTTACCTTGGCATCTGCAGAAATCGTATCTATGCGTATATATCCCATAGTTTCTGCGGTTTTTTCAGGGATTCTGACAGTCAATTCTTTTCTAAGATTTGTTCCTAGTGAAAACAGCGCTCTTTTTGCTTTTCGGTATTGTATAATGAGTTTCCCGTCTTTGCTATAGTAACGCAGCTGCTCGCTTTCTTTCAGGTCTTTGTGGGATTTTTCAAAAAATTGGACGGTTTCTCCATCATATACTTCAACTGTAATATTGCCGTTTATCCAGTTTATATCCAGATCCTTAATCTGTTTACCGTCTAGTTCCGCTCCGCCAGTCTGATATTTTCCTGAATCTGTGTAAAAATACCCTCCGCCAAAGCCGATAGAAGTCCAGTTCCATATACCAGTCAATCCCAGAACAAGCACCGTAATCAGTATAACGGCTGTAACGGACCAGGCAATAATTTTTATAAATGCGAATTGTCTTTTATCCATTTTTCTTCCCTACCTTTTCAATTCGAATATGGCTTTTATAATACCTTCAATAGCAGCCCCGATCAAAAAGATAACCCATGTAATATGCCAGCTCATTGTCCAGAAACTAATAAGAATATAAACAACTACAACGACAGACCACAGTGCACTGCTGATTGCCTTCCTGGCTCTGCGGCTGGAATCTGTCTGCTCCTGCCATTCTTTGAATTCCTCAACAATAGAATCATCTTTTTTATAATAGCGCGGCTGGCTTAAATAATTATAAATAATTAACCCTGTTGCGATGGCAATGATAAGAAACATCAATGCTGGAGCCAGTCTGTCTGAGTAAGAAGTATCGGAAAGCAGGATTGGAGGAAGCAGACTCATAATATAAAGCATAACAGATACGGAAATCAATATGGCAGATTTCTTTCTCCCTTGTTCTATCTGCTCGTTATCCAGCGGAGAACCCCCTAATTCCTCCTTTTTTAACCCGGCCAGCAGGTCCTCCATGTCACCAATACTTGCCACAGCAATGTTGTAGGCGGCTTCTGGTGATTTTCCTTCTCCCAGGAGATCCTGGTATTTATCTACCAGATTCTGCAAAATCTCCTCCTTTAATTCTACGGACTTCTTGGTCGGTTTTACATCCCGGAACAGATGATCCATATATGCCCTTAATTTATCTTCCATTTTGATCCTCCCTTTCTTCTTTACTCTTTATTAAGATGTCGATTAGATATTTTGCTTCTTCCCACTCTTTTTTTAACTGCCTGTAAGCCTGCCTGCCCTCTGCAGTAATGGAATAGTAGCGCCTTCTTGCACCTGTGTTTTCATCTCCCCAATAGGAGCAGATATAACCGGCTCCCTCCAGCCTGCGAAAGGCTGTGTAAAGGGTTGCTTCTTTTAGTTCGTACTGGTTATCGGTGTCCATCTGAATCTCTTTATTAATCTTATATCCGTAACTATCTTCCCTGGTTAAATGTGCCAGGATGATTGTATCCGTATGCCCGCGAATCAGGTCTGAAGCAATTGACATAACTAGACCTCCTTCTTTCATTTATATGTATATATAAACATATTATACATCGCCTGTCAAGGTATATATAATATCAATATACACTCCCTTGAACATTAGTAGTCCAAGAAATATGCTTTCTTGATCATTCGTAATTCGAAAAATATACCTTCTTGAATATCAGCAGCTCAATAAGTGTCATAAAAGAAAAATACTATCATATGTTGTTACATAGGGGGTGTTTTTGTGATATATATAGTAAAGCCCGGAGATACACTATATTCCATATCCGGGGAGACCCAGGTTCCTGAATGGAAGATTTCTTATGATAACCAGTTGAGCGGCCAGCAGAATCTGGTAGTGGGGCAGGCACTTCTGATACTTGGTATGGAGGAATCAGGAAGTATTAGAGGGAATCTGCATGTTACCGGATATGCCTATCCCTTTATTGAGCCATATATTTTAGAACAGTCTATTCCGGCATTGAATGAGCTGTTGATTTTTTCTTACGGGTTTACATTTACAGGTGAGCTTGTTCCGCCCTATCAGGATGAATTATGGATGATTGAGACGGCATGGGAGAACGGAATTGAACCTCTGCTTGTGCTGACACCTTTTGCGGAGGGTACCTTTAATAATCAGCTCGTAAAGGTGCTTGTTGAAAACGTGGAGATACAGAATACGCTGATTGCAAATCTGCTGGCAACTGTCCAGGAAAAAGGGTATGCAGGGGTAGATATTGACTTTGAATACATTTTACCGGAAAACCGTGTAGGATATGCAGAATTTGTGGGCAGGGTGCGGGAGGTTATGAATGCAAACGGATATAAAGTGTCTGTAGCACTGGCTCCTAAGACATCATCAGACCAGCCCGGATTGTTATATGAAGGAATGGATTATGCGCTGCTGGGTGCCAATGCAGACCATGTTTTCCTGATGACTTATGAATGGGGGTACACCTATAGTCCGCCCATGGCAGTGGCGCCCTTGAATATGGTGCGCCAGGTGGTGGAGTATGCGCTGACACAAATTCCACCGGAGAAAATCATTATGGGAATTCCTAATTATGGCTATGACTGGTCCCTGCCTTTTGAAAGGGGAATTACAAAGGCAAGGCTGATAGGGAATGTAGAGGCTCCTCAGATTGCGGCAGAAAATGGGGCGGAGATTCTATATTCTGAGGTTGCTCAAAGTCCATTTTTCAACTATGTGAGGGATGGAATCTCTCATGAAGTATGGTTTGAGGATGTGCGCAGCATGTCGGCAAAGATAAATCTTGCAAAGGAATATAATCTTTTTGGCGTAGGATATTGGAATCTGATGCGGCCGTTTCGGGCGAACTGGCTGCTTTTGGATAAGACAAATTCATAAAGAAGCAATTCAACGGTATAAAGACACAGGAGTAATTTATTCCTGTGCCTTTTTTATATCACAACAAAAATGAAAAATATGTGCAATAAATAATATTAAAGTATAATGAATAGAAATATACAGTTGACGAAAATGGGAGTTTGTTATATATATTGTATATAAGTGATTGAAATGGAGTGCGTTACATGAATAATAATTTCTTAACAATATATAAAGTTGCGGATGTCTTAGGATTGCACCATAAAACCGTTCGTGGATTTATTTCGAGTGGTAAATTAAAAGCTATGAAGGTAGGGGAATAATGGCGTATTACAAGGGAAGATTTGGATGTTTTTATGGGAAGGGATACTTCTTTAGATAAGAAAGATATTTTTTTGTAAAGAATAAGAAGGAAGCGAATAAACTCTTATTGGAATCTGTTGAGCCAGTTTCGAGCCAATTGACTGTATTTGAATAAGATACTTAGCATTTCTAATGCTATCAAATACTGTACAAGAAGTAATTTCTATGTTAAAATCAGGAAAGTAATTCTCAAAAAAGGAAATGTATAAGGATGGTGAGGTTATGCACCTTGATATACGAAAGAAAGAGTGGGAAAACTATATATTAAACGATGAACTGCCCCAGGATCTGCATCCTGCTATAGCTGTATCCTGGAAAAAATGCAAACGCATCGGTTTGGATCCGTTTGGAGGAAGAGGCAAGCGGGCAGATACAGATATTTTTCGGAGTATTTATGAGGCCAATCAATGGTTGATTGACATTGTACTGCCAATTATGAACAATTTGGCAGATATCGTACGTGCATCTCATTTTCTACTGGTTCTGACAGATAGCTGTGGCTATATTCTAGAAACAATAGGAGACGGTACGGTCAGTTTTTGGGCACAGGATTTGCGCTTTGAAAGAGGGATGCTCTGGAGCGATGAAGAGGTTGGCAGCAATGCAATTGGTATTGCGCTGGAACAGGATATCCCCATGCAAATGTCGGGTGCGGAGCATTATTGCGAATCCCACCATCGCTGGACCTGCTCTGCTGCACCGATCCACGGCTTAGGCGGAGAGGTCGTAGGTTGTATTAATTTATCCGGAGATGCAGAAGCTGTGCATTCTCATACTTTGGGGATTGTTGTGGCAGCTGCACTTGGCATTGAAACGCAGCTAAAGCAGAATCACAACACGAACCTCATGCATACTGCGCTAAACAGCACATCGGACTCCATAGTGATATTGGACCGCAACTTTCATGGTGCCTGGATGAATAAACGTTCTCAAGGAATCTTGGGGATGAATCTTGACACACTTTCAAAGCTGGATTTTCGGGAGCTAATGCCAGATGTCGAGTGGCATCAGCAAGAGAGTTTTTTTGCCGGCAGACCACAGAACCGGACCGACTGTACCGTTCTTACGCAATCTGAGACGCTGGTTTGCAGTGCCAGGATCTTTCCGATTTTGACGAGAAAAAAACTAGATGGTTATTGTGTCACTTTTGACCGGCAGAAGCGACTTTTAGAAACTGTAAACAGGGTTACCGGAAACCTTGCACTCTATTCCTTTGATGATGTAGTGGCGCAAGACACTGCTATGAAACGGACAGTACAGCTTGCCCAAAAATATGCCCAATACGATGGTACCATTCTGATCGAAGGAGAAAGTGGTACGGGTAAGGAGCTGTTAGCACAAGCAATACACAATGCCAGCCAGCGTGCTGACGGCCCGTTTGTTACACTGAACCATTCCGCACTCTCTAGGGATTTCATAGAAGGTGAGCTGTTCGGATATGCTAAAGGGGTAGACATCAGTTTTATGAAAGAAGGAAAGCCTGGAAAATTTGAAATGGCAGATCACGGTACTTTATTTTTAGATGATATCGGAGAAATGCCGTTGGATTTACAGGAAAAACTTTTACGAATGATGCAGACTCACAGTGTACAGCGGCTAGGTTCGAGTGCAGAACACCAGTTGGATATCCGAATTATTGCTGCTGTGAGTCATAGCCTGGAAAGAGAGGTGGAGCATCGGATTTTCCGCAGAGATTTATATAATGCTCTTAATGTATTAAAGCTGGATATCGCTCCTTTGCGGGAACGTAAAGAAGATATTATCTATTGTGCAGAACGTTTCTTGGAACAGTTAAATAGAAAATATCCAGATAATGTTAAAGAAATGGATAGTAGTTTTTTGCATAATCTGCAAGATTATCTGTGGCCGGGCAATGTTCGTGAGTTGCAAATCTGTATCGAACGGGCATACTATACATGTGAAGGTTCTGTAATAACGTCAGAAGTCTTCTGTCCTATGCATTCAGCAGTAGAAGCTGAGTTGTGGGATTCTGCCTGCCGGGCAGAACGGACGCTAGAGGAGGCGGAGAAGGATACTATCCGTTGTGTCTTGGAAAGTTGTGGCGGTAATGTTGAGCTTTCTGCAAAAAGAATGGGTATTAGCCGGGCATCTCTGTATCGAAAGTTAAAAAAGTACGGTATCCATTCGTCTAAAAGAAATGCGGGTGCATAACCGACATCTTGCTCATAGAATGATATGATCCAAGTTCAGAAGTACGTTTGCTTATATATAAGCAAACGTACTTTTTTATGTGAAGAATTATACGCTATGCAGAACCGCTTAGCTATGTTATATATTACTCTTATTGTCCAGCTAAGCTTTTTTTTTAGAATATCGGCACCTATCTATGTTTCTCTCTGATATAGATTCTTAAAATTTTGCATAAATGAGATTTGAATTTACGGTTTTGATACAAAAATTAGAATTGATGTGAATATGATTAAGAATATTATATTCAAAAATGATATGATAGGCAAAATAACCAAAAAACAAGATGCTGTTTTTATGAATATGACGAAAGTTGCATCTATAATGAGAAAAGTAAGTAAGGTTTATTGACGAAAATGTAAAACCATGATACATTTTTAATATCAAAATGCAATTTTGAGACATGTAGACGGCATTACATTTAAAGTATCAAAATAAATTCTCAATATTGATACAAATGGGGTGCGTGGATTGTCCTTTTGAAACAGTTCCAGAGAGCGTGGCATCGGCTTTTGAAGAACTTGTTTTAGATAATCCAGCCAAGGTAAGAAGAAAGGAGGGGAATTGTTTGCCTAGATATATCATTGAATTTGGATTAGGGCTGGATTTCCACGGGCAAGATGTAACCAAGGCAGCTGCAAAAGCTGTACGAGACGCGATTTCTAAAAGTTGTCTCTGCGGACTGTCAGAGATACTGCATCTGGATGACCTTTCACAAGGTATTGCAGTGCATGTAACTGTGGCAGTTTCCAGACCTCAGGAGGTAGATTTGCAGAAAGTAGCAGAAGAGCTTCCAGTTGGTGCGATTACAATAACACCGGTTACCGGTGGACTAAACGTACCGGGACTTTATCTCCAGCGGTTTGGAGATAAAGATGACAGTATAGAAGCTGCTTTGGCCTGTGTCGAGGTCACCATCGCCGAGAACGCAGCATAAATATTCCGGTCTAAAGTTGCCGAAAAACGGTAGCAACCAGCATATTTGTAATTTGGGAAGGGTTTTCCCAAGATTATGGCAAGGAGGAAACATAATGAAAGTAACTAATCAACAAATACAGGATATGTATACCTGTATGAAGAAAATTCGGGCTTTTGAAACAAAAGCTATGGATGTCTTTGCAGAAGGAAGTATTCCAGGCTTTGTTCACCTTTATATCGGTGAGGAAGCTGTAGCGGCTGGTGTATGCCAGCATTTGAATGATAACGATTACATTACTAGTACCCACCGCGGACATGGGCACATCATTGCAAAGGGCGGCGATCTGAAGTATATGATGGCAGAGCTTTTTGGTAAATCAGATGGATATTGTAAGGGGAAGGGAGGGTCCATGCATATCGCAGATGCGTCTAAGGGCATCCTTGGGGCAAATGGTATCGTAGGTGCCGGGCATAATATTGCCACAGGAGCAGGTCTTTCTATTAGCTATCGCAAAACAGATCAGGTCTGCGTATGCTTTTTTGGTGATGCTTCTACCAATCAGGGGACCTTCCATGAGTCCCTGAACCTTGCCAGCATATGGAAGCTGCCCATTGTTTTTGTATGTGAAAACAACGGCTACGGTATTTCTATGAGCCAGAAGCACCATATGGCAATAAAAGATGTGGCAGATCGGGCTGTAGCATACGGAATACCTGGAATTTCCGTAGATGGAAATGACGTTTTGGCAGTCTATGAGGCAGCGGGCGAAGCAATCAAACGTGCAAGAAGCGGTCTCGGACCCACATTACTCGAATGCAAGACCTATCGTCATCGCGGGCATTTTGAAGGAGATCCCGGTACATACAAGCCAAAAGAAGAACAGGAAAGCTGGCTGGAGAAGGATCCTCTATTCCGTCTCGCAGCATATATGACAGACACCAATATTGCAACCAGAGACGAGATACTGAAGATTGATGCTGCCGTTGATAAAGAGATTACAAAGGCAGTAGAGTTTGCAATGGAAAGTCCGGTTCCGGCTCTGGAAAAGGTTGTAGAGGACATCTATAGCGATATCATAGAGGAGGTTCGTGTACGATGAAGAAAATGACTTATGGTGAAGCGATTCGTGAGGGTATGAGTATCCGCATGCGTGAAAATAAAAATGTGTTGCTGTTTGGGGAAGATGTTGGTGCCTTTGGCGGATGTTTTGGTGTTTCTGCTGGGATGTATGAAGAATTCGGAGAAGAGCGTGTTCGCGATACTCCCATCTCTGAGGGCGTTATCATCGGCTGTGCGGTTGGAGCTGCTGCCACGGGCCTTCGTCCCATCGCAGAGCTGATGTTTATTGATTTCCTGACCGTTGGGATGGATCAGCTGGTGAATCAGGCCGCAAAAATGCGATATATGTTCGGCGGGCATATTTCTATGCCGATGGTAGTACGTCTTCCTGCCGGAGCGGGGGTTTCTGCAGCTGCACAACATTCTCAGTCTCTGGAGGCATGGGTGACTCATGTGCCAGGGCTGAAGGTTGTATATCCGTCCACTCCACAGGATGCACTGGGGCTGATGTTAACAGCCATAGATGATAATGATCCTGTTATGTTTATTGAACATAAGGCAATGTATGCCATGAAAGGGGAGGTAACTGAACTGAAACCTATTCCTCTCGGCAAGGGTGATATCAAACGCTCAGGTGAAGATGTTACTATTATTGCCACGGGGAAAATGGTGCATGAAGCACTCGCAGCTTCTAAAAACCTTGAAAAAGAAGGAATCAGCTGTGAAGTGTTAGACCCTCGTTCCCTTTATCCACTGGATAAGGCTTTGATTAAAGCGTCCCTCATAAAAACGCATAAAGCTGTTGTCATTACAGAAGAAGTAAAACGCGGTGGTTACGGAGGTGAAATCTCTGCCATGATTTCAGAAGAATACTTTGACCTGTTGGATGCACCTGTGGTTCGAATCGGCGCACTTAATACTCCGATTCCTTTTGCTATTAATCTTGAGCAGTATGCTCTGCCCAACGCACAGGATATTATTCATGCGGTAAAACAACTCGTATAATTTAGTTTTGAAGTATTTGGTCTAATAGGAGTCTGCAAATGAAGATGATTTTATTGATGCTCCTAAAAACTACCATAATTTACATTTGCAGATTCCAGGAGCCACCCATCCTAATGCGGTATTATGCTCTTGTGGTTACAGAAGAGGGGGGTGCCCTCCTATGATTTTCAAATTTAAGTATTGTGATAAAAGGAGGGATAGACGGCCGTGGTATCCATTGGTATTATTGCAAATCCTGCCTCCGGTAAGGATATTCGTAGGCTTGTGTCTTACGCTACTGTTATAGATAACAACGAGAAGCTCAATATTGTAAAGCGCATTGTTTTGGCAGCGCAGGCACTGGGGGTAACAGATATTTATTTTATGCCGGATACCTTTTGCATGGGTCTGCGTGTAGAGGAGGATTTAGCGCGGGAAAAGGCACTGCTTGCGCACTGCCATGTGCTGGATATTCCAATGACTGCTTCTCAGAGAGATACTGTGCGTGCTGCGGAAGAGATGGAAGCTCTGGGTGTTGGGTGTATCGTTGCACTGGGCGGTGACGGCACCAGCCGAGCTGTTGCAAAAAGTATTGTTCAAACACCGCTTTTGCCTGTCTCCACAGGTACAAACAATGTATACCCCAGAATGTTGGAGGGTACGGTAGCAGGGATGGCGGCAGCTGCGGTTGCATTGTCTGACACACCGAAATTGACTTGTCTGCGTGACAAGCGCATTGAGTTATATCGTAAAGGGGAGCTTGCGGACATTGCACTGATTGATGTCGTGATTTCTACGGATATGTTTATAGGGGCACGTGCTATCTGGGATGCAGAGAGCATCCGCAAGGTAATTGTGACACGCGTACATCCTGCCAGCATCGGCTTTTCGGCAATTGCTGGAGGCCTATGTATCATCCGTCCGGAGGAGGATCTTGGCTGTAGTGTAGATTTAAGCGAAGGTGGCACCTCTGTATTAGTCCCTATAGCAGCAGGCCTGATACAAGAAGTCAGTATTAAAAATGCGGAGGTCTGTCATCTGGACACGGATTTAACCTACCGTATGGAGCAAAACTGTGTCGCAGCATTGGATGGTGAACGAGAAATTACTTTGAAACAAGGGGATGAGCTCACTGTGCGCATCACCAGAAAAGGTCCTTGGCGTGTAGATGTGAACAAAACATTGGAACAAGCGCAAGAGAGAGGTCTATTTCGGAAGTGATTGTATTCAGAATTACGTTTGTTATCCTAAAACAAAGCTTGAAAACGATAAAAGAAGGCTCACTGAAAAAACTATTTATTTTTCACTTGTAGTATTTTCAGCATGCCGAGGATAAAAAGCAATAATAAGGAGGAGAAATTATGGCAACATTGCTTACTATGCCGAAACTCGGCCTGACCATGACCGAAGGCACCATTGGGGAATGGTATAAAAAAGAAGGGGATACTGTAGAGGTGGGGGATCTTTTGTACCAGCTCGAAACTGATAAGTTGACCAATGACATCGAAGCAAAGGAAGCCGGTGTTCTGCGAAAAATTTTACTGCAATCCGGTGAAGAAGCCGAATGCTTTGCCTCTGTTGGCATTATCGCCGCTTCAGATGAAGATATCAGTGATTTGCTTTCGGGAAACTCAGGCGCAGAAGCGCCCGCAGTAGATATGTCTGCAGATGCTAAGGCTGCTCCGGCTGTGGAAATATCTGCGGAGGCTGTATCTCCAGGCGGCAGGATTATTTCTTCCCCTGCTGCAAAAAAGCTGGCAAGAACCAAAGAAATTGATATTACACTTATAAAAGGTACCGGCCCGAATGGGCGCATTACTCTGGAGGACGTAGAGAAGTACGTTCCTGCCGCAGCATCTGCCAGTGTAAAGGCGTCCCCTGTTGCACATAAGGTGGCGGAAGAACTGGGTGTTGATGTGAATCAGGTGCCGGGCAGCGGACGCGTAATGAAGGCGGATGTACTTGCCTTTGTACATGGTGACAAAGACACAGTATCTGATAATGAAAGAAAACCAATGAGTACTATGCGCAAGGTAATCTCTAAACGTATGACAGAAAGCTGGACCACCTGCCCCACTGTTACATATGACATCAGCGTAGATATGACTGCGTTGACAGCTATTAAAGACAGTTTTAAGGATGCCGGAGTAAAGGTTTCGCATACTGATCTTTTGGTTTATGTTGTTGCAAATACCTTGCCGGAGTTTCCACTTTTAAACTGTTCTATAGATGGCAATGATATCATATACCATCACTATGTCAATATGGGTGTGGCAGTCGCTGTTTCTGACGGGCTGGTAGTACCAGTGATTAAACATGCACATGCAAAAAAGGTTAGTCAGATTTCTTCTGAGTTTAAAATACTGGCACAGGAAGCAAAAGACGGCCGCCTGACTCCGGATAATATGACTGGCGGCACGTTTACCATTACCAATCTGGGCATGTTAGGCATTGAGGCTTTTTCACCGATTGTCAATCTGCCCGAGGTTGCTATCCTTGGCGTAAATGCCATTATTGATACCGTTATATCCAAGAACGGTACCTTTGTTGTAAGACCATTGATGAAGCTTTCGCTATCTGCGGACCACCGTGCAGTAGATGGTGCGGTTGCGGCACAATTTTTGGCAGCACTGAGAAAGAAAATGGAAAATCCCGCACTTTTGATGCTATAAGGAGGAAAATCAATGACAAAAATAGCAGTAATCGGGGGAGGACCCGGCGGTTATGTAGCAGCCATCCGTGCTGCACAGTTGGGAGCTGAGGTGACTTTAATTGAAAAAAGTCGCTTGGGAGGTACATGCCTGAATGTGGGATGCATTCCTACTAAGGCGCTTTTGAGCAGTGCGCACCTCTACGAATCTGTAAAAGAAGGCAAGGCGCAGGGGGTAATTGCTGAGCCGTTCTTAGACTTTTCACAGATACAAAAAAACAAAGCATCTGTTGTAAGCCGATTGGTTTCTGGAGTAGGCGGCCTTTTGAAAGCGAATCATGTCAGGGTTATTCAAGGAACCGCATCTTTTGAGGACCAGAGCAACCTGGTTGTTACAGATGTCAATGGAGAACAGCAAACACTCTCTTCGGATAAGATTATCATTGCATCAGGCTCAATTCCCGTTATTCCACCAATCCCCGGAGTGAATATCCCGCAGTGTATTGACAGTACGCAAGCACTCTCTTTGGAGAGTGTCCCTAGTTCTATGTTAATCATAGGAGGCGGTGTCATTGGGCTTGAGCTGGCAACAGCATACCATTCATTTGGCACTAAAATCACTGTAGTGGAAATGACTCCAGAGATTCTTCCGATGATGGATGCAGAACTGGTGCAGATGCTACGTAAAAAATTGAAACGAATTGGTATAGAGGTCATTACTGGTGCTAAGGTGGCTTCCGTAGAAGAAAAGAATGGGATTGCATATGTACAGGTAGAGAAAAACGGTATAACCACTTCCTATACAGCAGACAAGGTGCTGGTCAGTGTTGGCAGACGGACGGATACAGAGGCGCTTAACCTAGAAGCGGCCGGCATCCGACATGACCGCGGGCGCATTCAGGTAGATAAATTCTTACTTACCAATTTGCCAAATGTCTATGCAATTGGCGACTGCCTTGGGAAAATCATGTTGGCGCATGTGGCATCGGCGCAGGGGGAGGCAGCAGCAGAGCATGCGATGGGGCATCTTGCAGATATATATAGCGACAAAACGATTCCGTCCTGTGTTTATACAGATCCTGAACTAGCAACAGTAGGGCTGACAGAAGAAAAAGCCAAGGAAGCAGGAATTGGCTATATCGTAGGCAGGTTTCCGCTGGCTGCAAACGGCAAAGCCCTGATTATGAATGGTGGTGAGGGTGCTATAAAGATTATTGCCGATGCAAAGTATCACGAGGTTTTAGGCGTGCATATCCTTGGACCACGTGCGACAGACTTGATTACAGAAGGTGCACTCGCGATTCGTCTGGAAGCAACGCTAGAGGAATTAATCACAACAATCCACGCACACCCTACGATAGGTGAGGCAGTAAGAGAGGCGGCTTTGGCTGCTGAAGGACGTGCAATTCATATCCCAAACTAAAGAATTTTAGAAATAACAAAAGAAACACATCGCAAAATTTCTTATATTATGGATTAGGGAATCTTTAAAAAAGCAACGGCTGCGGATTAAGGCGGGAAATCTCATGCAGAACAACTCCTCAATCTCCCGTTTCAGAAAGGAGCAGGCAAATGCTTGTTATAAAAAATACCATTACCAATGCTTTTTTCAATTTGGCATCAGAGGAGTATTTTATCGATCATTTTGATGAGCCGGTAATCCTCTTGTGGCGTAATGATAAAACAGTTGTGGTCGGAAAAAATCAAAACTCTGTGGAGGAGGTCAATATGGAATACGTACGTGAGAATGACATTACTGTTGTCCGCCGCCTAACTGGTGGAGGTGCTGTTTTTCATGACTTGGGTAACTTGAATTTCTCCCTGATTCAAAAACATACCCCTTCACTGTTCAATGACTACGCGCATTTTACCCGCCCAGTATGCGCGTACTTAAAAAATTTGGGGTTGGACGTTGTGCTCTCCGGCAGAAATGACCTTCTCATTGAAGGCATGAAATGTTCCGGGAACGCACAGACCTATCGCAAAGGCCGGATGATGCACCACGGTACATTGTTATTTCAATCGGATGTAGCGGATATTTCCGGCTCGTTGCGCCCAAACCCTTTGAAGATTGAGAGTAAAAGTATTAAGTCAGTACGTAGCCGAATCACCAATATTGCATCCCACCTCAAAAAGCCAATGACAGTAGATGCATTTTATGATGGATTGTATCAGTTCTTTCTGAAAAATATGGATGACGCACAAGAATACGTTTTTACTGATAATGATATACAGTCTATTCAAGCACTGGCTGATGAAAAGTACAGTACATGGAACTGGAATTACGGTAGTTCTCCAGCATATACTTTGCGCAAAGAGCAAAAATTTGACTTTGGGATTGTAGATTTGCGTCTGACGATAGAAAAAGGCGTGATAAAAGCTGTACGCTTATTCGGCGATTTTTTTGGCGGCAATGAAGCAGAGGTACTAGAACAGTCTCTGATGGGTATCCCCTATGAAAAGAACAGTTGTGAAAAAGCGTTGGATGGGCTCTCTGTAGACGACTATATCAGTGGCATGTCCAGGGAGCAATTCCTTTCCCTTTTGCTGTGAAAGAAGTGCCTATGCAAACCATAACAGTGACATTACTGGCGAATGCTGGTGTTTTACTTACATTTGGCTCATACCGCATTTTAATCGATGGATTTCAAAATTCACAGCAGCATTCCTTCAGCCAGATTCCAGACTGGGTTTCATCTGCAATGGCAGGAGGTATCCTACAGGACATTGATTTTCTTTTGTTCACACATTCGCATCCGGATCATTTTTTTAAAGAAACACTGCTGGATTACTTGACCCATCATAAAGTACGCGGGGTGTACTTACCACGGGACGCAGAAGGAGCGTTGGTGAGAAAAAAATGCCTGCAGAAAGATGTCTGGATTGAGAAGACCGAACAGGCACTGACTGGGAATATCTATTTAAAGGCTTTACCAACACGGCATATGGGAGAGGTGTATCGAAAGCAGAATCATCATGCTTTTTTACTGACTTTAGGTGACTGGGTGTTGCTTTTTACCGCAGATGCGGAGACCAGTAAAGAGAACTTTGCGGGAGTAGAAGAGGTGCCCTTAGACGCAGTTTTTGTGAATCCACTGTTTTTTCATTCGCGGCAGGGCCGTGAGCTTCTGAAGACTACACTTACTTCTCCCCATGTCATAGTATATCATCTTTGCTTCGCAGAAGAAGATCGTTATGACTATCGGGCTATGACAGAACGAAATCGAAACCGTTATGTATCAGATTTTGCAAAAATTTCGTTATTGAAAGAGGTTCAGCAGAGTATTGTAATATAATAAGAATTACACTATCGAGAGCAGAAAGGGGGGACCAATGTGGAATACTGGGATATCTATGATGATAAAGGGAAAACGACCGGAAGAATCAATGCAGAGAAAGGGTCTCTGGCACCAGGGGAACATCATCTGGCAATCGAAGCGTGGCTGTGGCATCCAGAGGGATATTTTTTGATTCAAAAAAGGAGCATGTCACGTTCCACGTTTGCAGGGAGGTGGGCGCATACTACTGGTCGGGTACAAGCCGGCGAGGATTCGCTCCGTGGCTGTCTGCGTGAGATTAAGGAAGAGTTGGGAATTTCTCTTTCTGAAGAGGAACCGCTGCTGGTCAAACGGGTGATGAAGAAGGGCACTCCGCTAATTTGGGATATTTTTGTGGTGAAGCGGGCGATTCAAGTATCTGAGTTGGTCTTAGACTCAACAGAGGTTGATTCCGTGCGTTTTGTAACACCTGTTGAGCTTTTGACTATTATGCAGTCCGGTAGGTTTGTGGACTATCCTGAAATTCGCGAGATTTATGACGCAGTGATGGAACAGTTAATGATGCAAAATTAACGTCATAAGAGGTAAAAAAATAAAATTTGACAATTGAAGGATACGGTGTTAATCTATATAAATTAGTAAGAAAGAGGTGTGTTTATGACGGTCATTCGATAAGGTAATTATTTGTGTCACAGAGGCGGGATTTTGACCTGCTTATTTTTGTGTACCCAAATGTCTTATGAAATGACCGGAGAAGTGTTTAGCCGCACCTTTTCGTTTATTTTGCAGCGCAGTGGGGAACTGCGCTTTTTTGTTGTCGTAAGGCTATTTGGTACGCATTATAACTTTACGAAAGGATTTTGAACCTATGAATATCAATTTGAAAAATTATGGATTAACTGAATGCTTTGAGCAGGAAGCGACTATGTATGACGGCCTGTTTATTGCCAGAGTTACTGAGCAGCACCGTGAATTATACAAAACAATCAGCGAGTGCGGCGAAATAGACGCAAGTGTTTCGGGAAAACTTGCTTATAACGCAGACAGCCAAACTGCCTTTCCTGCTGTTGGGGACTGGGTGATGATTGACCGGCTGGATGGAAAGGGTGGCAATGCAATTATCCATCATATCCTGCGCCGCAAAAGTGTTTTGGCACGGCAATCTTCCGGTACAGAAAATACCGGACAGGTGATTGCCGCCAATATTGATACTATCTTCATTTGCATGTCGCTCAATGCAGATTTTAACATTCGGCGAATTGAGCGATATTTAACAATCGCATGGGATAGTATGGCCACCCCGGTTATCGTTTTGACAAAATCTGATTTGTGCGATGATTTACCACAAAAACTGGATGAAATTGCCTCCGTGAGTATGGGCGTTGATGTTATTCACTGTTCTTCTGAAAATGGGAACGGATATGAAGAAATTAGCACTTATATTGGTCAGGGAAAGACCATTGCGTTTGTCGGTTCATCAGGAGTTGGCAAGTCTACGCTTATTAATCGCCTTATGGGTCAGGATGTGCTTGCAACAAGTGCAATACGGGAAGATGATGCCAAGGGCAGACATACCACAACCCATCGCCAACTGCTGCTATTGCCAAATGGAGGCATTGTCATAGACACTCCCGGTATGCGGGAGTTGCAGATTTATACGGGCAACCTGTCAAAAACCTTTGAAGATATTGAAGAAATTGCCGCCCAGTGCAAATTTGGTAACTGTTCTCACGGACCAGAGCCGGGCTGCGCCATTAGGGAAGCAATCGAAAATGGCACACTATCCGAAAAGCGCTTTGAGAGCTATCAAAAATTGCAACGGGAAGTATCATACGCCGGATTAAATGCCCGACAGCTTGAAAACGAGAAACTTAATAGAATGTTCGGCAGCAAGGGCGAAATGAAACAATTTAAGAAGCATATCAAAGACAAGAACAATAGATAAAAAGCAATCTGATGCGGCCGTTTCGTGCAAATTGGCTGCTTTTGGAGAAAACAGGGGCATCTTGATAAAATTGGTAAAATGAAATCACCTATTGACAACGGAACAGTAAAATCATAGAATCTAAAGTAGAAAAAAGAATATGTGAGACACCTCAGTGTATTGAGGTAGAGGTTGCGAGGTTTATTAACCCTGTGGAGTGAAGAGACACGTAGAAGCAGAACTAGGAAACATCGCCGAAATCAGAGGGCATCTCTTTTGCAGTCTGGTTGGGACATAAGTAAAGAGCTTATGGACTGTCTTAGTTTTTAAAACTAAGTTGCGCTATGTTTTACAAAAGAGGTGGGTAAGAAGAAGTAAGCGCTTTTTGGTTTTCCAGAAGGCGCTTTTTTATGTGACAAGAAAGTGCTTCTTACCATTACAAACGGTTTGTTTTATTGAGAAGGAGAAGAGGATGAAGAAGAAACTATCGATTCTGTCATTGGTGCTGATGTTATTACTGGTAAGTATGCCAGGATTGACAATGAAGGTACAAGCAGAGGAAACAGAACAGAAAGAATTTCGTGTAGGAATGGAAGCGGGGTATGCTCCATTTAACTGGACACAGAATACGGATGAAAATGGGGCTGTGCCAATTCAGGGAGATAAATCCTATGCAGGCGGTTACGATGTTGAAATTGCTAAAATAATTGCTGAGAAACTGGGCCGCGAGCTTGTGATTGTAAAGACGGAGTGGGATGGTTTGCCCCCGGCTCTGCAGTCCGGTAAAATTGATGCGATTATTGCCGGTATGTCCCCAACCGAGGAAAGAAAGAAGCAGATTGATTTTACAGATGTGTATTATGAGTCTAATCTGGTAATGGTGATCAGAGCAGACAGCGATTATGCTGATGCAAAAAGTCTGGAAGATTTTTCCGGTGCAAAAGTAACTGCTCAGCTTAATACATTCCACTATACAGTCATTAATCAGATTCCCGGTGTACAGATGCAGGAAGCAATGGATAATTTTGCAGCGATGCGGGTGGCTTTGGAATCGGGGACGATAGATGGTTATGTCAGTGAAAGACCGGAGGGGGTTACTGCCGAGAGCGTAAATCCGAAGCTGAAGATGATTGAGTTTTCTGCGGCAGATGGATTTCAGACAAGCCCCGAGGATACTGCGGTTGCTATTGGGATGCGAAAAGGAGATCCTGACGTAGCTGCTATTAATGAATTTTTAGCGGGAATTTCAAAAGATGAACGAGTAAAGATTATGGACGAGGCTATTAAGAACCAGCCGGCATCTGATGAAGATTCAGGCAGTCCAATTCTTAAAATCTTAAAGCAAAATGGAATGCTGTTCTTGCGGGGAACCGGAATGACTATGTTTTTAGCTCTGGCCGGAACTATTTTAGGCGGTATAATAGGCCTTTTAGTTGGTGTTTACCGTACCATACCGATGTCAGAAAAAAAGGGGAAAAGAGCATCTCAGAAACTATTTGGCTGGCTTTTAAATGTATACATAGAAGTATTTAGAGGTACACCAATGATTGTTCAGTCCGCTGTTATTTATTATGGAACTGCACTGCTGTTTGGTTTCGATTTAAATCGTACTGCAGCGGCTCTTTTCATTGTATCTATTAATACCGGAGCTTATATGTCAGAGATTGTCCGGGGTGGTATCTTTGCAGTGGATAAAGGTCAGTTTGAAGCAGCCCAGGCATTGGGAATGACCCATGGTCAAACGATGCGCAAGGTTGTGGTACCCCAGGTACTGCGTAATATCCTGCCAGCAACCGGCAACGAATTTGTCATTAATATTAAGGACACTTCAGTATTGAGTATCATCTCCGTGACTGAGCTATTCTTCCAAGGAAAATCCGCAGCCGGAGCAAACTATATGTTCTTCCAGACCTATTTTATTATCTGTGTTATCTATTTTGTTCTGACCTTTAGTATAACAAGGATTTTACGCCTGGTGGAGAAGAAACTGGACGGGCCGGAAGCTTATGCGCCGCTTGCAGAAGAAGAATAGGGAGGAGTAGAAATGTCAGAGATTATTAAGGTAGAACATTTAAAAAAGAGCTTTGGTCAAAATGTGGTATTAAAGGATATTGATCTTACCGTTAATAAGGGTGAGGTGGTGACGATTATCGGTTCTTCCGGTTCAGGAAAATCAACACTGCTTCGGTGTATTAATTTACTAGAGAAACCGGATGACGGAAAAATATACTATAAAAATGAGAATGTATTGGAACCGAATTATAATTTACCTAAATACCGTACTCACCTGGGAATGGTATTTCAGCAGTTTAATCTCTTTAACAATATGAATGTTTTAGAAAACTGCATGACAGGCCAGGTTACGGTATTAAAAAAGTCGCGGGAAGAAGCAAAGCAGACAGCCCTTGAAAATCTAAAAAAGGTGGGCATGGAGAGATTTATTGATGCGAAGCCGTCACAGCTTTCCGGCGGGCAAAAACAGCGTGTTGCAATTGGACGTGCATTGTCCATGAATCCTGATGTAATGCTGTTTGACGAACCAACATCAGCACTTGACCCGGAAATGGTAGGTGAGGTATTAAAGACAATGAAAAACCTGGCACATACAGGGCTTACTATGGTCATTGTCACACATGAAATGGCCTTTGCCAGAGATGTTTCCGACAGGGTTATATTCATGGATAAAGGTGTGATTGCGGAGGAAGGCACAGCAGAAGATATATTTGTCAATCCGAAGGAAAAACGTACGAAAGAATTCCTGCATCGGATTCTTAATTCAGATAATAATTAAAAAAGTTTTTATTTTACTAAAATTATATCAAAACCTGTCGATATAAACTTATAGCCTCTTAAACTTTAGCGGTTCAGGAGGGATACCGTATTGAACATTAGTATTTCAATAAGCGTAGAATAAAAACAAGAACGAGGGGTGCAGCTCACATGGAAAAACAGGGAAAACAGAATGCAATTGCTCTTAGTAAAAGACTGGCAATAGGATTCGGCATAGTAAACATTATAACGGTTTTAATTTCTTTGATAAGTCTTTTCGCCATTTACAGATCATATTCAGCAGCAGGTATTTCATCGAAATCTTTTGCAATTTTTACAGTTGTGATATTGTTGTTAATTGTTGTATCCATTGTTGCAAGCTCAATCATATGCAAGGTCTTAAACGGAAGTATTGTACGGCCGCTTAAAATACTCAACAATATTGCACAGCAATTGTCTGTGGGAGATGCAAGTGCAAATGTCCGGGTACTCACAAAGGACGAAGTGGGAGAATTGATGAAATCATTCAGGACAATGGTGGAAAACATCAGGTACCAGGCTCAGACAGCCGAAGCAATAGCCGGTGGAGATTTGACTGTCCAAGTAAAAATAAACTCGGAAAAGGATGTTCTGGGTATTGCCTTAAGCAATATTGTAGAGAAAAATAACCATATTCTGTCTCAAATATGCGATGCGTCCGGTCAGGTTGTGAGTGGAGCTGGCCAGATATCGGAAGCAAGCACACGTCTTTCGGAAGGTGCATGCCGTCAGTCGGATTCTCTTCAGGAGCTTGCCGCAACAGTAACGGAGGTAAAAGACTGGATTGAATTAAGCGCGGATAATGCGGCAATGGCCAGGACATGTGCAAATGATGTCAAAGACGGAGCAATGGACGGAAACAGACACATGGAAGAAATGCTTAAAGCTATGGATGAAATCGATATATCTGCATCGAATATTTCAAAAGTAATAAAAACGATTGAGGACATTGCTTTCCAGACAAACATACTGTCATTAAATGCCTCAATAGAGGCCGCAAGAGCGGGACAGTACGGGAAAGGTTTTGCAGTTGTGGCGGACGAGGTTCGGAGCCTGGCAGCCCGTTCAGCAGAAGCTGTAAAGGAAACTACAGAGATGATAGCAAGCTCTATGCAGAGAACGGAGTACGGAACGAAAATCGCGAAGACTACCGCGGATGCTTTTAACAAAATAGTGGGAGGAATAGACGAGGTCGCCGGACTGGCAGAAAAGATTGCCAGTGCATCCACAGAACAAACTTCCAGCATAGACCGGATAAACGACGAAATCACCCAGGTATCTGGTGTGATACAGGCAAACTCAGCAGCGTCAGAGGAGAGTGCCGCTGCATCATCCCAGTTGTACAAACAGGCGGAAACATTGAAGGAAATGGTGCAGACGTTCAAGTTGGAAATATCCTGCCAGCATTATAATTGAAAAAAGATTTTGTCCCATAAAAAAACACTTGACAAATGATGTTGTGGAAATTAAAATAGAATACATCAAAAGCAAAACCGATGAGAAAGAGAAGTAAGTTTTAAAAGAAATCACAGAGAGCAGCAGATGGTGGAATTGCTGCATGGATTTTAATTCTGAATGGACTTTCGAGGGCGGCCTGAAATGAAAAGAGTAGGCGCTGTCGGGAACCGAACCCGTTATCAATCAGGAGCGTATGTTAGTACGTGAGAAAGTGGACAATTCGTCAATTTGAGTGGTACCGCGATAATAAAATTGTATTTTATTACCGTCTCAAGCTATAAGCTTGGGGCGGTTTTTTATGTAATAGGGAACTGCGTTTTTCTATTACATAAAAACCCTCCGGGGGATTGCACTGGGTTGGCAAAGAAGGTGTTGCTATCGCAGCCCAACCCAGGCGGAGAATCTTGCAAGCAAGATTCTTTCTTGTATCAGAGAGATTTCCAAAAGGGAATCTGCATAATCGGCTCCTTTGCTTTTGAAACCACATATTAAAAATAAAAAGGGAAGAAAAGGAGAATTAAATTATGAAAAAGAAAGTATTGGCAGTAGTGTTAGGAACAGCAATGACGGTGAGCCTTATGGCATGTGGAAGCAAAGATGTAAAGGTTGCTGAAACAAGTGAGGAGAAGATCTATACGGTTGGCATCTCCCAGTTTGCAGAGCATGGCTCTTTGGACAACTGCAGAGAAGGATTTATTGAAGGACTGAAAGAAGCAGGTTTGGAAGAGGGGAAAAACCTGAAAGTGGAAGTGAAGAATGCAGCAGCAGATCAGGGAACAGCAAAACAGATTAGTGATGTATTTGTATCTGACAAAGTAGATTTAATTTGTGGAATTGCAACACCAAGTGCCCAGGCAGCATATAATTCTGCAATGAATACAGATATCCCGGTAATTTATACAGCAGTAACAGACCCTAAAGCAGCAAAGCTTGCAGATGCTGAGGGGATGCCGGCAGGAGAAGTGACAGGAACAAGCGATCAGCTCCCTATTAAAGAACAGTTGGAAATGATTCGTGAAGTGTTGCCTGATGCCAAGAAAATTGGAATCCTTTATACTACAAGTGAGGTGAATTCTGTTTCTGCAATTGAAACATATGAAAAGCTTGCAGAAGACTATGGATTTACGATTGTAAAGAAAGGCGTTTCCCAGACAGCAGATATTTCACTGGCAACAGATGAGATTCTGGGCGGAGTGGATTGTTTGACAAATTTAACAGATAATACTGTTGTAAATTCACTGGCAACGATTCTTGACAAGGCAAATGAGAAGAAGATTCCTGTATTTGGAAGTGAAATTGAACAGGTAAAACTGGGATGTGTTGCTGCCCAGGGATTAGATTACATTGAACTTGGAAAGCAGACCGGGAAAATGGCAGCAGAAGTATTAAAAGGGGAAAAGAAAGCATCTGAAATGAAATACGAAACGATTTCCAAACCAGGGCTGTATATAAATACAGAGGCGGCAAAAAATCTGGGAATTACTTTAGATGAAGAATTCGTGAATAGTGCGGTAGAAAGTTTTGACAGTATTTAAAAATAGAAAAAGTATGCTTCTTGAATATTAGTAGTTCAAGGAGTGTACTTTATTGAATATTAGTAGTTCAATAAGCATAGGAAACTGGAGGCAGATGTATGGATATTTTTGTAACAATTTTAGAACAGGGGCTGATCTACGGGATACTGGCTCTCGGAGTATATATTACCTATAAAATCCTGGATTTTCCAGACTTGACCGTGGATGGCAGCTTCCCTCTTGGAGCTGCAGTTACAGCGACTATGATTACAAATGGCGTGAATCCATATCTGACAATACCGGTTTCCTTTTTAGCGGGGGTAGCGGCAGGGGTTTGTACAGGGCTTATTCATGTGAAATGTAAAGTGAGAGATTTACTTTCAGGAATTATTATGATGACAGCCTTGTGGACCATTAATTTACGTCTTGCCGGAACTGCAAACGTGCCAATATTCGGGGATGACAATATTTTTGATAATGATTTGGTAAATAAAGTTTTTTCAGGAAGTCTTGCTTCTTATAAGGCACTTATAATTGTACTTGTGATTGCGGCAGTTAGTAAAATTGTGCTTGATTTATATTTGAAGACAAAATCAGGACTTTTGCTTCGTGCAGTAGGGGATAATGCAAATCTTGTGACTTCTCTTGCAAAGGACCAGGGGAATGTTAAAATTTTAGGTCTTGCAATCGCAAACGGCCTGGTGGCACTGGCAGGATGTGTTTTTTGCCAGGAACAGAGAGTGTTTGAGATTTCAAGCGGAACTGGAGCGATTGTAATTGGCCTTGCCAGTGTAATCATTGGAACAAGTCTGTTTAAGAACATCCGGTTTTTCAATGCAACTGCAGCAGTTCTCATAGGCTCTGTGATTTATAAAGCCTGTGTTGCGGCAGCGTTAAAGTTTTTTGAACCACAGGACATGAAATTGATTACGGCGGTACTGTTTTTAATCATATTAGTTATCGGTATGGACAGAAAGAAGAAGGTGAAGAAGAATGCTTGAACTGAAAAACATCCGAAAATATTATAATCCGGGAACAGTCAATGAAATGTGCTTGTTTGAAAATTTTAACCTGACTGCAGATAAAGGTGATTTTGTGTCTGTTATAGGCAGTAATGGCTCTGGTAAGACTTCCATGCTGAATATCCTCTGCGGAAGTATTCCGGTAGAAGATGGACAGATATTAATGAATGGAGAAGATATTTCCAGGCTGAAAGAATATAAAAGAAACCGGAAAATCGGCAGGGTATATCAGAATCCGGCGATGGGAACCTGCCCGTCTATGACTATTTTGGAAAACATGTCCCTTGCAGATAACAAAGGGAATTTTTATGGGCTGGGAAAGGGCATTAATAAAGGGCGCAGGGCGTATTACCAGGAGCTGTTAAGCAGGTTAAATCTGGGGCTGGAAAGTAAAATGGATGTGAAAGTAGGCGCACTGTCCGGAGGACAGCGGCAGGCAATGGCACTTTTAATGTCCACTCTGACCCCAATCGACTTCTTAATCCTGGATGAACATACAGCAGCTTTGGACCCGAAAACAGCAGAACTGATTATGGAGCTGACAGACAGAATTGTGAAAGAAAAGAACCTGACTACTATAATGGTGACCCATAACCTGCGTTATGCCGTAGAATATGGAAACAGACTCCTGATGATGCATCAAGGCAAAGTTGTACTGGATATTGCAGGAACAGAGAAGCAAGAGATGAAAGTGGATGATATACTGGGAAAATTCAATGAGATAAGCATTGAATGTGGAAATTAAACCCATGTTTTATTGGGAAGATGATTCTTCTGTTTAAAATAAAGCTGTGAGACGAACAGAAAAATATTAAATATATATGGCTGGCACACTTTGATTTTTTATCAATAGCTGTGGCAGCCTTTTTATGTAATAGAAAACTTAATATTTAAAAACAAAAACATATAAAACCTATTGACAAAGTATGCATATAATGATATATTCCTACTATTCCTATATGAAAGATAGGTTATAAAAAGGGGTGAGATGTTGGATACAGAATTTATTGTAGAATATATTCCGATGTATTTAGAAGCAGCCAAGTTAACGCTGAGGCTGGGAATAACCGGAATTTTGCTTTCGCTGGTTATCGGGGTGTGCTGTTCCATGATTCAGTATTATAAGGTTCCGGTTATCAGAAGAATCGTGTCAATTTACATAGAGTTGTCACGGAATACACCGCTTCTGGTTCAGTTGTTCTTTCTGTACTTTGGGCTGCCAAAGCTAGGGATTGCACTCAGTTCCGAAGCATGTGCCATCATTGGATTAAGCTTTCTTGGCGGAAGCTACATGTCTGAAGCATTCCGAAGTGGTTTAGAATCCGTTGAAAAGATTCAGATGGAATCAGGGCTCAGCATAGGGCTGACCCACAGCCAGGTTATGCGTTACGTCATATTTCCTCAGGCGCTGTCCGTATCGGTTCCGCCGTTGTGTGCGAATGTTATATTCCTGATTAAGGAAACCTCCGTATTCAGTGTGGTTGCTCTGGCCGATCTGATGTATGTGGCAAAGGATTTGATTGGGCTGTATTACAAGACCGACGAGGCACTTTTGATGTTGGTATTATCATACTTGATATTATTGCTTCCAATATCTATCGTGGCAACACTTTTGGAAAGGAGATTAAGATATGCAGGATTTGGGAATTAGAGTCTTGTTTATGGGAGATAATTTTCTCCGCCTTCTGGGAGGGCTGTGGATTACGATTAAGGTATCCCTGATTGCAGTAGTACTTTCCATTCTACTGGGAACACTTTTGGGAATGATTATGACATTAAAGAATCCCATTACCCGGTGTATTACCAGAGTGTATCTGGATTTCATCCGGATTATGCCGCAGCTGGTACTTTTATTCCTGGTTTACTTTGGGCTTACAAAGTCTTTTGGGATTAATCTGTCGGGGCAGATATCGGCGGTCATTGTATTTACGATGTGGGGTACGGCAGAGATTGGAGATCTGGTGCGGGGGGCACTGATATCTATACCGAAGCATCAGTATGAGAGCGGTCAGGCATTGGGATTAACAGGGAAACAGATATACGGTTATATTATTATCCCGCAGACATTAAGAAGGCTGATACCTCTGGCCATTAACCTGACAACACGAATGATTAAGACTACATCGCTGATTGTGTTAATTGGAGTAGTGGAGGTGCTGAAAGTAGGGCAGCAAATTATAGAGGCAAACCGTTACACTGTGCCGGATTCGGCACTTTGGATATATGCAGCGATCTTTTTCCTGTATTTTCTGGCTTGCTGGCCCATATCACTCTTGGCATCCGGATTAGAGAAAAAGTGGAAGGATTGAGGTGAATATTGTTGAGTGAAAAATTATTAGAGGTTCACAGCCTGGTCAAGGATTACGGTAACGGTCCGGTACTAAAGGATGTATCCCTGGATGTCCACAAGGGTGAAGTAGTAGTTCTGATTGGCCCGTCAGGTTGTGGTAAGAGTACATTTTTGCGATGTATGAACGGGCTGGAGCAGATTCAGTCCGGAGAAATTTTGTTAGACGGTGAGTCTATTACGGGAAATAAAACCAAGTGGAATGAAGTCCGCCAGAAGGTTGGGATGGTATTTCAAAGCTATGAATTATTCCCCCATATGACTGTGATAGATAATATATTGCTTGGACCAACCAGAGTACAAAAAAGAGATAAAAAAGAAGCACGAAAGGATGCTGAAAAGCTCCTTGAAAGAGTGGGACTTCTGGATAAGAAGGATGCTTATCCAAGACAGCTGTCGGGTGGACAGAAGCAGAGAGTGGCAATTGTGAGGGCCCTGATCATGCAGCCTGAGGTTATGCTTTTTGATGAGGTAACGGCGGCCCTCGACCCGGAGATGGTACGAGAGGTATTGGATGTTATGCTGGAGCTTGCAAAAAGCGGATCGACCATGGTAATTGTCACACATGAGATGCAGTTTGCACGTGCTGTTGCAGACAGAATTGTATTTCTGGACGAAGGCGATATCATAGAAATTGCTGAGCCGGAGCAGTTCTTTACACAGCCAAAAACGGACAGAACACGTCGGTTTTTGAATACATTTATATTTCACAAGGAAAATAAAACGGAAAAGGAAGGATTTGTATTATGAAAAAAATAACAGTTTTATTATTGACACTGGCACTTGGGGTTTCTGCTCTTACAGGATGTGGTTCTAAAGGGGATTCATCTTCTGAGACAAGTAAAGAGACAACGGAAACGGCGAAGAAATCAGAGGATAAAGCAATATACCGTACTTTGGATGAAATTAAAGAGAGCGGCAAAATTGTAATTGGTGTATTTAGTGACAAGAATCCATTTGGTTATGTGGACGAGAAAGGCGAATATCAAGGATATGATGTATACTTTGCAGAGCGTCTTGCAGAAGATCTTGGAGTTGAAGTAGAGTATGTATCTACAGAGCCTGCAAGCCGTGTAGAATACCTGCAGACCGGTAAAGTTGATATAATCCTTGCGAACTTTACAGTAACAGAAGAACGTGCAGAGTCTGTTGATTTTGCCCTTCCATATATGAAGGTTGCACTTGGGGTTGTATCACCTGATGATGCACTGATTACTTCTCCTGAAGATTTAAATGGCAAGAAACTAATCGTTGCAAAGGGAACAACAGCTGAGACTTATTTTACAGAGAACTATCCTGATGTGGAGCTGGTGAAATTTGACCAGTATACAGAGACATACAACGCATTGATTGACGGGCGTGGAGACGCTTTCTCAACAGACAATACAGAGGTTCTTGCGTGGGCACTTCAAAACGATGGATTTACAGTAGGTATTACATCCCTTGGGGATTTGGATACCATTGCACCGGCAGTATCTAAAGGAAATACAACACTGCTTGACTGGATTAACGAAGAGATTAAATCACTGGCAGATGAGCAGTTTTTCCATGAAAATTACAAAGAGACTCTTGAACCTGTATACGGGGATGAGGTTGATCCTGACAGCCTGGTAGTAGAAGGCGGAGTCGTGGAAGAATAAAATCAGATAAATCACTGATTTCAGTGACAACAGACACTTAAAGGGGGTGATGGCATGATAAAGTTTGAACATGTCAGCAAGGAGTTTATCTCCAGCAAAACAAGGTTCCTCGCAGTAGAAAATGTGAGTTTTGAGGTCCAAAAGGGAGATATATATGGAATTATTGGATTCTCCGGAGCAGGAAAATCTACGTTGGTAAGGTGTATAAACCTGCTGGAGGTTCCGACCATCGGAAATGTATATTTCGACGGTGTGAACCTGACAAAGGCAGGCCCCAGGGAACTTAGAAAATACCGGCAAAAGATGGGAATGATATTCCAACAGTTCAATCTCCTTGCACAGAGAACTGTACTTGAAAATATCTGTTACCCCCTTGAGGTGGCTGGTGTGAAAAAACGGGAAGCAAAAGAAAGAGCAGAAGAACTTCTGAAGCTGGTTGGCCTGGAGGATAAAGCGAATGCATATCCTGCACAGCTGTCCGGCGGACAGAAGCAGAGAGTAGCGATTGCAAGAGCCCTTGCAACAAATCCGGAAGTCCTTCTGTGTGATGAGGCAACAAGTGCTCTGGATCCAATTACTACCAAGTCAATTCTGGAGCTGTTAAAAGAAATTAACCAAAAGCTTGGAGTCACCATTGTAATCATTACTCATGAGATGGGAGTGGTGAAGCAGATATGTAACAGAGTTGCAGTTATGAGCGGTGGTGTGATAGAAGAAGAGGGGACTGTCAAAGACGTATTCCTAAATCCAAAATCGGAGACAGCCAGGAAACTGATTCTTCCGGCCAGGGAGAAACTCCTTGAGACGGGAGAACGCAGGGTTTTAAGAATTGTTTTCGACGGGCAGTCATCCTTTGAGCCAATCATTGCTCAATTGGTGCTTGAAACGAATACACTGGTGAATATTCTGGGAGCCGATACGGAAAATATTGGCGGCAGAGCTTATGGGCAGATGCTGATTGAGCATCAGAGTGACAGGGCAGTGATGAAGAAGATGAAAGATTTTCTTAGAAGAAAAGGAATATACTTCGAGGAAGGGGGGAGCCAGGAATGAGGCAGGAGATTATAGAATTGTTATTGCTTGGTATTGGAGAAACACTCTATATGACTCTCGTATCAACGGCAGCCGCATATGTACTGGGTGTACCCCTGGGGGTGTTGGTATACATAACTGATAGTGACAGGATATGCGAGAACAGAGTACTTAATCTTATTACAGGAGTTATTATTAATCTGGTTCGTTCAGTTCCCTTTTTGATTCTGTTGGTTGCACTTTTACCATTTACAAGATGGGTTGCAGGAACAACCATAGGATCTACGGCGACGATTGTTCCCCTTGTGGTAGCTGCGGCACCTTTTGTTGCCAGACTTGTGGAATCCTCCTTAAAGGAGGTGGATGCAGGTGTAATTGAAGCGGCGAAAGCGATGGGGTCCTCACCGGCTCAGATTATATATAAGGTATTGCTTCCGGAGGCAAAGCCCTCGTTGTTTGTAGGAAGCACCATAGCCCTTGCAACAATTCTCGGATATTCGGCAATGGCCGGATTTGTCGGGGGAGGCGGCCTTGGAGCAGTTGCCATCAATTACGGATATTACAGGTACCAGACAAATGTCATGCTGGTGACAGTTATACTTCTGGTGATTATAGTACAACTGTTTCAGGAAGTGGGAATCCGTTTTGTGAACAAGATAGATAAAAGAACGAAGCAGTAAAGAGAGAAAAAGAGGAGGATTATTATGAAGAAACGAATTATTGCAGTATTATTGGGAATTAGTCTTGTGGCATCACTTGCTGTTGGATGCGGAAAGGCTGGAGACAGCAGCAGTTCAGGGGACAATTCAGCAACAGAGAAAAAAGAGGATACAACAATCAAAGTAGGGGCAAGCGTAACTCCTCATGCTGAGATTCTAAAAGAGATTGAAGGCCAGCTGAAAGAGAACGGATACACTCTTGAGATTGTAGAGTACAATGATTATGTATTGCCGAATACAGCATTGGAGGATGGAGATCTGGATGCGAATTATTTTCAGCATCTTCCATACCTGGAAAATTTTAATGAGGAAAACAAAACTCACCTTGTATCTGCTGCAAGTGTACATTTTGAGCCATTTGGAATATATGCAGGAAAGGCAGCTTCTCTGGATGATTTGAAGGAAGGTGCATCTGTGGCAGTTCCGAATGATACGACAAATGAGGCGAGAGCATTGCTTCTGTTAGAAGCAGAGGGGTTAATCAAGCTGAAAGAAGATGCGGGAATTACAGCAACGAAACTTGATATCATAGAGAATCCTCTGAATCTGGAAATTAAGGAGTTAGAGGCTGCACAGGCTGCAAAAGCGATTCAGGATGTTGATATCGCGTGCATCAATGGAAATTATGCGGCTCAAGCCGGACTTAATGTGAGTGACGCACTGGCAGTTGAGGCGTCAGATTCTCTTGCAGCTAAGACCTATGCAAATATTATCGCTGTAAAAGAAGGAAATGAAGATTCTGCAAAGACAAAAGCTTTGGTAGATGCTATTTTATCTAGTGATGTAAAAGACTTTATCAATGAGAATTATGGCGGAGCAGTTGTCCCGGTTTTTTAAGGATGTCCTGTTGAGAACTATACTGTGAGAAAAAGACGGAGACAGGCAAAATGATTGTCTTTTCCTGGGGCATATGGTAGAATTATACAATGTAAATGTAATGATACCTGACGACCTTTTTCAAAGATAGAGAGATGACCCCATGTTTTCACGTAGAAAGATTTTAGTTGTGGAAGATAATGAACTTAACCGAAAGATGCTGTGCGATATTTTGTCTCCGGTCTATGATGTTCTGGAGGCGGAAAATGGACAGAAAGCCCTTGACATATTAAAAGAATATGGAGAAGGGCTTTCCCTCATTCTTCTTGATATTGTCATGCCGGTTATGGATGGCTATACCTTTCTTTCCGTTATGAAAGCAGACTCCGCTTATTCTTCGATTCCTGTTATTGTGACAACACAAAATGACGGAGAGGCAGATGAGATAGCTGCACTGTCCTATGGCGCCTCAGACTTTGTGGCTAAGCCGTACAGGCCGCTGATTATTCTGCACAGGGTGGCCAGCATTATCAACTTGCGTGAGACGGCCAGTATGATGAATATGATGCAGTATGATCGTCTGAGCGGATTATATAGTAAGGAATTTTTCTATCAAAAGGTAAAAACGATTCTGATGAGCAACCCAGGTATCCAGTATGATATTGTTTGTTCGGATATTGAAAATTTCAAGTTAATCAATGATGTGTTCGGTGTTTCTACAGGTGATAAACTACTTTGTACTGTGGCAGAAGTGTATAAGGAAAGCCGGGAATACAATGGAATATGCGGCCGGTTAAATGCCGACCGGTTTGCTTGTCTGGTAGAGCGCCGCCGCAACTATACAAATACAATATTCCAGGAAAAGATTGAAAAAATCAGTAAAAAAATGGAACTTAGCAGTATTGTAATGAAATGGGGAATCTACACAATAGAAAATTATACGGTTCCCGTGGACCAGATGTGTGACAGAGCGTTATTAGCAGCCCAAAGCATCAAGGGGCAGTATGGAAAATACTTTGCAGAGTATGATGATAAGCTGCGCGATCTGCTGCTGAAGGAACAGGCAATTACAGACAGTATGGAGTCTGCACTGCAGCAGAATCAATTCAAGGTCTATCTGCAGCCCAAATACCGGATTAAAGATGGAATTATGGTGGGAGCTGAAGCGTTGGTGAGATGGAATCATCCTAAATGGGGCATTCAATCTCCTGCAAAATTCATCCCTCTTTTTGAGAAGAATGGTTTTATTACAAAGCTGGATCAGTTTGTTTGGGAAAAGGCATGTGTATTTATGCGGGAGTGGGATGACAAGGGATATACCCCCATTTCCGTTTCTGTAAATGTATCCCGTGCGGATATTTATAATGCGGATATTACAGACATTTTGACAGGAATTATCCAAAAATATGGTTTGCCGCCCTCAAGGCTTCATCTGGAAATTACGGAAAGTGCTTATACAGAGAATCCAAAACAGATTATTGATACAGTGGCCCATCTGCGGGAGCTGGGCTTTATCATTGAGATGGATGATTTCGGTACCGGATATTCCTCTCTGAATATGCTCAATGAAATGCCTATTGATCTTTTGAAGCTGGATATGAAGTTTATTCAGAATGAGACTGCAAAATCAGATAGTAAGGGAATTCTTCAGTTTATTATCAATCTTGCCCGATGGATGAATCTTGGGGTAGTAGCGGAGGGGGTAGAGACAGAGGAACAGCTGACCTTTCTCAGTGAAAATGGCTGTGATTATGTTCAGGGATATTATTTCTCTAAGCCATTGCCCCGGGATGAGTTTGAGACTCTCCTAGCAGACTTGGGCTGTGCAGAAGCAGTGAGCGGGCTTGATCATATTATGTCACATTTGGAATCTCCCCATAATGAACTTGAACGAAAGGATGTGCCCTCCAGTATAGAAGACAGGCAAAAGTATAACGAAATGCTTATGCAGCATTATCGGACTCCAGAACCAAATACCCTGATTATTGGCTACTACAGTATCACACACAATAGAATACGGGAGATTATTGACCATACAGGATCGGATATATTAAATACTTTTGGGACAGTGCGGGAAAATTTTATCACTGGCTTGTCTAGTTTTATTGTGGAAGAAGAACAACGGCAGAAATTCCTGGATATCTACCTGAATACATCTGCCCTTACTGCTTTTAAACGGAAGGATACGGAGCAGATTTTAAAATGTTTTGTGAAGTTTCCAGCAGACGAAAGGGGACGTTATGTCCAGTTTAAGGTGAATTTAGTAGAAGCGCCTGACGCAGAAGATATTACCGGAATTTTGACAGTGATAGATATTACAGAGCAGGTTATTACAGACAAGATTCTGCATCAGCTCTCAGTAACTAATTATGATTTTGTCGTTGACTTGAATCTGGATACAGATTTTTATACTGTTTTGGCACACAATACAAATGGAAACTGTATGCCCGGACCTCAGGGAAGCCATCTGAAACGGATAGAAGAAATGATGAACTCCGTCATTGTGCCCAGAGACAGAGAGGTATATGAAAAATCACTGGATCCGGCAGAGATACGGCTCCGTTTGAAAAAGGAGAAATCTTATACATTTGCTTATTCTATTACAGATGAGAATGGGGACATACGCACAAAAAACATGACCGTTTCAGCCGTTGATCTGCGGATTGGCCGGGTATGTATGGTGCGCACGGATATTACAGATTCCATAAGGGAACAGAGGGGGCTTCTTAACATGATTGCCTATACCTTTGAACTGGCCGGTTTTATCAATGTAAAGCGTGAATTGCTGACATTGTATACGCGCCGGACCATATTGGATAATCTGTCTCCCCAGGTTATGAATTATTGTGAAAATGCGGTGGAAGGCTTCAGTGACATCTATATAGACACAAAAAAAGGTGAAGAGACATATGAGCAGTTTTTTCTTGAAAACATGCTCCGCAGGTTGAAGGACAAGCCGGAAGGATATGACTTTCTGCTTTCCCAGCAGATGGGGAATGGGCTGCGGTATAAACAGATAAATGTATTATGGGGGGATAGTGATCACAGCACAATCTGCTTTGTACAGGCGGATGTGACAGATATACTGTCGGCGGAGAGAGATACAAAGGCGGCTCTGGAAGAAGCGTTGTCTCTTGCTGAGGAAGCAAACCGCACTAAGAGTGAATTTTTATCTGCCATGAGCCATGATATCCGTACCCCTATGAATGCCATAATGGGAATGACAGTTTTGGCCTCTGCACATATAGAGGATCGGGAACGGGTTGCTGACTGCCTGGAAAAAATATCAATTTCCTCAAAACATTTGTTAAGTCTGATTAATGATGTTTTGGATATGAGTAAAATTGAGCGTTCTCAGATTACATTGAGCAATACAAAAATTATACTGTCCGCGCTGCTTGACCAGGTATTATCAATTATAGCCTCTCAGGCTCAGGGTGCGGGGATTGAGTTTATTATCAGGAAAAAGCATATACAAAATGACTGGTTTTATGGGGATGCCCTCCGCATCAACCAGATTCTGATTAATGTTTTAAGCAATGCCATTAAGTTTACACCGGAAGGGGGGAGTGTAGAATTTCATGTAGAGGAGATTCCTGCATTAAAACATGGAAATGTACGTTACTGTTTTGTGGTCAAAGACACGGGGGTGGGAATACCTGAGGAGTTTCTTACATATCTTTTTGAGCCATTTACCCGCAGCTATCGCGCGTACAGAGTAGAAGGAACGGGGCTTGGACTGAGCATCACCAAAGGATTGGTGGATTTAATGGGCGGAATCATTTCAGTAGAGAGTACAGTTTCCCAAGGAACAGAATTTCGGATTGAATTGGAGTATGAGTCTGCAGCAGAGAATGCAGGGAATACAATTGAGAACAAAAGACTAAGTTTCTCAGACTTAGAAGTGAGAAAGCTATTTGCTGACCGTTGCTTTCTGGTTGCCGAAGACAATGAGATTAACGCGGAGATTCTCTGTGAACTGCTGTCCCTGTACGGGGCGGAATCCGTAGTAGTGACGGATGGCGCTCAGGCAGTAAGTGCATTTGAGAATGCACCAAAGAATATTTATGATGCCATACTGATGGATATCCAGATGCCGGAGATGAATGGTTATCAGGCGGCGCGTGTTATTAGAAAGATGGATAGGGAGGACGCGGAAAGTATTCCCATTGTTGCAATGACTGCGAATGCTTTTGCGGAAGATATCCGGGAGGCGCTGGATGCAGGAATGAATGCCCATGTGGCAAAACCCATCGACATAGAGATGCTCCAGGTAACTCTGAGTAAGCTATTGTAAAAAGGGGTACAGGAAATACTGGCTTTGTAATTATAATATGAACATCTTCTTTTTTGCTGCATATATTGGTCATAGGAGGATGATGTTATGTTAGAAATACTAAACGGGGTACCAGAGGCATTTGCCGAGGTGAAGGGATCGGAACAATTTCCTGACGTACAGGGAATGGTGTATTTTTTTGGAGTGCATGGAGGAACTATCGTGATGGCGGAGATTTACGGGCTGCCGGACATAGAGCAACAGTACTTAGGTAAATTCTTTGGCTTTCACATTAATGAAGGAAGTGTATGTGCCGAAATTCTAACAGATCCATTTGCAGATACGTGGGAAGATTATAACCCGGACCTTGCAGATTATCCACAGCGCGCAGGAGATCTTCCGGTGCTTCTTTCCTCCCACGGTTCGGCATGGATTGCCGTATATACCGGCAGATTCTTTCCCGATGATGTGATTGGCAGGACTGTAATAATTTATGATCAGCCGGATGATTACAGAAGTCAGCCATTTGGGGATGCCGGTGAAAAAATAGCATGTGGGGAAATCCAAGGGTGGGGAACTTAGTTTAGAACTCCATTGGGGGATAAATGTAAAAACCCCGGCTCCTAATAAAAAAGCATTTAGATGGAGCCGGGGTTTTTTCCTGTGTATCCTTCAGGGATACCGCACATGGCACATTGGTTTTTACCAGAAAGCTTTGCCTCATACAGAGATGTGTCTGCCAGCTTGTAGATAGTTTGAAAATCTACATTCTGATTTCGGAATAAGACTGCACCGATACTACAGGAAGATTCTACGGAAAGACTTAGCATGGCCTGACATATCTCGTACTGCAGTATATCACATTTCTTTTTCAGGGAATCCTCTGAATCTCGGAAATCTTTGATCAGCACCATAAATTCGTCACCGCCGATACGGCCAACGATATCTGTAGAACGAAAAGATTTAAAAAGTAATTTCCCTACGCCCTCTAAAACCTGGTCACCAATGTCATGACCAATACGGTCATTGATATTCTTAAAATCATCCAGATCTAGGAAAAGCAGGGCACAAAAGTGATTTGTATTCAGCTCAAGGTACTTCTGGATTGCATCCTCACAGGATTTTTTATTCAAAATTCCAGTTAGTGAATCTGTCATGCTCAAATGGATGTAGCGGGTACATACACAATGGTCCTCAACGCGCGACTTTAGTATAATCTGGTTTGCCGTAAAAGCAAGTACAAGACCCAATATGGAAATAAAAATATCATTTGTAACGGCAATCGGGTCCTTTACTAGATTTATTAAAATAATATATATAATTTCTACAATGAATAGGATGGAAAAGGTCTGCCAAAATGGGAAAATAAAGCATACAGAAAATGCAACATAAACGAGCGGCAAAAACACACCTTGCGCATTTGAGTAGGGAAAAACATCTATGTAAATCACAAAAGCGAAAGTAAACAGTTCAAATAGAAGACAGAGTGCCGTAATAACCTGTTTTCTCCTGTGATTTGCTTTTAAATATTTAGAAGAGACAGTGAAAAAAAATAGGGCAGCCGGAAGAGGTAAGAGGTGTGCCAAAGTAATAGTCCGCTCTTTGGATATAACAAGAATAACAGCATAGAAAAGAAACAGCAGAACCGAAATGATTAAGCTGACAAGTCTTAAAACCTCTAAATTCTTTTGTGCTGCTTCAATCCCCGCAGTCAGAAAATACTTCTTTTTCTGTTCATAGTCCTTTTTTAACCCGTTAATAAAATATAGACACATAAGACGGAGTTTCTCCCATAAATTGTGTGGTTTCTAAGGTTTTTACTTAGTTCATTATATTGTTTCTTTGTGGGGAGTGCAACAATTAAAGGATACAAAATTTCGCCATTTTATGTCATAACTTGACTTGTGGAAAAATTTTATTTACAATAACATCCAGCAGATAAAAAAGGAGCAAATATGGAAACAGGAAAAAAATGTGTACTCTTATTTGCAGGAACATCAGAAGGAAGAGAACTTGCGGAATATTTAAGCGGGCTCCCTCTTGTCACATATATCAGCACGGCAACAGAATATGGGATGGAGTGCGTAGAGAATATTCCCAATATCAGGGGAGTCTGGGGGAGGATGGATGAAGAGGCAATCGGCAAGTTTATTACAGAGCAGAAAGTGGATTTTGTGATAGATGCCACCCATCCTTATGCCAGGATTGTGACAGAGAATATTAAAAAGGCCTGCTTTGCATACCAAACCGGATATTTTCGGTGTCTTCGGGAAGAAAGCGGAGGCATTGCCAGGGAAATATATGAGAATATAGTGAGTGCAGGCTCCGTGGCAGAAGCGGTAGAATATTTGAAAATGCAGACAGGTAGAATTTTTATTGCCACAGGGAGCAAAGAATTAAAGCTATATACAGCAATTGAAAACTATAAAGAAAGATGTTATGCCAGAGTCCTCTCCACAAAAGAAGCAGTGGAGGAAAGTATGGCCCTTGGCTTCCAGGGGGCTCACCTGATTGCCATGCAGGGTCCCTTTTCCAAAGAACTCAATACAGCCATGTTAAGGCATACAGATGCAAAATATTTTGTAACAAAAGAATCAGGGAAGGCTGGCGGCTTTGAAGAAAAACTAGAAGCTGCTAAAGAGCTTGGAGTGACGCTGGTAGTCATAGGCCGGCCGGCGGAGACCGGGAGCAGTATAGAAGAAGTAAAACAAAACATTCAGAATATTCTGAAAACGACGAGCAAAAGGGTCAGTCCCTTTTGAAAAGGGACTGACCCCTTCATTGCATAATGCTGTGGAGTGTGGTAGAATTTATGAAGCGAGGTGAAGAGATGGAAAATGGTTTAATCCATATTTACTGCGGTGATGGAAAGGGCAAGACAACAGCCGCCACGGGGCTGGCAATCCGTGCAGCGGGATGTGGTATGAAGGTAGTGTTTGCCAGGTTCCTGAAAAATGAGATTTCCGGTGAACTGCGTATTTTAGATGCGGTTCCTGAAATAGAAGTTCTCCATCTGAAAAAGTCATTTGGTTTTTATAATACACTGAGCCAGGAGGAGAAGCGGCTGGCGGGAGAATTATATGACCAGCTTTGGGATACGGTTATGCGGAAAGTTGAAACAGGCAGCTATGATTTACTGGTTATGGATGAATTTATGGCCGCTTATAATTATGGTCTCGTCAAGCATGAAAAGGCGCTTGAGTTTTTAAGGCATAAACCAGCGGGGCTGGAGGTGGTTCTGACTGGAAGGAATCCTTCTATGGAGTTAATCGAGGCTGCTGATTACGTATCGGAGATTCAGAAAATCAAACACCCCTTCGACCAGGATGTAAGAGCAAGAAGGGGAATTGAATTCTAGTTACATTATAAAAAAGGAAACATCCATGTGACTAAGGCGGGAAAGTACCCCACCTAAGTCCACAGGATGTACTTTGCCACTAAGACTTGAAAAGACCAAGCCTAAGTGGCATAAGCATTAAAGTATGTAATGCAGGTTTCACTTTGCAATTACATAGATAAGTCCAGATTTGGCATACAATTTAAGAGAAGGGGAAGCAGGTGTGAATCCTGCACAATACCCGTTGCTGTATTGGAAGAATGGTATTCCATGATGTCACTGTAAGGTTACTTATGGGAAGGCGGAATACTGTGTTGAGGCCTAAGTCAGAACACCCACTTTTAAATGAATCTGGATGGTTACGGGGATATGACCGGGTGTTATGCTGCGAATCTCAATTGATTTTGTGGTATACCTGGAATATTTCAGAAAACAATATCACAAAAGGAGAGAGAAACATGTCAAAAAAAGAAAAAATTCTATTCAGGGCAGCCATAGCCTTTGCGCTTATGTTTGCCGTCACACCGGCAGTGAATGCAATGCACATTATGGAAGGGTATCTTCCGGTAAAATATTGTATTGCATGGGGCGCTATCTGTGTTCCATTTCTGGTTGCCGGGGTTATTTCCCTAAAAAAGAGAGTAGCTGAAAACCGTAAAGCCATTACATTAATTGCGATGTCAGGGGCCTTTATTTTCGTACTGTCTTCCTTGAAAATCCCGTCTGTAACGGGGAGCTGCTCCCATATGACCGGAACAGGTCTGGGTGCCATCCTGTTTGGACCTGCCGCGGTTAGTATTTTAGGTATTATTGTACTGTTGTTCCAGGCAGTCCTGCTGGCACACGGCGGATTGACTACATTGGGAGCGAATACATTTTCTATGGCAATTGCAGGGCCGCTTTTATCTTTTGGAATCTATATGCTCTGCAAAAAATTGAAAGCAAACCGGAAAGTCTCTGTGTTTCTGGCCGCTTTTTTGGGAGATTTATTTACATATTGCGTGACAAGCATCCAGCTTGCACTGGCGTATCCGTCTGAGGCAGGCGGTGTGGCCGCCTCCGCTGTGAAATTCCTTGGAGTATTTGCACCAACACAGCTTCCACTTGCTGTGATTGAAGGGATTCTCACGGTAATCATTGTTATGGCAATGGAATCTTATGCAAAACCAGAGCTGAAGGCAATCGGATTCTTAAAGGAGGCAAGGTAAGATGAGTAAAAATAAAAAGACAGCAGCTGTACTGCTGATTTTAGTAGTTTTAATTGCAGTTATACCTTTATTTGCACTAAAAGGAGCTGAATTTGGCGGCTCTGATGACGCCGGAAGTGTTATGATAGAGAAAATACAAGGGGAGTACACCCCCTGGTTTACTCCGGTACTGGAGACCGCACTTGACGGAGAACTTCCCGGAGAAGTAGAAAGTCTGATATTCTGTGTCCAGACCGGTATTGGCGTAGGAATCATTGCCTTTATTATGGGACGTTTTGTGGAACGGAAAAAATGGCAAAATATGGAGGAATAGAGGCATACCCGGAGAAAAGGAGACAGTATGATTGTAGTGGATAAGCTTTGTTATCGCTCAAAGCTAAGATATGTAAATGCAAGTGAAAAGTTTGTCTTTTCTATTCTGACTCTGTTGTTCTGTGTAGTGAGCCGTTCTCTTGTTATTGCAGGCATTGTATTTGCAGTGAATAGTTATCTGACGGTACAAAAGGGGAAAATACCGGGGCTTTTGTATGCCAGGCTTCTTACAATCCCTTTTTTATTCCTGATAATGAGTACTCTTGCTATTATTGTCAATATTTCAAAAATCCCACTGGATGCTTATGCAATTCCAGTGGGCAGCTTTTTTATCACAGGCAGCTTTCAATCATTGCTGTTTGGTATACAGTTAATTGCAACGGCCATGGCAAGTGTGTCCTGCTTGTATTTTTTATCCCTGAATACAACAATGACAGATTTTCTGAGAGTCTTATTGAAACTCCGCTGCCCAAAAATCCTGGCAGAGCTGATGCTTCTCATTTACCGGTTCATCTTTGTATTGCTGGAGACAGCCTCGGCTATTATGGTATCCCAGAAATCCAGGCTTGGCAACAAAGATCTGAGGACATCCCTTGATTCCTTCGGAAAAATGGGAGCAGGGCTTCTGCTCCGTGCCTTCTGGCGTTCCAATGCCCTTTACGATGCAATGGAATCCCGGTGTTATGATGGGGAAATTCGGGTTCTGGAAGAAGAATACCCGGTGAGAAGAGCTGAAATTGCAGCAATCGCCGCATTTGAACTGGTTTTGCTGGGAATTACAATATGGAGGAAAACCTTATGAGTACAGCAGAACAGGATATTATTATAGAAGTAAAAAACGTCCATTTTTCTTACGAAGAGGGAGGTCCAGATTCACTGGACAATGTCAGTCTGAAAATAAGAAGGGGTTCAAAGGTTGCATTTATGGGGGCTAATGGATGTGGAAAGTCCACATTCTTCCTATGCTGTAATGGCATACATAAACCCTGTAAAGGAACCATTTTATTCAATGGAGAGCCTGTTGATTATTCAAAAAAAGGACTGTTGGATTTACGCGGAAAAGTAGGGATTGTATTTCAGGACCCGGACAACCAGTTATTTTCCGCCAGCGTCTATCAGGAAATTTCATTTGGTGCCCTGAATATGGGGATGGGGCCAGAAAAAGCAAAAAAGGAAGTAGAAGAAGTTATGGACTATCTGGAAATTACACCTTTTCGTGACCGCCCCACCCATGCTTTAAGCGGAGGACAGAAGAAACAGGTTTCCATTGCTGATATCCTGGTGATGCATCCCGATGTGATGATATTGGACGAGCCCGGGGCTGCCCTGGATGCCAAACATACAAAAAAAGTAAATGAAATAGTGGATAAACTGGCAGAAGAGGGGATAACCATACTGATGGCAACGCATGATGTTGATTATGCACTGTCATGGGCAGATGAGATTATACTAATGCATGAGGGAAAAGTGCTTCTTCAGGCAGATCCGGTGACAGTCTGTACAAATGTGGAAGCTCTGACAATGACAAACCAGGAGGAACCAGCTGTACTTAGGCTGTTTAGACAACTTCGCAGTAAAGGAATTTTAAAACAAGACTTGAAGCCTCCTGTAAGTATGAAGGAACTGGAGCGCTATATTGAGCAAACAGGGAAGTAAAGAGGAAGCAAACATGGAGGTATAGGATGGAAAAGGGAACGGGCAAGAAAGGAATACTAACGGTAAGCTTTGGAACAAGTCATTTGGATGCTCTGGAAAAAAATATTGTACCGGTTGAAAAACAGATACAGGAGATATTCCCTGAATATCCCTTGTACAGAGCGTTTACAAGCCAGATGATTATCAGGAAATTAAAAAAGACAGAAGATTTATTTATTTGCAGTATAAGGGAAGCCATGGAAAAGATGGCTGAAGATGGAATAGAACAAGTAATTGTCCAGCCTACTCACATCATCAATGGAATAGAAAATGATAAAATGCTCAGTGATTTGATGGAATATGCAGACAGATTCCGTAAAATCAGTGTAGGAAAACCACTGCTGACCAGTGTAGAAGATTATAAAAAGTCCATTCATGCAGTGATGGCAGAGGTGTCCCTGGAGGAAGGAGAAGCTTTGGTCCTTATGGGACACGGAACAGACCATCACGCAAATGCAGCATATCCTACATTGGAATATACATTTCATTCTCTGGGATACAACCAGGTGCTTGTAGGAACAGTTGAAGGATTCCCTGATCTGAAAAATGTCATGAAAAAGCTGGAGATTTCGGGAAACAGAAAGGTGACGCTGATGCCCTTTATGATTGTGGCAGGGGATCACGCCAAAAATGATATGATTGGGGACGAGGATTCCTGGAAGGCTCAGCTTTCAGATGCTGGATATGAGGTGAGGGCAGTTCTGAAAGGTCTGGGAGAAATGAAAGGGATACGAAATATATTTATAGAGCATATTGAGGCAGTTCTCTAAAGCACATACTTTAAAAGAAAAGCAGGGAAAGGAGACATCTGCATGAAGACATTTTCAAAGAGTGAAAATCAAGGGTCGCTCATATGGAAAAATCAGAAACAGCTCCGTTTAGGCTACACAACAGGAAGCTGTGCGGCAGCTGCAGCGAAAGCAGCAGCATATATGCTTCTGTCAGGGCAGACTCTTACCCAGGTTTCCCTGCATACTCCGAAGGGGATTACCTTATATCTGGATGTGGAACATATTGAAAAAGACAAGGATTCTGTAAGCTGTGCAATTCAAAAAGACAGTGGAGATGACCCGGATATTACGGACGGAGTGTATGTTTATGCCAAAGTAATAAGGAGGGAAGGAATAAGTCTCCTGCTGGACGGTGGAGAAGGTGTTGGAAGAGTTACAAAAAAGGGGCTTGAACAAGACATTGGGGAAGCGGCAATCAATAAGGTCCCGCGTCAGATGATTCTAGATGCTGTTGATGAGCAGCGGAAGCAGTTTGGTTGCGGGGAAGGGCTGGAGATTTTGATTTCCATTCCGGATGGGTGCAGACTGGCCGGGAAGACTTTTAATCCAAGGCTGGGCATTGAAGGCGGTATTTCTGTACTTGGGACAAGCGGGATTGTGGAGCCCATGAGTGAAAAGGCACTGACAGACACGATATACCTGGAAATGAAGGTTCTAAAAGAAAATGGCCATGACTGGTGTTATGTAGTCCCTGGAAATTACGGAAGTGATTTTCTGACAGAAACCTTAGGATATGAAGGTGCACTGTCTGTGAAATCCAGCAATTATATTGGAGAAACCATTGATGCGGCTGTCAGCCTGGGTATGCAGGGAATCCTCTTGGTTGGGCATATAGGCAAACTAGTTAAACTGGCGGGGGGCGTGATGAATACCCACTCCAGACAGGCAGACTGCAGAATGGAGATCTTTGCCGCTCATGCAGCGATGGCAGGGGCTTCTGCTGAGAATGTGAAGAAAATTATGGAATGCATCACAACCACAGAGGCGGTAGACTTTTTAAAAAGTCAGGGAATTTTGAGTCAGGTAATGGAGACGATTACAAAGCGGGCAGATTTTTATTTAAAACAGCGTGCAGGCAGCGGACTGAAAATCGGCGCAATTATATTTTCAAAAGAAGACGGTATTCTTGGAGAAACAGAAGATACCAGAATGCTGCTGGAGGAGATTGGAAGGGAGAAGATATGAGACAGGGAATATTTTACGGAGTAGGCGTAGGGCCAGGGGACCCAAAACTGATGACTTTGAAAGCAGTAGAGATTATCCGGGCTTGTGATGTGATAGCTCTGGCAGTCTCCAGCCCGGATTTGAAAGAAGCCATATACGAAGAGGAAGACGCTGTATGTGCCAACCCAGATTATCTGGAAAAATGTGTGGCTTATCAGATCGCACTTCCGGAGATTCCTGAAATTGCCCACAAAGCAAAACTCTATCTTCCCATGCCTATGATAAAAGAAAAACAGCAGTTAAAAGAAATTCACGATCATTGTGCAGACAAGACAGAAGAGATTTTGCAGGCTGGCAAAAATGTTGCTTTTATTACACTGGGAGATCCCAGCATATATTCCACCTGCCTTTATGTACACAAACGTCTGAAAAATAGAGCATGTAAAACGATGCTGGTTCCTGGAATACCATCTTTCTGTGCAGCTGCGGCAAGGGTGAATACGGGGCTGGCAGAAAACCGGGAGGAGTTACATATTATTCCGGCATCTTATGGGATTGAAGAAAGCCTGGAATTACCGGGAACAAAAATTCTGATGAAGGCAGGAAAAAAGATGCCTTATGTGAAACAAGTAGTAAACGAAAAGTCATTGCAGGTACAAATGGTAGAAAACTGTGGAATGCCGGGTGAAAAGGTTTACCATCATGTGGATGAAATTCCAGATGGAGCAAGTTATTATTCATTGATTATGATAAAGGAGAGTAATTAGATGATTGTATTCGTTGGAGCCGGACCAGGGGCTGAGGACTTAATTACAGTGCGGGGGCAGAATTATTTGCAGGAGGCGGACATTATTATTTATGCAGGCTCCCTTGTAAATCCGAAGCTGCTGGATGCGAAGAAAGAGGGCTGCGCCGTATATAACAGTGCCCGGATGACGCTGGAGGAAGTTTTGGAAGTGATGGTCAGAGGAGAACGGGAAGGGAAAAGAGTGGTCCGTCTCCACACAGGGGACCCCTGTCTGTATGGGGCCATAAAAGAGCAGATGGATGCTTTGAAGCAGGAGGGGATTTCCTATGAAGCCTGCCCCGGTGTCAGCTCTTTTTGCGGGGCAGCGGCGGCTTTAGAGGCGGAGTATACGCTCCCCGGCATCTCCCAATCTGTTGTGATTACCAGAATGGCAGGGCGGACTCCGGTGCCGGAGAGGGAATCTATACGCGGCTTTGCAGAACATCAGACGACAATGGTGATTTTTCTGAGTACCGGAATGCTTGCAAGCTTGTCAAAAGAATTGACGGCGGGCGGGTATCCGGGTGATACCCCGGCAGCGATTGTATACAAGGCAACCTGGCCGGAAGAGAAGGTGTGCCGGTGTACCATTGACAGCCTGGCGGCAACTGCTGAAAAGGAAGGAATTACAAAAACGGCACTGATTGTAGTAGGACGTGTTTTAGATGGTGAATATACAAGATCCGAACTATATAATCCTGCTTTTACGACGGAATACCGCAAAGCAAGTAAAGAGGTGGAAAGCAATGAGTAAGGTTTATGTGCTAGGTCTGGGGCCGGGAGCGGACAGACAAATGACTCTGGAGGCAGCGGCGGTGCTGGAGAAGTGCCAGGTAATTGTAGGATATACGGTTTATGTAGACTTGATTAAAACAGAATACCCGGACAAGACGTATCTGACTACTCCTATGACACAGGAAGTGAAACGCTGTCAGATGGCAATGGAGGAAGCTGTTAAGGGACAGGATGTAGCCATGGTATGCAGCGGAGATGCGGGAGTTTATGGTATGGCTGGCCTGATGTACGAGACAGGGGTACAGTACCCCGATGTTGAGATTGAGATTGTGCCGGGGATTACTTCTGCCAATGGAGGGGCGGCGGTCCTGGGAGCGCCCCTTATGCATGATTTTGCAGTTATCAGCCTGAGTGATTTGCTGACACCCTGGGAGAAGATTGAGAAAAGATTAAAAGCGGCTGCTATGGCTGATTTTGTGATTTGTCTTTACAACCCGTCCAGTAAAAAGCGGCGGGATTATTTGAAAAAAGCTTGTGAATGTATGCTGGAATATAAGCGTCCGGAGACAGTCTGCGGCATGGTACGGAATATCGGCAGAGATGGAGAATCTCACAGGATATTGACTTTAGAAGAATTAAAGGATGCGGAAGCAGATATGTTTACTACAGTATTTGTGGGCAATGAGCAGACCAAGCAAATAAATGGGAAAATGGTAACACCAAGGGGATACCAGAATGTATAAAGAAAAGCAAATCGTACATCTTACCGGAATCGGGATGGGCAATGAAAAGTCCATGACAGAGGAGGCCAGGGAAATTTTCAGGAATTGTGACTGTATCATCGGTGCAGGCCGGATGACAGATGCTCTGGAATCCTTTGGAAAACCTACGTTTTCTTCCTATAAGCCGGATGAGATTCACAGGTTTTTAAAAGAGCATACAGAATATGGGAACATAGCAGTTGCACTTTCTGGTGATCCCGGGTTTTACAGCGGTGCAAAAAAGCTGGAAGAGGAGCTTTCTGATTATCGTGTGCATACCATACCAGGGATTTCCACAGTGGCGTATCTGGCAGCAAAACTAGGGGTATCCTGGGAGGATGCGAAGCTAGTAAGCATTCATGGGAGAAAACAGAATTTTATTCATGCCATTTCTACCCACGAGAAAACATTTGTTCTGCTTAGCGGCGGAGAGAACAGTGAGGAAATTTGCAAAAAAATTCAGCATTACAATCTGGGGCATGTGGACTTCTATATCGGAAAGTACCTTTCTTATGAAAAGGAAGAAATACTGCATAAAAGCGGGGCCCAGCTTCTCCCGGAAGATTTCGAAGGGCTGGCAGCGTCATATGTTTTGAATCCCCGAGCCGACAGGAGAATTCACCGGCATATAGAGGATGAAGAATTTATCCGGGGGAAAGTTCCGATGACAAAAGCAGAAGTTCGAAGCATCAGTATTGGAAAACTTGGGCTGCATGAAAAGTCAGTACTTTATGATGTAGGCGCCGGAACCGGTTCTGTCAGCATAGAGGCTGCCTTACAGGATGAGACTATCAAGGTGTATGCAGTAGAAAAGAACCCGGAAGGAACTGAATTAATCAGGCGGAACCGACAGAAGTTTTGCTGTGACCAGGTGGAACTGGTTGAGGGAACCGCTCCTGAGGCACTTTTGCCGCTGGAGGCCCCTACCCATGTATTTATCGGAGGAAGCTCGGGAAATTTGAAGGAAATTCTGCGTCTGGTACGAGAGAAAAACCCCAATGTAAAAATTGTACTAAATGCCATATCTCTGGAGACTGTAAGAGAAACGATGGAAGCCATAGAGGAAGGATTTCTCACAGACCCGGAGATTATCCAGATTTCAGTTTCAAAGTCACGGAAACTGGGAGCATATCATATGATGACAGGACAAAATCCCGTCTATGTTATTTCAAATTAGGAGGCAGCTCATGGGAATTTCAAGCTTTATGATTGCCGCAGCGTCAAGCGGAAGTGGTAAAACCGTAATATCCTGCGGCTTAATGGCTGCTTTCCGGCAGCACGGGCTGAAGGTTGCCGCTTGCAAATGCGGACCGGATTATATTGATCCTATGTTCCACAGGGAAGTGCTGGGGATTGATTCTGAAAATCTGGACTTGTTCTTTTACGGGAAAGAAATACTGGAGGAGCTATTTGAGAGACATGCAGAAAATGCAGATATCACAATGATTGAAGGCGTCATGGGCTACTATGACGGTATGGACTTAGCTTCGGAAAAAGCCAGCTCTTATGACGTGGCAAGGACATTGAAAACACCTGTAATTTTGGTGGTTCCCTGTAAGGGTGCTGCATTGTCTGTCCTTCCGGTTATCCAGGGAATGATAGGATTTAAAGAGGATAGTAATGTATGCGGGATTCTCCTGAACCGGGTGTCGTCTATGCTGTATCCTAAAATGAAGCAGATGATTGAAGAGGGGCTGGCACAGGCAGGATATACAATCCCTGTGATTGGTTACGTCCCCGAACATCCGGTTTTCGGTTTGGAGAGCAGGCATCTGGGGCTGGTAACGCCCCAGGGAATTAACCGTATACAGGAGCAGCTGGAGGACGCCGGAAGACTCCTAAGTGAAACGGTGGAGCTGGATACCCTTCTCTCCATTGCCGCCTGCTCGAAGGCGGCGGAAAATAGAGAAGGATTTTCCCAGAAGAATCCAAAAGACAACGGAGATGCTGAGGAAGGAATCTTGCAGGGGAAAAGGACTGTAAGAATTGCCGTTGCACAAGACGAAGCCTTTTGTTTCTACTATAAGGATAACCTTCAATTTTTGCAAAGTGAAGGGTGCGAATTGGTTGAATTCAGTCCCTTACATGATAATTTCCTGCCAGAAGATATTCAGGGAATGATTCTGGGCGGAGGATATCCGGAGCTGTATACCAAAGAACTGGAAAGAAATGTGTCCATGCGTTCCTCTATAAAGGAAGCTGTCCTGGGGGGACTTCCCTGTCTGGCAGAGTGCGGGGGATTTATGTACCTGCATGAAGAAATGGAAGATGACAAGGGGATTTTCCGGCAGATGGCAGATGTATTTCCTGGAAAAGCATTTCGCACCGGAAAGCTGGTACGGTTCGGCTACATAGAAATAGAGGCGCAGAAAGAAGGGGCTTTTCTGAAAAAGGGAGAGAAGCTAAGAGGACATGAATTCCACTACTGGGACAGCACGGACAACGGAAAAGACTGTATTGCCGTAAAGCCAGACAAACGGAGAAGCTGGAAATGTATCCATATGGAGGGAAACCTGTTTGCAGGCTATCCTCATATTCATTTTTACTCTAACCCGGCGTTTGCCCGCCGGTTTATCCTGGAAGCAAAAAAGGAGAGGCAAGATGACAGCAAAATGCAATAATATAACCTTGGAAATGATAAAAGAAAAGATTCATCCCGCCGATGCAAAAAGCATAACACAGGCCAGGCACCGCTGGATATCTGTTGCAAAACCTTTGTTTTCATTGGGAAAGCTGGAGGATGCAGTTATCCGTATAGCGGGTATGAAGGGAACCCCAGAGTTCAGCCTGAAAAAAAGAGGGCTTATCATTATGTGCGCAGATAATGGAGTTGTAGAGGAAGGTGTGACCCAGACAGGACAGGAAGTCACTGCAGCCGTAGCGGATAACTTTACGAAAAGGGCAGCAAGTGTGGTCATTATGAGTGAGGTTGCCGGAGTGGATGTATTTCCGGTGGATATTGGCATGGCGGTGGATGTTCCCTCGGTGACGAAGGCAGGACAAAAAGTAGCTTACGGCACGAAAAATATGGCAAAAGAGCCTTCCATGACAAGAAATGAGGTATGGCAGGCGATTGAAACAGGAATCCGTACAGTGAAAGAACTGGAAAAACAGGGCTACGACATTCTTGCAACGGGAGAGATGGGGATTGGAAACACTACAACAAGCAGTGCTGTGGCAGCCGTACTTTTAGGCAAGCCGGTGGAGGAAGTGACGGGGAAAGGTGCCGGGCTCACCAGTGAAGGGCTGGAGAAAAAGATTAGTGTGATCAAACAAGCCATTTCTCTGCATCAGCCCGATAAGGAGGATGTACTGGATGTGCTGGGGAAAGTAGGTGGTTTGGATATTGCCGGATTAACGGGTGTCTTTTTAGGGGGAGCCATGTACCGGCTTCCGGTAGTTATAGATGGCTTTATTTCCGGAGTTGCAGCCCTCTGTGCTGCCAGGCTGGTACCTGATTCCAGAGATTATATGCTATCATCTCATATTTCCAGAGAGCCGGCAGGACAAATGCTTTTGGATGCATTAGATATATCACCCTTTTTAGCCTGTGACATGTTTCTGGGGGAAGGAAGCGGAGCAGTTGCCTTGTTCCCTCTATTAGAAATGGGCTTGCAGGTTTATCTCCAAATGAGTACATTTGAGGAGACAGGGATTGAAAAGTATGAAGTATTAAAGTGAAAAGTAAGGAAGAGAAAAGAGGAAGCTTATGTATCTGCTCAGGTCCTGTGCAATTGCAATTTCTATGTATTCGAAAATTCCCATGCCCCATGTAGACTGGGATGAAAAAAATATGAAATACGTAATGTGCTTTTTCCCCCTTATAGGGGTCGTTCTTGGAGGGCTGGAAATTTTCTTGGGCGGCCTGCTTCTCAAGTCTGGCTTCGGTCCTTTGTTCTTTGGAGCAGCGATGACCCTTTTACCGGTCCTGGTAACAGGCGGCATCCACATGGATGGTTTTATGGACACCATGGATGCCCTAAGTTCCTACGGAGACAGGACGAAAAAACTGGAAATTCTGAAAGATCCTCATGCCGGAGCGTTTGCCATTCTTGGAATGTGCTGTTACTTCCTGTGGAGTGTGGCGCTGTGGAGTCAGGTTACAATGGGGATGCTTCCGGTGATTGGCTGCGGATATATGCTTTCCCGTTCCATAAGTGGATTTTCGGTTGTGACGTTTCCATCTGCAAAGGACAGTGGGCTGGCGAAGACATTTCAAGATGGAGCCCAGAAAAAAACAGTGCGTATTACAATGCTGATATATATTGTGTTTCTTGCAGCAATGATGCTTTCGCTGGATTTAAAGGGAGGGGCAGGGGCACTTTCTTCAGCATGCCTTGTGTTTCTTTATTACTGCCATATCTGCAAAAAGCAGTTTGGCGGAATTACCGGAGACCTTGCAGGATATTTTCTGCAGCTTTGTGAGCTTGGGATGTTGACCGGGATTGTTTTGATAGGAGGTTTTTTATGGAGATTGTGATGATACGCCATTTTCAGACTCAGGGGAATTTGGAAAAGAAATATATTGGCAGAACGGATGAGCCTTTAGCTGAGACTGCAGACTTAATGCATCTGGTTGAAAAACGGAAAAAGGACTGCCGGAATGTGGACAGAGTAGTGGTAAGCCCCATGCGGCGCTGTGTGCAGACGGCTGAACTTTTATTTCCCGGAAAAAGCTCTGTATTATGTAATAAGATGCGGGAATGTAATTTCGGGACCTTTGAAGGAAGAAATTTTGAAGAACTAAAGCACATGCCTGATTATAAGGGATGGCTGGATTCTGGAGGAACCCTTCCCTTTCCAGAGGGAGAAAGTCCCAGGGAATTCCAGGCACGCTGTGTGGAAGGATTTTCAGAGGCTGTAAATCTATGGATTGAACAGGGTACAAAGAAGGCTGCACTAGTTGTACACGGAGGTACAATTATGGCTGTACTCTCCTGGCTTGATGTTCAGGGCAGAGAATTTTACTACTGGCAGACAGAAAATGGCGGGGGTTACCGTATTACTTTGGACGAACAGGCCTGGCAACAGGGACAGAAACAATGCAGGGAGATACAGAAATTATGATGTCACTAATGGCTTGTGGGACAGGATTTATATTGGACTTTTTATTCGGAGATCCGGCATGGCTTTATCATCCGGTGAGGCTCATTGGCAGATGGATTGCCTTTTTCGAAAAGCAGGCCCGGAGAATATGCAGGGGGAATCCGGGAAAACTTTTGACGGCAGGTGGAGTCATCTGTTTCCTTGTTCTTGTCCTTTCCTTTGGTATTCCCTGCGTTCTGCTGTACGCCGCAGGACGTATTCATCCGGTTCTTCGGTTTGGGCTGGAAAGTTTTTGGTGTTATCAGCTTTTGGCAGTAAAATCCCTAAAACAGGAAAGCCGGAAGGTTTATTCAGAAATACAAAAGGGTGATTTACCGGGAGCAAAAAAAGCAGTGTCCATGATTGTAGGGAGAGATACGGAGCCTTTGGATGAAACAGGTGTGATTAAAGCTGCGGTAGAGACCGTGGCGGAAAACACTTCCGATGGTGTGACCGCCCCCTTGCTTTTCATGATGATTGGCGGCGCTCCCCTTGGCTTTTTTTACAAAGCAGTGAATACCATGGATTCTATGATTGGCTACAAGGATGAAAAATATCTGTATCTGGGAAGAGCGGCTGCAAAACTGGATGATATCCTGAATTATATTCCCTCCAGGATTGCTGCTGTATTGATGATTGGGGCAGCTTATCTGTTGGGAATGAACGGCAAAAATGCCTGGTCTATTTACCGGAGAGACAGAAGAAACCATGCAAGCCCCAACTCTGCACAGATCGAAGCCGTATGTGCAGGAGCATTGGGAATACAACTGGCAGGGGATGCATTTTACTTTGGAAAACTATATCAAAAGAAATATATTGGAGATGCTCTCCGTCCCGTGGAGGCAGAAGATATTGTCAGGGCGGGCAGACTGCTGTATGGGACTGCAATTTTATCCTTTCTTTCTTTTGGAGTGGCAAAGCTGCTGATTATGGCAGCCATACAGCAGATAATATAGGTGAGGAAACAACCGTGCTGCTAAGTTTGAAAGAACCTCATTAAGTAGTATAAGCAGGAGGAATACAATGGATTATGTACATGGCGGAGATATTTACACTTATGAAGGAATGATTGACTTTTCCATAAATGTGAATCCTTTTGGGCCAAGCCCGTCTGTGATAGAGGCGGCATACCAGGCGGTGAAAACAATAGGGGCTTATCCCGACAGCCGGTGCAGAAAATTGAGACAGGCTCTGGAATCAGCCCTTCAGGTTCCCCAGAACACGCTTGTATTTGGAAATGGCGCCGCAGATTTGATATTTTCTCTCGTTTTTTCAGAAAAGCCAAGAAAAGCACTGCTGACAGCGCCTTCCTTTCTGGAGTACGCACAGGCTCTTGAGGCGGGGGGATGTGAAGTCTGTTACCACTATTTGAAGGAGGAAAAGAACTTTCAGTTGGATGAGGACTATCTGGAGATGCTGACAGAGGATATAGATATGATTTTCCTTTGTTCCCCGGACAACCCCACAGGGAATCTGATTGAGAGATCCCTGCTCTGCAAAATAGCGGAAATATGTGAGAAACAGGGAATCCGCATGGTACTGGATGAATGTTTTTATGAGTTCTTGGAAGACACAGGAGATGTCTTGTCCCACACAGAAATCTGGACATACCCTCACTTATTCCTCCTTCGGGCTTTTACAAAGATGCATGCGATGCCGGGACTTCGGCTGGGATATGGGATTACTGCGGATCAGACATTGATTAGTAAGATGGAGAAGGTAAGGCAGCCATGGAGTGTTTCTGCTCCGGCACAGGCTGCAGGTATTGCTGCACTGGACGAAGCGGAAAGAATGAAGAAAACAGTCACTTTTGTTATTGAGGAACGGAAAATTTTGGAGAAAGAACTTGGAAGAATAGGAGTTAGGTATTTTCCGTCCTCAGCTAATTATATGCTTTTGAAAAGTAGTTATGATTTATTTACATTGCTGAAGCAAAGGAAGATCCTGATACGGGATTGCAGTAATTATGAGGGGCTGGAAAAAGGTTTTTACCGGGTAGCAGTGAAAAGGCGGGAAGAAAACTGTCTGCTGGTGCAGGCATTGGAGGAGATTATACATGGCTAAGGTAATCATGATACAGGGGACGATGTCCAATGCAGGAAAGAGCATACTAACAGGAGGACTGTGCAGGGTTTTCCGACAGGATGGTTTTCGGGTTGCGCCTTTTAAATCCCAGAATATGGCACTTAATTCCTTCATCACAGAGGAAGGACTGGAAATGGGAAGGGCCCAGGTGATGCAGGCTGAGGCTGCAAAAACCAAACCTTGTGTAGCCATGAATCCGATTCTTTTAAAACCAACCAATGACACCGGCTCCCAGGTCATTGTAAATGGAGAAGTGACGGGTGTGATGTCCGCCGCCCAGTATTACAGGCATAAAAAGGACTATATACCGGCAATCCTGAAAGCATATCACAAGCTGGAAGAAGAATACGATATTATAGTCATCGAAGGGGCCGGCAGTCCGGCTGAAATCAATTTAAAGAAAGACGACATTGTCAACATGGGACTTGCCGGGCTTGTAGATGCCCCCGTCCTTCTTGTAGGGGATATTGACAGGGGTGGTGTATTTGCCCAGATTGTAGGGACTATGATGCTTTTGGAGGAAAAGGAGCGGGAACGAATCAAGGGCGTGATTATCAACAAATTCCGCGGTGATAAGGAGATTCTGCGTCCGGGGCTGGAAATGCTGGAGGAAAAAATACATGTTCCTGTAACTGGTGTTATACCTTATTTTTATTTAGACATTGAAGATGAGGACAGTCTGAGCGGACGGTTTGATAAAAAAGAAACGAAAGGGATTCTGGATATTGTGGTAATTCGAACTCCCCGTATCAGTAATTTTACAGACTTTATGGCCTTAGAGTGTATGGAAGGGGTTACTTTACGCTATGTGTCCTCACTGAAAGAATTTGGGAACCCGGATGCAGTGATTGTACCGGGCAGCAAGAATACGATGGAAGATTTGCTCTGGATGCGGCAGAGTGGTCTGGAAGCGAAAATCATCCGGCACAGCGGGGCAGGAAAACTGGTCTTCGGTATCTGCGGAGGGTATCAGATGCTGGGGGAAGAAATCATAGACCCGGATGGGGTGGAGCGTAAAGGTGCTGTTAAAGGTATGGGGCTCCTGCCGGTGCGCACCGTGTTTGAGCCACAGAAGACCAGAACCAGAGTGACAGGAAGCTTTCAAAATATGAGTGGGATTCTAAGCTGCTTTAACCAGGTGGAAATAGAAGGTTATGAAATCCATATGGGGGCGACCAGTTTTACGGGAGAAGGCAGGCATATTCTTACTTTAAAAGAGGGCATGCAGGGAGAAGGCTGCAAATTAGACGGAGCAGCAAAAGAAAATGTCTGTGGATGCTATGTACATGGAGTGTTTGACCGCCCTGAAGCGGCGGAGGCTTTTACCAGAGTTCTATTGAAACAAAAAGGGCTGAAGCCTGATGCTGTCAGAGCGGTGAACTTGTCGGCATACAAAGAGGATCAGTATGATAAATTGGCAGAGGTTATCCGGGAAAACCTGGATATGAAAGCGATATATACCATCTTGGATAAGGAAACATCCATGTGACTAAGGCTTGAAAAAACCAAACCTAAGTGGCATAAGCAGAAAGGAGAACGTGGATCATGAAGTCGGTCATTCGTATAGGAAGCCGGGAGAGCCGGCTGGCTGTTATTCAGGCGGAAATAGTGAAAAAGAGGATTCAGAAGTATCACCCGGAAATTCAGGTGGAGTTAGTGACTATGAAAACCACAGGAGATAAAATCCTGGATAAAAGCCTGGAACTCATTGGCGGAAAGGGGCTTTTTGTAAAAGAACTGGATCAGGCACTGATAGAGGGCCGGATTGACCTTTCTGTCCACAGTCTCAAGGATATGCCTATGGAAGTTCCGGAGGACCTTCCCATCCTTGCCTTTACAGAGCGGGAAGATCCACGGGATGCATTAATTTACCGTCCCGGATTGTGTGAGATTCCTGACAGGGGGGTGATTGGTACTTCAAGCAGGCGCCGGATGCTGCAAATGAAAAAGCTCTATCCTTCCTGTACGTTCCGGGGGATCCGGGGAAACGTACAAACCAGGTTAAGGAAGCTTACGGAAGAAGGTTATGACGGTACGGTTCTTGCGGCGGCAGGTTTGAAGAGGCTGGAAATGGAGTCAGTAATAGGGCACATCTTTGAAGTGGAGGAAATGGTTCCGGCGGCAGGGCAGGGAATCCTGGCTGTACAGGGAAGAAAAGGAGAGAACCATAGTTACCTGGAATATGTGCAGGACAAAAAAAGTGAGACAGAAGCACTGGCAGAGCGGGAATTTGTTGCCGCACTGGACGGCGGATGTTCTTCTCCGGTGGCTGCGCATGCTCGGGTTTTAGGCGGTGAAGTGAAGCTTACCGGCCTATATTACCGGGAAGAGGATGATACTTACCTGACTGCTGTAAGAATAGGAGAAGTCCCAAAGGCCCGGCAGCTTGGAGCTGAGTTAGCGGAAATAATGAAGCATTCAGAATTCTGAATAGATACCATTTATGTAACTAAGGTTAGAAAAAGCAAGTGTAAGCATCAGAATTAAGACGGAGGACTGAGATGGAAGGAAAAGGAAAGGTCTGGCTGGCAGGTGCGGGACCAGGGGACGCGGGGCTTCTGACTGTGAAGACAAAACAGTTGATGGAGGAAGCAGAGGTAATTGTATATGATGCTTTAATCAGTACAGAGATACTAAGCCAGATTTCGGATGATAAGGAATTGGTTTATGTGGGAAAACGCTCCGGAAGTCATTCTGTTCCTCAGAAGGAAATTAATGAAATTTTACTTGAGGAAGCGCAGAAAGGGAAGACGGTACTCAGATTGAAAGGGGGAGACCCCTTTATCTTCGGACGGGGAGGAGAGGAATTGGAGCTTCTTGTAAAGCATCAGATTCCCTTTGAAGTTGTCCCTGGAGTCACATCGGCTGCAGCGGTACCTGCCTATGCCGGAATCCCGATTACTCACAGAAACTATGCTTCTTCCTTTCATGTGATTACCGGGCATACAAAGGAGGGCGGCGCTGGCAGAATAGACTATGATTCTCTTCTAAAAACCCGGGGCACTCTGGTTTTCCTGATGGGCATTTCTTCCATGGAGGAGATTTTGAAAGGTCTTTTGGATGCAGGTATGGATGAGGATACTCCCGCGGCGGTACTGGAAAAGGGGACATTAGCCAACCAGCGCCGTGTAGTCTCCACCATAACGCAGCTTCCCGGGGCAGCAAAGCAAAGCAACATCGGGACTCCTGCCATCCTTCTGGTAGGTGAGGTCTGTGCATTGGCAGAAGCCTTTCACTGGGCGGAGGACAGGCCCCTGGGAGGAAAGCAGATTCTGATTACCCGGCCAAGACAGAATAGCTCCCGGCTTGCAGAAAAGCTCAGAAGTCTGGGTGCCCAGGTTATTGAACTTCCGGCAATTGTGACAGAGGCCATTTCCCCAAATCCGGCTTTGGAGGAGGTATTTGCTCATTTCGGAAACCGGGCGGAGGAGGAATGGCTGGTATTCACAAGTCCCATTGGTGTTCAAGTATTCTTTGAGCAGATGGTGAGACAAAAGATGGATATGAGAAACATCCTTGGAAGGGCTGCAGAGGTGAAGTTTGCAGTCATCGGTTCCGCTACAGAAAGAGCGTTGAATACTTATGGATTCCATGCGGATCTGGTTCCTAATGTTTATTGTGCCGGCAGCCTGGGGAAGGAGCTGGCAGATACGGCCGCACCCCAAAGCCAGGTGACCGTTGTCCGGGCGGCAGATGGTTCGGAGGAATTGATTCCGCCTCTGGAAAAGGCAGGGATTATGGTAGAAGATATTCCTCTGTATCATACGCATTATAAAACTCACAGCCACATACGTGAGCAGATATCCGGCCTTTTTCATGCTGGGGAAATTCATGCTGTGACATTTACCAGTGCATCTACAGTCCGTGGATTTGTGAAGGGAATGGAGCTTGAGGATTATAAAAATATTCTGGCAGTTTGCATTGGAGAACAGACGGGGCAGGAAGCAGCAAAATATGGTATGCAGGTCCGGATTGCAAAACAGGCCACGATTGACAGTATGATTGAGCTGCTTGGGCAGGAATTGAAAATGTAACATCCATGTGACTAAGGCGTGAAAGGAGGAGGGCTGATGCAGGGGTATATTGGAAAACGAATAGGGATGAGCATTCTTTCTCTTTTTATGCTTGTGACAGTTGCTTTCTTCCTGACTAGAATGATGCCGGGAAGTCCTTTCCAGAATGGAAACGTGTCAGAAGATATTTTAAGATCTATGGAAAGGGAGTATGGGTTGGACAAGCCGGTGACGGAACAGTACCAGACTTATCTTAAGAATCTTTTGCATGGAAATCTGGGTGTTTCATTTAAAAAGCCGGAAGTGACTGTAACAGAGGTAATCGCCCGTACATGGCCCATTACAGCATCATTAGGAGGGCTTGCAATTCTGACGGCTGCATTCTTCGGTACGGTATTTGGCATCTGGCAGGCTTCTTCTAAAAGGCTCATTGTGAAAGGCGGCATTTTTCTTGGAACTATGCTGGGGACAGGGATTCCCAACTTTGTAGTCGGGCTGCTTCTGATGCTTTTCTTCGGAGTCAGGCTAAAGCTCTTTCCTATTGCCGGGCTGACAAGTCCGCAAAGCTATATACTTCCTGTTATTTCACTGGCAGTTTATCCGTCTGCGGTGATTGCAAGGCTGGTACAGAATACCTTTCGGGTAGAAATGGAACGGGATTATGTGACAATGGCAAGAGCAAAGGGGATTGGGTTCCGGCAGACCGCCTTAACCCATATTTTAAAGAATGCATGGATCCCGGTTCTGAATTATATTGGCCCGGCGGCTGCCTTTCTTTTAACCGGGAGTTTTGTAGTGGAAAGTATCTTTACCATTCCGGGTCTGGGACGTGAATTTGTAAATTCCATTGGAAACCGGGATTATACGATGATATTGGGATTGACTGTGTTTATGGGAATTACAGTTATTGTAATCAATCTCTTCACAGACTTACTCTCTGCATGGCTGGATCCCAGAATAAGGAGGTCCCTTCGATGAAAGCGCTGTATCGGGGAAATTTTTTGCTTATGATGGGCACTATTTTGCTGGCAGTGTTGATTTTACTGGCTGTTTTGGTGCCGGCTTTCTCCTCTTATTCTTATCAGGCCCAGGATGTAAATATCCAGAATTCCAGTTCTTCATTTCTTCATATATTTGGCACTGATAAATTTGGCAGAGATATTTTTGTAAGAGTCTGGTATGGGACCAGGATCAGCCTTCTTGTAGGGATTGGAAGTGCCCTGATATGTGGTGCATTGGGGATTTTATATGGAAGTATTGCAGGATATGCAGGAGGAAAAGCTGATATCATTTTGATGCGTCTTGCTGACGTCATAGATTCCATCCCTTCTTTACTTTACGTGATTTTGATTATGCTGGTACTGGGGTCAAATGTGGGAAGTATTCTTTTGGGAATTTGTATTTCAGGCTGGATTGAACTTTCCCGGGTTGTAAGGGGGGAAGTAATGCGGCTGAAAAATCAGGAGTTTTGTATTGCGGCAAGAATGGCAGGAGCCACGCCAGGCAGAATATTAAGGCGGCATCTCCTGCCTAACGGATTAGGACCTGTCATCATAAATGTGACCTTCCTGGTTCCAAAGGCCATTTTCACAGAGGCATTTTTAAGCTTTGTAGGCGTAGGTATATCTGCACCAGCGGCCAGCCTGGGGACTTTGATTCAGGAGTCCAGGAGCCAGATGCTGGTTTACCCCACCCAAATGCTGTATCCTGTTTTAGTCCTTTGTACTCTGATTTTGTCCATGAACCTGATAGGAGCGGGACTGGAACGTAAAGCAGGCCTTTAATTAATGAAACATCCATGTGACTAAGGTGTGAAAGTACCTCACCTAAGTCCACAGGATGTACTTTGCTACTAAGGCTTGAAAGGACCAAGCCTAAGTAGCATAAGCATGAAAGGGAATTGAGAATGAGTGTATTGTGTGTACAGGATTTGAGTGTACAATTTCATGACAGACATGCCAAAGGAGAAACTGTAAGGGGTGTCACATTTACGGTGGAGCCAGGGGAAATCGTTGGGATTGTGGGTGAATCTGGTTCTGGAAAGAGTACCGCTATGCAGGCCATTTTAGGGCTTCTTCCTGAGCGGGCTGAAATTAGATGCCGGAAGCTGATCCTTGAACAGGAAGATATCACACCCCCCTGTAACACAAAATCCGGCAGGCAAGAACAGAAAGCTTATGAAAAGAGAATGGAAAAAATCCGCGGAAAACATATTTCCATGGTATTTCAGGATCCTCTGACCTATCTCAATCCCACGGTAAAAATTGGCAGGCAGATTACGGAAGTCATCCGTGTCCATAATAGGACATGCAGCCGGAATAAAGCAAAAGAGAGGGCACTGGAGCTTTTAGATATGGTAGGAATCCGGCAGCCCGCCAGGCGGCTGACCCAGTATCCTTTTGAGCTGTCGGGGGGGATGCGGCAGAGAGTGGCAATTGCAATTGCCCTTGCCTGCCAGCCGAAACTATTAATTGCAGATGAGCCGACGACTGCTTTGGATGTTACAGTACAGGGGCAGATTCTTCAGCTTCTAAAGAGAATTTCCAAAGAAACGGGAACTTCCGTTTTGTTTGTAAGCCATGACTTGGGTGTTATTGCATCTATATGCAGCCGGGTAATTGTGATGCAGAACGGAAAAATCATAGAAGAAGGCACTACAGAAGAGATTTTCTGGGAACCCCGGCAAAAGTATACAAAAGAACTTATTGACAAGGCATCCCACCTGCAGGAACCGTCTGATAAGGAGGAATACCGGGAACCGCTGCTTTCAGTAGAACATGCCTCAAAGCAGTATCTGGTTAAAAGCAGATGGAATTTAAAGGGAGACAAGTCAGCGGTTGAGGATGTTTCCTTCCACATCTATAAAGGGGAAACTTTTGGATTAGTTGGAGAAAGCGGATGCGGCAAAACCACACTGGCTGGAATGATTACCGGAATGCACCAGCTTACGGGAGGCGGTATTCAGTTTAAAGGAAAGCCTCTTGTGCAGATGGACCGGCAGATTCAGATGGTATTTCAAGACCCGTATGCATCCTTAAACCCCAGGATGACAATTCAAGAGACATTAGAGGAACCGCTTCTTATAAATACGAAATTGTCCCTGGAGGAACGAAATCAAAAAATAGGAGAACTATTAGAGATGGTTGGCCTTTCCTTAAAAGATGGGGGGAAGTATCCCCGTGCATTCTCCGGGGGACAGCGCCAGCGTATTGGAATTGCAAGGGCACTGATACTGGAGCCGGAGCTGATTGTGTGTGATGAGCCGGTATCTGCTCTGGATATTTCCACACAGGAACAGATACTGGAGATTCTGGAACAAATACAGAGGGAACGTCAGATTTCCACCTTATTTATTTCCCATGATTTAAGCGTTGTAAAAAGAATCAGCCACAGAATGGGTGTCATGTATGGAGGCCGTATGGTAGAGGTCGGGAATACACGGAGCATTTATGAAGACCCCTGGCACCCGTACACAAAAACTCTTTTGTCAGCAATTTTGACACCAGACCCCAGGATTGCCAGAAAGCGGAGGGGAATGTGGAAAGTGGAGGAGTTAAGAGGAGAACTTGCCTCTGATACAGGCTGTCCCTTTGCCCCCAGATGTGGATATGCTATGGAATGCTGTCATACCCAGAGACTGGAGACCTATTCTTTTGAAGAGCGGGAGATTGCCTGTTTCCTGTATTCGAAGGAGTATACTGGCAGAAGAAGTCATGACTACAAGATGAGTTCACAAATATAGTGAGTATAAACAAGGAGCGGAAGATGAAAAAAATAATGAATGTTTTATTGTCTGTTATCCTGCTTGGAACCTGCATTTTGAGTGGGTGCGGCAAACAGGAGAAACCAGAAGAACAAAAGGAAATTGTGGTGGCAACAAATAGTGAAACTGGAGGGCTGGACCCAGCCGGGATGATAGCGTTGACCTATTTAGCCTATTCTGTTTCCGCACTGGACGAATTGCTGACCTACAATGAAGCCGGTGAGATTGAATACCGGGCAGCGGAGTCTTATGAGGTAAATGAAGATTCTACAATATGGACATTTCATCTGCGGAAAGATGCTGTATGGTCGGATGGAACCCCAGTGACGTCCGCCGACTTTCTTAACACGATGATTAGAGCGCTGGACCCCAAAAGTGGAAATGGCTATGCAAATTATCTTTTTCCAATTCAGAATGCGGAAGCTATTTACAATGGAGAAGCTGACGCGGACAGCCTTGGCGTGAAGACACCGGATGACAATACCCTTATATTCACATTAGAGAAACCATGTGTGTATTTTCTGGATTTGCTGAGGCTTCCAGTCTATACTCCTTCCTGTGTGAAATATGCAGATGAGGTGGGAAGCGGATGGGATAAAAATCCATCTTCCAGTGTATCCAACGGTCCCTTTTATTTATCAGAGTATGTACCGGAACAGTACTTTGTATTAAAAAAGAACCCCCAATATTGGAATGCGGAGTCTGTAAAGCTGGATCAGATTACTTACCGTTTTTTTGATAACCAGCAATCTATGGCAACCGCTTATGAAACCGGCGAGGTGGATGTTGCACCTTCTTTACAGTCTTCTGTGATGAAATTGTACGAAGGCCGGGATGACCTGGTGATTACGGATACAATAGCCACTAGGTACATTTATCCGAACTTAAATGTAGAACCCCTGGATGATGTGCGGGTAAGAAAAGCGCTTAACCTTGCAATCAACCGGGAAGAGCTCTGCAAAGTCCTGGGAGAGGACACGGAGCCTGCCGTGAATTTTATTGCCAGGTATATGAAAGATAAAAACACTGGAAATTATTTCGTAGACGAAGCAGAACCTCCTTTTGAGGAGAATCTGGAAGAGGCAAAACAACTTCTGGCAGAGGCCGGATATCCAGACGGAGAAGGCTTTCCCACCTTAACTTACAAGTATCCTTCTCTGGAAATGGATTCCGATACGGCACAGGTCATTCAGGAGCAGCTGAAAAAGAATCTGAACATTTCCATTGAATTGAGTGCTCAGGAATTGCAGGTAAATTACACAGACCGGAGAGCAGGTGATTTCCAGCTGTGCAGAATGAACTGGACGGCGGATTTTGCGGACCCTTATACTTATCTGTCCCTGCTTTTGTCCAACAGCACTTACAATTGCAGTGGTATTTCAGACGAAAAATATGATACACTTGTAGCACAGTCAGACGTAGAGACAGATCCGCTGAAGCGCGCCAAGTTAATGCATGAGGCAGAGCACCTGGCAGTGGGGGAGGCGTTTTATATCATTCCTTTGTACTCTATGAAAAGCTGTAATCTGATTCGCCCTCAGATTACGGGAATCACACAGAATCCTGCTACTGGTGCATTAGAATACAGGTATGCAGATATAAATTAATCCAGGTAAAAGAGGTAAGGAGACAGGCATGTTCCATGTTGTGACAGGAGGAAGCGGAAGCGGGAAATCTGCCTTTGCGGAAGAGCTGATTTGCAAATACCATCTGGAATCTAGAGCAGATGGTTTAGCGGGAAATTTAATATATGTGGCTACTATGATTCCTTATGGTGAAGAGACCATGCAAAAAATCCACCGCCACCAGATGATGAGAGAGAAAAAAGGGTTTTTTACCATGGAGTGTTATATAGGACTGGAAAGCCTGAGTAAATCAGAGTTTTTCCAAAAAGACCATGGGAAGCCGTGTATCTTATTGGAGTGCATGTCCAACCTGACAGCCAATGAAATATATGAGCCGGATGGAGCCGGGGTATATACTGCAGAAAGAATTCTGCAGGGGATTAAAGATCTAAGGCAAGTGAGCTGTCATCTGGTAATCGTGACAAATGAAGTTTGCTCAGATTCTGCAGAGGATTCGAAAGAAATGAAATTCTATAAACAGGTGCTTTCGAAAGTCAACCTGGAAATGGCAGAGATGGCAGATGGGGTAACAGAAGTTGTGTATGGAATCCCTGTTACTGTTAAAGGGAAACCATTCAGGAATATGAAAGAGGGGACGGCAGAAAAAGAGATGGGGCAGCAAGAAACCCTGAGAATGGTTGTAGGCGGCGCTTACCAGGGAAAACGTAAATTTGCGGAAAAGTTATATGGAAACCTGCACTGGGCAAACGGCAGAGACTGCCCTCTGGAAGAAGTTTACACCTGTGAAGGAATGTATCATTTTGAGAAATATATCAGAAGGATGCTGAAAGAAGGCAGAGAGTTTAAAGGACTGGCAGATTCCATTGCACGGAAAAACCCAGGGCTGGTAATCCTAGCAGATGAAATCGGCTGTGGATTGGTTCCTATGGATGCATTTGAGCGGAAGTACAGGGAACAGGCCGGTCGTATTTGTACAGAACTGGCAGAGCTCTCCCTTCGGGTGGACAGGGTAGTGTGCGGTGTTGGGATACCATTAAAAAACGAGGAGAAGAGAATATGACTCATATAGAATTAGAAAAGGTACTGCCGGAGGAAATTGAGGCCAGGAGTTTCGAGCTCATTACAGAAGAATTGGGAGACACTCCGCTGCTTCCAGGAACGGAGACGATTGTGAAAAGATGTATTCACACCAGTGCAGATTTTGACTATGCCCAAAATCTTGTATTCACGGAGAATGTAGTAGAGCGTGCTCTGAATGCCCTAAGAAATGGAGCATCCATCGTCACAGACACACAAATGGGAAAAGCCGGAATTAATAAGAAGAGACTGGCGCAGTACGGCGGAGAAGTTTACTGCTTCATGTCCGATGAGGATGTAGCACAGACAGCGAAAGAGCAGGGAACTACCCGTGCCGCCGCCAGCATGGATAAGGCGGCTGCCTTAGAGAAAAACCTGATTTTTGCTGTAGGAAATGCCCCGACCGCTCTGGTAAGACTTTATGAACTGATACAGGAAGGAAAACTGAAACCGGAACTAATCATTGCAGTGCCGGTTGGGTTTGTAAATGTTGTTCAGTCAAAAGAACTAATATTAGCCATGGGAGAAATTCCTTCAATTGTGGCAAAAGGAAGAAAAGGCGGAAGCAACATTGCAGCGTGCATCTGTAATGCACTGTTGTATATGCTGTAATTTCATCCATGAAAATTATCTAGATAAATTTGGCATATTTTTGAGAGGTGAGTCAGTTGGAGAAAGCATATTTTCCCATGTTTGTGGATATATCAGAAATGAAGATTGTGGCTGTGGGGGGCGGGAAGATTGCCTCCAGACGGGTAGCGGTACTTACACAGTTTGCCGGGAATATTACTGTCATAGCCCCGGAAACTACAGAATCCCTGAAAGAACTTGAATCGGCCGGAAAAATCCATTGTGTGCGCAGAGGTTACAAAGAAGCGGACATTAGGGAGGCCGACATGGTTCTGGCAGCTACAAATGATAAACAATTGAATCGCCGCATTTTAACAGATTGCAGGGGAGTGGAACAAAGAAGCGGCAGAAAAATTCTGATTAATGTAGCGGATGATAGAAGTCTGTGCGACTTCTACTTTCCGTCAGTCATAACGAGAGATGAGATTGTCATAGGTATAAATTCCAGCGGGAACAATCCTGGCAAGGTAAAACAGTTGCGGGAAAAATTAGAAGAAGAATTTTAAATGCCGAACCGTTGCACACAGGAAAACCACATCATTCATTCAGTGAAAAAGTGCATATCCCGGATCCTGAAAACAAAAAATTCTCTCTTGCTTTTGTATAACATGAGCAGTATAATAATTACGTAATGCAGATATAGTTCATTGGTAGAATGCCAGCTTCCCAAGCTGGAGAGGCGGGTTCGATTCCCGTTATCTGCTTTGTTAGTATGAGTGCTATGTGCCGTATTTACTGGGTGCACAGCACTTTTTTAATCCCATAAAACATCGAAAGGGGGCAAACTATATTGTCTTTGCATTCGCAATCTGCTCCTTATCCTTTAGCTTTTTAGTGACGTGTAAATATATCTCTCTGGTTATCTTGCTGTTCTATCAAGAGTACTGCAAAACCCCCGGAAATCTCCTGGGAATCAGCCCAAACCCCGGAATGGAAAATGGAAAGCACCAAATATTAAAATAGCTCATATAGTGAAAAGAGGACGATAAAGCCAGGAGTGCATTTATGAGATTTTCATTATCTTTATCTGGAGGGGGTGCAAGAGGCGCAGTCCATGTAGGTGTCTTAAAAGCGCTGGAGGAAGAGGGGCTTAAACCGGCTGCTCTATCTGGAACAAGTGCCGGGGCCTTTGTAGCTGCTTTATATGCCTATGGAATATCGGTGGATGAGATGGAACAATGGGTATATTGGCTTGCCAGAAATGGAATGTGGTATGTGGATGTGGATTATTGGGGCATACTCAAGTTAATTGCACAGGTATTTTTTAAAAAGGAAATCATGTTATCAGGTCTCATCAAAGGAAAGAAATTAGAAGGGTTTATCTGTGGAATTATTGGTGACATCCAAATAGAAGAGATTCCTAAAAAACTGATTATACCAGCGGTGGATTTGAATACTGGAAAAACCATTGTTTTTGCGAACAGAAGCCCGGAAAAGGGAGAGATTGGAAAAGAAATACAGTGGGAGACAAGTGGAAGACTGTGTAAAATCGTCCGGGCAAGTGCATCGGTTCCGGGAGTGTTTCAGCCAGTAGACTGGAATCCGTATTATCTTGTCGATGGAGGTATTACACATAATCTTCCGGTAGATCTACTGGCAGAGATTGGAGAAGATAATATATTAGCCATAAATGCGGGAATCATGTATAAAAAGCCGAAAGACAGGTCGATTGTAGAGGTGCTGACCCACTCTTTTTCAATTATGGGAGATACTTTAAAGGAATGTACTTCTAACCAGGAGCGTTTTTTGCTGAACCCGGAACTTCCAGAGGAGGCCGGATTATTAAGCTTTGAATATATGACAGAATGTATGAGCTTGGGCTATAAAGAGACTAAGAAGAGAATGCCTCAAATTAAGAAAGCATTAGGAGTCCCGATTTGAAAAACGGCTTATGAGTGAGACTTGTTGTCTTTGCGGTTGTGTTTGAAGTGCTGTGTGCCTGTTTTGCAAGGTCCACAGCACTTTTTCTTTTATGAAATATAAAGAGCAGCTTAAATCAAGGTTGCTTTACAAGGAAATAAAAGTTCCTAGTCTTTTAATTAAAAATTGGTTTATCCACACCGGAAATGACTTTCACATTATACATATCCGCATAACAGGTTCTTTGTACTGTTTCCTTGGCGCGAGTCGTTATATAATAATCACTAAGTTGAAATAGTGGACGCTCATCAGCTAAATGATCAACGAGTAGTATAATGCTTTCATTATTTTTCTGTCCTAGTTTTGCCAGTATGGAATTAAGTTGGCTTGTATACTTCTTTATAATTGTATCATCTAATTTATCATCATCCAAATTTAAATACAGTACCAGTTCTACTTTACCAGTATTGTCATATTTCCGGCAGAAATCACGGAGGATATATTCTGTTAGAGAATAATCTGTCTCAAAGTCAGGAAATAAAAGGTAAATAGGTTTTGTTTTTTTGTAGTTAAGCAAGGGAACATCCGTTACTGACTCATCGTAAAATTGTTCAATAAATTCATCAATGCTCTTGGTGAACATCATTTTATTTTCCTGTAACTTTTTTGGACTCCAAAGCCACCATGATATTTTTAAAAGTTTTTCAATTTGTTCTTCGGTAAAGCGGAGCTTAATAACTTTTGCAGGGTTGCCCCCGACAATTGCGTAAGGAGGCACATCACTTACAACATGAGAATTTGCGGCAATAACGGCACCATTGTGTACAGTTACTCCGCTCATGATTGTAGAACCGCTGCCAATCCAAACATCATTTTGAATAATAATTTGATTATTCTGCCTCAGTGCATTTTCGATAGTAATACCATTTAGAAAGGAGCATACTCCAGTTGTTACATGCTTATAATCATGATTGAGGGAAAGAAGAAATTTAATCTTATCAGCAAATGAACAATATTTTCCAATATGAAAATTATGTGCAATTCGTTCGGCATCAAAGTTTATACCACTTTGAATCTCACTTGACACGATATACGAATCTTGATCAATAATTGCTATCGGAAAAGGTGGCCTGTCTTTATCTATGACAGCAGATACGATTCTAATATCTGTAATCTGATTCGGCAGTGCAGAAAAGTTTATTATCATTTTTACTACTCCTTGACAGCTCTCTATTTCTATTTTTCTAAGAAATCTCTTTAAACTTTATATTCACAGAATTATTCAAATATTCAGAAACATCGCATATACTGTTTTGAATCTAATGAAGTGATAAGTCCTTGGAGAGGGACTATAAATACTACTACTATATGATACGGAGAAGATGTATATGGGAGAAAATATCCTTTATATTAATACAGATGAGTGTAAGCGTCCTAAAATGCAGGATTCTCTGTTAGCAAGCCGAATAGAAATTGCAGAAGCACACTGCCCTCGGACGACAGCAGAAGTAACACTGGTAGTAGTTGCGTATAACAGAGTGGAAAAAACAAAAAGATGTGTTGAGAGTATTCTGAAATATACAAAAGACATTGATTACAATCTTATACTTATTGATAATGGGTCTGAAGATGATACACTGGAATACTATCAATCCGTACATTTTGAAAAAAAGAAAATTATAAAAATATCAAAAAATATAGGCGGCATGATGCCATTTACCTACATTGATTTTCAAGATATCGGGGAATACATGGTATTCATTGCAAATGACCTTGTGATGACAGCAAACTGGCTCAAGAATTTACTGATTTGTGTCAAGTCGGATAGAAGTATAGGGATGGTTGCACCTCTGGCCTCTAACTGCAGTAATTTCCAAGGTTATAATCTGGGATTTGCTTCTGAAAAGGAGATGCAGGAGAAAGCCGCCATGTTTAATCAAAGTGAACCCAAAAAATGGCAGGAAAGGCTAAGACTTATTACACTTGCTCCACTGTTTAAAAAAGAAACGTTATTTGCTATAGGGTTTCCGGTGTTTGATCCTGCATTTTTTCATGATTTTGCTGATGATGATGTAACATTCCGGGTACGCCGCATGGGGTATAAAGCGATACTTGCGGGAGATACCTGGATACATCATGACCATTGCTTTCAGATAGGAGAGGACAAAGATATTGAAGAGTTTCAGAAATCTTTAGTTACAGGGCGCCATGCCTTTCGGGAAAAGTGGAATGGAATTGATGCGTGGGATGATGTAAACAACTTCTATTTCGATGTTTTGCCTTATATTTTGCCACCTAAAACAAAGGACCCTAAAATCCTGGGGATAGATATACGCAGTGGTACACCTGCTCTTGATATCAAGAATCATCTGAAAAATTATGAAATATGGAATGCCGAAATATCTGCCTTTACCCAGCAAGAGCGTTACATGGAGGATTTGCATACAATCAGTTCCGGTATTGTAGCATGTGACAGGGAAGAATTTATAAGAAATTATTTTCCGGAAAGTTTCTTTCATTATGTTGTGATTGGAAAACCGATTAATCAGTATCACGAACCGCAGAAAGTGATGCGGGATGCATTTTCAATGACCGAAAGCGGCGGGCTGATTATTTTGACGTTGTTAAATTCTTTTGGTATTAGAGAATTTTTAAATATACTTGGAAAGAGAGAGCGTTATAATCCTCAAATCTCTTTGAATATTCCGCTGGAAGTTTTATGTAAAGAACTTCAAAAAACAGGAGAAGTTAAATTCTGCCATCCAAGGAGAGCAGGAGTGTCTCAAGAGGATATGAATATTCTGAAAACCTTGTTGTCAGGCTGTACTGGGGGAGAAGCAGAAATGGAAATATGTCTGTCCCGCTTAGTGACATCAGAATTTGTGATAGGGGTTGAGAAAAAATAGGAAAAAAGGTTATGGGGATGTTGCAAAATGCATATATCTCGAAGAAGGATACTGGATCTTGAAATTGTGTTATTTGCAATCTTAAAATCTAGTATATGCTCTCTAAGAGACAAAGGTTTTGCAGCATCCTCCTAATAAGTTCATTTTGGTATTATCATTGGATTTTTCATATATTCAGCAAAACTCATAAGCTGCAAGTCTCTGGCAGAAAGAAGGGCACTGTTCAGATTAACCGGCCACTGGATACCGATTTCAGGATCATCAAACCGAATTCCGGTATCAGTTTGTTTATCGTAGGCACCATCACACTGATATAACATCAGAGAATTGCTCTCTAATGAAGCAAAGCCGTGGGCAAACCCCCGTGGAACATATAAAGCCAGATGATTTTTAGCACTTAGTTCAAATCCCTGCCATTTTTTTAAGGTTGGGCTCTGTGGACGTAAATCAACAATGACATCATAAACCCTCCCATGTGGCACACTGACCAGTTTTGCCTGTGGATTATGAATCTGAAAATGCAGTCCCCGGATTATATTCTCAGCAGAAATTGAGACAAAGGTTTCGCTCAGACAAAAATCAATTCCACTGTCATGATAAATATCCTTTTCAAAGCATTTAGTAAAGCCGCCGCGGGAATCACCAACCGAAAAATTATGAATTAAATATGAACCTTCCAAATTCAATTCTTTAAACTCAAAGCCTGCCATAATTACTCTTGTTCCTGAATCCATTTTATTGTGTTTCTTATTCCTTGTGCAAAATCCACAGAAGGAACAAAACCAGTGTCATTTTTAACAGCTTCTATATCAAATTCCCTATAGCTCAGAGATATACCGGTAAACGGAAGTTCTCCCAAGCCGATTTTAATATTGGGATTTACCTGGTTTCTCATTTCGCATAAAAAATCCTTTAAAGGTCTGGGTGACAGACTGCCGATATAATAAGTGCGGTTTGCAATACCTTTTCCGGCCACTGCAACAAATGCTTTTGCAGCATCTGTTATGTAGATGAAGTCATAAATCTGGCTGCCGGCTGAAAATGCGCAGCGTTCACCATGAAGCAGTTTACGAAGACTGGTATTGATTAATCGTGGATTACGTTCTCCGGGACCATATATGTTAGAAATCACTGTACGGATATAGCTAATTCCTAAAGAACCGGCGATAGTGCGCGCCATGTAATTTGCCGCAAGCTTGGCACTGCAATATAAGGTATTGATACCCGGGGTATCATCTTCTTTCATGAGCGCTTCGATTTCATATTCCATAATACTGGAGGCAAACACAAAACGTTTGCAGTTCATAGCAGCGCATACACGGACAGTATCACAAGTGTATTGGATATTATCCATTTGAATCTGATAATCTCCCCGCAGGGAACCTGCACTTCCAATCCATGCAAGATGATATAATGCATCCACATCCCGGTCCGGGATAACCTCCTCCAAATGCTTAAAGTTTATCAACCCGCAGTACACAATTCTTATGCCAGGTAAGTTTTGAATATTGTCAATACAGGCATATTTGTTACGGACAACTGCAATTACTTCGATTCCTTGTGAAGATAATTCTTTACACAATGCGGAACCAATAAACCCATTAGCTCCTGTAACAATTACTTTTTTCATTTTTGCACCGCCTCGATTATTGTTTTAGCCATATAGTCAATCATCTCATCTGTCATCCCCGGATAGACTCCTACCCAGAAAGTATGATTCATAACATATTCTGTGTTATCCAGACTGCCCACCGTACGGTAAGCTTCTGTATTACGAATTTGATCAAAGCAGGGATGTTTGATAAGATTACCACTGAACAGTAACCGGGTTTGGATATTGTGGCCTTCCAGATATTTTGTCACATCATTCCGGTTCAATCCATTTTCAGGTCTTACACTAATCAAAAAGCCGAACCAGGACGGAAGACTGTTTTCAGCGGGGGCGGGCAAAATAAGTTGATCTTGAAGATCCCCTAGTGCATTGTACAGCCTCTTCCAGTTGTGGCGGCGATGTTCAATGAAAGCCGGAAATTTTTTTAACTGCTCACAGCCAATAGCTGCCTGCATATCTGTTACTTTCAGGTTATATCCAAAATGACTGTAGACATATTTGTGATCATATCCGTGAGGAAGTTCTCCATACTGACCATCAAAACGATGACCGCAGAAATTATCATGACCAGAGGGACAAATACAGTCGCGGCCCCAGTCGCGGAAAGACAAAATCAGACGATGCAGCCTGGGGTTATCAGTATAGACACAGCCTCCTTCTCCCATTGTCATATGGTGGGGAGGGTAAAAGCTGCTGGTACCGATGTCTCCCCATGTACCAGTGAATCGGGTTTCCCCATTTATCGTATATTTGGAACCTAATGCATCACAGTTATCCTCAATAAGCCATAGATTATGCTTATCGCAGAAAGCCTTTACCGCAGAAAGGTCAAAAGGATTCCCCAGAGTATGAGCAATCATGACTGCCTTCGTTTTTTCAGAAAGGGCTTCTTCCAGTTTTGTTACATCAATATTGTACTGGGGAATCGTTACATCGACAAATACGGGAATCGCTCCATACTGGATGATTGGAGTGACTGTTGTAGGAAAACCACAGGCTACAGTGATGACCTCATCCCCCCGCCTAATTTGCCGTTCGTTCAACTCAGGTGCTGTCAATACCATAAAGGCAATCAGATTAGCTGAAGAACCACTGTTAACCAGATGTGCATATTTTGCCCCCAGCCATTCTGCAAATTCCTTTTCGAACCGGTCTGCAAAACGGCCTGTGGTCAGCCAGAAATCCAGTACTGAATCAGTCAGTGCACACATTTCTTTTTCATCAAATACACGCCCTGCATATGCAATGTGTCCGCCCTCTTGATAAGGGGCCTCTTTCTTCTTGAAGTCGTGATAATATTCAGTAATCAACTCTTTAATTTGTTCACGAGCTTCTGTCTCGTTTTTCCAACAGCTCATTTTATTTCCTCCCCCAGACTCATTCTATATGATTCAAGTAACTCTCGGCGTACTTGGCGCGGACGGGCAGGGCTTTAGCCCTCCCCTGTGCCACCCTGCGCGTCCGCCGGAGACTTTATCCGGGTCTTATCTGCGACCCGGATGAATTGCTCTATCTGTTTATCCATACATGCTCTTATATCTCCATCTGCAATCCAGCATTTACTCCATTCAATTACCATATCAATGGCGGTATCCAGATTCCAGCGAGGTTTCCAGCCAAATATATCCTTTAGTTTAGAACAATCCAACTTCAAAAGGCCGGCCTCGTGAGGACCGCCGTCATATACATTTAACCAGTTGATTCCTTCTCCCCATTTGCTGACAAAGAGATCAACCAAAGCACCGGTTTTAAAACAATCCGCATCATCTGGGCCCACATTGTAATACCCTGCATATTTTATATTTTCATATTGCATGGCTGCAATCATCAGATAAACATACAGTGGTTCCAGAACATGCTGATATGGACGGGTGGAGAAGGGATTTCTTACAATGATATCTTCATGATTTGCGGCTGCACGGATGCAGTCCGGGATGATACGGTCAGTGGCAAAATCTCCTCCGCCGATAACATTACCTGCTCTGGCTGTGGAAATTGCTGTACGTCCATCTTTAAAGAAACTATTTTTATAAGAATGGGTTACCAGTTCTGAACAGGACTTGGAGTTAGAATAGGGGTCATAGCCATCCAGTGTATCATCTTCACGATATCCCCATACCCATTCTTTATTAAGGTAAACCTTATCTGTGGTGATATTCAGAAAGGACTTTACACAGGTGCTGTTACGTATACATTCGAGAATATTGACGGTACCCATCACATTTGTTTCATATGTATAAGACGGATTCTTGTAGCTGTCTCTTACGAGAGGCTGTGCCGCCAGGTGCAGGATGATTTCGGGCTGTGCTTTGTCAAATGCCAGTTTCAAGGATTGATAATCGCGGATATCACCAATTACGGAATGAATGTCAGAGGCGATTTGGGCAATTTCAAACAGAGAGGGTGAAGTAGGCGGAGCTAAGGAATAACCGGTAACATCTGCACCTGCATTCACCAGCATTTTACAAAGCCAGGAGCCTTTAAACCCCGTGTGCCCTGTCAAAAATACTCTTTTATTTTTATAAAATGAAAAGTTGAATTTCATTACTCCTCCCATAATTTCCAAGGTGCGTTGCCGGAAGTCCATAATTTCTCCAATTGCTGTTTTTCCCGCAGCGTATCCATACATTGCCAATGGCCTTTGTGTGTATATGCCATTAGCTGATTATCTTTTACCAGATGATTCATCGGCTCCTTTTCGAATATGGTATCATCTCCGTCGATGTAATCAAAAAGCTGGGGTTCAAATACCATAAACCCAATATTAATTAAATCACCATCTGAAGTTGACTTCTCACGGAAAGCATCCACTGTGCCATTTTTGTTAACATCCAGGACCCCTTTGTTTTGACCAAAGTTATATACCGATACTGTGCCGGTTTTCCCATGCGCATTGTGGTATTCCAATAACCTGGCAATATTTACATTACCTACTGCGTCACCATATGTAAGCATAAAAGTATTGTTCCCGATAAATTCTTTGATGCGCTTTATTCTTCCGCCAGTTTGAGTATTCAGACCTGTATCAACGATTGTGACCTTCCAGGGTTCAATATGTTTGTTGTGAATGATAATCTCATTATCTCTTGTAAAGTCAAATGTAACATCAGAAGTATGCAAAAAATAATCGGCAAACCATTTTTTGATTGCATGCTGTTTATACCCAGCACAAATGATAAAATCATGAAATCCATAGTAGGAGTAAATCTTCATAATATGCCAGAGAATTGGCATACTGCCAATTTCTATCAGAGGCTTGGGAGTAAACTGAGATTCTTCAGAAATACGAGTTCCAAAACCGCCTGCTAAAATAACTACTTTCATTATATGTGATTTCCTTTCTGCTAGAACTGATGCAAGATCGTTGGAGTGGGGGCATTTTTCTTCTGGTGGATTACTGAGATACCTCCTAAAATAAGTATATTATAGATAAAACTGCGGTATTACGGAAACTCACGTTTTCATGTATTGGGCGAAGATAACAGAGGTGTTATAATAGAACCGATAAAATATTTTTGAAGGAACAAGAGAGAAGTCGATGCGTATAATGTCCATACTGATTAAAAAAGAGCAATTAAAATAGCGCCTTGTCTTATCAACGACAGAGCGCTACTTTTGTATTTTAAAATCACTGTGTAACCATCCTCTAAGTCAGTCGGTTCTGGATTGCCGCCAGAATGTCTTTGATTTCCTTTGATTTTGAGAAGATCTGATACTCCGGTTCGCGGATATCATTCAAATAATGTGCATCTGAACTGCTTATAATGTTGCATTGTAAGAAGTAAGGGTGTTCTTTTTGTATCCGGTGCAGATTCTTTAAATCGTGAAACTCCGCACAGGTAAAGGTACTGTCTGGCGGCACAAATCCTAAGTTGGATAAAATACTGGACGAACGTTTATCTACATGTGCCGGGTAAGCAATACCATGATAAGAAGACACCAGGGAAAATACATCATCAAAGGATATATCTGTAGCGCTGATGAGCAGATTGCCGACGGTTCCAATCGCTTCGTCCTGCTCATCCATAATCTGCTGTCTGCCAAAAATTTCTTCCTTATTTTTCACAGGAAGCATGTGCTCGTAGACATAAGCATCAAAGGAAAGTGCGTCTGCCAAAGAGGAAAACAAACAGACCACATGTACTTCTTCTGCAGTACACAGCTCCATTCCAGGAATCACTGTGACACCGTAATGTTGTCCGTGGTATAAGGCCGCGGGGCAATTTTTACAGCTATTATGGTCGGTCAGGGCAATGACATCCAATCCTTTTACCGCAGCCATTCCCACGATATTAGCCGGGGTCATATCCTCATCCCCGCATGGGGAAAGGCAGGAATGGATATGGAGGTCATAGTATAATCCGGTCATCATTTTCCGGCTTCATAAACTTTCAGAGCGATATCGAAAACAGGAAGCTCTGTGGCAAGAACTGCAATTCCTTCTTTTTCGGCCTGCATAAGAGTTCCCTCGTCCAAGGTAACTCCCTCTGCCAAAACGAGACAGGCAATGTCAGCCAGTGCCGCAACAGCCAGTGTATTTTTATTCCCCATCACAGTTACCCATACACCGTCCGCGGGAGCTTTGCTCATTGCAATACTGAGCAGGTCGCAACAGAAGACTTTAGAGACTTCACGCTGTGGATTTCCCTCTATTAATACCTTACAATCCGGTAAATTTAAAACACTCTGTAATTTCATAGCATTACCTTCCCTTCTTATTCTGCTGTTCCGGCACACCAAATGCATCCAGCTCCGTTGTAAGCTTATGAACATATTCCCGGAGCAGCTTTGCATTCTCGTCCTCAAAATCACAAGAACGGGCAGAGGCCTTGGACAGGAAATCAATCTCTTTGGAAAGACTTGCAATATGTTCACGCAGAACATAAATACAGTCATTACTGGTGGCTGCCCCTCTTACGATATCTTCAGCGAGAGTCTGGCAGGTGGGGGCTCCGCAGGAACCGCAATCCAGCCCCGGAAACTTCTTTGTCAGCTCCTCCACAGTGCTCATCATCTCTAAACTTTCTTTAAACGTATTACCCAATCGGAATACCGGTTCATATTGGATTCCGTCATCCCAGCCAATATTTTCCAGTTCAGGGTGGGCGGACAGATGACTCTGGGACACTGGCTGATAACGCTGAAGGCGCTTGGTCTTGGTTGTGGCTACATAAGCATTTTCCACAGTAAGAGTGCCGCCCACGCAGCCGCCGTTGCAGGCGCCCAATTCAATGAATTTGAGGCCGTGTATTTTTTCGTCCTCAATCTCCTCCAGAACACGCATAATATTTATAATACCGTCGGCAGCAAGATAGTTGTCAATTAAAAGTCCCCCTACTTCGCCACCGGAGTTTCCCCAGCCAAGCCCAATACGCCCGGACTTGGAAAGCGGTTTGAGATGGCTTTCATCCCGGCTCATATGAGGGAGCAGAAGTGGATAAATATCTTTGATCGCCACTACGTTATCAACGCTGCTTTTTTCAATTCCCAGGGGTGCCTTGACATAAGAAACCTTGGAGGGACAGGGAGATATAAAAATGATTCCAATATCCTCTGAAGGAAGCCCTGTCTCTGCAATGGCTCGTGCTCTGGCAATCTCAGCGGCAACTTCTACCGGAGGCTTTATAGGCAGAAGTTTGGAAAGGAGTGAGGGAAACTTCACCCGGATCAGCCGTATCACAGAGGGACAGGCAGAGCTGATAAAAGGCCCTTCATCTGCATGGGCTTTCATATATTCCCTGGAGGCCTCAGAAACTAATTCTGCGGCAGCGCTGACTTCATAAACATCATCAAACCCCAGTTTAAGCAGGGCATTCAATACAATATCTACATTGGTGAGATTGTTATACTGAGCATAGAGTGATGGTGCAGGGAGTGCTACCGTGTATTTGTAATGGTTTAGTACATTCAGAGAATCATAGATTGGAATTTTGGCATGGTGCGGACAGTAGCGGATACACCGGCCGCAATCTATACAGAATTTATCTATAATATGAGCTTTCCCATTATGTACCCGGATGGCCTGGGTGGGGCAGTACTTAATACAATTAATACAGCCCTGGCAGGCCTCCGTCTTCAAACGGACAGAACGCATAAATTTATCCATGATGACTCCTTTCTGTCATGTTATTTCAGAAAAAGCGGAAATTATAACAGGTGTACTTTCATAGTAACTGTAGTCCCCACGCCCAACTCGGACTCTATCTGAAATTCATCGGAATACTTTTTCATATTAGGAAGCCCCATCCCGGCGCCAAAGCCAAGAGAGCGGACTTCTTCCGGGGCCGTAGAATATCCCTCCTGCATAGCCTTAGAAATGTCAGCAATTCCGGGCCCTTTGTCAGCGAGCACCATAATGATTTCTTCATGGGAAATGGTGACGGTGATTTTGCCGCCGTCGGCGTGAATCACCATATTAATCTCACCTTCATACATGGAGATTGCAACCTTTCGGATGGCCTGGTTATCAACGCCGAGCATCTTCAGCTTATTTTTAATATCACTGCTGGCTTCTCCGGCACGTGTGAAATCATCTCCTGATATGGAATAGGTAAATATTAACTGTTCTTCCATTCAAACACCTCCTCTAAGTCCATGTTCATAGAGGATACCGCATGTAGTAAACATGAAATGACCGGTAGAAAGAATTACCATTCCTTTTCCCTGTGCAAGTGCCACAATATGCTCATCCGGCATTTTGCCATGTACAAAGATAACACAGGCAATATCCAACATCTCGGCAGTCCTTACAACCTGAGGATTGCACAAACCGGTAATTAACACTGAGCATTGTTCCGCAAAAGCAAGGACATCGCTCATCATATCGGCTGAAAAGGCAAATGTTGTATCCAAATCCAATAATTCTTCTCCGAATAAAATATCGGCATCCAGCAGTTTCTGAATTTCCTTTATTGTCATAGGCCCTCCCGTAGAAAAGTGTTTATGTAAGGTAAAAACTTGCATTTAGTATAGCATTTGGACAGGTAAAAAGCAATCTTCACAATTATACCAAACTTATAAAAAAGAAAGGAAAAATGAAACAAAACAAGTTATATTTTAGAAAAATTTTTCCAAATTTGAGAAAGATATCAGCAAAAATAAACAAATATACAAATAAATAATGCTGGAAAATAGTCATATATCATGATATCATAATGTAAATTATAGATAAAATAAAAAATGGAGGTCAAGTGATGCTCGCAAAGAAGGAGACAGTTCCGTTCTCAGGAACAAAGGAACAAGAAGAATCATTATTAAAAGTGATATCTGAGCTAAAAGATGAAAAAGGTGCAATGATGCCAATCTTACAAAAAGCACAGGATATCTACGGCTACCTTCCAATAGAGGTACAAACGATAATTTCCAATGAAACAGGAATCCCTCTGGAGAAGATTTATGGTGTAGCAACATTTTATTCACAGTTTACGTTAAGCCCTAAGGGAAAATACCAGATTTCCGTCTGTCTTGGAACCGCCTGTTATGTAAAAGGCTCGGGAGATATTTACAATGCATTGATGGAAAAGCTTGGGATTGTAGGTGGAGAGTGCACACCGGACGGGAAGTTCTCCCTGGATGCCTGCCGCTGTGTAGGAGCCTGTGGACTGGCACCGGTCCTGATGGTCAACGGTGAGGTGTATGGCCGCCTGTCAGTAGATGATATTGATGATATCTTAGCAAAATACGAATAGTTATGATGCCGGAAATATCGCTGAACATATTGGATGTGGCTGAAAATTCTGTACGTGCAGGAGCATCACTTATTGAAATAAGGGTTTCTGTGCTGAAGTCAGCGGACATGCTGACTGTTGTCATCAAGGATAACGGCTGTGGTATGTCTGCAGAACAGGTAGAAAAGGTGCAGGACCCATTTTACACAACTAGGACTACGAGAAGAGTAGGTTTGGGAGTGCCTTTTTTCAAACAAGCTGCAGAAAGTACAGGAGGAAGTTTTTCCATTGTGTCAGAGCTGGGAAAAGGAACAGCCGTAAAAGCTGTTTTTAAATTATCACATATAGACAGAATGCCGCTGGGTGATATAAATACAACAATTTATACATTGGCTGTTTTTAACGAGAAAATTCATTTCGTCTATACATATCAATATAATGAGAATGAATTTGTATTGGATACCCGGGAAATCCGGGAGATATTAGGGGAAGATATTTCGTTTTCTAATCCGGAGGTTTCAGAGTTCATTAAAGAATATCTCAAATCCAATAAAGAGGAAACAGACCAGGGGGCGGATATATGAGAAAGAAACAACCATGCTGCTAAGTTCGAAAGAACCTTACTAAGCCAGCAGGTTGTGCTTTACTACTAAATTCGGAAAAATCTCATTAAGTAGTATAAGCAGTGGGAAGAGGATAGAAATGGAGGAAATATTATGAAATCTCTTGAAGAATTACGCGCGATCAGAGAAAAGATGCAGGGAAAAGTCGGAGTCCGCGCAGAAAATGAAGACCAGACCAGAGTGATTGTGGGAATGGCAACCTGTGGTATTGCAAGTGGTGCAAGACCGGTTCTGACCGCTCTTTCAGATGCAGTTCAGGAACAGGGACTTTTAAATATTAACGTGACCCAGACAGGCTGTATCGGGCTGTGCCAGTATGAGCCGATTATTGAGGTTATGGAACCAGGCAAGGAGAAAGTTACATATGTAAAAATGACTCCTGAAAAAGCGATGGAAGTATTGAGAATGCATCTGCTGGATGGCCAGGTGGTGACAAAATACACATTAGGCGCTGCAAAAAAGAGTGCTGAATAAGAAAAAGGAGGCAAATGATTATGTATCGTTCGCATGTTTTGGTTTGTGGTGGAACAGGCTGTACTTCCTCCGGAAGCCAGAGGATTATAGATAAGCTGGAAAAAGAGATTAAAGCACAGGGGCTGCAGGAAGAAGTCGGCGTTGTAAAAACCGGTTGTTTCGGATTGTGTGCTCTGGGTCCTATTATGATAGTTTATCCGGAAGGCTCGTTTTATTCCATGGTTCAGGAAGAAGACATCCCGGAAATTGTATCCGAGCATCTATTGAAAGGAAGGGTTGTAAAACGTCTTCTTTACGATGAGACAACAAAGACAGATGATATTCTCCCGCTGAATGAGACGAACTTCTACAAAAAGCAGAGAAGAGTTGCACTGCGCAACTGTGGTGTTATCAATCCGGAGAATATTGAGGAGTACATAGGGACAGGCGGTTATGAAGCATTGGGAGTCGTGCTGACAGAAAAGACACCGGAGGATGTTATTCAGATTCTTTTGGACAGTGGTCTGAGAGGAAGAGGAGGCGCCGGATTTCCCACAGGATTGAAATGGAAATTTGCGGCAGCAAATGATGCAGAGCAAAAATATGTATGCTGTAATGCGGATGAGGGGGATCCGGGAGCATTTATGGACCGTTCCGTATTGGAAGGAGACCCTCATGTTGTTCTGGAAGCAATGACAATTGCAGGCTATGCCATCGGTGCATCTCAGGGTTACATCTATGTACGTGCAGAGTATCCAATCGCAGTAAAGCGTCTGGAAATTGCAATAGACCAGGCAAGAGAATACGGCCTGCTTGGAAAAAACATTTTTGGAAGCGGCTTTGAGTTTGATATTGAACTGAGGCTTGGGGCAGGTGCCTTTGTCTGTGGAGAAGAGACAGCGCTTATGACCTCCATCGAGGGGAATAGAGGAGAGCCGAGGCCCCGTCCGCCGTTCCCGGCAGTAAAGGGATTATTCCAGAGACCTACCATTTTGAACAATGTTGAAACTTATGCAAATATTCCTCAGATTATTGTGAACGGCCCGGAGTGGTTTGCAGCTATGGGTACGGAGAAGTCAAAAGGAACGAAAGTATTTGCTCTTGGCGGTAAGATTAACAATACAGGTCTGGTGGAGATTCCAATGGGAACCACACTGCGGGAGATTGTTGAAGAAATCGGCGGCGGCGTTCCGGACGGCAAGAAGTTCAAAGCTGCACAGACGGGAGGTCCATCCGGCGGATGTATCCCGGCTGAGCATTTCGATGTGCCCATCGATTATGATAACCTGCTTGCCATCGGCTCCATGATGGGGTCAGGCGGTCTGATTGTCATGGACGAAGATAACTGTATGGTAGACATTGCAAAATTCTTCCTGGAATTTACAGTAGATGAATCCTGCGGCAAGTGTACACCATGCCGTATTGGTACAAGACGTATGCTGGAGATTCTGGAAAAAATCACGAAAGGCCAGGCAACGATGGCTGATTTGGATAAGCTGGAAGAACTGTGTTATCATCTGAAATCCAATTCTCTGTGTGCTTTGGGGCAGACAGCACCTAACCCGGTACTTTCTACTCTCCGTTATTTCAGAGATGAATATGTTGCACATATCACCGATAAGAGATGTCCGTCAGGAGTATGTAAAGACCTGCTCCAGTACAAGATTGATGCGGACAAATGTAAGGGATGTACTTTATGTGCAAGAGTCTGTCCGGCAGATGCAATTACCGGCAGCGTAAAAGAAATACACATGATAAATCCGGAAAAATGTGTCAAGTGCGGTGCTTGTATGGAAAAATGTCGTTTCGGTGCAATTTACAAAGAGTAATGGAGGATGGAAAAATGGAAAATGTAAATATAAAAATCAATGGGCTGGATGTCTGTGCACCGGCAGGCTCTACGATTCTGGATGCGGCACATATTGCAGGAGTTAAAATTCCAACTTTGTGTTTTCTGAAGGAAATTAATGAGATTGGTGCCTGTCGCATGTGTGTCGTAGAAGTAAAAGGCGCAAGGAATCTGGTTGCAGCCTGTGTGCATCCAATTAATGAGGGAATGGAAATTCTGACAAATACGTCTGCACTGATTGAATCCAGAAGACGCACGCTGGAACTGATTCTTTCAACTCATGATAAAAGATGCCTTTCCTGTGTAAGAAGCGGCAAGTGCGAGCTGCAGGAGCTCTGTCAGGAATTGGGCGTAGAAGATGAAAATCACTTTGAAGGGGAATCCCCTGAATATGAGCTGGATGAAAGTGCTGCACATATGATCCGCGACAATAACAAATGTATTCTCTGCAGAAGATGTACAGCTGTCTGTGAGAAGGTTCAGTCCGTAGCAGTAATCGGACCGAATAACAGAGGATTTTCAACGTTCATCGGGTCTGCTTTTGATATGGGACTGGGGGATACAAGCTGCGTATCCTGCGGACAGTGTATCGTAGCCTGTCCTACAGGTGCACTGTATGAGAAAGACTTTACGGATGATGTGCTTGCGGCAATCGCAGATGAGAGCAAACATGTGATTGTACAGCCGGCACCTTCTGTAAGAGCAGCCCTGGGAGAAGAGTTTGGTTATCCTATGGGAACCGATGTAGAGGGGAAACTGGCTGCTGCACTGCGGAGAATTGGATTTGACAGAGTCTTTGATACTGACTTTAGTGCAGATTTGACAATTATAGAAGAGGCGCACGAGTTCCTTGGACGTGTACAAAACGGGGGAGTTCTTCCACTGATGACTTCCTGTTCACCGGGATGGATTAAATACTGTGAGCATTATTATCCGGATCAGCTGGAACATCTGTCAAGCTGCAAGTCACCTCAGCAAATGTTCGGTGCGGTTGCCAAGACATATTATGCTGAAAAAATGGGGCTTGATCCAAAAGATATCGTATGTGTCAGCGTGATGCCATGTACCGCGAAGAAGTTCGAGATTGACCGGGACGACCAGAATGCGGCCGGAGTACCTGATGTAGATATTTCTATCACAACAAGAGAATTGGCGCGTTTAATCCGTAAATTGGGCATTGACTTTAAGAGCCTGCCTGACGAACCTTTTGATGATCCGCTGGGTGAGTCTACAGGCGCTGGTGTTATTTTCGGTGCTACCGGCGGTGTTATGGAAGCGGCACTGCGTACTGCAGTAGAAACACTGACAGGGGAAGAACTGGAAAATGTGGAATTCCAGGAAGTCCGCGGTACGCAAGGGATTAAAGAGGCAACCTACAATGTGGCAGGAATGGACGTGAAGGTGGCAGTTGCTTCCGGCTTGTCCAATGCAAAGCAGATTATGGATAAGGTCCGCGCAGGAGAAGCAGATTATCACTTTGTTGAGATTATGGGCTGCCCGGGCGGATGTGTGAACGGCGGGGGACAGCCCCAGGTACACGCAGAAGTGCGAAACTATGTGGATGTCAGAGCCATCCGTGCAAAGGCATTGTATGATAATGATGAGGCAAAGGTAATCAGAAAATCACATGAGAACGCATCTGTCAAGAGGTTGTATGAGGAATATCTTGGTGAACCAGGCGGGGAAAGAGCACACCATATACTGCATACAACTTATGTAAAACGCAGCATTAATTAAAAAGAGAAACATCCATGTGACTAAGGTGGGAAAATACCCCACCTTAGTCAACAGGATGTACTTTGCCGCTAAGGCTTGAAAAGACCAAGAGGCCTTAGCGGCAGAAGCAAAAAGAACACCGTGATAGCGGATATAAGCCGCATTACGGTGTTCTAAATCGTATAAGATGAGAGGAGCATGGAATCATGAGAGTGATTGATTTTAAAGATGCGAAATGCCGCCACTGCTACAAATGTGTACGCCACTGTAAAGTGAAGGCCATTTCCGTCCAAAATGAGCAGGCGCATATTTTGAAAAACCACTGTATTAACTGTGGGCGCTGTCTGGAGATATGTCCTCAGAATGCCAAAACATTTGCCAGTGACATGGAGCAGGTAAAGGGGTATTTAAGACAAGGATATAAAATCATTATTTCCATAGCTCCGTCCTACCTGGGAGTACTGGATTTTGATTCTCCCGGACAGGTCGTGGATGCCCTGCATAAGCTGGGATTTTCTGAAGTCAGGGAGACAGCGGAGGGTGCAGCCATGGTGACCGATGAATATAAGAAAATTCTTAAAGAAAAGAAGATGACGAATATTATCACCACGTGCTGCCCAAGTATCAACGACCTTGTGGAGAAATATTATCCTGACTGTGTCCCTCTGCTCGCCCCGGTAGTATCACCCATGGTAGCCCATGGAAGATACATCAAAAAACTATACGGGGATGATGTGAAGGTTGTGTTCCTGGGGCCTTGTATTGCCAAGAAGCAGGAAGCTATCGGGGATGAAAGAGTGTTTGGCGCCATCGATGCCATTCTTACATTTGAGGAACTGGCCATTTGGCTGGAAGAAGCAGGGATTCAGATTGGTACCTGCCAGGATATGCCTATGGGCAATCCTGATCCAAAGGTCAACCGCATCTATCCAATCAGCGGGGGGATTATACAGTCTGTTGTTGCAGAAGAAGATGCTGATACATATCACAAAGTTTATGTAGATGGACTCGCAAACTGTATGGAAATGCTGGAATCTCTGCAAAGAGGAGAACTGGACCACTGTTTTATTGAGGCAAATGTCTGTGAGGGAGGGTGTACGAAAGGACCTGCTTCTGCAAGATGGAATACCTCTTATGTAAAAGCAAAGGTAAAGATTGCAAACTCAGTATCTTATAATGCGGTCAAGGACCTGCCGGATATGAGTACATGGGAACTTGCAAAGGAGTTCCAGGACAGACACCTGACAGATGCGGTTCCCGGGGAAGAAGAAATTGAGGAAATTTTGAAATCTACGGGAAAATATTCTGTCGAGGACCAGCTAAACTGCGGGGCTTGCGGTTATCCTACCTGCCGGGATAAAGCGGTTGCAGTCTATCAGAATAAGGCAGAGCTTTCCATGTGTATGCCCTATGCATTGGCCCAGGCTGAATCCATGTCCAATGTAGTGCTGGATGTGACACCAAACATGATATTTATTGTTGACAGCAATATGCGGATTAGAGAATGCAATAATAAAGCTCAGCGGCTGTTGGGGGTCAGCAAAGAAGAGGCACTGCAGCGTTTTATCTTTGAATTTATGGAGGCTGAGGATATTGAGGAAACCTTGCACACAAAAAAACCGGTAATCCACAAAAAGGTAGAGTTCAGGCATGAAAATATGATTGCGGAAGAAACCATTGTATATATTGAAAACTTGGATTCTGTACTTGTGACTTTCCAGGATGTGACAAAGGAAGAAAGAGCCAAGGAACAGCGCTATGACCTAAAAGTAGAAATGATGGAAATGGCACAGAAGGTTATTGAGAAGCAGATGATGGTTGCCCAGGAAATTGCAGGGCTTTTAGGGGAAACGACTGCAGAAACAAAGGTAACCCTGACAAAACTCCGGGATTCTATTCTCAACGAGGAGGAATGACATGAGTGTAAGTATTGATGTGGCTTGGAAAAGTCTGAACAAACATCGGGAAGAGCTGTGCGGAGATAAAGTCGAAATATTGAAAACAAAAAATTCTGACATTGTGATTTTGGCTGATGGAATGGGGAGCGGTGTGAAAGCCAACATTCTGGCTACGCTGACTTCTAAAATTCTCGGGACTATGCTGCATGAAGGAGCAGATATTGATTCCTGCGTGGAAACCATTGCCAAGACACTGCCCGTCTGCCGTGTACGGAATGCTGCTTACGCGACCTTCAGTATCCTCCAAATCTTCCATAATGGGTTTGCACACCTGGTAGAGTATGACAATCCGGCTTGTGTATTCATCCGTGATAAAAAGGTTATAAACTATCCCCGTGAGGAAAGGATTATAGAAGGTAAGAAAATCCATGAATATTGCTTTCGGGTGCAGCAGAATGATTGTTTTGTGCTGATGAGTGATGGTGTGATTTATGCTGGTACGGGAGAAATATTGAATCTTCAGGGATGGACATGGGAAAACATGGCAGAGTATACCCTGAAATGCACCAAAAAAACACTGTCCGCGTCCAGGCTTGCCGCACTGCTGAGTCAGGCATGTGATGATTTGTACATGCAGAATCCGGGAGACGATACGACAGTGGCTGTGGCAAGAATTATTGAGAGAAGGGTGGTAAATATCTTTACAGGTCCGCCAAAAAATAAGGAGGATGATGAAAAGATTATGCACGATTTCATGCATATGGAAGGGAAAAAGATTGTATCAGGGGGGACCAGTGCTAACATAGCGGCCCGTGCCCTCCGGAAAGATATTATTACAAAGGTAGATTACAATCATCCTGAGGTACCTCCAGTGGCTGTAATAGAGGGGCTGGATTTGGTGACAGAAGGCATTTTGACTTTAGGCAGAGCATTAAAGTTGCTAAAGCGTTATGTCAACGATGAATTTGATGTAGAATTCTTTGATGAGCTGGATGCCAATAACGGGGCTTCAAAGCTTGCGAAGATATTAATTGAAGAGTGTACTGAATTGAATTTATTTGTAGGTACAGCAGTCAATGAGACACATCAGGATTCAGAATTAAGCTTTGACCTTAGTTTGAGAATGAATTTGGTAGAACAATTATACGCGGCAGCTGAAAAAATGGGGAAGAAAGTCACTTTAAAATACTATTAAATGCCTGCCCGGTCAATATATACAAAAAAACAAATTTTACTATTGCTTATTACGCCACTTTCTAATATAATGATGAAAGATTGATAATTTTTTAACTATCAAAGTACATTAAATGAATCATCATTTGAGGAGGTACCCTTATGTTAGAACAGATTTACTATGATAAGGCAGATGAAATCATAGCATCTCATGGAGCCGAACAGGCATCCCTTATCCCTATTATTCAAGACATCCAGACGGAATACCGTTACCTGCCGTCAGAGCTTTTAAGTTATGTGGCAGAGCAGTTAGGGATTAACGAAGCAAAGGCGTATAGTGTTGCTACATTTTATGAGAACTTTTCTTTTGAGCCAAAAGGCAAGTACATAATCAAGATTTGTGACGGGACAGCCTGTCATGTACGAAAATCTATTCCGATTCTGGAAAGGCTTTACAGTGAATTAGGACTTTCTAAAGAGAAGGCCACCACAGAGGATATGATGTTTACTCTGGAAACAGTTTCTTGTCTGGGCGCCTGCGGCCTTGCACCGGTTCTGACAGTGAATGACAAAGTATATCCGGCTATGACACCGGATGCAGCAACAGAATTAATTCACGAGTTGAGAGGAGCTTAAAAGATGGAAAGAATTGAAAGCAGGGAAGCTCTCGGACAGGTTCGTGAAGTTTCTAAAGCATGGATAGAACAAAGTAGATGCAGAGTCCTGATTTGTGCCGGTACAGGATGCCTGGCAGGAGGCTCCGGTGCCATTTATGATAGAATGTGTGAATTAGTGAATGAGAATCCAGACATAGAAGTTCACTTTGAGGCGGAGGCCGCGCATAAAGATGGTGAGATTGGAATTAAGAAGAGCGGATGTCATGGCTTTTGTGAGATGGGACCGCTTGTGAAGATAGAGCCTCATGGCATATTGTATACAAAGGTGCAATTGGAAGACTGTGATGAAATCTTCCACAAAACAATTGAAAAGGGAGAGGTAGTTCCGCATCTGCTATTTAAGCAGGGGGATGTGGAATACCAGAAGCAGGAGGATATTCCGTTTTATAAGAAACAGACACGGCATGTCCTGAAAAATTGCGGCCACATTGATGCAGAACATATTCAGGAATATCTGGCTATAGGCGGATACGAGGCATTGGAAAAGGTATTGTTCCATATGAAGCCGGGAGAGGTTATTCAGGAAATTACGGAATCCAATCTGCGGGGACGCGGGGGCGGAGGTTTTGATACAGGCTACAAATGGTCCCAGGTGGCGAGACAGCATGAAAAAATACGCTATGTAGTCTGCAATGGCGATGAAGGGGATCCAGGCGCATTTATGGACAGAAGCATTATGGAAGGCGACCCTCATAAGATGATAGAAGGTATGATGATTGCAGCCTATGCAGTTGGGGCAAAAGAGGGATATGTTTATGTCCGTGCAGAATATCCTCTGGCAATCAGCAGGCTGAAGCTGGCCATTGCACAGGCAGAGGAATGTGGTCTGCTTGGGGATAATATTTTAGGAACAGGATTTTCATTCCGTTTACATATTAACCGGGGAGCGGGAGCTTTCGTATGCGGGGAAGGCAGTGCACTGACTGCATCCATCGAAGGAAACAGGGGAATGCCCCGTGTTAAGCCGCCAAGAACCGTAGAGCAGGGATTATTCGGCAAGCCGACTGTGTTAAATAATGTGGAGACATTCGCAAACGTACCTTTGATTATTCTTGAGGGTTCTCAATGGTTCAAGAGTATCGGACCTGAGAACAGCCCGGGAACAAAAGCCTTTGCTCTGACAGGAAGCGTAAAACATACAGGACTGATTGAGGTTCCTATGGGGACGACTCTGCGTGAAGTCATCTATGATATCGGCGGAGGAATTAAGGATGACGGGGAATTCAAGGCGGTGCAGATTGGCGGACCTTCCGGGGGATGCCTGGTTTCACCTCATCTGGATGTAAGTCTGGACTTTGATTCCCTGAAGAAGATGGGGGCCATGATAGGCTCCGGCGGACTGGTTGTCATGGATGAGAACACCTGTATGGTAGAAGTGGCAAGATTCTTTATGAATTTCACCCAGAACGAAAGCTGCGGAAAATGTGTTCCCTGCAGGGAAGGAACGAAGCGGATGCTGGAAATTCTGGAAAGAATCGCAACAGGCAATGGAAATCTGGAAGACCTGGATTTATTGGAAGAACTGTCATCTACAATTACAGAAACTGCTCTGTGCGGACTTGGAAAGAGTGCTGCCCTGCCCGTTATGAGTACATTAAAGCTGTTCCGGGATGAATATGTAGAACATGTGTCAGATAAGAAGTGTGCATCCCGTACCTGTACTGCATTCAGAAAATTTATCATTAGTCCTGAACTTTGCAAAGGCTGCTCCAAGTGTGCAAGAAGCTGCCCTGTAAATGCAATCAGCGGACGGATAAAGGAACCATATGTCATAGATATTGAGAAATGTATTAAGTGCGGTGCCTGTGAAAGTGCCTGTGCATTTAATGCAATATATATTGAAGGGTAGGAGGAAATAAGCATGAGTTATATGACAATCAATAATAGAAAGGTGACATTTACAAACGAGAAAAATGTTCTTTCTATCATCCGAAAATCAGGGATAGATCTGCCTACTTTCTGCTATCATTCTGAATTGTCCACCTATGGTGCATGCCGTATGTGTGTGGTTGAAGATGAAAGAGGAAGAGTGTTTGCATCCTGTTCGGAAACCCCAAGAGATGGGATGACAATTTACACAAATACACCAAAATTACAGCATCACAGAAAAATGATTCTTGAGCTTCTTCTGGCTTCCCACTGCCGTGACTGTACGACCTGTGCCAAGAACGGTGTCTGTACATTGCAGAAGCTGTCCAGACAGTTAGGGGTACGGGAAGTCCGTTTTGAAAATAATAAAAAACAGCTTCCGTTGGATTTGACATCAGAATGTATCATAAGAGATCCAAACAAATGTATTTTATGCGGTGACTGTGTCAGAACTTGTGATGAGATTCAGGGGCTGGGTATATTAGATTTTGCGTTCCGAGGTTCTAAAATGCAGGTAACTCCCGCATTCAATAAAGATTTGGCAGAGACAGATTGTGTGGGATGCGGGCAGTGCCGTGCAGTTTGCCCCACAGGAGCGATTACTCTCAAACCGAATGTGAGTGATGTATGGAAGATACTGTCTGATAAGAATACAAGAGTGGTAGTTCAGATTGCTCCTGCGGTAAGGGTGGCAATTGGAGATAAGTTTGGGATCAAGAAAGGCGAAAATGCACTTGGGCGTCTGGTAGCAGCTCTGCGCAGAATTGGTTTTGCAGAGGTTTATGATACCAATTTTGGTGCGGACCTGACTGTTATGGAAGAGTCTAAGGAATTCCTGGAGCGTTTGGAGGCAGATGAAAGCCTTCCGCTGTTCACATCATGCTGCCCTGCATGGGTAACATTCTGTGAGAAAAAATATCCGGAATTCAGAAGAAATATTTCTTCCTGCCGTTCACCCCAGGAGATGTTCGGTGCTCTGATAAAAGAAGAGGCCCGGATGAATGCAGAGAAGGATACCCGGAAGACAATGGTCGTATCCATTATGCCATGTACCGCCAAAAAGGCCGAGATTAAAAGGCCGGAGCACTTTACAGATGGGGAGCAGGACGTGGATTATGTACTGACTACGACAGAAATAACCCGCATGATTCAGGAGGCAGGAATTGACCTTGCACAGGTGCAGCCGGAGGCTATGGATATGCCATTTGGTATTGCGTCAGGTGCCGGTGCAATCTTTGGTGTAACAGGAGGTGTGTCGGAGGCAGTGCTGCGCCGTCTGGTAGACAGCAACCGTGCAGAAGATTTGGAGGCAATCAGCTTTACTGGAGTGCGCGGTGTAGACAGCATAAAAGAAGCCACAATACAGCTTGGCGACAGAGAAGTAAAGATTGCAGTGGTAAATGGTTTACAGTCTGCGGCAGAGGTACTGGATAAGATGAAAGCAGGCGAAGCATATTATGATTTTGTTGAAGTAATGGCCTGCAAGAGAGGGTGTATCGCCGGAGGCGGGCAGCCGGTACCGATAGGGCCAAGGACGAAGAAGGCAAGACTGGACGGAATCTATAAGATTGACAATATGGCTCAGATAAAGCTCTCAAATCAGAATCCGATTGTAACGACGGTTTATGAAGGTATTTTAAAGGGCAAGGAGCATAAGCTGCTTCATAACTCTACGGAAGATGTTTCTCACGTCTAAAGAAGCAATTTAAGAATATTCATTTTGATTTAAAAAGGGGACCTGAAGCACAAAATCAGGTTTCCTTTTTTCTTCTTTCTCTTGTGATAAACTGGATTTAATGCTATGATTGACAACAGTGATAATTATAACATAACGAGGAAAGGAAATAAGAAACGTGACCTATAAAGAAGCAAGGGTATATTTGGACGAAGTGTCGAAATACGGAAGTGTACTTGGTTTGGACATGATTCGAGGTCTGTTGGGTGAACTTGGGAATCCACAGGATAGCCTGAAGTTCATACATATCGCAGGAACGAATGGCAAGGGATCTGTACTGGCATACACTTCTACAATATTAAGTGAGGCAGGATACAGAACAGGGAGATATGTTTCACCAACAGTAGTTTCCTATTTAGAGCAGATTCAGGTAGATGGAAAATGGATACCGGAAGACGATTTCGCAGAATTAGTGGAAGAAGTTCAGAAAGCTATTGCACGTATGGAAGCGGAGGGCAAGGGAAGCCCTACTGTATTTGAAGCAGAGACGGCGGTAGCTTTTTTGTATTTCAGGAAAATGAATTGTGATCTTGTAGTTTTAGAGACAGGGCTGGGCGGGGAACTGGATGCCACAAATATTGTAAAGAATACAATGGCTTCCGTTTTCACGCCTATAAGCAGGGACCATATGGGCTTTCTTGGGGATACATTGGAAGAAATAGCAGTAGTTAAGGCTGGAATTATAAAGCCGGGATGTACCGTTTTGACTGCACAGCAGAAACCGGAGGTCCTGGAGGTGCTCAGCCGGAAGGCTGAGGAAATGAAATGCGGCATACGGATTGCGGATATGGGAGAAGCTAAAGTCAGCAGAGAAGATTGGAGCGGACAGCGTTTTTCTTACCGGAGCCTGGAGGACATTGAGATTTCTCTGGCGGGCAGGCATCAGGTTGAAAATGCGGTAACAGCATTAGAAACAATAGAAGTACTGAGGGCGGCAGGATATACGGTTTCTGACGATGCTGTAAAAAGTGGTTTTCGCAAAACAACATGGCCGGGCAGATTTACGTGTATTAACCGGAATCCTTTGTTTATCATAGATGGAGCTCATAATGAAGATGCAGTCCTCAGGCTCCGGGAATCTGTGGAACGTTATTTTAATGGAAGACGGCTTATTTTTATTATGGGGGTATTCCGTGATAAGGAGTATGATAAAATTGCCTGTATTATGGCGCCTTTGGCAGATGAGATTTATACGGTGGATTTGCCGGATTCAGATAGAAGCCTGAAAGCCAGGGAGCTGGAATGTGCTGTAAAGCCTTATTGTAAAAATACAGAGGCAAAACAGGACATTGAGGCTGCTGTAAAGGCGGCTTTGTTTTCGGCGAAAGGAAATGACGTAATACTGGCATTTGGATCATTGTCTTATCTTGGACAGGTTACAGCGCTGGTTTGTCCTGAACTTGAAAGAATGGGGGAGAAGGAATGATGAATCAGGAAAAGATTATGCAGGGAATCAAGCTTTTGCTGGAAGGAATCGGGGAGGACGTGAACCGGGAAGGGCTTTTGGAGACACCGGACCGCATTGCCCGGATGTATGAAGAAATCTGCGGAGGAATGGAGGAGGATGCGGCAAAGCATCTTGGAAAAACCTTTTCGGTGAGTACCAATGAGATTGTGGTGGAGAAGGATATTACATTTTATTCCACCTGTGAGCATCACCTTCTTCCGTTTTATGGGAAAGCTCATATTGCATATATCCCTGACGGGAAAGTGGTCGGTTTAAGCAAGCTGGCAAGAACGGTAGAGGTATTTGCGAGAAGATTACAGCTTCAGGAACAGCTCACCGTACAGATTGCAGATGCCCTGGTGGAGAATTTGAATCCAAAAGGTGTATTGGTGATGCTGGAGGCAGAGCATATGTGCATGACAATGCGGGGAATTAAGAAGCCGGGCAGTAAGACCGTTACTGTTGCAAAACGGGGAGAATTTCAAAATAACCCGGAACTCGTGAATTTATTCTTTCAAATGGTATAAATATGGAAGCACTGGAAAAAATCAGACAGCATCCACTTTATGTGGAAAATTATAAGAAGCTGGAAGATGCGGAAGCAAACCGGAAATTTTGCAGGCACCAGATGACTCACCTTCTGGATGTGGCGCGCATCGCTTATATACGCAATTTAGAGGCAGATATGGGTCTGAAAAAGGAAGTCATCTATACTGCCGCCCTGCTTCATGATATTGGGAAATTCAGACAGTATGAGGATGGCACTCCTCATGAAATGGCGGGAAAGGAAATCGCAGAGATTATATTAACTGACATTGCCATGTTTTCTCAGGAAGAAAAAGAAGTTATTCTGCAGGCGATTTTGGAACACCGGAGACTGGTTCCTGATATGACAGTTCTCGGACGGCTTTTATATGAAAGTGATAAATTATCCAGGGCCTGCTATTCCTGTCCGGCAGAGGCAGAATGTAGTTGGAGCAGTGAAAAAAAGAATACAACGATTAAATACTGAATGGGAGTTCTGAGAATATGAGAATAGGAAACAGAGAATTTGATACAGAAAATCAGACCTACATCATGGGAATTTTGAATGTGACGCCAGATTCCTTTTCTGACGGCGGCAGATACAATCGTATAGATGCTGCCCTGAGACATGCCCAGGAAATGGTCCGGGACGGTGCGGACATCCTGGATATAGGCGGAGAATCCACCCGTCCTGGACACACACAAATTACAGAGGAAGAGGAAATCGAGCGGATTGTGCCTGTGCTGGAAAGGCTGCAAGGAGAGTTTGATGTGCCCCTGTCTATTGATACGTATAAAAGTAAAGTCGCAAAAGCGGCCATTTTGGCCGGAGCAGATTTGGTGAATGATATTTGGGGCCTGAAATATGATGGCAGCATGGCAGAGGTAATTGCAAAAAGCCAGGTGCCCTGCTGTCTGATGCATAACAGGAAAAAAGCAGAATATGAAGATTTTCTGCCGGATGTACTGGCAGATTTGCAGATGAGTGTGGATATAGCCAGGAATGCGGGGATTGAGAAGGGCAAGATTATTCTGGACCCAGGGGTGGGATTTGCAAAAACCTACGAAATGAATCTGGAAATCATCAAAAAACTGAACCATTTAAAGAGTCTGGAATACCCTCTCCTTCTTGGGACCTCCAGAAAAGGCGTAATTGGCCTGACTTTAGACCTTCCCTCAGACCAGAGAGAGGAAGGGACTCTTGTGACAACTGTGTTGGGAATTGTAAACGGATGCTCTTTTGTGCGTGTGCATGATGTCAAAGGAAACAGACGTGCCATACAAATGACAAAGGCTATTCTGAGGAAACATGAGGTATAAAAATGGATCAGATTAAAATAGAAAACTTAGAGGTGTTTGCAAATCACGGGGTATTCCCGGAAGAAAATGTACTGGGACAGAAATTTCTTATTTGCGCCACCCTGTATACAGATACAAGAAATGCCGGGAAGACCGATGATCTGACTGCCTCCATTCACTATGGGGAGGTTAGTCAGTTTATAGATACCTATATGAAGGAACACACCTATCAGCTTATTGAGCGGGCAGCGGAAAGTCTGGCTGAAGAACTCCTGCTTCATACAAGGCATTTAGAGAAGATAGAGCTGGAGGTAAAAAAACCGTGGGCGCCTGTAGGGCTGCCTGTGGAATATGTTTCCGTAAAAATTAAGCGGCAGTGGCACACGGCTTATATTGCTTTGGGCTCTAATATGGGAGATAAGCAGCGATATTTGGACGGCGCCACAGAGGCTTTGAATCATGTTCCGGGCTGCCAGGTCGTAAAAACATCCTCCTGGCTGGTTACTCCGCCTTATGGGATGGTAGAACAGGATGATTTCCTCAATGGATGCCTGGAACTTAAAACATTGTTGTCCCCGGAAGAACTGCTGGATGCCCTGCATCAGATTGAACAGGAGGCAAAACGGGAAAGAACCGTCCGCTGGGGACCGAGAACTCTGGACTTGGATATCCTTTTTTATGATGACTTGATTTTTGAATCTGAAACCTTGTGTATTCCCCATGTGGAAGTGCAGAAGCGAGATTTTGTGCTGAAGCCGCTGCAGGAAATTGCACCATATAAGCATCACCCGGGAACCGGGAAAACAGTATTGGAAATGCTGGCAGAATTGAAAAAAGAAGAAATATAAGAAACAGAGAACAAGGAGTCTGGCTTGCCGGACTTTCGAGCCGAAGCGCGGCCGATATAAAAAAGCTCCCTCTCCGGCAGTGGAATTTACGTGCCGAGGGGGAGTTTCTATGTGTAACAGGAAAGTGCTTTTCTTATTTAAAGCAGCAGTTCAAATGTGTCATAAAAGGAGGGGTAGGATACATCGACGCAGTCACTGTCCAATATATTGGTTGTCCCCTCTGCCACCAGTGCGGCAATACTAAAAGCCATGGCAATCCGGTGGTCCAGCAGGGTGTGAATGGTTGCTCCCAAAAGCGGCTTTCCGCCTTCTATGATCATGCCGTCAAAGGTTGGAGTTACATCACAGCCCATTGCTTTTAAATTATCGGTGACTGTTTCTATACGGTCGGTTTCCTTAACTTTCAATTCTTCTGCATCCCGTATAATGGTTGTTCCTTCCGCCATAGCCGCCATAACAGCGATAATGGGAATTTCATCGATTAATGTAGGAATGATGCTTCCTTCAATCGTGATACCATGCAGATTACTGGTACGTACAAGGATATCAGCAACTCTTTCCCCGCCGCTGAAATGTTCATTTTGTAAAATAATGTCTCCTCCCATGTCCTCACACACCTTGAGGAGACCCGCACGGGTTGGATTGATACCAATATCTTTGATTAATATTTCGGAATCTGGAACGAGCAGTCCGGCAGCAATAAAATATGCAGCAGAAGAGATATCCCCGGGAACCATGATTTTCTGTCCGTATAATTCCTGGCACGGCCGGACAGACGCTGTTGTACGGGTATTCGTAAGTTCGTGTGCAGAGATAAGATCCGCCCCAAACTCTTTGAGCATGAGTTCCGTATGGTTGCGGGAAAGATTTGGCTCAGTAACAGAAGTTTCTCCGTCTGCGTAGAGTCCGGCCAGGAGGATACAGGATTTCACCTGGGCAGAAGCAATAGGTGACTCATAGTGAAAACTATGAAGATTTCCTTTTGTGATATAAAGAGGGGCACAATCATTACGCAGAATACTGGAAATATTGGCACCCATCTTGGTCAGTGGTTCCATAATCCGTTTCATAGGGCGTGAATTCAAAGACTCATCCCCTGAAATCTTAGAATCAAATTCCTGTCCACAGAGAATTCCGGCAAGGAGTCTCGTAGTGGTGCCGCTGTTTCCTACATCCAGTATATCTGTGGGAGGGGTTAATCCATAAAGGCCCTTTCCATGGACAATAACGGTGTCCTGGTTTTTCTCAATTTCAATTCCCAGTTTACGAAAACACTCTATTGTAGCCAGGCAGTCCGCTCCTTCCAGAAAATTATGTACCTCGGTAATCCCTTTTGCAATAGAGCCAAGCATAATGGAGCGGTGGGAAATTGATTTATCGCCGGGGATTGTGACCTGCCCTTTTAATCCCGTAATGTTAGTTAATTCCATATTCTGTTATCCTTTCTTCCTTTGTTATACCTCATAAACAATATATCTGTATTTTTGCAGCAGTTCGGCGGCTTTAGCCGCAGAGGATTCGTTATAAAACTCAATACGAAGCACACCTTCCTCAAATTCCCGGTTGTGCACAATGCCAATATTCTTAATACTGATATTGTTGCTTGCAAGAATAGTAGCAATTGTAGCGATTCCTCCGGCTTCGTCAATGATGTCACAGTAAACTGCAAAACTCTTTTTAATCGGCCCGGCAGAACTGTTGGGCATGGAATCCCGGTAATCCTTGGAAGACTCGAACAAGGTGAACAAATTTTTTTCTGAGCCTTCATCTATGGATTCCCTGGCTTTTTTTAGCACTTCAATATAATCACCCAGAATCCGGGAAATATTTTCCTGGTTTTTGAGACAGATTTGCTGCCACATAATAGGAGAGGAGGAGGCGATTCTCGTAATATCCTTGAAACCACCTGCAGCCAGATTCTTCATCAGCTCATCCTTCGTATCTGTCTCCCGCACGAAATTCACTAAACTGGACGCAATAATATGAGGCAGATGACTGATAGTCCCGGTAATGTAATCATGCTCCTTATAATCTAATATAATAGGAAGTGATTTGAGCGATTCTACAAAATCACGGTACTCATAAACCTTTTCATCCGAAACCTTTGAAGAGGGCGTCAGGATGTAATAAGCATTCTCTATCAGGACAGGCTTCGAGTTAGGATATCCGTTTTTTTCAGAACCAGCCATTGGATGTCCCCCAATAAAATTTTCTTCCATTCCCAGCCGGATAACTTCCTCATGAATCGAGGTCTTTACACTTCCTACATCCGTAAGAATACAATCCGGGTGAATAAAATCCTTTAATTGTGTAAGATAAGGTGTATTATATGCAATGGGAGCACAGAGAAAAATATAGCTGCACCCCTCAAAATTCGCGTCAATAGAAGAGCAGGATGTCTGGATGGTTCCTTCCTGGATTGCCAGGGCCAGAGTTTCCTTGCTTTTATCAAAGGCAAGAAGTTCATAGTCCGGATGATACTGGCGGATTGCCTTTGCAATAGAGCCGCCGATAAGACCAAGACCAATAAAACCGATTTTTTTTGTCATCATAAATCAAATTCCTTTCCCGTAATAATCATATGTAAATCTTCGAGTCTCCCGCCTGCAGAGGCAGGGAACTTGTCCCAAGATAGAACTAGTTTAACATCTTACTATATAAAAGTAAATTCGAATTTGAGAGGGATACAGCAAAGAGTATAACTTACTTTTTCTCATTTCGGGAAATACTAAAACAGAATATATTTTTGCAGACGGGTCACATTCCAAAGAAAAATAGGCTGTGGCTTGTTTTTATATATGAGGAAAATAAAAATTATCCTGCCATAAAACTCCGTAATTTTCTTTGTCGAAATTTGTCGAAATATTTATTGAATTATACCATGTTTAATGATAGAATGAATCGCAGCAATACATGTATAACATGTACGATTTGGATGAGAGTAGCGTACTAAATCATTTTGAAAGGAGCTTTTCAACATGGAGAAGAAAAGGAAAGAGAAGGGGAAGGCGGGGAAAAGAAAGGGATTTCGAAGTATTTCTACTAAGATTTTAATGTATATAGGGGGAATGGTTGTTCTTTCATTTGTTGTTCTGATTCTTATTGTTATGAAGATTACCGCTAGTTCCGTAATTGAGCTCAGAAACAGTGAACTGAATGCCCAGTCACAATCGGCTTCCAATGATATCAACAGTTATTTTGTCAAATACTTTGAGATGGCAGATTCCCTGGCTCAGAACAGTGAAATGGGAACTCTTTTTCAGGAAGCTTCAGGAAGTGTGAAAATGGCAGATACCCAGAGTTTTTTGTCGGTGAAAAATACTCTGGAGGCAGTAAAGGATGCCAATAGTGACTCTCTTCTATCCGTTTGGATTGCAGATGTGGATACAAGCCAGATGACGGATGACAGCGGATTCTTTTCTGATGACAGTTGGGATGTTCACAGCCGTCCCTGGTTTTCAGAGATTGAGTCTGCCGGCAAAACGATTATAACAGAGCCATATGAAGACACCGTTACGAAGAAACATATAGTAAGTGTTATTGCTCCGGTATATAAATCAGGCACCACAGAAATTGCCGGGGCGGCCGGCGTAGATTTTACACTGGATAAGCTTGGAGAGGTGATGTCCTCTTATACTTTAGGGGAAACCGGTTATTTTATTCTGGCAACTGCCGGAGGTCAGGTAATCCATCATCCCGTTGTTGACTATATTAACCAGAATATTGCAGATACAGATATGTCCGGTAATATCAAAGACGCGGTGAAGTCCCAGAAAACGGGAGAAATACAGTATACTTCTAAAGGTACACACAGCCACGGCTATCTTTCTGCCGTTGGGGAAACGGGCTGGATGGTTGCTACAGGACTGCCGGATGCGGAATACAATGAGGCTTATACTGCAATTCAGACTACAATGCTGATTATTTTCGCCATTGCGTTAATTGTTGTTGTAATCATCGTCCTGTTGATTTCAAAACAGATTGTTACTCCGATGAGAAAGCTTACCAACACGGCAAACTTGATTGCGGAGGGTAACCTTGATATTAGTGTAGACGCAAGTTCTGCAGATGAGACCGGCCAAATGGGGGAAGCGATGAACCGTACCGTTGTTCAGCTGCGCAGATATACTGCATACATCGGTGAAATTACCCGTACACTAGAGGCTATGGCACGGGGGGATATGCGTATTCATCTTGAAGAAGACTATGTAGGTGAGTTTGCACCTATCAAGATGGCTTTTGGAGACATCTCCTCCTCCTTAAATCATGCGCTGCATCTCATTAATGACACTGCTGAGCAGGTTAGTGTGGGAGCAGATCAGGTTTCACAAGGAGCTCAGGCACTGGCCGCAGGATCAACAGAGCAGGCGGCTTCCATACAAGAACTTAGTGCTTCTGTTATGAGTATTGCTGATCAGGCAGCGCAGAACGCGGAGCATGTTAGAACAGCAACTCAATATGTAACGAAGACCGGAACCGATGTTGCTGCCGGAAATGAACATATGATAAAGCTTACAGATGCCATGAGCGAGATTGGCTCATCCTCAGACCAGATTGCAAATATTACAAAGGTGATTGAGGACATTGCATTCCAGACAAATATTCTGGCGCTGAATGCTGCTATAGAAGCAGCACGCGCAGGAGAGGCCGGGAAAGGCTTTGCTGTGGTGGCAGATGAAGTGCGTACCCTTGCTGCAAAATCTGCTGAGGCAGCCAAGCAGACAGCAGATTTGATTCATAATTCTGTTGCTATCGTGTCGAGGGGGACTCAAATTACGGCTGAAACAGCAAAGATTCTGCTGGAGGTAGGCGAGAGTACTGACAAGGTTACAGAAAGCTTCACAAAAATTGAGCAGGCTTCCGCTGAACAGAGCGATGCAATCGAGCAAGTAAAAGAGGGTCTTACTCAGGTATCGGCTGTAGTTCAGACCAATGCTGCCACTGCAGAAGAGAACTCTGCAACAAGTGAAGAAATGTCTGCCCAGGCAGTTACGCTGCGGGGAGAGGTTGGGCGGTTTAAATTGGAATCATCTATGGGAAATATTGAAGTTTCAACGGCTTCCCATTGGGAAAATGCATCCGGAGATAATGAAGATGTGACCGCATTCACTTCTGATTTGGGGAAATATTAAGTAAAAATATATGTAAAGTGTCTTTACATCAGTAATATTGTATGTTAAACTACTCAAGTATGAATTCAGCCGGCGTTCGGTAATTGGATTACTCCAACCGTTGCTTAATGTCAGGCGGTTTTACAAAAAATAAAAGGAGGAAATAAACATGATCGCTAAGGACAAAAAACAGGCAATCATTGCAGAGCATGCAAGAAGCGAAGGAGATACAGGTTCTCCGGAAGTACAGATTGCAATTCTGACAGCAAGAATCAACGAATTAACAGATCATTTCAAATCCAACCCCAAAGATCACCATTCAAGAAGAGGTCTTCTGAAAATGGTAGGACAGAGACGTGGTCTGCTTGCATATCTGAAGAAGACAGATATCGAAAGATACCGTGCTTTGATTGAAAAACTTGGATTAAGAAAATAATTTCAAATCCATCAGAGTTCCGCTTGCATGTAATTTGCAGCGGAACTTTTTATATCATAGGAAATATCGAAGATTCCTTTGCTTGCGAAAAGATTTTTCCTATGATATAATATTTAAGGTTGTGGGCAGGTGAAAACACCCGAGACCACTGAAAAGGATATTAGCGGATCCTAATGTGTTTTTCAGTAGTTTCGGAGTCTCCTGTCCGAATAATTGTATTTTAAAGGAGACAAATATGTTTAAAAAATTTGAAATGGAACTGGCCGGCAGAACTCTGCGGGTAGACGTAGACAGAGTCGGCAAACAGGCAAATGGTGCTGTATTGATGCATTATGGAGATACAACGGTACTTTGTACGGCAACAGCATCTGAAAAACCAAGAGAAGGGATTGATTTCTTCCCTCTCAGCGTGGAATATAATGAAAGACTGTACGCCGTAGGAAAAATTCCGGGAGGCTTTAATAAGAGAGAAGGAAAAGCATCTGAGAATGCAGTTCTTACCTGCCGTGTTATTGACAGACCGATGAGACCTCTGTTCCCAAAGGATTACAGAAATGACGTAACTTTGGAGAATCTGGTTATGTCTGTGGATCAGGATTGCAGTCCTGAGCTGACAGCTATGATTGGGGCAGCGATTGCTACAAGTATTTCTGATATTCCTTTTGACGGACCGACTTCTACAACGCAGGTGGGATTGGTGAACGGAGAGTTTGTGTTCAATCCGACAGCTTCACAAAAAGAAGTTTCAGATCTTACACTTACAGTCGCTTCTACAAAAGAAAAGGTAATTATGATTGAAGCCGGTGCCAATGAAGTGCCGGAGGCTCAGATGATAGATGCCATTTTTGCGGCACATGAGATGAATCAGCAGGTTATTGCTTTTATCGAGACAATTGTTGCAGAATGTGGAAAGGAGAAACATTCTTACGAGAGCTGTGCAGTGCCGGAAGAGTTGTTCGCAGCGATCAAAGAAATCGTACCTCCTTCTGAGATGGAAGAAGCTGTTTTTACAGATGAGAAACAGGTAAGAGAAGAGAATATCCGTGTCATCAAAGACAGACTTGAAAAAGCATTTGCGGAAAACGGAGAATGGATGTCTGTATTGGATGAAGCTGTATACCAGTACCAGAAAAAGACTGTGAGAAAGATGATTTTAAAAGACCACAAGCGTCCTGACGGCCGTGCAATCGACCAGCTCCGTGCTTTAGACGCAGAGATCGATTTGATTCCGAGGGTACACGGTGCTGCAATGTTTACCCGTGGACAGACTCAGATTTGTACTATAACCACACTGGCGCCTTTATCTGATGCACAGAGAATCGACGGACTGGACGAAGCAGAAACTTCCAAACGATACATGCATCACTATAATTTCCCGTCTTATTCTGTAGGAGAGACCAGACCATCCAGAGGACCGGGACGCCGTGAAATCGGGCATGGCGCACTGGCTGAAAAGGCACTGATACCTGTATTGCCTAGTGAAGCAGAATTTCCTTATGCAATCCGTACTGTATCAGAGACTTTTGAGTCTAACGGTTCCACCTCGCAGGCAAGTATCTGTGCATCCAGTATGTCCCTGATGGCTGCCGGCGTACCGATCAAAGCAGCAGTAGCAGGTATCTCTGCGGGCCTGGTGACAGGAGATACAGATGAGGATTATTTAGTTCTTACAGATATTCAGGGGCTGGAAGATTTCTTCGGAGACATGGACTTTAAAGTTGCCGGTACTCACAAAGGTATCACGGCAATCCAGATGGATATCAAGATTCATGGACTGACAAGACAGATTATTGAAGAAGCAATCGCATCTACCAAGAAAGCAAGGACTTATATCTTAGATGAAGTCATGAACAAAGCTATCGCAGAACCAAGAGCAGAGGTTGGACAATTTGCACCGAAGATTATGCAGATGCAGATTGATCCTCAAAAAATTGGTGATGTGGTAGGACAGCGCGGAAAGACCATTAACGCTATTATTGAACAGACTGGTGTGAAAATTGATATTACAGACGATGGTGCTGTATCCATCTGTGGAACAGACAAAGAGAACATGGATAACGCAGCAAAAATCATCGTAACAATTACTACGGACTTCGAGGCCGGGCAAGTATTTGAAGGAAAGGTAATCAGTATCAAAGAATTTGGTGCATTTTTAGAATTTGCACCTGGAAAAGAAGGAATGGTACACATTTCTAAAATTTCCAAAGAAAGAGTAAATAAGGTAGAAGACGTACTCAAACTGGGCGATGTAGTGAAAGTCGTATGTATGGGTAAGGATAAAATGGGAAGATTTAGTTTCAGTATGAGAGATGTAGCAGAATAAAAGCTGCCGGTCAATCGAGTAGGAGGCAGTGACTAACCGCCGTCCTCTCACAGCACCGTGCGTACCGTTCGGTACACGGCGCTTTCAATAGTTGATGTGCACAGACTGATAGGCTGTGGCTAAGTCATAAAAGCCACTG
>JACERV010000005.1 GCA_013911065.1 Ruminococcus sp. | reverse complement strand
TTGGCTCCCTGGAATGAAAACGTCCAGGAAAAATGCAGTAATAAGACAGAGTAAAATGTTAGCGTACCGGAATCCTATCAATCGGGTTCCGGAAAGTTCTGGGCACACCCCGAAATTAAACGCTTACTCCTTATATATTATAATATAAAGAATTATATCATATTTATTATGACTTTTGAAGAAAATATGACATTATGTTACAATTGCTAGTATAGGTAAAAAGCATATAAAATTTTTATAAGCCAGCTAATAAATCTTTAAAATGGTTTCAAGTTTGGAACCCATGTGTCCCTATATAAGCATTATAATACATTGAGAGAAATTTTAATGCATTTTTGGTTCTTTTCAATTCTGAGTGAACATATTGCTAAGTCTCTGCAAAGAACTTTTGCCCAGCGCTGTGAGGCACCAAATTCAGGGTATTTGTATCTTTATACGTCAAATGTTTCGTACCAGTTGAGCAGTCATACTCCCTGGGAGAATCTTGAATATATTTTTGTCTGAGTTCTCCTAAAACTTTTACATCAATTTGAGTCTCTTACCCGCTAATAAATTCAGTATGATACAGACACCAAAAGTTTAAGTAGAACTCCATTTAGCTTCTGCCATTTCCTCTTGAAAATGAAACCGCTAATCCCCAACTGCTAATATAACAGAAGATACAATAAAGAAATACATACAATATCAAGCAAAAGAATCCAAAACGACGCATTTATAACACCTATAAATGCGCCTTTTTTATAGCTATTATAAATTGGACGGAAGTAAGCCGCCATGATACCATAAAAAGGAATTTACGGAAATGAGGAGAATATTATGAACAAAAGATTATTAGTTTCATTATTATGTGTTGCAATGTCTGCAACATTAGTAGTAGGCTGCAGCAACAAAGCCGGATCCAACGATTCAGCAAAGTCTGAAAAAAAGAGCGATGTTGAATCTGTGACTGATACTGAATCTAAGAGCGACGTTGAATCTGAAATTACTATTGAATCTGCTACTGCTGAGCAGGTACAGAAATATATAAACGATTCTGATGAAAACACACTACTTATTGATGCTCGCCCAGAAGAGGCTTATTCCGGCTGGGCTCTGGATGGAGCAGCAAACGGCGGACATTTGAAGAATTCACTTCTCTTCTCTGCACGTTGGCTCGACTGCGAGTACTCTGAGTCTGCATCCCGTGAAGTTTATCTCGAAAGAGCTTTAGCGGATCAGAATATTACAGAAGATAAGGAAGTTATTGTTTACGATTACACTGGAAAACAGGCTTCTAATGTGGCTAAGTATCTCCAAGAGCAGGGGATTAAGAATGTCTCTATATTTAAGGCAAATGAACTGATTGATGCAGGAACAGATCTTGAATTATATACGAACTATGACAGATTCATTCCAACGGAAATCGTTAAGAGCGTTTCTGATGTAAAAACAGGCAAGGAAAAAGCATTGAGTGATGAAGCGAAAGCGGTAGTCGGCGAGGATCTGAGCAATGTTGTTTTGGTTGATGTTGGCTGGGGAAATGCAAAACAATCTTCCTATTTCTCAGCAGGCCATGTGCCGGGAGCAGTACATATCAATACAGATTCTTATGAGAGACCGCGTGTATATGTGCCTGAGAAGAGAGCTGATTATGCAAAAGAGTGGCGCTTGATCTCACTTGAAGAGTTCCGTGACAACGTCTGTACACAGTACGGAATCACAAAGGATTCTACAGTAATTTTAACAGGTACATCTACTGCTCCACAGGGACGTCTTGGATTTATGCTGAGATCACTCGGTGTCAAAGTTTATGTTATGAGTGGAAGTCTGACAGCTTGGAATTATAATGGCTATGAGTTGGATACAGATGTCAGCACACTGGCAACTCCAGAGTCAGTAACCAGCTTCGGATCAGACACAATCGAAAATCCCGATGAAATTCTTTGGATGGATGACATCAAGGCTATTTTGAACGGAGATGTTGAAGGACAAGTTGTAGACAATCGTAATGAGGACGAATGGGAAGGCAAGAATTCCGGCTATAGTTATCATGACCTTGCAGGGCGCATAGATGGCTCCATTTGGTGTCTGCAGGGCAGTGAGGAGAAGGGCGAATTTTTCGAGAACGTAGACCATACTCCAAGAACTCAGGCTGAGACCAAGGCTTACCTTGAAAGCAATGGCCTTGACACTACTAAGACGATGGCATTTTTCTGCGGAGACAGCTGGGGTGCTGCAAAGATTGCTTACTGGTCCCAGTCAGTTGACCTTAATAACGTGAAAGAGTGGGGCAATGGCTGGATTCCATGGTCTAATGAAGGAAACGAGTTTATGGATCATAACGGCAACAAGGTGCACTACGACAAATATCAGGACGCTGTTGTTAATAAAGATGGAAAAGATGTAAGCGACGGAACCAACATCCTTGACGATGCTGCAGAAGAAGATTAAGTAAATATTGAAGAGACTTGAAGGAGCCGGAATGAAATGGCATCGATTTAAGTCAATAGTAGCAGTGTGCTCTTGTTTTAACAGGAGCACATTTGTTGATATTAAAAACTGGGAGAGAACTGATGAACAGGAAAAAAATTTTGACACTTTTGGTTTTCGCAGTCCTTATTATTGGTGTATTTGCTTTGGTTAATGTTATAGAAATGTCAACTACGGAAGCAAATACTGAAACAGGAACTGAAGCTGATATAACCAGGGACAGCACGAAAAGTAATGCGTCATCCACATCATCTGAGAAAAAAGCTGCGGAGGAACTTATTGGAGAAACTATTTCGAGGGAAGAAATAGAGGAGAACGTAGGTAAATGGGAGGAGTTTGAAATGAGCAGCGCCGGATGCGAGCGAGGCGTTTATGCCGGCAAATTTTACTATGAAGAGTTTACCATTTTTTCCAGGACATATAACAAAGGGAAAACGTTCCGTATCGTATCTGTAAACGAATGATAGAGGGAGAAAGATTAACATGAACAACTTTTTGGGAAAGATTGGAATCAAAGGTAAACTTGCTGAAAATTTCGGTGCGATTGTTATTTTGGCACTCAGCGGCTCAGTAATCTTCGGTCTTCCTTTCTTTCGATTCGACTATTATGACGCATATATCTCAACATACAATCTGACGAATACACAGATGGGAGTATTCGGAACAGTAATCGGTGTCTTTGGAATCATATCATACCTTTTCGGCGGAGTGGTCGCAGACGGAATGTCTGTTAGAAAAATAATAGTGTTATCTCTGTTCGGTACGGGGATTGGAGGACTCCTTCATCTTCTGCCGCTGGGATTCAAAGGGCTGCTGGGCATATATGCTCTCTGGGGTGTTTCCACAACATTTGCATTCTGGCCTGCCTGTGTGAAAGCTGTGCGTGTGATGTCAGACAGAGACAATCAGGGAAAAGCCTTTGGCTTTTTTGAGGGAGCAAAGAGTACTGGTGGTGCCATAGTTGCACTGATTGCAGTTGCCTTTTTTAACTGGGGAGCCTCAAGGATGGCAAATGAAGTCCGTGCAATGAAGTATGCCATTCTGTTTTATGCATCTGTGAATATTGCAATGGGAATATTCGCATTCTTCGCAGTGAAAGACGAGAAGATGATACTGAATGCAGACCGGGTTTCATTCAAGGGACTTGCGAAGGTATTAAAGAACCCCGCTGTATGGATTATTTGTCTGGTTTCCTTTTGCAATCATGTATTTTGCCTGTCAATTTACTATTATATTCCGTATGTAACGGATATACTTGGTGCCAGTGTTGCATTCGGAGCAATGCTCGGTGTCTTCAGGAAGTTCGGCTCAATCAGCGGCAACGTTGCCGGCGGCTATCTGGCGGATAAATTTGGTACTGCGCGTTTGATGCTGCTTGCGTTTATCGTAATGCTTGGAGGTCAGGTTTTATTGCTGATGGCACCTGCAAAACAATCCAGTATCATTATCGTAGCAGTTCTGTTTGTCACTATCCTTGTGTTTTTCCATATGAATTATGCAATGGCATGGACCATGATGAGCGAGGGCGCAGTACCTGTTGAATATTCCGGTACTGCTGCAGGACTGATTTGCACGGCAGGTGCAATTCCGGAAACATTTGTTTCCCTCCTCGCCGGGAATATTATTGATAATCATCCAGGTGCAGCAGGATTCCGTTACTTCTTCTATTTCCTGACAGCAGTCATCGCAGTAGGCTTCATCCTGATTCTGGTTTGGCGGAAATATCTGAAACATGCCAAAATTGACAAGTCAAAACTCGATGATAAAGCCATGGAAGATTTGAAACAATATGTATAAGCACAGTCAGAAAGTCTTCTTTATGAATTTTTGCAAGGAGAAAAGTCAGTATTACCAAGGTAATTATATTTGTTTTGCCCATCAATCGGATTTTCTATAGATAGAACAAATAATACCAGCCAGTTCCTCATCTGAGAGAGAAGAATTATCTGCGGACCATGATAAATAAACATTATATAGAGACCCTGCGAAGGCTTGTAAAGTATAATAGCGTTCTATAGAGTCAGAGTCATGGTACCAGATTGATAAAATGTAATCGGATAACTGGGTTAGAAACAGATGCCCCATTCCACTGGCAAACAGGGTATTCAAGAACTCTTTATAAACAGAAAAATAATGGAAGCAATGCAGCATATTGGGCATATCAAAGAATTCGGTCTGGCAGTCCTGTTCATAAAATTCCTGACGATAGGCTTCAAAAATTTCTTGCAGATGACGTATAAAGATATCTTCTTTTGTTGTATAATTCCGATAGTAAGTCATTCGGGATACACCAGCTTTACCGGCTAATTCTGAAATGGTGATTTCGGACAGATTCTTTTCTTTCAATAATTGTATGAGCGCAGTGACCAGGCATTCCTTTGCAATCTGGTTAGCTGCGTTTTTTGTGTTTTCCATGAACAAAAAGCCCCCTTTTGTAACAGTTGTGGATTCGAATATTGAATCAAAAAACATCAGATGTTACAATTTGTAACATAGCTATTATAACTGAATGAAAGAGAGTAAGCAAGGAGGCGATTTATTTATGAATTCGGATTATATCATCAGCTGCTGTTCGACAGCTGATCTGACAGCGGAGCATTTTGAGAAAAGTAATATCGCATATATATGTTTTCATTATGAGTTAGATGGAAAAGAGTATAACGATGACCTGGGACAGTCAGTTTCGTTTTCGGATTTTTATGAAGCCATGAAGGCGGGGGCAGAAACAAAAACATCACAGGTAAATGCAGAGGAGTTTGAACATTATTTTGAGGATTTTCTGAAGCAGGGAAAAGATATTCTGCATGTATGCTTGTCTTCTGGTTTATCCGGAGTTATAAATTCAGCTAATATTGCGAAAGAAACACTGGAAGAAAAGTATCCGGAAAGAAAAATATATATTGTGGATTCTTTAGGAGCCTCCTCTGGCTATGGCCTGATTATGAATAAACTATCAGAGTTGAGAGACAAAGGCTTAGGAATTGAGGAGGTGCATGAGTGGGCAGAACAGCACAAATTGGAAATGCATCACTGGTTTTTCTCCACAGATTTGTCTTTTTATGTGAAAGGCGGGCGTATTTCGAAAACCAGCGGTTTTGTGGGTGGAATGCTAGGCATATGTCCATTGTTGAATATGGATCAGGAAGGGCATCTGATTCCAAGAAAAAAGGTCAGAAGCAAAAACAAAGTGATTCACGCCATTGTTGACTGCATGGAGCAGCATGCTGTGGGAGGACTCGAGTATTCGGAGAAATGTTATATATCTCAGGCAGGCTGTTATGAAGATGCCAGTAAAGTTGCATTCTTGGTGGAAGCCAGATTCCCAAACCTAAGAGGACACGTAGAGATAAATGATGTGGGAACGACAATCGGCAGTCATACCGGACCGGGAACAGTGGCTTTATTTTTCTGGGGGGATATAAGAAATGAATAATCAGGAAAAAATAGCGAAGTGTATTCGTGTAATTACTATTCCACCGGTGTTAGTCATACTGATGCTGGTAATTTTGTATGAAAAGTGCCCGACAATTTTTCATGGAGTCCGTGACTTGTGGATGGCCCTGATATGGCTTGGTATTTGCCCGATTCTGGCCTATCCGTTACAAAAGGTTCTTCCGGGTTGGAAAGAGAAAGGCCGTACGGGTCAGAGGAACCTTGCATTTATTTGCTCTATAATAGGCTATCTGATTGCTGCTGTATACGGTGTGCTGGCTAATGCAAGTCCAGAGCTTCAATTGATTTTTAATACCTATATCTTATCTGTTGTTCTTCTTAATTTCTTGAATAAGGTAATAAAGAAAAGAGCAAGCGGGCATGCCTGCAGTATCACAGCACCACTCATATTTTTAATTTATTTTGTCAGTTGGAAGATGGCTGTCTTTTGTATCCTCATTGGCGGAATGAGCTTTTGGGCCTCTTTGAAACTAAAAAGGCATTTACCTACGGATTTGTTGGTGGGCAGTATGGTATGTTTTGTGTCTTTTGTTATTGCGTTAGTAATGATGAAAGTAAGGTGAATAAAAGCATTCCTGAAATTACCATCACCATAGCCTTTCTAAAATGGTTGAAATTCGGTTGCAATCTGTAATAATAGCACGTATAATAAAGGTTAGTAAGACTAGTTAAAAAGGCCAGGTTATGATTCTGTTTTAATATTTCATTTACGGCCATAAGAAGTGTACATCAGAAGAAAGGAAGTGCTATATATGTCTAATGTTGAATTTTATCGTTGTGAACTTTGTGGAAATATGGTTGCTTTAATTAAAAAAGGTGGCGGAGAGCTGGTTTGCTGTGGGCAGCCCATGACTAAACTATCTGCCAATTCTACAGATGCTGCCCAGGAAAAACATGTACCAGATGTAGTAGAATCCGAGGATAAGATTAAAGTTACTGTGGGGTCTACCATTCATCCTATGACAGAAGAACATTATATTGAGTGGATTGCTCTGGCAACAGATGACAAGGTAGAGATAAAATATCTTAAGCCGGGAGATAAGCCTGTTGTTGAATTTGACGAGGTAAAGTCCGGATGCGTTTATGCATACTGTAATTTACATGGTTTGTGGAAGACAGAGTTAGATTATGTCATCCCTAACGAAGCTGCATGTTCTCCAGAATTTCCGGCTGGATGTGTCTTCGTATAAGATAATTAAAAGCAGCCCGGTGGGGGTAGTGAACATTGCCGCCATGATGGTCTGCTGAGGATAGAAAGCGGTAAGGCAAATTTTTGTCTTACCGCTTCTTTAAAATGGCTCTATTTATTTAGAAATATTTTCGCTCTTATAAAATTCTTTAATGGTGCAAGCAAAAAATTCTGCTGTGCCCTCTCCATATTTCTGGTCAATCATCGCATTATCCTTATCCCGTACCATTCCACCAAATTTCTCTGCATTTGCAGTATCTGGTTTTTATCAAGACCAGGGCTGTCCATAACAGCTTTGGTTTCTTTTGCTGTTCTCATTTGTGTATACTCGCCCTGTTCTTGATGAGGTTACTTTAACCTATGGCCCTCCGTGAGAGGCAAGAAATATTTCTATGTTTCCTTGAATCAGGCTGAAAAATACACTTTAGAGATAATTAAATTTTTCACAAATGCGGAAGTATAGAGAAATGACAATTTATGTATATATTTTGGCAATTCGGTGAAGTGACAATGTTGATAGTAAAAGATATGATAATTGTACTAGTGTACAAAATGCATATATACAAAAGGGAAAATTATGAGAAAGATGAAAAAATGCACAATGAATGAGGGGGGATGTGATACACTGTTAAAGCCGTATTCCATTGCAATAAGAAAATGCAAAAAAATGAAACTAGAAACCTACAAAAAAGGAGAAGAATTATGAAAAAGAGATTATTAGGATTTATCTTGGCAGCTATAATGTGTTTGGGAATGAGTGGATGTGATTCTGAAGAAACATCAGAGACTGCGCAAACTAAGGATAGTGCGGTTACTGACCCTTCTGACGTGGAAGTAGCGGTCATTTTCAAAAGTCTTTCAGCCGAATATTGGAAGACAATGAAGGCGGGAGCAGAAGCGGCGGCGAGCGATCTTGGTATTAGTGTAACGGTGCTGGGACCTTCCGATGAGAGTGAAATTGCGCAGCAGGTAACGATGATTGAAGAACAGATTGCTGCTAATGTAAGTGCAATCGTAGTTGCACCATGTGAAGAAAATGCCGTAATCGGTGCGCTGGAACCGTATGTGAATCAATTGCCGGTGCTAATGGTAGATACGGATGCAGCATTGGAAGGAAAGAAAGCATTTATCGGAACCGGAAATAAAAATGCAGCTAAGCTGGGCGGTGAATATGCAGCAGAACTTCTGGGAGAAGGTAAGAAGGCTGTTTTGATTGGCGGACAGCAGGGCGAGATGACCAGCACCCAGAGATTGGAAGGCTTTCGGGAAGGGTTAGAAGAAGGCGGTATAGAAATCCTGGAAGAGCAATATGGGAAGAATACAGCAGATCAGGCAGTTGCAGTTATGGAAGATCTGATTACCAAGTATCCGGGTGAAATAGATGTAGTGCTTTGTCAGAATGATGATATGGCCATTGGCTGCCAGACAGCAATTGAACAATCTGGTGAAGATATCAAAATTATCGGCTTTAATGGTGACGAGGCCTGCGTTCAGTTGATTTTGGAAGATAAAATTGAAGCCACAGTAGCACAGCAGCCGTATCTGATGGGATACCAGGCAGTAGAACAAGCATATAAAGCAGCAACTGGTGAAACCATCGAAGAACACCAGGAAGTTGCGGCAAATCTGATTAATAAGGATAACGGAGAAGCTTATTTGAAGGGCGAGCAGTAGATCATTACTTCACAGCATGGACGTAACATACGATAATAGCAAGAAAGGAATGATCAGGTCAATGGAATATATAGTGGAATTAAAGAATGTTACGAAATACTTTCCAGGTGTGGTTGCCCTGAACAATATGTCGCTCCAGATAAGACCAGGTGAAATTCACGGCCTGATTGGCGAAAACGGGGCGGGGAAATCAACTCTGATTAAAGTTTTGACTGGAGTACATACACCTGAGGAAGGTGAGATATATGTCAGCGGTGAAAAACAGGAATTTAAAAACCCGAATGATGCCCGTAAAGCTGGGGTTGCCTGTGTGTATCAAGAACTAAACATTGTAAAACTGTTATCGGTTACGGATAACATCTTTATGGGCAGAAGCATAAAAAATAGGTTTGGTTTCTTAGATTACAAACAAATGAACCGTGAGGCGCATGATGCAATGCTGAAATTAGGGCATGATGTAGATCCGGGCAAAACGTGCGGGGCTTTGGGAATGGGGCTGCAGCAGATGGTGGAGATTGCCAAAGCGATTCAGCTAAACTCAAAACTAATCATCATGGATGAGCCGACCTCTTCTCTGGGACAAAAGGAAGTTGACCAGTTGATGGAAACGGTGCGGAAATTGAAAGATCAGGGGATTGCGATATTGTTTGTATCCCATAAGTTAGAAGAACTATTCGAACTGTGTGACCGGGTGACGGTAATGCGGGATGGGGAACATGTCTGCACAGAAAATATTACCGATATGACCAATGAATCGCTCATTAATGCAATGGTCGGACGAACGCTTGATAATTTATTTCCGAAAGAAACTGCGGAAAAGGGTGAGGTTATGCTGAAGGTTTCCGGTTTAAGTTCGACAGGGGTATTGGATGATGTATCCTTTGAAGCCTATGGGGGAGAAATCCTTGGTTTTGCCGGACTGGTAGGAGCCGGAAGGACCGAAACAATGCGGGCGGTATTCGGAGCTGACCCAAAAGATGATGGAGAAATTTTTATCAAGGGTAAGAAAGTGGATATCCGAAGCCCGAAAGATGCCATACGTGAAGGCATTGCATTCTTAACCGAAGACCGGAAAGCACAGGGGCTGATATTGACTCAGACGATAAGAAATAATTTGGTTTTGGCCAGCATGAAAAAATTTACTGCGAATGGATTCCTGGATGAAAAGCGTATGATTACGACGGGCGAAGAGCTGATTAAATCATTAAAAATAAAAACTCCTTCTGTTGATGAAGTGGCCGGACAACTGTCTGGCGGCAATCAACAGAAGGTCATTATTGGCAAATGGTCTAATGTAGATGCAGATATCTATATTTTTGATGAGCCAACCCGTGGTATTGATGTTGGTGCGAAGATAGAGGTATATAAAGTTATGAACAATCTGGTAAAACAGGGCAAATGTGTTATCATGGTGTCCTCGGAGCTGCCAGAAATACTGGGAATGAGCGATCGGATAATTATTATGCGGGAGGGACGGATTATGGGTGAGATAGACCGTGATACGGAACACTTCGGCCAAAATAGCGTCATGAAAGCAGCCTGGGGAGGAGAACTACAATGAAAGAACAAACAACCATGAAAAATCTGGTTTCAAAAATGGGAACCTTATTAGCACTCATTATCTTATGTGTAATCTTAACATTAGCGTCAGATAAATTCCTGACCTACAGTAACTTTGTAAATATTATCAAACAGGCATCGGTAAATTGCCTGATTGCATCGGGAATGCTGATGGTACTGATCACAGCGGGAATTGACTTGTCGGTTGGGTTTAACTGTACATTGGCAGCTTGTACGATGGGTGTACTGATGCAGAGAGGGCTTACCAATTCATTTCTTTTATTGCTGTCGGCATTACTGGTCAGTTCTGCAATTGGATATATCAACGGTACGCTGTTAACGCGGCTGGAGCTGCCCCATCCATTTGTTTCCACTCTGGGAATGAAATTTGTGACTTGGGGGCTGGCATTGTATATTACTGAAGCGACACCGATTGGGTTTAAGAATCAGGGTGTTGATGGAATCCTCTTCCTGGGCTCGAGAACCATCAAAGGGTTTCCCATTAGTTTTATCGCAGTACTGGTCGTTTTTACCATTATACATATCTTTTTGACCAAGACAGCACTGGGAAGACAGATATACTGTGTGGGCGGCAATCTGGAAGCAACCCGGTTGTCCGGGATTGATTCTAAAAAGGTGCTGAGGATTGTATATACCTTATCTGGTTTACTCTGTGGAATCGCTGGTATCATCCTTGCCGGACGGGTTTCTACAGCCAATGGAAATGCCGGTATGACCTTTGATACGGATGCCATTGCAGCATGTATTATCGGCGGAGCATCCTTTACCGGCGGTAAGGGAACTATCTGGGGAACCCTGATCGGTGCTTTGTTGATAGCGGTGATCCGCAATGGATTAAACCTATTGGGAGCGCAAACCGATATTCAGTATATCATCATTGGCTTAGTAATCATTATCGCAGTCTTAATCGATGTAACCAGAAGCAAGGCGGAAGCAAAAGCCAGAAAAATGGCAATGGCTAATAGATAAAGTAATTTGAGAAGAGAATACACTTCCAAGTAAAGAATATAGAAACAGGAGCCGATTGAGATAATCAGAATCGGCTCCTGTTTCTATATTCGTGTCCTATTGCCAGGGGCTAATTAATTTGGTGAGGGCCTGATTTCAAAAGCGCATATTACGAAACTGGGAAGGTGAGATAGTTTCTTTAGCCCGAAAAGCCCGGGCATAATGAGAGGCACTGTTAAACCCACATTTCTCGGCAATTTCTTCAATTGACATAGAAGTGGTAACGAGCAGCAGCTTTGACTGGCGAAGGCGGTAGCCAAGCAAATAGTTGTGTGGCGTACAATTCAGATATTTCTTGAAATTACGGATTAGCTGTGAGGGGCTGACATTACAGGCCGCCGCTAATTCAGCAAGATCAATGGGTTCTTCATAATGAGCATTGATGTATTGCACAGCCGGATTGATAAAATGGTTAGAGACAAATATATGTTGGGCCGGGGCGGCCAGTTTGGCTAATATCTGTGAAATATTCATGGCAACCCGGTGTTCGTTGACCGGCGAAATCATTGCATATGACAGAACGGCATCGAAATGTTCTTTTAGCTGGTCAATGTGATTACCGGAATAAATCATGTCATTTTGTTTGTTTAAGAACTCCACATATTGAATGCTGTTATTACCCGTGAAATGGAACCATAAGAATTCCACTGAATCATTGCAGTAATAATAATGTGGCTGGCGGCAGTCCAACAATAAGATCTGGTTGCTGCCAGCTGCGTAATGCCGGTCATCAACTTCCAGATGAAGAGTTCCCTTGCATACATATAGCAGCAAGAAAAGATCTAGATAATTCCGCTTGATGTGATAATACTGATTACAGTAAAAGTGACCGAATTGTGGGGTGCAATAAAGGTTTTGTCTGGCAAAATCCGAAGGTGTTGTAAAATCCATAAACGATGGATCCAGAACACCGTTGTCAACAATTTTCATTGTATTCCTCCATGCTTGTTTTTGTTGTATTTGGTTTCTATAATTTGAGTATATTTCAAAGTTTATTATGGCACAAAGGAGGGACAGAATCAAGGAAATAAAAGCACTTTAACAAAGTGTAGAATAGGTATTATGAAAAAAGACGGGACTGTTTTTTGAATGTGAATTTATGTATAGAAAACATAAATCTGTTGAAATGACACTAACCTGGACGAGAGCTATAATATAGAAAAGTCAGCAATATGCTGAATAAAAACGCAAACCGGAGAAAAAATCATGCACGAGCTCCGGAGCTGATCAAGAAGATGAAGGAGGAAGAAAAAAATGAAAGAAATTCGTATTGGCCTGGTAGGAGCCGGGTGGATGGGGAAGGCACATAGCAGCGCCCTGTTGGATGCACAGATGCTTTTTGGACCGGATTATGGGGTGGCAGTATTTGAGATGGTTGCCGATTCAAATGAGGCAAGTGCAAAAGAAGCACAGCACAAGATAGGCTTTAAGCGAATGACGACTGACTGGAAAGAAGTGGTTAGTGATCCGGATGTAGATTTGGTTGATATTGCCACACCAAATTCTTTTCACTATGAAGTGGCAAAGGAAGCTTTAAATAATGGGAAACATGTATACTGTGAAAAGCCATTATCCATATCTGCAGAACAATCGGCAGAGCTGGCAGAGCTGGCAGCGAAAAAGAACGTTGTCAATTATGTCGGTTACAACAACACCATGAATCCGGCAAACGCATATGTTAAAGATCTGGTGGAGAGCGGCAAACTCGGAAAGATTATGAAATTTACAGGTACATACGATCAGGATCAGCTTCTGGATGAAAGCCTTCCGATTACATGGAGACACGTTAATAAACTGGCAGGATGCGGGGCTTTAGGTGATTTGGGCTGTCATTTGCTCAGTGTTTCTCAGTTTATTATGGGGGATATTCAGCAAGTCAATGCAATGACTTCTACCATTTTTCCAAAGCGCCCGAAGGCAGCAGGTTCCAGTGAAATGGCTGATGTGGAAAATGAAGATATTGTAACCTTTATGGCTAAATATGCAAACGGTGCTGCGGGAACTATTTCAGCGAGCCGTGTTGCTACTGGACGTAAGAACCGTCTGGCCTACGAAATTCAGGGAACACAGGGGACTGTGTGCTATGATCTGGAACGCATGGGTGAAGTGCAGGTATATTTTCATAATGATAATGAAGCGGACCGCGGATTCCGTACTGTTTTACTCAACCCGCATCACAAAGGCTATTCAGCATTCCAGCCTGCAGGCGGTATCTCCATTGCGTATAATGATATGAAGATTTTGGAGGTTCATGAGCTGTTTGTGGCAATTACCCAAGGCGCGGAATATGCTTGTAACTTTGAATTTGGTTCTAAGATTGACCGGACAGTTGATGCGGTTCTGGAATCTGCAAAAACCAATGCATGGATTAATATTGAATAAGAATACGGAGGTATAAGAAATGTCAATAAAAGTAGGAATTGCACCAGATTCATGGGGTGTGTGGTTTCCGAATCATGAAAAACAGACACCGTGGAACCGTTGTATGGACGAAATGAAAGAGGCAGGGTATGAAGGCGTGGAATTGGGGCCCTGGGGCTATTTCCCTAACACCAATCCAGAGCTGAAAGATGCGTTGGCAGAACGTTCCCTTGCACTGGTTGCAGGAACAGTAGGGGGAGATTTCCTGGACGATGCATCAATTGATCAGATGTGTGAGACGATTGACGAGATTGCATCTGTACTGAAAGATTTCCCGGAGGCAAAATATATCGTGTTACTGCCGAGTATGTATACAGATCTTGAAACTGGAGAACAAGTGATGAATCCGGAGCTGACGAAAGAGCAGTGGGCTGCCTATACAAAGAATGTACAGCGTGCAGCTGACCGGGCAGCACAGCATGGATTAACCGGTACTTTTCATCCCCATGTGGATTGTCATGTTGAAACAGAAGAAGAGATTGAAAGACTGCTGGCAGATACAGATGTGCAGTTGTGCTTTGATACGGGACATCATGTATATGGCGGTGGCGAACCAATCTCATTTTATGAGAAACATGCCGATCGGATTCCTTACATCCACTTAAAGGACTGTGATCTTTCGGTTAAGCGCAAAATGGAAGAAAACAAGTGGTCATTTGCCAAGGCGGTAACGGAGGATATCATGGTTGAGCCTGGGAAAGGAAGCATTGATTTTGCAAAGCTCCATGATGCCATGACGAAAAAGCAGTATGACGGATGGGTAGTTGTGGAACAGGATTTGTTCCCGGTGAAATCCTTTGATGTACCGCTGCCGATTGCGAAACGGGGACGAGAAAATCTTTCGAAGGCAGGGTTTTAGAGACGTTTATTTATTGAAAAGATGAGAGGCTGCTCACTCCCGGATGAACAATCAGGGAGTGAGCAGCCTTTTTCGTGTGAGTCATTTACTAAGTTCTTCCAATATCTGACGGGCAATTTCCATACTTCCCCCGGCGGATTGGGATTTCACCTGAAATTCTTTTAATGTATTTATGAGGGTGTTGTTTTCTAATATCTCCATAGATGTTTTCTGTAATAATGCTGCATTTATAGTTTTGCGTTCCAGGTATTTGCCTAAATGCAAGGCTTCAACTTGCCGGGCAACTGTGGGCTGATCGTTTCCAACTGGTATTACTAACATGGGTACACCATAGAACAAGGCTTCATTCACGCTATTCATTCCTCCGTGAGTAATAAAAAGAGAAGCTTTCTGTAGTACCTTTAGCTGTGGGACAAAGGAATGAACAAAAAAGTTATCTGGTATATCACCAAGCTGCCCAATTTTTACAACATTTCCAATGGACATAATGACAGAAACGGGCTGCTCTCGAAATGCATCAATACATTTCTTGAAAAATCTCGCGGAATTGGGACAAGTATTTAGTAATGTTCCAAGAGAAATATAGATGATGGGGGTTTCCATTTTGGAGAAATCAAAATCACTTTCATTCCGCCCTTCTAATACTGGTCCTACATATTTATAATGACTATCGTCAAACTCGTCGGAGTAAATTTGAAAATCTTTAATCGTGTAAGTAAAATTCAGCTTTGGAGCGTTTTTAACCATTTCGTCCGCTATGCTTCCATACCGCAGGTTAAACTTTCTTTTCAAAACTTTAGATATTATACGGCAAAGGCGGGGAAAACGGAATATGCATGTCATATACCAGCCGCCGGTAGTTCCAAAATCATTTAGCACTTTTTCATTAAGGGTAAAGGTAGAAAACAGGCGGAAAGCAGGAATCCCTAACTGGTCGGCTAATGATTTTCCTGGCAAAAACAGCATCTCATATATTAAACAGTCATACTCTTTTCCAATTCGCTGTACTGTTTGATATGCTGCACTCCAGCTTTTTCTTTCTTTTTGAGAGCTTGTTAAGGTTGCGGGATAATCGTCATATGGTATAAAGTTTGCCCCCGTTTTTTCTACTTTTTCTTTCCAGTCGGGGGAATGTACATAGGAAACTTCATGACCTAACGATATGAACGTTTTTGCCAATTCTAATGTTGGATTTGTATGCCCTGAAAATGGAAGGTTTACCATAAGTATTTTTACTTGCTTAATCATAGTAGCACCGTAACCTTTCCTTAATTTTCTTTCCATTTTTATCACTGAAAACAGGAGTGTCAAATTTTTTTAAAAGGAGAATGATAAAGTCGACCTTATTGCACATTTCTTCGTAACTAGAGTCAACAATGACAGGGTCAAGCCATATATCAATTAAAAGCACCAGTATTTCAGATATTTCCTTTGGATGAGCGCAGTTAAACTCTTTATTAATATTTCCCTGCTGCAGAATTTCTGCAATATATCCTGACAGCACATTTAATGAATTCCTTAGAGTGTCTAATAATGCAAACGGAATTTTTTCAGCCCACCCATTGCCGGTCAGTTCAAGTAATGATTCATTAAAACACAAATAGTCTATAATATTTTCAAATTTCTGTTTAGCAGTCAAAGCAGGATTTTCTACCAAGCTTTTTAAATAGTTTGTAACCAACTCTTTTTGATAATTTATGTGATAGTCTAAAATCTCCTGCTTGCTCTTGAAATAGTGGTATATCGCTCCTTTCGATAGTCCGCTTAACAGCATAATATCTTGCATAGTAGTTTCCTCATAACCTTTTTCTGAGAATAACTTTGCTGCTGCATTTATTATTTTATTTTTTGTAATTGAAGCTTTTTCTTCCTGTTTCAAATATACTCACCTCGCATTTCTATAAAAAAACCGACCAACGGTTTGTTTTTATAATAACGACCTTTTATTGATTTGTCAATGAGGTATATTACCCAAAAACATTGAAAAGTACGAGATATGAGATATAATATATTATAGACAAAGATAAAAAAGTGCTGTACAGTTGACCAAAAGCTGGGAAAGGAATATGTATGTCAGATATATCTATGCTGATTCAACAAATAAAAGAGTTCTGCGAGCAAAGAGACTGGGACCAGTTTCATTCACCAAAAGAACTGGCAATAGGGCTTTCTACGGAATCCAATGAATTACTTGATATATTCCGTTTTAAAACGGAGGAACAAATGGCCGAGATGCTGCAGACAGATGAAAAGCGTGAAGAAATTTCAGATGAGCTGGCAGATATATTTTTCTTCTTGCTGCGTTTCTCTCAAATGTATGATCTGGATCTGAAAGAGGGTTTGGAAAAGAAGCTAAGGAAGAATGATGAAAAATATCCGGTTGCTAAGATAAAAGGAAAAAACCTGAAATATACGGAGCTTTCTTTAGAGGAGGAATAGATGTTTCATATTACAGACAGTAAATTTTCGAGTTCTAATTATGAATATGATGCCAAATTCATAAACTGGCCGATGCTATATATCTTAGAAAATGGAAAGAAAGCGTATGTTGGTGAATCTAACAGGGGGATTGCAAGAATGGCAGAACATCTGTCAAAAGAAGAAAAGAAAGTATTCAAGAATGTACACCTTATATATTCTCAAGAGTTTAACCAGTCAGTGACATATGATTTTGAAAACAGACTGATTGAATATTTAACGGCTGACGAAAAGTATATCCTGACAAATAAAAACAAAGGTATTGCCAAAAAGGAATACTACAAGCGGGCATATTATAATAATTTATTTCCCGAATTATGGGAGCAGCTTAGAAAGAAGAAAATTGCGGTAAAGCCTTTGGAGCAAATCAGAAATTCTGATTTATTTAAATATTCACCATATAAGGCATTAAATGAGAGCCAGTTTATGGCGGTAGAACATATTATAAAGTATATTGAGCAAGATTATGAGCGGCCAATCGTAGTTGAAGGGATGCCGGGAAGCGGAAAGACGATAGTGGCGGTCTATTTGTTTAAATATTTGAGGGATTGCGAGGATGACCAGGGAAATCCCAAATATAAAGATAAAAAGATGGCTCTCGTAGTTCCCCAGACATCACTACGAAAAACTTTGAAAAACCTGTTCAGACATATAGACGGTTTAATGGCGAAGGATGTAATAAGTCCATCTGCAGCAGCAAAATCGAAATACGATATTTTATTGGTAGATGAGGCTCACCGTCTGCATAAAAGAAAAAATATTGTAAATATGAAAGCCCATGATGATAATAACAGGAGATTGAATTTACCGAAAGATGCAACGGAACTGGATTGGATTCTGACTCAATGCAAGTGCCCGATTCTCTTTTTTGACAGTGACCAGGTTGTTGGTCCTTCAGGTATCACAGCAGAGCTTCTGGATGAAAAATTAGAAGAAAGGCATCAAAAACGTATGGCGGCATACTATACGCTGTCATCGCAAATGCGTGTAATCGGAGGTAATGGTTATATCAAGTATCTTAAAGAGCTGCTGTATAGTAAACCGGATAAAAAACGAACCTTTGAAAATTATGAGTTTAAGATTATTGATTCTTTCAATAAATTTGAGGCGCTTTTACAGAGAAATGAAAAAGAGCATGGATTGTGCCGAATGCTTGCAGGATATGCATGGCCCTGGATTAGTCAAAAGAATAAGCAGTTAAGGGATATAAAAATAGAGAATTTCGAAAAAATGTGGAATAATCGCACAGAAAACTGGGTGCATTGTGAAAATGCGATTAATGAAGTAGGCTGTATCCATTCCATTCAGGGATATGATTTAAACTATGGATTTGTCATTTTAGGTAAGGATATCAGATATGATAAAGAAAAAGATTCTGTAGTAGTAGATAAGAACCAATATTTTGATAAGAACGGAAAGAATACGGCTACGGATGAAGAATTGGATCAATACATAAAAAACATATATTATGTACTGCTGACAAGGGGAATAAAAGGAACATATCTCTACGTATGTGACCAGGCGCTGAAGGAATATCTGGAACAATACATGGAGACATATCATAACTGATTATAAAATATCATAACTGTTGTTCTTTTAAAATCCAAAAAAGGCACTGAAAGCCGGGAGGCCGACAAAATTCAATGATTCCTGGACTCTTTTTTCCAGCTCATATAGTTATTTTTAATAAAACAGTATTAAGCGTAAGATTTGATATGTAATTCTGTATAATAAATATATTGACAAGAACGGAGGGGACAGCAGTTCGAACATATATACTGCACAATAAAGTATGCCGGCAATTTTTAATGAACAAAACAAGACTATATATGAGGAACGCCTTTTAGAAGCATTACAAGAGGCATTCAACAAAAAGGAAAAGTTAGACAGAGCTGCCGCAAGACACTTTTTTCGAATACAATTTTTGAGTGAGCAAAATATTTACTCCTATTTAAGCTCTGAAGATTATGAGTATTTAAAAGCCAGATGTCCAGAATTATTCCAGATAAATCCAGATTCAGATGAAAAAAGTACGAAATGGCTCTTAGATAAAATAGACTCCACAAAAGAATGTGATTGGAAATTGTTCTCTAATTATGTAAAAGCAATTGTAACGGTTACCATTAATGCGGAGAATTTATATCAGGATATATATAAAGAAACAATAGAGCTAATGATTGAAGGGTTATTAGATTATTTATTTGACTGATTACTTTTTAACATGATAATATCAAAGTGCAAAGATAAAAACACAACGTATATTTTATATAGAACTGGTTGGTAGTCCAGTCGTACTCTAAATAAGAGTATAAGTAACCCTCCTCCTTGGTCGTCCGTTCTTTGTGCATTTTATTTTTAAGGAGGATTTGTCATGGACAAAGTAACGGAAATGCTGACAGTTTATTTTGAGGAACCATTTTGGGTAGGTGTTTTTGAACGGATATGGGAAGGCAGGCTATCAGTTTGTAAAGTCACGTTTGGCGCGGAACCAAAAGATTATGAAGTACATGATTTTGTTCTGAAGAGTTACGATCAGTTACGTTTTAGTCCGGCTGTGGCAGCTGATGTAAAAGAAACAAAGCGTAATCCCAAGCGGATACAGCGGGAAGTGCACAAGCAGGTACAGGATTGTGGAATTGGTACGAAATCTCAGCAGGCTTTGAAATTACAGCAGGAGCAGATGAAAACTGAGCGGAAATCCGCAAGCCGGGAACGGCGGGAAATGGAAAAACAGCGGCAGTTTGAACTGAAACAGCAAAAGAAGAAAGAGAAACACAGAGGCAGGTAATACCTGCCTCTGTGCTGTTATCTTATATCAATTAAATTCATTTACAATTTTTTTCGCGCCCGAAAGAAGAATTCCGGTTTCTGAATTGCAGCTAAATATGGTCATTCCTTTTTGTCTGCATTCTTTCAGGAATGAAATGTTGCTTGCAATAATTCCGCTTGGTTTGTTTGACTCTTTGGCGGCATTGATGACAGCCGAAATATTATCTTGCATGAGTGGAGTATAGAAATCTCCGGGAGTACCGCAGTCACACGCCATATCGTTGGGACCGATAAGAGCAGCGTCTACACCTTCCACGGACAAGATGTCCCGTACATTTCGAACGCCCTCATTGGTTTCAATCTGAGCGAGGATAATTGTACGGCTGTTTGCCAGCTTCATATAGTCGGCAAGGGCCGGGGGATTATATTCTGTATGTGCCCGCTGTGTGGAAATGCCTCTTTGTCCAACAGGAGCATATTTAGCATATTGCACGACCTTTTCAATGTCTTCTTTCGTGTTAGTCATCGGAACTAAAAGACCGTCCGCACCCATATCCATATATTTTGTAATGACTTCCCGGCGGATTTCAGGAATACGCACAATAACCGGAAGCTGTATTCCATTTGCAATTCCGATAAGCGCCGCCGCCTGGGAATAATCAAAGTAGCCATGCTCGCAATCTAAAATTATATAAGAAAATCCTCCGCCTTTTAGCATCCGGATGACATTTGGCGTCGTGATTTCACTAAGCATAGTACCTAAGATAAATTGCTTGTTATTCAAGCGTTCTTTTAAGAGATACATCTGGCAATCCTCCTTTATGTTCAATAGCAAGAGAAAGACGGTAAAGTCCGTTGAAAGTTTCGTCGGGTATCGGGGAGCGTTTGTAAGGGAGTTCTATACGCCGTGCCGCAGTTTCAATAAGCTGCGTATTTTTCCAACTGACTCCGCCCGAAAAAATCAGCCTTTTAATTCTGGAATTTCCATCCAGCAAGGGAAGATTTTTTGCATATTCCTCTGCTATGTGCTCATAAGCTGCCTGAAATAAATTAGAAATATGAAGATTATTGGGCATGATATGGCTGATCTTTCCTCCTGAAAGATGTTCATTTGTCGGATAGAAATACATTTCTGCCTTCAGCCCCCCGGAGTCAGGCTCAAGGGTTTTGTTTATAATATCCCACATATCACTTTCTTCTAACTGCTTTCCTGTAAATAGCTGAACGGTCTCCTTGAGAAATTGAATAAGTACGGATAAATTACGTCCTCCCGGCATATTAGAAATGGTATTAATATAAGTCTGTTCAAAGTAGGGACGTACCTCATAGCTGCCTGGAATAAAGACTTGGGTATTGCGTGAGAGCTGGCAGGCAGTAGCGATATTGATAACGGCATCATCCGGTGTGGCGCATGCTCCGGCTATAGACACCTGCTGGTCACCATAATCGGGATAAACAGGAATCTTCTGCCCTCCTGCAAAGCAATAGCCTGCCGGATTAAATTCCTCTGAAGCAATATCCGGAAAGGTTATTTTAGAAAAGCCTAAAGTGTCTATGACAGGTTTGTTCCAATTTTTTTCGGGAATGTTTACCAGTCCCAAAGGAGCCGCATTTGTTATATGGCAGATATTGTTTCCGGTCAGGCGCCAGATAAGATAGGAGCCAAGAGTAAATAAAGTCCCATCATCAGACGGTGCATCCTCTTCCTGAAGCAGTGCATATAAGTTGCACATACCAAGGCTTGGTTTTAGCTGGACCCCGGAAACCCCCATTTCTTCTTTTGAAATGAAGGTCTTTAGCTTATCTAATACTGATATTCCATTCTTTTGCGGATTTGTACAGCGGGAATCCTGCCAGGAAATATAGTGGTCCGGGCGGGATTTTGTCTGGTAGACAAAACCATGCATCTGGGTGGAAAACAAAATACCGTCCAGGGAAACAGAAGCTGCTGTTGTATGAATAATATTGTGAATTGTGTTGTACAACTCTTCGGCATCCAGCTCATATACCAGCGGATTGGCAGAAGGCAATTTGGGGAGGGCAGGAAAATTTGTCTGCTGAATCAGAGCTTCTCTGTCCGTTGAAATTACCCCCGCCTTTATGTATGAGGAGCCGATATCTATTCCAAGTGTGTTCATAGCGGTTTATCTTCGGCGCAGATGGACGGCGAAGCCGCCGAATTCTTCGGCAAAATAGATGGATACCATCTGTCCTTTCTCGTTCACCGCTCTGGTTGACATATTAAATGCCACATTATTCCGCTGGAAATAAGTGACAGCACGTTCGATATCGTTGGTATTAATGGCAATGTGTCCGTGGGTTCCAAGAAAACTGCCTTTGATGACTTCTATCATATCTCCGGCAAAAAAGGCACCTTCAAATTCTTTTTTTTCCTTTGAGAACATATTGCAGAATACATCGGCAAGCCGGCTGGATTCCGCTGTATTCTCTGTATTAATACCCACATGGGCGATTTCAAAGCCAAGATGGTCTGCTAAGGTTTTCTGGCATAAAGCGCTGACTGCATCCCATGATTTTTCCTTCATCAGACTGTCAGGAGCCATAAAGCTTCCTCCTACTGCAGCTACGTTGGGAAGTGAAAGATAATCATTCATATTGTTTGCATTGACGCCTCCGGTAGGCATAAAAGAGATGTCTTTATAGGGGCCGGCCAGTGCTTTTAAGGTCTGGATCCCTCCGTAGGCTTCTGCTGGGAAAAACTTGCAGACAGTCAGACCAAAAGAGAGAGCCTGCTCCAGGTCAGCGGTGGAAACGGTACCGGGAATAATATCCACCTGGTGTTTAAGGCACCATTTTACCACATCGGGATTAAAGCCCGGGGTAACGATAAAAGAGGCTCCTGCCTCTACGGCTGATTGGGCCTGCTCGATATTGTGTACTGTTCCGGCGCCGACAATAATTTCAGGAACCTCTGAGGCCATTTGCTGTATGGCTTCCTTTGCAGCGCCGGTGCGATAGGTTACTTCAGCAACAGGGATTCCCCCCTTTACCAGGGCACGGGCCAGAGGAACGGCATCCGCTGCATTATCAATTACGATTAAAGGTACAAAGCCTATGTCAAAAATCTGTTTCATATTTTCACTTATCATTTATAAAGTCCCTTCTTCCATAAATCTCATTAAAGTATCCCGGTTGGGAAGCCCGTCGTTATCTCCCCTGTTCATTACCTGGATTGCGCCGATTGCATTACCTCGTAATACCGCATCAGACAGTGTGCAGCCCTCTATCAGAGCGCTGATAACACCTGCAGCAAAGCCGTCTCCTGCCCCTACCGTGTCTACCACCTTCTTCACAGGAAAGCCGGGAATCACAGTTTCGATATTTTCATCTGAAATATAAGCTCCGCTGCTGCCCAGTTTGGTTACAACAGCTTTTACGCCCAGATTGTGGTAAAATTTACTGATTATTTTGGGATCCTTACTGCCGCAGAGAATTTCTCCTTCATTTTCTCCGGGAAAAACAATATCTGACAGAGCTGCCAGCTTGTTAATCGTTGTTATCATCATATCTCTGCTTTCCCATAGCTGAGGCCGCAGATTGGGATCAAATGAAATGAATAAATTATGTTTCTTTGCTTTTTCGATTAAATAAAATACAGCCTCCCTTGTGGAAGCACTGAGCGCAGGGGGAATACCGGTCAGATGCAGAAAACCATAGCTTTTAAGATCAATCTGGTCGATATCCTCTTTGGAAAGGGTGGAAGCTGCAGAATCTTTCCTGTAATAGAATATCTCAGGATCCCCGCTGCTTACCATGCTTTTCAGCATGAACCCGGTTGTTCTCTCGTCGGAATATTGAATGAATTCAGTTCCAATCTGATTTTGTTTTATCACATTAGTCACTAATTTACCAAAGGGGTCATTTCCCAGCTTGGTAAAATAGGTAACTTTATGTTCTAACCTGGCAAGCCCTACAGCCACGTTGAATTCTGCGCCGGCCACAGCCAGGGAATAACCGGATACATTTTCCAGGGGACCTTCGCTTTGAGCGATAAGAAGCCCCAGAGGCTCGCCGATTAATATTACACTTTTAGACATTATAGTAGATCCTTTCTTGCATAAATTAAGTTAATAACATCAAGTTTGGAGGTCTTGATTTTATGCTGTATAAGGTAAGATTACTTATTTAGTGGAAAAACAGGTTTTCCGCCATGTAATGTACTGGGTCTGATAACCAGGGGAGCTTCGACGCCCTGTGTGACTTTGGGTTCATCCGGCTTCTCAAGGCGCCTGAGCAGCAATTCAGCGATAGAGTCTCCCAGTATATAAGTAGAGCACTCCAGAGTAGTCAGCCCAACGTCGATAAGTCCGGCCCAGCCAAGATTTGTTTCCCATCCCCACTCATCATATCCGCAAAGTCCCACTTCATGGGGCATCTCAATACCTAAGGAGCGGATGGCCTTAGCCATATGCAGGAGGGTCACACCATTGCTGGCAATAATTGCAGGAGGACCCTCAGCCTTCAGGCCTGCCTGCATCAGTGTATCCAACTGGCGTTTTAAATCCTCCGTATCCATGGAATCAATTTGATGGACATAGGAAACAGGGTTTTCAACTCCCAGAGAAGTCAGTTTTTTAACAAAAGCATCCCGTCGCAGAAAACGGGGAGAAATTTGTTCATACGGCTGCACGAAAAAGTGAAGTGTACCATATCCCTGCTCCACCAGATGCTCCATTGCGTTGTTAATAGGATGCTCGTTCTGAAAATAAACAATATCTAAGGTGTAATTATCAATAAACCTGTCCAGCAGTACAATCGGCATCCCTTTATTGGCTAAATCAATCAGCATGGGGTTGTTCCTGCTTGTAGTATTCACGATCAAACCATCAATCTGCTGATTTACCAGGGAATTAAGATAGTGAACTTCCCGTTTGTAGCTGTTGTCACAATTAGCGGTAATAATGTTGTAGTCCATATTTAGAAAACAATCACCAATTCTTTTGATAACCGCAGAAGAAAAAGGTGACTCTATATCTGCGATCACCAGACCGATCAAGGTGCTTTTGTGGCTTTTTAAACTCCGGGCAATATTATTAGGCTGGTAGTTAGCAAGCTCAATAATGGAGCGGATGCGCTCCTTTGTCTGGGGTGACATATATTCATATTTTCCGTTAAGATAGCGGGAAACTGTAGTTTTAGATACCTGGGCAGAACGGGCAATGTCTGCAATGGTAATATTTTTATCTGGCATAGTGTTACCTCTTTTTCAATGAATTGTTAATATTACATGTAGAGTTTTATCATAATTAGGAAACCGATAACTATATTTATACAACAAATTATAACTTTGTCAATTTATTTTTTCAAGCGGTTTTAGCAAAATTAGAATTTAAAATAAAATAATTGGTGAAATAGATGAAATAGAAACCGATAAACTATGCAATTTATCTAAAACAATTTTTGTTTATATTAAAAGTTGCACAAAAATATAATTCAAAAATTTGATAAAATAAATAAAAAATAAATTTTTTATAAAAAAGTATTGAGATTATTAAGTAATGATTATATAATTCTGCTTAACAAGTGCAAGATAAATATTGATTTTGACAGAAATAAAGCGACAATATTTTGTTCAAAATCAAATTATACTTGTTTTTTTTGGAGGTCTTGTTAACCGGTACACATAAAGTGAACCGTATTAGGAGAGGGGGCATTTAAAGAACATATCTCATGAAAAACAAACTGGGAATCTATGGAGTATTTCAGGAAAGGAGGAGTGTGAACCGAACATTACATATTTAGTTATCTATATTACCAAATATCACCAAGATACATTATATCAACTATGATACAAGGAGGAATAAGAAATGAATACAATTATAGGTATCTTATTGCTTATAACATTTTTAATTTTTGCCGTATATGCAGCAAAAGGCGGAAACCTTATGATGGGGTTTTTTGTAATGGCTGTTCTTTGGGCAGGGCTTGGAGCAATTGCAGGGGTGACAGCATGGAATGCAACCGAGGCTCAGGTAGCAGAAGGTATGATTGATATTAACAATGGTATTTTTGAGCAGGGACCTGAGCTTTGGGGTGCAACAGCGGCCGTGATTATTTTTGGTTCCTGGTTCGGCCGTATTCTTGTGGATACAGGCATTGCGCGTACTATTATCCGGACAGCCGTAGAACTTGGCGGAGATAAAACGTCTATTACCTGTATTTTACTTTCTATTGTAACTGCCTTAATCTTTACTTCCGCATATGGAGCAGGCTCCGTTGTTGCGATTGGTGTTATCGTATTCCCGATTCTTTTATCTCTGGGAATATCCAAGCACTTAGCTACTGCATCCTTCCTTATGAGTGTAGGTGCAGGACTTTACCTGAATAATGGCTGGCTGTCACAGGTAAATGCATTAATTCCTGACTTTGACATTTCCTCTACAACATGGAAAACGTTTGGCTTTATTGGCTTCGGTGTTCAGATGGTAATGCTGTTAATTATGATTCTTGTGAATTCCAAAGCAGATAAAAAACACGCATGGGCAGCAACAAGCGGAGAATTAAACGATGGGAAGAAAGTAAACCCGCTGGCTATGATTACACCGCTTATTCCTGTTATTTTGTCTATTTTCTTTGGCTTTAAACCAATTCCGGCAATTTTGGTTGCGGTCCTCTGGGCGCTGGTATTTACAGGAAACCTTAAAAAATGGAATGAAACAGGTTCTCTCGTGCAGAAAACCTTCCATGATGGTGTTGCTGACGTAGCTTTAGTATTTGCATTTCTCTTTTTCCTGCAAATGTTCCTGCGCGCGGCGAAAGTTTGTGCACCTTTGATTTCCCCGATTTTGGAGCCTGTAATGCCTTCTAACCTGTTACTGTTGTTTATTATATTTGGAGTGTTCTCTGTACTTGCATTATTCCGCGGCCCGCTGACTGTATGGGGAGCCGGAGCAGCAACCTTAGCAATGTTTCAGTCACTGGGCGGAAATTACACATCACAGGTTTTATTCCCGCTGTTTATGGTTCCTACTACAACGGTCAATGGTTCTATCTGTCCGACACAGTCATGGTGTTTGTGGGCGATAGGTTATACAAAAACCGGATTGAAGGAATACTTTAAGTGCTGCCTGGTATGGTGCTTGATTGCGGCGTTTATTCTTGAGATAATCGCATACTTTATGTTTGTATAGTCCTGGAAATAAGTTATTCTTGTAATTTAATGCCCCCGTTTGCAGAACGACAGAGCAAGCAGGGTCTGCTATATAAGTAAATCAGAAGTTTAGCTATAAACGAAAGCAACTGGTGAGGATGCTGCATGCTGCAGTGTCCCCACTAAGATGAAAGAGGGAAGTGGAAACATGGGAAAAGAAATTAGAGTAGGAATTGATGTAGGAGGAACACATACAAAAGCAGTAGCAATCGATAATGCTACTCATGAAATTGTGGGGCAAAGCGTCGTTATGACGAGTCATGATCATCCATTAGGTGTAGCTGCTGGTGTTATTGAGTGTTTTGAGAATTGTTTGACTAAGAATAATATCGCACCGGAGGATGTTGTTTTTATTGCGCATTCCACAACACAGGCTACGAATGCCTTGCTGGAAGGTGACGTTGCAAAGATTGGGATTCTTGGAATCGGTCCTGGGGGATTATCGGGTTTCATGTCCAAGAGACAATCTAATATATCCAATATAGATTTGGGAACCGGCAGAGAAATTGAAACCTGCCACACTTATTTAAAACAGAAAAGATTAGATAAAACTTTGGTAGGGCAGGGAATCTCTCAGCTTGTGAATGAGGGGGCCCAGGTTATCGTTGCTTCCCAGGCATTTGGGGTAGACTCTAACCGGGAGGAAGAAATGGTCAGGGAAGAAGCAGAGGAAAAGGGAATGATGGTATCGGTTGCCTCTGATATTTCCAAGCTGTACGGACTTACAAGCCGCACCAGAACTGCTGCAATCAATGGTTCCATTCTTCCTAAAATGATGAACACAGCTAATTCCACCGAAAATGCAGTAAACCAGGCCGGGATCAAAGTTCCTCTTATGATTATGAGGGGGGACGGCGGTGTTATGGACATCTCAGAAATGAAGAAGCGACCGGTACTGACCATGCTTTCCGGCCCTGCGGCTTCGGTTATAGGTGCTTTGATGTATCTGAGGGCGTCTAACGGTATTTATTTTGAGGTGGGAGGTACTTCTACGAATATAGGTGTCATCAAAAATGGGCGTCCTGCTGTTGAGTATTCAGTAGTAGGCGGCCACAGGACTTATGTTAACTCTCTGGATGTTACCGTATTAGGTGTGGCCGGAGGTTCTATGGTTCGGGCAGCGGAACACAAGCTGGTGGATGTGGGACCAAGAAGCGCTCATATCGGAGGTATGGAGTATGCAGTTTACACTCCCCTGGAAGAAATCGAGGATCCTCAGCTTGAGTTTTTCTCACCCAAAAAGGGCGATGTTTCGGATTATGTATGCATACGTCTGAAAAGTGGAAAACGTGTTACGATTACAAACTCCTGTGCCGCAAATATTCTTGGTTATGTAAAAGAAACAGACTACAGCCATGGTAATGTAGAGTCTGCAAAAAAATGTATGAAGCCTCTGGCGGACTATCTTAATGTATCTGTGGAGGAGTGCGCCCGTCAGATACTGCAGAAGGCATTTGAGAAAATTGAGCCTGTGATTACCGGATTTGCGGAGAAATATAAAATCGAGCATGACCAGATTTCTCTGGTTGGCGTAGGCGGAGGTGCATCCTCACTCCTGCCGTTCACAGCCGAAAAGATGGATTTGAATTATTCTATTCCCCAGTATGCGGAAGTCATTTCTTCGATTGGAGTAGCACTGGCTATGGTTCGTGATGTGGTGGAACGTGTGGTTCCTAATCCAACAAGTGAGGATATTTCGGATATCAAAAAGGAAGCAAAAACTTTAGCGATTAAGAATGGAGCTACCCCGGAATCCATAGAGGTCCAGATTGAAGTTGACCCCCAGACAAGTAAGGTTACGGCGATTGCCTTAGGTTCCACAGAGGTTCAGACAACAGACCTATTAAAGGAATGTGATGAAACGGAAGCACGGGAATTAGCAGCCGCATCCATGAATCTGCCGGAGGATGCTCTTGAGTGTACGGTGCAGAATGAAATTTTTTATGTTTTTGAGGCAGATAAGAATGAGAAGCATCAGGTCCGGCTGCTGGATAAGAAAGGTTTCATCCGGGTACAGCGCGGTGATGCACAAGCTGTAAAAGTAAAAGCGGCAGACTGGGAAACAGCTGTTGATGCCATGTGGAAGGATATGTTAGTATATAAGGCAGAAATGGAGCGCACGCCAGACTTATATCTGTGTATTGAAGGCAAGGTTCTGGACTATGCCAATACAGTAAGCCTGGAGCAGTTAAAGATTATTATGGGTACGGAATTTGTAGGGGTGTCTCCCGACGAGGAGGTCATTTTACTTGGCGCCCGCAGTGAAGTCTAAACGGATCGAGGAAGCAGCGGAGCGGATTGCAAATATCTGCTTTGACACTGAACCAGAATGGGGGAAAAGTTATGCTGAAGGAGATGGTCACAACCTTGATGGGGCTGCCGGATAGTGTATGGGATAGTTACGCTTTTGGGAGAGAGCCTTTAAATGGACGTCTGACAGATGAAAGCAGGAGAAGTTTTGCCGGACTGGCCCACCAGACAGGATGTGTTCAGGCCAAAGAAACAAGAGCGGCATACCCCCAATTAGCTGTGGAAGAAATTATACAAAACCTTAACATTGACTTGGATATTAAAAAAAGCCAGGATGACGGTAATTATATTATGTTCGCCTGCTATACGGAACCAAATCATATTTTAGTCTATAAAAAACCAATTCAGCAGACCACTGAGCTTTTACGCCAAAAAGGCTGTGGGGAGCTGATTTACGGGAAACAGATGCAGGAGATACTTCTGGCCCACGAGTTATTTCACTGGTATGAATACCAAAAGGCTGATTTACCAACCAATCAAAGGGTTCTTAGCCTGTGGAAAATAGGGCCGCTGGAAAATAAAAGCCGCCTGGTGAGCCTGGGAGAAATTGCGGCTATGGCATTTGCAAAGGAAATGCTGGCATTATCCTATTCCCCATATATTCTGGATGTTTTGCTGCTGCTTACGGTGAATCTGGGGCTTGCAAGGGAATTGTATAACACGGTTCTGGGCCTGGCCGGACTTCCGAAATGTCCGGATGAAGCATGGGAAGAGTTTTGAAAGCTGGAAATGGGGTAGATAAGATGGGATTTATTATTGGAATTTTATATATCATAATTGTGGCAGCAACAGTTGTAATTATATTACGGAAGAAAAATATAAAAATCGAGGGAGAAGAATTCTGCATCCGTGAAAGTAGAATAACTGCCTTTTTAGGCATAGCTCTTTGGATTGAGGGCGGAGTAATTGCATATTATTCAATTACAGTTCCTGAAAGAGTATTTTTAAGTAACAATTCCATGGTTAACGTCTGTATATTTATGGGGGCAAGTGTGCTGTTAGGCTCAGGAATGATGCTGTATACCTTTGTGAAGCGTATTGTGTTTACTCAAAACGAGTTGATTTTAGTAAACCTGTTGGGAGAATTGACTAGAATCGGATGGAATAATATTCGGGGTGTTTCCCGGACGAATGGCAAAAGATTAGCTTTCCAGGATAAAGATAAAACCAGAATTGTAGTTGGCGGAAACAGCAAGATGATGAAAAAAGCTCTCAAAACAATTTATATAAAGGTTCCTAAATATGTGGATAGTACAGAAATACAAAAGCTGGAGACTGCATTAAGATAAAAATAACTGACATTGTTTTGTTACGGGATATCATAACAGTAGTACCATAAATAATAAAAGGAAAAACCTTCTTTCAGGCCACCCGGGTAATCTTCCCAAGCCTCCAGGCCGCTGCTGCTGATGCAACAATACCGATGGCGAACACAATAAGAAGGGCCAGAGAAGAATTATACTCTGTAGGGAGTCTGTAAGCCAGCCCGTAAAAGGCGCGCATGACGTGTGTGGCAGGAAAAACATTTCCGGCATATTCAAGTGGCTGTGGCAGCAGGTGGGCCGGAAACATAATTCCACTCAGCATCAGCGATGGCATGAATACAGCTTGTGAAAGCAGCATGGCAGAAGACTGTGTTTTTGCGGTCGATCCGATAAAAAGGCCTATGGCTGTGCTGCAAAACAGTAAAGCTGCCAGGACAGCGATGAATCCGCCTGTAGATTGGGGCAGCTCTGCATCAAACAGCAGAGGGGCTGAGATGGATATAATAAAACAAACTACGGACAGGTGAATCAGTGTGCTGATACCTATGCTCAAAAGAACCGAAGCATTAGGTATGCCGAGCACCTGATAGGCGCGCAATGTGCCTGCCTCCCGCAGCTTTACAAGTGAAGGCGGGATTCCGATAACCGCACCCATAGTTACAGAGAAGATTGCCATAGTTGCTGACAGTATAGGTTTGATCTCTGGATTTACGGAAGAAAACACTGCGCCCATTACTGCATAAAACCCTAAAGGTACGATATAAAATACCAGAAGTGTTCCTTTGTCCCGGATATCCATACGAAGCTGTATAATAATCTGGCTTAAAAACGCGTTCATAGTGTTTTTCCTCCCTCAACAATTTCCAGAAAACGTTCTTCCAATGACGGGCGCTCTACCCGTAAATCATCTACAGGATCCTCCTGGCTCATTGCGGCATTCAGCAGTTCCATTACAGCAGGTGCGGCGTCATTGCACAGCCATTGAGCGAATCCTTCGCTTTGTCCCAGATAGGAAGCTTTCTGTATACTGCCCTGCTTTAAAAGGCTGCCATGACGCGTACGTAAAGTAATACGGGTCTGAGAGCTGCCCGCGGCTGTTACCTGCTCCGGGGTTCCAAGCGCTGCTAACCGGCCTTTGATTAAAATGGCGATGCGGTCACACAGGGCTTCCGCTTCAGCCATATCATGTGTAGCCAGAATCACGGTTACACCTTCTGCTTTCAGTTCATAGATTGCAGCGTGAAGCTCTGCCCTTCCCTGCACATCCACCCCTGCCGTTGGCTCATCAAGTACAACAATTTTGGGATTGCCGGCCAGCGCAAGTGCCAGCTGCAGCCTGCGTTTCTGCCCGGTGGACATTTTACCATACTGCTTGTGTTTAAGTGTATCTAAACCAAACCGCTGCATCAAGTCTTCCCGTGGCTTTACTCCATGATAGGCACAGACCAGTGTCATAGCTTCTCCGGCGAGAATGGCTTCCGGCAAAGAGGAAGACTGTAATTGGATGCCCAGTGTTTTACGCAGCTCACGGCGATTGTGCAGGGGATGCAAACCGTCTACGGAAATGTCCCCCGAAGTTGGAACACGCAGCCCTTCTATGCACTCAAGGGTGGTTGTTTTACCTGCCCCATTCGGGCCCAGGAGGCCGAATATCTCTCCTGCGCAAATGTTGAAACTAACTCCGTCCACTGCTGTAATTGATTGATACTGCTTCACCAGATTATGTAATGTTAGAATATAGTTGTTCATATTATTTCCTCTCTGAGAGAAAATCCCTGCCCGTAATATGGATACCTGCCGGGTGTAAGTAGTTACAATAGCCATAAAAGTGCAATGGGTGTACGGTCATGTTTCAGCACCCCTTACATATATAATAACATATGCGGCGCTATAAACAAGATGCCCTTGAGAATAGGTGGCAGAAAGGAATTCTTTGACAAAGCTGATGAGTTAAAGTATGATGGAAACAAGAGTTAGAACGAACTAACTGGTGATGCTTTTATCTATACTGTGGAAGCCTAAGGAATGTTCAGAACAAGTTGTGAGAAATATATTTTTATGGGTTGTGGGGAATGTGTGGAGGTGTAATAGCAAATGAGAGTCAGACAGTATGCTGATTTGACCCAGTTTGGGTTTAAGTTATCTGGCAAAGGTGTGAACTGGAAAGAATATAAATCTTGGGAAGAGGGGGAACCCTTATGTACAAAATCTTATAAAATAATGCCGGGTGTTGAGATGTACTATAACGACTATTGTACTTTTAAGCATTTTTCCGGGGAAATGCAGATGTGTGATTTCTTTCAGCTTGCATACAGTCATTCCGGGATATATGAGAGCCGTATCAACTCCTGCCGGACCCTGAGGCTTTCGGCGGGAGAGGTTATGCTTATGACAAATGTAGTTCAATCCTATGATTCTTGTATGCCGCTTGGGTTTTACACAGGTTTTAACGTGATGTTTTATCCGGAGCTCTTTGCCTCAGACACAGAAGGCTTTTTTTCGCACTTTTCTCTGAATGTAAAACAGTTATTTAAGCAGTTAATGAGTGTGAAATCCGTCATTGTTTTTTCTCGCTGCCCGCATATGCTCCCGGTGATGGAGTCTCTCTTTCATGCATGCAGAGAGGGGGATATTCCACGTATGAAACTGCGCCTTTTGGAAGTTCTGATGGAGGTGTCAGCATATCAGAGCACCATAGACAACCATTATCAATATATTTCTAATAAAAGCTTTCAGATAATCCAGTCTGTAAAAGAATATATTGAACAAGATATGACGAAACATATTACAATTAAGGAATTATCTGCGATTTTCGGTATTTCCCAAACCAGTTTAAAGGATAATTTTAAAGCGGTATATGGCTATGCGCCTTATGAGTACTTAAAGAGGTTCCGTATGAATTATGCGGCGAGACTCCTCAAGACTACATCCCTATCTGTAGCGGACATAAGTACACAGATTGGGTATGAAAATTCCAGTAAATTTTCTTCTGCCTTTCGCAATGTTTATGGGGTGGCCCCTCTTTCCTATAGAAAATCTGGATAAGGAGGATTTGTCCAGACGTTAGAGAAAGTCCGGCTAATTGGGGGAATCCGGCTAGATGGAGTTGCACCGGCCGGGTTTTTTTGCTACCATAAGTTAGTTGAAACTAACAATGCCGTTTATGAAAGGAGGCGCAAGCCTTGTCTGAAGAAAAGAGAAAAACTCAGAGGCCTTCGGGACTGAGGAGAATGCTGCAATTGGCAGGAACAAAAAAGAGCCTGGTTATCCCGTCTGTGATTTTGTCGGCGCTTGCTTCTGTCGCATCTTTTATACCGTACTTATGTATCTATTTTATTATTGTTGAAATTACTGAAGTATATCCACATTTTGATGCCGTACATTCGGCAGGGATTATTCGTTGGGGCTGGATTGCTTTTGCAGGAGTGGCAGCAAATATCGTACTATATTTTGCTGCCTTGGTGTTTTCCCACCTGGCGGCATTTGGAACATTATATGAGCTGAAGATTCACTTTACCTCTCACCTTGCCCGCCTGCCCCTGGGCTTTCACTTAAATTATGGAAGTGGGAAACTGCGTAAGATTACGGATGAAAATATCGAAAAGGTGGAAGGTTTTATTGCCCACCAGCTTCCGGATCTGGTGGCAGCCCTTATCGCCCCGGCAGCGATGATTATCATATTATTTCTGGTAGACTGGAGATTTGGACTGGTATCTTTGATAGGGATCCTGCTTGCTTTCACTGTAGAAATGATTGGATACGGCGGGGCTGAAGCAAAAACTATGATGAGCAAATACCAAAGTGCAATGGAGGATATGAACAATGCATCTGTAGAATATGTCAGGGGCATTACGGTGGTAAAGGCATTCCGCCAAACAGTATATTCTTTCAACAGGCTGCATCAGGCTATTAAAAACTATACCAGTTTCGTGATTCCATATACGTTAAGCTGGGAAAACATAATGTCCTTGTATACCTGCATTGTTAATAATATTTATCTTTTCCTGATTCCGGCGGCGATTATAATCGGGATGAGGACTCCGGAGGAGTTATACGGAGGGTTTGCATCTACCGTTATTTTTTACCTATTATTTGTCCCTTCCGTTTCTTCAGTAATGATGAAGGTTATGTACAGCGCTACCAATTGTATGCAGATTGGTTCCTGTGTGGATCGGATGGACGAGGTGCTTGGCGAGGCACCCCTCCCGGAAGCAAAGAATCCAAAAACTGCGAAGGGAGGAGATGTAGTATTTAATAAAGTGTCCTTCTCATATGATGAGAGCCAGGATGTGAAGGCTCTGAAAGGAGTGGGCTTTACCGCAGAAAAAGGAAGTGTGACCGCAGTGGTAGGACCTTCCGGGGGCGGAAAATCCACAATTGCTCACCTCATTCCCAGGTTTTATGATGTGACATCAGGAAATATTTCCATTGGAGAAACAGATATACGGGATTTAAAAACGGAGGATTTGATGTCCATTGTCAGCTTTGTGTTTCAGGATGTATTCCTGTTCAAGCAGAGTTTGAGGGAAAATATCCGTATTGGCCGCCCTGATGCTACTGATGAGGAAGTAATTGCAGCAGCAAAAGCCGCTCAATGCCATGAATTTATCTCAGCACTTCCAAATGGGTACGAGACCGTATACGGCCGTGAAGGTATTTATCTGTCAGGAGGAGAACAGCAGAGAGTTGCCATTGCCAGGGCTATTGTGAAAAATGCTCCTGTTCTTGTGTTGGATGAAGCAACTGCATTTTCTGACCCGGAGAATGAGCATTTAATTCAAAGGGCGCTTCAGGCACTGATGGCCGATAAAACGGTAATTATGATCGCACACCGTCTGTCCACCATCCGCAGCGCAGATAAGATTTTGGTAATGGATGCGGGAGAACTGATTGAACAGGGAACTCATGAGGAGTTACTGGAAAAGAGGGGAAAATATAAGACCATGTGGGATACCTATACACAGGCACTGACCTGGAAAATGACAAAGGAGGTGGAAGTTCATGCCTAGATTACAGGAAATGCTTCAATTAAGTGAGAAAGGATACGCTGATTTGAAAAAGGCGGTCAGAGCGTGTACCATAACGAATCTGTCGCTGATGCTTCCTTTTGGTGTGACAATCCAGGTATTTACCATCCTGCTGAGACCACTCTTTGGAAAGAGCATAGAGTGGAACCAGATGTGGATACTTTTTGCAGCAGGAATCGTATCCTTCTTACTCGTATTCTTTGCCAATAAAAATGATTATAAAAAGACATATATTACTTCTTATATGGAGGCTGAAAATACCCGTGTAGAGGTGGCAGAGCGAATCCGGAGGCTTCCCATGAGTTTCTTTAACTCCAAGGATTTGTCGGAGCTGACTACGAATCTGATTGGAGACTGCAGTACCCTGGAGCATGTACTCAGCCATGTGGTGCCTCAACTTCTGGCCAATGCAATCTCCTCCACAGTGGTCTGCATTTTCCTGGCATTCTTTGACTGGAGACTTGCACTTTCCGTATTTTGTACAATTCCAATTTCCTTTGCCATAATCTTTTTCAACCGTAAAAGTCAGGAGAAATTAAGCCACCGGCAGATAGATGCAAAGCTGAAAGCATCTGAGCAGGTACAGGAATATATTGAGGGAATGAAAGTCATTAAGTCCTGTAACATGGCGGGAGAGAAGTCGAAAGAATTAAACTCAGCGCTTCTTTACATGAAAAAAATGGCCATTAAATTGGAGATGATTACTGGAGTATTTGTAACAGGAGCACAGTTGATTTTACAGGCCGGAATTGGAATTACAGTTTTTATAGGAGCACAATTACTGACCGGAGGAAAAATTGAATTGATTCCTTTGTTAATGTTCTACCTGATTGTGGTTCGGATCTATGGTCCGATTCTGACGGAGCTGACACTTCTGCCTGAACTGTTTCATTCCCTGCAGTCTATGAAGCGGATGAAGGCATTGAAAGATGCCGAGACGCAGAAGGGCAGTCAGGATACAGAGATTCCGGACAGTCAGATTGTCTTTGACCATGTAAGTTTTGGATATAATGACAAGGAAGTGCTGCATGATGTCAGCTTCACGATTATGGAAAAAGGAATTACGGCACTTGTAGGTCCATCCGGAAGCGGAAAAAGTACGGCGGCAAAGCTGGCAGCACGTTTCTGGGATATAGGCAAAGGAAAGATTACTCTTGGAGGTGTGGATATCAGCACACTTGACCCGGAATATCTGATGGATTATATGTCTTATGTATTTCAGGATGTAGTGTTGTTTAATGACACTGTATACAATAATATTAAAATCGGAAATATGGATGCGTCGGATGAGGAGATTATGGCTGCGGCAAAGGCTGCCTGCTGTGATGAATTTGTAGAAAGGATGCCACAGGGTTATGATACCATGCTGGGGGAAAATGGAAGCACCATATCAGGAGGAGAGCGCCAGAGAATCTCAATTGCACGGGCTTTGCTGAAAAACGCACCGGTTATTCTGCTGGATGAAGCTACCGCATCCCTTGATCCTGAAAATGAAGTGTTAATTCAACAGGCTATTTCACGCCTGATTGCAGATAAAACGGTTCTGGTAATTGCTCACAGGCTCCGCACCGTAGCAGGAGCAGATAAAATTATTGTACTAAATGAGGGAAGGGTAGCAGAAGAAGGAAAACATGAGGAACTGATAAACAAAAAAGGGCTGTATGAAAAGTTATATTCCCTGCAGCAGGCCAGTCTTGAGTGGTCTGTCTAAAGGCTCATTACCATTCTACTGTTGAAAAGTGCCATTGAGTAGGTTATAATAAACAAATATTTTGAAACCTAAAGATGTCTCAAAAAAACTAAAGGAATGGAGTTTATTTATGAGTAAAAAAGAACATCCTCAATGGAAATCAAGATTCGGTTACATTATGGTAGCGGCGGGAGCTGCAATTGGTCTGGGAAATATCTGGCGGTTCCCGTATCTTGCCTATGCAGGCGGGGGCGGCATATTTATTTTGCTTTACTTGATATTGGCTGTTATTATGGGGCACCCAATGGTGGAAATGGAGTCCGCAATAGGAAGATATGGAAGAGGGAATGTAGCGGCATCTTTTGGTGCTGTAAATAAAAGGTACAAGTTTATAGGTATCATTGCAGTAATATGTACAACGTTAATAGATATTTACTATGTGGTAGTCAGTGGCTGGGTGCTAAAGTACACAGTTTCCTATGTGTCAGGTTCAGATTTTGGGACAGATACGAGAAAGTATTTTGATGGCTTTGTATCATCATCTGTGGAACCGGTCATATATACTGCTATTGTTATTATTATTACCGCCTTTCTATTATTCTTTGGAATTACTAATCTGGTAGAAAAAGTAACAAAGGTTATTATGCCTGCATTGTTCATCCTGCTTCTTATCTGTGGGGTCTGGGCTATATTCTCTACAGAAGGTGCAGTTGAAGGACTAAAATATTACTTACTGCCTGATTTTAGCAAGCTAAGCGTCAAGGTGTTTGCTGACGCAGCTACACAAATCTTATTTTCAGTCGGTATCGGATGGGGAATCTTCATTACCCTTGGAGCAAGTCTTCCGAGAGAAAACAATATCAAAAAAGATGCTATGTGGATTACGCTCTGCGATACTGCAGTAGCTTTACTGGCAGGTTTTGTCATTATTCCTTCTGCCTTTGGCGCAGGAGTTGATGTGGCAAGCGGGCCATCTCTCATTTTCGTGGTGATGACACAGATTTTTGATAACCTTCCAGGAGGCAGGATTATTGGATTGTTCTTCTTTGTGGCACTTGTTTTTGCGGTATTCTCTACTTTATTTACGATTGTAGAAATTCCGGTAAAGTGGGTGGAAGAATCGTTTAAATTGAAGCATAAATTAGCTACAGTGGTTGTTTCATTGGTAATATTTTTAGGCAGTATCTTGGTATCTCTTGGTTTTGGAATGCTGAAGGACTTAAAACTTCCATGGATTGACGCTAACGGTCTGGCAGCCTATAACCTGTATGACTGGCTGGATACAGCTACAGCATATGTATTACTGCCTCTTGGCTGTATCTTAACCTGTTTTTACATTGTAAGAGTCTGGGGTATAGCTGGTTATGAAAAGGAACTGACAGCCGATGGCAGAGATGGTAAAGTTTACGGATTTCAAAAAATGCTGGCAAGAATTGTAATTCCTGTATTGATGATTATTGTAATTCTGAATTGTTTTGGCTTCATACGCTAAAAATTTCTTGTTCAAAGGAGATATCGTAAATTATGAAACTGGAACTGGTAATTGATGAAGCCATGAAGCAGAAATGGCAGTATACAAGGGTGGGCTGTATTCAGTACCGTACAGAGGTTCAGGAGAAAAGCGAGGAACTGTGGAAGCATCTGAAGGAAAAGGTCTATAAGAATGTAAGGGATAATATTTTTGATTATGGAATACAGGAAATCCCTAATATCAAGGAATCCCGGGCAGCATATAAGGCATTCGGAAAGGACCCCAACAGATACAGAGTGTCTTCGGAAGCTTTAATCCGCCGTATTGGACAAGGAAAAGGCTTATACATGGTGAATACAGTGGTGGATGTAAATAATCTGATTTCTCTCCAATCTGGATTTTCAGTTGGCTCCTATGATACAGCAAATATAAAAGGCTCTTTAGTATTTAGAATCGGCAGGGAGGGGGAGACCTACAAGGGAATCGGCAAGGATGAGATTAAGATAGAATATCTTCCCGTAATTGCAGACGAAGAGGGTGCCCTTGGAAGCTCTACCAGTGATTCAGAGAGGGCCATGATTACGAAAGATGCTGTGGAGGTATTAACACTGATTTATTCCTTTTCTAATAACACAGATTTGGAACAGGCGCTGAAGTATGGAAAAGAATACCTGGAAAAATATGCAGAAGCAAAAGATGTGGAAAGCTGGATTATAGCCTAGGAAGTTACAACCATATGTCTGATTTTGCTCTGCCACATCTCATTTAGGCAAGGTGTTAAATAAAATGTCTCAGAATTCTGTAAAAGGATTTTGAGACATTTTTAAATATCGTGATATATTGACAAAGATAACAAAACTCATGCACTCTAAAGAACGGCTAACCCTTTTTGCGGTTAGATATTTCGTTTTAAACACATCAGAAGTTCCAACAATAACAACTCCTCTAAGATTTACATCGGGGCCCTTTGAAATAATATCCAATAACGGATCACGATAATAATGTAATGTTGTTTCTTTCATGCTTGGTCCATGTCCCATAAATGCCTCCTAATCCATTGCCCTCATTATTCCATCCCGGTATTCATTCGGGGTAAGAATGACTGGCATACAATCCATATCACTATATACCTTTCGAGGATTTCTTAATCAGAAATCTGGGATTTGTGAAGGAGCAGGGAATATCACACATACATTTTCCGCATGTATCGCCTGGCCCGATAGGCCATTGTGGAATAATTTTTTCATAAATCTGTTCGTTACATTTATAGCGGTCAAATAACACGTCCCTTTCTGAGATAGTAAAAGCGTTATTTACACATCGTGAAACGCATTTACCACAGATTCCATTACCCTTATATAAACAATATTCTTCATCCGTTCTGCTAGTCGGCTGTAACTTCCAATCCGTAATAACACTGCTGAGCCTCCCACAACATCCTCTTTCTGTTATCAGCATATTATTAATACCAAATTTCCCAATTCCCGCAATGTAGGCTGAGCTTCTATGTGACCAGTCACTGATTAGTTTCTCTTTATCATAATTATATGTAGGAGGCAGATTTGATGCATGATAGCCCATAACTGTTATCTTCTCATATAAATAGGTGTTCAATTCTGCCAACATCTGGTTTGTTTCAATATATGCATAGTCCCATTCTCTAGAGCTTTCTTCTTCTGGAATATTACTTTTTACAATACTTTCTGCGAATGGTACGAAAAATACAATCACACTTTTTGCGCCCGGAACAATCTCCGATGGCAAAGCATGCATCGGACTAATAATTGTTTTCAGCTCTTTATATAATGAATCCGATGCATCAGCCACACCAACCACTGGTTCTTTCCATTTTGTTTCCACATTATGCGTTTTTCCATAGTCACTTACAAAATTGTCAATCCAGTTCTTCACTAATTCGTTATCGTTCATGCCGTCACCTTCCTAATCATATCTTTATACAGATAATTATCTCTTTTACAAATAGCATAAACTACTGAGTAACTCCATAGTCAAGTACCTTTATTATATTTTAACTCTTACCTTACAAGGATATCCTTGCCCAAAATATTCAAACAACTGAAATCCTATCTCCTCAACCAGCACAAGTTCTGGCTCTATATGACGTTCTTTTAGCCATTGGTTTATCACAGAAAAATCTACTTGTCGATTTACCACATGAACGATACAACACGCATAGTCTCCTGAAGGCAAAGTATGAATATGCTCTTTTTCTATTTCCACCTGAGCCTCTGTATGAAATTCAACATATTCACCCAACTTCATAAAATTATTTTTTTTCAGACCTTCTGGATCCATAATAAATCCAGAGAATCTTCGGAATGAATCCGTTTGTTTTAATATATTTCTGGCAGCCTCTAATAATTTTACATGATATTCCCGTATATTTTTTTCGTCTTGTGCATAAATTACTTTTTTCTCTGGGAAGTATTCTAACGTTATATCCGTTGAAATATCTGCCTTTTTAACTAAATCATATTGTTCGCAATACCAATCAATATCTGTAGCAACCTGAGCAAAATATTTACTCATAGCAAGTGCATATTTTTGATGTTCTTTCATTAAATCCATAATTTTTTGATTATCTTTCATTTGAAGAATATTACGAATTGCGGACAAAGGAATATTTAAATTTCGGCAACAAATAATAATATCTAAATGCCAAAACTGTTCATATGTATAATAGCGATATTTGGTTCCTGGATTTACATATTTAGGTTTAAAAAGATCAATTCTATCATAATATAATAAAGTGTCTTTTGGAACTCCAGTTATCCGGCTCACTTCTCCGACAGTGTATTTTGTCTCATCCATATTTCCCTCCATTTTCAAATAAATTATACCTCTTTACCTTGATATACTTAATAAAATCATATCAGCAGTAATGCAATTTACACAAGGAGTAAAATTATTCAAAATACTTATCAATACCCGAAACAAACAGAAGAAATGTAATGTACTATCATGCCCGAAACCTGAAGACCCATGATTTACCTCCCTATATTAAGCAAAAGAAACTTGAAATGTAAAAATAAAAGAAGTATAGTAGTATATTAAGCAAGATAAATGACTACATAAAGATAGGGGATAATATAGATGACGAAAGAAGAGTTGGCGTTGGAGGTAATCGAACGTTTAAAGAAAGAATATCCTGAGGCCGGGTGCAGCCTGGATTATGACCAGGCATGGAAACTGCTTGTCAGTGTCCGTTTGGCTGCACAATGTACTGATGCCCGGGTGAATGTGGTAGTAGAGGACTTATATGCAAAGTATCCGGATGTGGATGCACTGGCAGAAGCAGACGTAGACGATATTGAGCGCATTGTAAGGCCCTGCGGTTTGGGAAAAAGCAAAGCGAGAGATATCAGTGCAAGTATGAAGATATTGAAAGAAGAATATGGCGGGAATGTACCAGGGGATTTTAATGCCCTGCTGAAGCTTCCGGGAGTGGGAAGAAAAAGTGCGAATCTGATTATGGGAGACGTATTTGGAGAGCCTGCGATTGTAACAGATACCCACTGTATCCGCCTGACAAACAGGATTGGTCTTGTCGATGGGATAAAAGACCCGAAGAAAGTAGAGATGGCATTATGGGAAATTATTCCGCCTGAAGAGGGCAGTGATTTCTGCCACCGGCTGGTATTTCATGGAAGAGATGTATGTACGGCCCGGACAAAACCCTTCTGTCATAAGTGCTGTCTGGAAGATATCTGCGCGAAAAATGGTGTGGAATAGAATAGAACAGGGTGTGAACAAAAGATATGATTGAGAAAAAAGTAGATTATTTTGATATTTTCCAAATCTGTAATTCAGGGCAGTGTTTCCGGATGGGAAAAAAAGATGAAAATACATATTTTGTTATAGCTGGAGATAAATATCTGGAAGTCGGTCAACTTGGAAAAGAGTGCACGTTCCATTGTGCCCCGGAAGAATTTGAAAGCTTCTGGAGACATTATTTCGATTTGGATACAGAATATGAGGAGTACAGAAAATGTATCAATCCCCAGGATAATTACCTGATGAATGCAGCGGAACTTGGAAGCGGCATCCGTATATTAAATCAGGATTTGTGGGAGATGATTGTATCATTTTTGATATCTCAGCAAAATAATATTGTGCGTATCCGAAGATGTATACAGAATATCAGTGAAAAGTATGGGGAAAGAAAACAAAGCACAGATGGAAGTGCCTACTATTCATTTCCGGAAGCAAAGGTTCTGGCGGAGCTGGAAGAGGATGCACTGAAAGAGTGTAACTTGGGCTACAGAAGTAAGTATGTAGTCAGAACGGCAAGAAGCATAGCAGAAGGAGAGGTTTCCCTTGAACAAGTCAGGAAAATGCCTTATAAGAAAGCAAAGGAAGAATTGCTGAAGTTATTTGGAGTGGGAGAGAAAGTGGCAGACTGTATTTGCCTGTTTGCACTTCACCAGATGTCGGCATTTCCTGTAGATACGCATATCAACCAGGCATTGAAGCAGCATTATCCCAAAGGATTTCCTAAGCGGAGGTATAAGGGCTGTGAGGGGGTAATGCAGCAATATATCTTTTATTATGAATTATTGGGAAATCGTTAAAGAAAGGGAAAACAACATCTTATTGAACAGGAGTAGTTCGAGAAGTATGAGTTATGAAAAATGGAACAGGCGGCGCTTTTACATGTGTAGAAGCGCCGCCTGCTCATTCCAGGAAAGCTTATAAATGGCTTATAAAAGTTCTCCATATCTTTTTATATACAGCTTTTTCACAACCGTGGTCAATGCCATATAGCATATAATAATTACCGCAAGCCATAAGAAGTAGACAGCCGGTAACGGAGCAAAGCCGATTTTTGTACCAAAAGGCAAAAACGGAATGGCTGTAAGAACTGCAATTCCTGTAAAAGTAAGCAAAGTAACGGGCAGGGATGCATGGCTTTGTACAAATGGAATTTTCGGGGTACGGATCATATGGATAACCAGTGTCTGGCTCCACATGGATTCTATGAACCAGCCTGCCTGGAACAGGGAAACAAACAGTGCCTGTGAGGCTGTTCCAAGGGTGTGATACGGTCCGCCCAATATAGAAGGGCAGATGATAAAGTACATAAGCAAATAAATTGCTATATCAAACACGGAACTGATCGGGCCAATCCAAAGCATGAATTTACCTACGGATTGGGCATCCCATTTACAAGGTTTCAAAAGGAATTCGCTGTCCACATTATCCCAGGGAATTGCTGTGCAGGAGATGTCATAAATAAGGTTCAGCAAAAGCAGGTGGATTGCCTCCATAGGCAGGAAGGGCAGAAAAGCCGAAGCTGCCAGCACAGAAAACATATTTCCAAAATTAGAGGAAGCGGTCAGTTTGATATATTTCATCATGTTTGCGTATGTTTTCCGTCCTTCAAGAATTCCCTGCTCCAGCACCATTAAATCTTTTTCCAATAGAATTACACTGGCGGATTCTTTCGCAATATCTACTGCATTATCCACAGAAATGCCTACATCGCTGGCCTTCATCGCTGCAGCATCGTTGATTCCGTCACCCATGTAGCCTACACTATGACCATTTTCACGAAGTGCTGTGACTACCCGTGCTTTCTGGGATGGGGACAACTTTGCAAATACCGTTGTTCTTTCAACTGCGCCGGACAGTTCTTTGTCTGTTAAGCCGTCCAGGTCATCACCCAGTAAAATATGCTCTATAGGCAGCCCTACCATTTTGCAGATACATTTTGTTACTTTTTCATTATCACCAGTAAGGATTTTTACAGCAACACCATACTCTTGTAATACTTTGACTGCATCGGCTGTTGTCTCTTTGGGTAAATCCAGGAATGCCAGGTATCCAATGAGAACCATGTCGGTTTCATCAGCAGATGAAAACGCACCAACAGGAGAAGGATTTGTCTTTTGTGCCACTCCAAGCACGCGCATACCATCGGTATTGAGTTCATGAGTTTTCGCAAGAACCATCCTGCGCATATCTTCTGTCAATTCAACGACTTGACCGTTATATTCCACAAAGGAAGAAATCCGGAGCATTTCTTCAATGGCTCCCTTTGTAATCATTTGTGTTTTTCCATGTTGGTCTTCAACTACAACACTCATACGGCGGCGCTCAAAATCGAAGGGAATTTCATCCACTTTGATGTAACTGTTTTCAAGTGCTGCAAATGCGGAATTCCTTTCAATAAGGGCTTTCGTACGTTCAATAATTGCCTTACCCATCAGGTTTTTGAGCCCTGTCTGATAGTAGCTGTTGAGAAAAGCATGGCGCAAAATGCGGTCATCTTCTTTCCCCTCAATGTCCAGATGGTACTCCAGAGCGATTTTGTCCTGTGTTAATGTTCCTGTTTTGTCGGTGCAGAGTACATCGATGGAACCTAAATTCTGGATTGCATTCAAGTCCTTAATGATTACCCTCTTTTTGCTCATGGAAACTGCGCCCTTTGCAAGACAGGTGGTGACAATCATGGGCAGCATTTCCGGTGTCAGGCCAATTGCAATGGATATGGCAAACAGAGCGGCATGCAGCCAGCTGCTTTTTACCAGGCCATTGAGTACAAATACGATTGGAACCATAACAAGCATGAAGCGAATTAATACCCAGGATATTGAGTTTACGCCCTTCTCAAATGAGGTCTCCGGAGGTGCAGCACTGATTTGTTCTGCCATTTCTCCAAGCAGTGTGTCATTGCCAACTGCCGCTGCAATTCCTTTCGCGCTGCCGCTGACCACATTGCTGCCCATAAAAGCAAGGTTTGTCATATCCGTCAATGATGTATCTGTACGAATCGGGTCAGATGTTTTCTCTATAGGTTCGCTTTCTCCGGTCAAAGCAGATTGGCTGATGAACAAATCTTTTGATTCCAAAATACGCAGATCCGCGGGAATCATGTCACCGGCGGAAAGATAGATAATATCCCCTACAACGATTTCCTCGATTGGAATTTCCTGCTTTTTTGTTTCTATTCTCTCTACGCAGACAGTTGTGCGAATCATTTCAGAAAGTTTTGCAGCAGCATTTCCACTCCGGGTTTCCTGAACAAAACGTAAAATACCTGATACCAGGACCATTACTGTAATGATAATAACTGTGGTAGGGTCTTTATCTCCCGGCTCTGCCAGAATTACTTCTGTAAATGCAGAAACGAGGGCAAGTGCAAACAGTATAATTGTAAACGGATTGATAAAAGCATCCCTGAGCTTTTTCAGTAAGGGCTCTTTTTTTCCATGGGAAACGATGTTGCTGCCATTTTGTTCCCGAGAAAGTTCCACTTGTTCTGAACTCAATCCGGCGGGAGAAGCATAAAGATACTCACAAACTTCTCCTGCTGGGATTTTTGCAATGTTTTTAAGCTTCTCATTGATATAGTCACGATGCATCTTTTCAGACGTAGTTTTTGATGTAAATCTTTTTCTAATAATATTTTTCATTGGTCTGTACCTCCATTCTTTTATTTATTGAAGAAACAGACACAAAGCCAAATGGGAAGAGCATACGATTGTCAGCTCAGAAGAATTTCTGCCATATGGCAGTTCTTCTCAGGTCCCTTACCCCTTTCGGTTTTGTGCTGTTACTGCCACTGGCATCCATTCTTCTCACCTCACTTTTGTTTGAAATATCTATTATAAACCCGAAAACTCCGGGATGAATTCCTAAAAAAGGACATAAAAAATCCACCGCTTTGCAAAACAACTTCTATACAGGCGGTGGTATATCACATCTTCTTGAACGACGAATGTTCAAGAGGTATATCTTATTGAATTAGGCATACGGGCATAAAGGCAGATAGTATCTCCTGCCGCAGGTATACTTTCAAAATAAGGCATTCCACCGCTTTTCTGATTTTACAACTTCGACAACAACCACTATCCACGCAATTCACCACCTTTCAAAAATTTAAAGAGTTTGCGGAGCAAACTCCTGCGCCTGGGTTGGTCGCACAGCGACATTTACCACTTACAACGCAGTGCGCATCCCCCGGAGGGTTTTATATAATAGGAAAAGTAATTTCCTATTATATAAAAAAACCTGTGCTCTCAAACAAAGGCACAGGAATATTACAAATATTTCATGACTATCGTTTGAGCTTCAACTCTGTAAGGCGATGAAACTGCATTATGTTATACCTTGGTTTCGATATAACCTGTTCAACCCTCTCATGATGTCTCCATCACTTCGCGGCAGCAGTCCGTATCCTTACAGTAGCCTCACCTACCGAATTCGTCTTTATTATAGACACTTAATTTCAAATTGTCAATAAGACTTTTAGAATATCTTAGTTTTTCGGCCTCTGGACATGCTGTAATTGAAAGAAAATAGGTGCTATGGTAAGATTAAGTTGAGATTGCTATATATTGGATACAAGTATATAAGACTGGAGGTCTACATATGAAAATTTTAGTTATCACGGGAAGCCCCCATAAAACGGGTACTTCTGCTTTGCTGGCAGAGCAATTTATTAAAGGTGCGGCCGAGGCAGGTCATAAGGTCTGTCGTTTTGATGCGGCTTTTAAGAACGTACACCCATGTATTGCCTGTGAAAGGTGCCATAATACAGATAAAGGATGTACATTTAAAGATGATATGGAGGAACTGAATCCACAGCTGCTGGAGGCAGATGCCGTAATATTTGTTTCCCCCATTTACTACTATGGTATGACCGCACAGATAAAGGCAGTTATTGACCGTTTTTATGCCAATGATGAAGCATTGCACGGTTCAAAGAAAAGTGCCCTGCTGCTTACATTTGCTGATGACACGGTGGAGTCGGCAGAAGGCTCTGCTGCCAGTTTCAAGGGTATGACAAACTATCTGGAATGGGAGGTTGCTGGTATAATTTCGGCACGGGGATGCTCTGCTGTGGAAGATATCAAAAAAACCGATTTCCCGAAACAGGCGTATGAACTGGGGGAAACTTTTGGGTAAGGATGGTGGAAGTGGATTTCCGTTATAAATTTTGTATATGTGAATAGTTATATTGCGGAGTATTGTTGCTATCTGAAGGAGATTAGAAGAGGGGGAGCGTATGAGGAAAAGAATCGTTATGACAGTTGTTGTTCTTATCGCTGGAATTGGCCTGGCGGCGTGTGTAAAAACACCGGATGAAAAGGTAGTCGTAGATAAGTCAGAGGGACTGGCAAAAGAGGCTATCATTCCGAAAGAGGATAAGACTCCCAAGGATCTGGGGATTCCGGAACATTGGAAGGAGACGATGGAGAAGAATGATGGCTTTGTTATTTTGACGGCGGATTGTGATATTCAGATACCGGATACTTATAATACGCCCGTATATTCTTATGAAAGAAAACACATGACGGATGAGCTGCTGAACAAATTGTGCGACTACTTTTCCGATGGAGATAGATTATATGAAGCCCCGGCTATGACGAAAAGTGAACTGAACAAGGAAAAAGATAAATTGCTCAGCTATAAGGGAAGATGGCAAGGTTATTCTGACGCAGGATCCAGGCATCGTCTTTTGGAATACAAGGAAAAATTAGAGGAACTCATTAAGAAAGCGCCGGAAAACAAAGGGGAGCATAAATACATAGATGCCGGACTTACGACACTGCATCAGACAGAAATAGAGTATGTCAAAGGTTATTGGTATGAGAAGACGTGGTATGCCTGGTATCATGATACCGAGGAGAAGATTGGATTTACAGCAAGGATAGACAAAGGCAGAGAAGTTGACCCTATTGTACGGGCGATAGATTTCAATGATAAGGTGGGAAGCAATACGGGATTCGTCTTTAGCCAAGGGACGTTTATTGATGAAAAACAACTGGAAAACGACTGGATACTGCAGAAGGCCTTTGAAGGGAGAGATGAAGAATACCTGACTTATTTGACCGGCAAGATGGAGCAGACGGTGGATGATACATTTTCGGAAGAAGATGCTCAAAAGGAAGTCAAGCAGATACTGAAGGACCTGTCAATAGAAGGATTTGAGGTTACGGATTGTGTGAAAGCAATCGGAACTATGGACAGTGAAAGCTGGGCACAATTAGATGAAGAGAATCTTCCTCTGAGTGCGGGGTATTCTGTATACCTCTCCTTAAGGGCCGGAGACCTTTTGGGATATCCATTTCCGTGGATGTATCTTTATAATGATTTGCCGGAGACTATGTATACACCAACATTTTTAACAGAGAGGCTGCACATCATTATCACAAAAGAGGGTGTGCAGAGATTTGAATGGGTCGACATTTCAGAGAAAAAGGATACAATTGCTGAGAATACGAAATTATTATCCTTTGACGAAATTAAGGTCAGACTTTTAGATCATCTGTTTTATACAGAGATTTCTGGCAGTGAAGAAACAGAAGGATATACGAACACATATGATGTAAAAAATGTACAATTACGGGCGGCAAATATTAATGCATATGAAGACCCTTCAGCTGCCTGGCTGGTTCCGGTATGGGTGATTGATGTAGATGGTATAACCGTCTACGAGACAGCAGAGCAATCATGGGAGTTTAAATCAGGGATTACAACGGTTGTGCTGAATGCAATTGATGGTGGATATGTGACCATACAATTTTGATGTAACTGTGTCAGCAGCCGGCTCAAGCTACATGGCTTAACTGCTACATTATGATTCATACAAATCAGAAATAGATTCTAAAAGGCAGGGGACGGGGCATGAAAAGAATATTCCAAATTGAATTTAAGAGGGGATTTTATTCAGCAGGGTTTTATGTGAGTATTCTTCTGCTGGTGGCTGCTGGTGTGATTGGCTCTTACAGCTCAATAGAGTATATAAGAGACATGGGGCTGCCTGAGGGGGAAATCCGGTTTATTGTGACAGTATATCAGACATTATATTCTGAGGCATTTACGTTTATATTGCCAATTGCGTGTACATTGGTCGCAAGTGCCTCATATTTGGAAGACTTACAGAGTGGTGTCTTGCGTTATGTTATGCTTCGCACAACGAAAAAAAGTTATTGCTGGAGTAAAGTGATAAATTGTGCGCTTTTCGGGATGCTTGTAATATTCATTGCATTTCTGTTGATGCTGGTTGTCTTTTTTGCAGTGTTTTTTCCAAATCATGGAGAAATGCAATATTTAAAAACACTGGATATACCATACCTCCCTCAGTTTTTCCAAAGGGTAGTTCTCCTGGGGCTCAATGGTTCATTTTATGCCCTGCTGGGAGGTACAGTAGCAACCGTTACTAATAATAAATATATGGCTTATGCCGCACCCTTTATATTTTACTATGTGATATCAACAATGCTGGGAGCATATTTTACAGATGTATATATTATCAATCCAAAGGAATGGTTGCTGGTACGATTTGCACCGCCGAGGGTGATTTTGGCTATTCTGGCAATAGTTAATATAATTGTTATCATTTGTTATTCTAAAACCATGGAGAGAAGATGCAAAAATGAGTAATGTACAATTAGTATTTTCTATAACAAAATTAAATTTTCTGGGATGGAAGAGGAATCCGAAAATAATCTCTGCATTTGTATTAGCTTTTGTTTTTTGCGTCATGCTTTCGGGGAGAGCGCTGACATTTGCGGGAAGTTACGGTACAGTTATGCAGATATTTGAGCCTTTTATATGGGCATTTGGAGATGCGCAATCCATACTTCTGGCATCTATGCTGCTAATCTTCTTTTTTATTGATATGCCGTTTATAAATGATGCCACACCTTACTATCTAATACGCATAAACAGGGTGATTTGGGTCAGTGCACAGATACTGTATATCGTGTTGGTCACCATAATATATATGGCATTTCTATTAATTACTTTCTGTTTGTTGTGTGCACCCATATCTTTTCCAGGTAATATGTGGAGTGAAACTGGAGCAATGTTGGGTTACTCGGGTGTGGGAACCGAAATCGCATTGCCTGCATCAGTAAAGACGATGGAAATGTCCAACCCTTATGCGTGTACTGCAACTATTTTTCTTTTAATGACATTGTATACTTTACTTATAGCGACAATAATGATGGTATTTAATTTAATGAAGAATCGGTTTGGCGGAGTTCTAAGTGTATTTATCATCAACTTATATGGCCTATTGTTAAATCCTGAGTTTATTAGAAAAATTTTAAAAATACCTGAGACATTGCAGTATAAGAGCAATGTCATTAGTGGATGGATATCTCCGCTGAACCATGCGACATATTATATGCATAATTTTGGATATGATTTCTTGCCGAGACTATGGCACAGCTATTTAATATTTGCGGTATTGATTTTGGTTAATATTATAATAATCAGAAAGCTGGCAAAAAAATATCAATTTAATTTTTTATAGAATACATGGGGAGGCTAAAGATGGATAGTGCGATGATAAGAATTGAAAATCTCAGAAAAACCTTTAATGAGGAAGAAGTTTTAAAAGGGATTACATGTGAATTCACAAGAGGCGAAACCCATGCGGTAATTGGAAATAACGGATCGGGTAAAAGCGTGTTTTTCAAATGCATCTGTGGGTTTATAGAGCCTACTAAGGGGCATATTATTGTAGATGGAAAAGAAGTGGGAAAGGACATAGACTTTCCAGAGTCCATCGGAGTTATCATTGAAAGACCTGGGTTCCTGCCCACGTTGTCCGGGTTCAAAAATCTGCAGCTGCTTGCAAAAATACGCAAGACTATTACGGATGAACAGGTAAGAGAAACAATCCAAAAGGTAGGGCTGGATCCATCATCCAAAAAGGCGGTTTCTAAATATTCCATGGGAATGAAACAGCGGTTGGGGATTGCCCAGGCTATCATGGAAAATCCGGAGATTCTCATATTAGATGAGCCTTTTAACGGATTGGATAAAGAAGGGGTAAAAGAAATCCGGGGATTGCTCATGAGATTAAAGCATGAGGGTAAGACCATCTTTTTAACCAGCCATAACAGCGAAGATATTAAGCATCTGGCTGACCAGGTATGGGAAATGGATGCAGGTCAATTAGTGAGGATAGAATAATATGGAATACAAATGAATTTTAAAAACTGTGGAATGAATAAAGTAAAGCCGGTAATTGGAGTCTGGTTTGAACCTTTGTGGTATCAAACCAGAACATTATTTAAACTATGTGTTTTCTCTGAATTTGTTTTAGAGAAGTTCTAGAAGTGTATAGGCAGATTTACAAAAAATGCTAATTCCGCATGATGATTTGCTTCGATATCAATATAGCCGTTTAAAGAAGTCAGAAGTAATTCTTTGACATATATTCCGTCTTCTTCTGAGGTCAGCCATTCATATAACTGATCGCAGCAGATATGGATGTTTTTGTAATAAGCGGAAAACCTGGGACTTAATTCACGCACAAGTGCGTTCAGCTCCGAATCAAATAAACAAGATTGTGGGCAAATCTGTTTTTGATACTGGGATTTCCAATAATGAATATATTCTTCATCCTGTATGAATGTCTTCATGTTTTTCTGCAGGTTTTCCACAAATGCACCTATCGTTTTGCCGGTAAGATTAATGATTTCCTGGATATGGAGATTCCTCTTTGCAAGCTCATTATCAATTTGGTCTGCCGGCAGGGCGTATAAATATTGTCTGATAAGAGTCAGGCTTGAATCCATAGAGGCGGCCGTCTCATCTAATAGCTTTTTCCACAAATACTGCCGGTATTCTGTCATTTCAATCCCTTGTATAAACGGTCCCCAGAGAAAAAGAGACACCAGTTTTACATTGCTTTCCGAGACAGAAAAGTCAGAAGAGGGCAAATCATTTTTTAATTTGGCATCTGCCAGCAGCGGAAGAAGTGAATCAGAAGTAACTACCATAGGCAGCGTTTTTTCAAATGCAGTGAGAGACTGGATTTGTTCGGTTAAAACGGCCTTTTTCCGCTCTAATTCCTCCAAATGCTTAAAGATACAGACATGAATGGATGCCGGATGATTCAGGATACTGTGAATATCTTTGATTGAAAAATCCGCTTTACGAAGCTTTTGCAGAACCTGAAGAATGAGGATTTCTTTTTCCGTAAAGATGTAATATCCATTATCTGGATTGATTTCAGGAGTAATAAACTGCTCTTCAATATAATAATAAATCGTTCTTTTACTCATTCCGGTTCGTTTAATAACTTCATTAATTTTCATTTTATAATCCCGCCTTAATAATTTCAAATAGCTGTCCTGAATAATTCCATGTTTGAAAACCGTAACGTAGGTGTATGGTTTTTAAATTATTTTTGGGTTATATCACTGATTATAACAATTTTAGTATAGCATTTTTAATATTTTCTTTCAATGTGCATTAAAAATTAAGAAAATAAAACAAAAATCTTTGAGTTGACTGTACAGAAACGGAACGTGATAAAATTATAACAATTGAAGAAAAGGAGGAATCCCCATATGTATGAAAATCTTTTTAAGCCAATTAAAATCAGAGGGATGGAATTAAAAAACCGCATTATTATGCCGGCTATGGGAACAAAGTTTTCCGGAAAGGCAAGTTATGTTACGGATCAATTGATTTGCTATCATGTAAAGAGGGCGGAAGGAGGCAGCGGCCTGAATATCGTAGAGGTAAGCAGTGTACATACGCCCAGTGCGCCAAGAGGGTTTTTGTCAATCGCGGAGGATGAGTATATTCCGGGACTTAAAAAACTTACAGATGCAATTCATAACGCAGGCGGAAAAGCGGGGATTCAGCTTTGGCAGGGCAGTATTGCTGTGTCAATGGATCGGACTGCTCAGATTCTGGTGGCAAGTGATATGCCAATCAGTGCCGAGATTACGATTCCCGGAATTACTGTAGAACAAATTGCAGAAATTGTAGAATGCTATGGGAAAGCAGCAAAACGAGCGGTGGAAGCGGGATTTGACTGTGTGGAGGTACATTTGGCCCATAATTACCTTCCTCATTCTTTTCTGTCTGGGGGAATTAACCGAAGGACCGATGAATATGGCGGAAGTTTAGAAAACCGTGCAAGATTCCCGCTGGAGATTATCCGGGCTGTCCGTGAAAATATTCCGGAGGAAATGCCGGTACTTATCCGTATTGATGCCCATGATGATTATCTGGAAGGCGGACTTACGATTGAAGAGGTCATTGAATTTTGTAAGATGGCAAAAAAAGAGGGTGCAGATGTTTTAGATGTTTCCAGAGGTAATATTATCTCAGCAGGAGCCAAATATGAAGTGCCTCCGATTGACCTTCCAAGAGGCTTTAACATTGAGAATGCGGCACGCATCCGAAAAGAAACGGGCATGCTGACAATCGGTGTAGGACGACTGAATACCCCGGATATTGCAGAGCGGATATTAGAAGAAGAGAAAGTCGATATGGTCGTAATGGGGCGTGCCCAGCTTGCAGACGCACAGTTTGTCACAAAAGTAAAAGAGGGCAGGCTGGATGATATCGATTACTGCGTGGGCTGTAACCAGGGATGTTTGGATGGATTTGCAGATATGGACTGTCCTCACATTACATGCCTTCGTAATCCGGCACTTGGACGGGAAGAGGAGTGTCAGATTACAAGGACAGACAAACCGGAGACCGTATTGATTGCAGGGGGCGGAATTGCTGGCCTGGAAGCTGCTATCATTTTGAAACAGCGGGGACACAATCCGATTCTGTGTGAAGCTTCTGATAAATTGGGAGGCCAATTTCTGACAGCCGGAGAAGCGCCTAGAAAAGAAGAAATGAAGATGGCAGTACAGAGCATGGAAAATAAGGCTAGAGGGCTCGGTGCAGACATTCGTATGAATACACCTGTGACGGCGGAACTTATCAGGCAGATTAAGCCTCATACTGTATTTAATGCAATTGGAGCAGAACCGCTGATTCCGAACATTCCGGGAGCAGATTTACCATTTGTGGTAAATTCCCATGATGTATTGAATGGCGATGCAAAGCCTGTTGGGAATGTTGTAGTCATTGGCGGCGGCATGGTTGGCATGGAGGTTGCAGAGTATCTGGCAGAAAAGGGATGTAAAGTGACAGACCTTGAAATGGCAGAAGACTTCTGTATGGACATGGGTTCCGCCAGGAAGATATGTGTGACTGAGAGTGTGTATGCGTCAGGCATTGTGCCGGTTGTAAATGTAACGGTAACTGCTGTGGAGGACGGAAAAGTTCTTGGAATAAAAGATGGGAAAGAAGTAGAATACCCCTGTGATTATGCAGTCATGGCGATAGGATCAAAATCCCGGAGTGGCAAAGAATTAGAGGAAGCGGCCCTTGCAGCTGGTGCCGGATATATGGTTATGGGAGATGCCGGAATGGCAAGGCGTGCCCTCAATGCCACAAGAGAAGCAATGGACGCAGCGCTTACTTTTGATGACCCTAAAGTGCACGAAGAGGTATCCAGACCTAAGAAGGTTGTTCTTTTAACCGGGGCAACCGGCACAATGGGAGAAGAAACCATGAAACAGCTCTTGGATAGAAGCAACAGATTTAAAGTGCGCGCTCTTGCAAGACCTTCAGATAAAAATAGGGCACTGATGAAAAAGTATGCCTGTCCGTCACTGGAAATTATATGGGGAGATATGGTTGATTATGATACAGTAAAGCGCGGTGTAGACGGAGCTGATTATGTGCTGCACATTGGTGCAATGGTATCTCCGGCAGCAGACAAATATCCGGAGGAGACATTATACACGAATATTGGTTCTACACTGAACATCATTAAGGCTATCAAAGAACAGCCGGATCCAGATAAGGTACATTTCGTATATATTGGAACGGTTGCCATGACGGGAGGGCGTACAGACCCGATTCATTGGGGCAGAGTAGGAGATCCCATGAATCCGTCTATTTTTGACTATTATGCGTTATCTAAAGTATTTTCTGAGCTGGCAGTCTTTGAATCAGGGCTGAAGCACTGGGTATCTATACGCCAGACAGGGCAGCACCCAAGTTCGGAAGGGGCCGCAGATGAACCGATTCAATTCCATATTGATCCAAACAATGTCCTGGAGTGGAGCACATCCATTGAGTCTGGTATTTGTATGGCAAATATTTGTGAAAGCTGGGTTCCAGAATCATTTTGGAGAAAAGGCTATAATTTAAGCAGCGGCGCAGGGTACCGGCTGACTAGCTGGGAATTGTGGGATATTAACGTGGGCGCCTTTGGAATGGGATTGAAGGATTTATTTGATGCAAAGATGCTGGCACCGTATAATTTCCATGGACATTACTACACAGATGCAGATAAACTGGATGATATCCTCCACTTCCGCTGTATTCCGGCAAAGCAGTATTGGGATGGAGTGAGAGATGAGATGCGCCGGATGGCGGAGAATCCAATGATTCGTGCTGCATTTCCAACCAAGGAACAGATGAGAGAAAAACTGATACAGGTCGGACATAAGAGAATGGGGACCTATTGGATGTTCGAGAATAATGAGGAAGACTGGATTCGCGCATTCTTTGGTTCAAGAGAAAAACAAAAAGAGATCAAAGGATTTGATGAAGGATTTGAACTGTACCATCCAAGTGAGGAACCTACCTATTTGAATCACGGTTATGATGAGAAAAAGGGGATTGAAAATCTGACGTTAGAGGATCTGAAGAAAGCGGCTCAGTTTAGGGGCGGTGAATGTCTGGCGGAAGAGGTAACAGATATTTATACACCAATCCGCTGGAAGTGTGCAGATGGACACGAATTTGAAATGTCTGTAAACGCGGTCTTGCAGGGGGGGCACTGGTGTCCGGAATGTCTGAGCCGCGAGTGGAAGTACGGGCAGGTTGCTAAGAAAAACCCATTCTATGCACAGGTGTGGTTCCCGCTTCACGGGGACGGCGATGATTATGTCATTCCTATGGAGTACAGTGCATATGATATTGCCAATGAATTAAAAACAAAATTAGGGTTAAACTAATTTAAATGAATCCGGGCTATCATCCTTTCTGTGCAGAGAAGGTGCTGGCCCGGATTTTTATGATTCTCTAACTTTTATACCAGAGTTCAAGAGAATTGTGGTATTATATATTAATATATAATATTTAGAGTCATCTTAAAAAAGTAAAGAGAATAAGAGAGGATATATCAATGGCAAACTGTTGTATTTGTAGTAGTAGAATTGGTAGATTTGGAGAAGATAAATACGATTTAAAGGATGGTCTGCTTGCTTGTTATCAGTGTGCCCCTTTGTTTAGGAAATTGCAAAAGGCAGAAGGATTAAAACAATTGACAGCCGCAGAAGATGCAATAAGAGCTAGAGAACACAATATGACAGAAGCTGCTAAAGAAGCGGTAAAAAATGAATTTGAACGAATAAGGGTAATTAAGAAATTCACAATCCTTCGAGATCAGCTGGAGGAGGAGATGCAGGAAGAAATTACAAAAAAGGATAGAGATTACAAAGTGACCACAGGTTACAACTTTGAAGGGTACAAAATTGTAAATTACATAGATGTGGTACACGGAGAAGTAGTTTTGGGAACAGGTATATTTAGTGAGTTCAACGCTGCCGAAGCAGATATATTTGGAGGGACATCGTCTAAATTTGAAGGTAAATTATCCAAGGCTAAAATAGCAGCACAGGCGAAAATGGTTGCAAGCGCAATTGTGAATGGGGCAAATGCTGTAATAGGGCTTGATTTTGATATTACGACACTGCAAAATAATACGTTTGTCGTATCGGTAGATGGCACAGCAGTTGTGATTGAGCGGTTGGAAGAATAAAGAGAAGTGACGCTGAACACCTATACATTTAAACTTTAATGACATTTTAATTTAGTACAAGGCTATCCCCTATTGGTGTAGGAGATAGCCTTTTTTTGTAGCCCGAACGCTTTAGCTTACAGAAAAAGCCTCCTCTGTTCAGAAAAATTAAAAAGAAATTTGAATCCATATAAAAAACATACATTACACGGCTACACTACTCCCATATAAAAGAAAATCCGATTAAAGGGGGAAGATTTGCCGAATGGAATCAGGACAAAAAACAAAGCGGCTGAAAATTGGCGGGATGACCTGCATAAACTGCCAAAATAAGATTGAACGAAAACTGCGCAAAGTTGCAGGCATAAAAAGTGTTAAGGTAAGTTACAGTGCAGGAACGGCTGATGTTACATATGACACTGATCTTATATCCTTAAAGGAGATAACCAGGATTATTGAAAAACTGGATTACGAGGTGCTGACCGGGAACGAAAACCAGGAATCCAACATCAGCCGCGTAATTGGGATTTTGGTGATTGTGGTTTCTTTGTATGTGCTGTTAGAGCAATTCGGTGTCTTGAATCTGCTGGTCCCCAGTCAGTTGGCAGACACCAAAATGGGCTATGGAATGCTGTTTGTTATCGGCTTAATCACTTCTATCCATTGTGTTGCCATGTGCGGCGGAATTAATCTCTCTCAATGTATCCCCCACGCTGAGGTGGCTGGCGGAGGAAAACAAAGCCGTATGACTACATTTGCTCCGGCCTTTCTGTACAATCTCGGAAGGGTGATTTCTTACACCGTAATCGGCTTTATTTTAGGCTCTGTGGGGCTGCTGTTTGGCGGGGGCGGTTCTGACGCAGGTCTGCCTGTCATGGCCCAGGGGGTTCTTAAACTGATTGCCGGGGTATTCATGGTGATTATGGGAATCAATATGCTTGGCCTGTTCCCGGTGCTGCGAAAGTTCCAGCCCCGTATGCCGAAAATCTTTGTACGTAAGGCTGGAAAAGTAAAAAGCAAAAGTCCCCTGATTGTCGGTCTGCTTAATGGCTTAATGCCCTGCGGCCCCCTGCAATCCATGCAGATTGTGGCATTGGCTTCGGGAAATCCTTTGGTTGGTGCGTTGTCTATGTTCCTGTTCAGCCTGGGGACAGTACCCCTCATGTTAGGGCTTGGCTCCATCGTTTCAGCATTAGGCAAAAAGTTTACCCAAAAGGTAATGACTGTAGGCGCAGTGCTGGTTGTGGTGCTTGGTTTGGCAATGCTTTCACAGGGTGTCAGCCTTTCAGGTCTCTTACCGCCTAATCTCTTGTTTCCTATTATTCTTGCTCTTTGCGTTGTGGGTGTGGTATCAGTTATTCCTTTTGGCAAGTCAAGTTACAAAATGGTTTCAACAGCTGCCGTATTGGGTGTTGTGATTATTGCAGCAGCAGCCTTGAACTCACGGACCGTGGGCGGAGCGGACAGCGTGGATAATGAGAGTGTTCAAATTGTGGACGGGAAACAGATTGTCAACAGTACCCTTTCCCCGGGCAGTTATCCGAATATCACTGTTCAGGCGGGAACGCCCGTTAAATGGACGATAAATGCGCCAAGTGGCAGCATCAATGGGTGCAACAACAGTATAAATATTCAGGAGTACGGCATCTCCAATTATTCGTTTAAAGATGGCGACAATGTAATTGAATTTACGCCTACCACGACGGGGCAGTTTCAATATAGCTGCTGGATGGGCATGATTCGCGGTTCTATTACCGTGGTGGGAGCCGGAGCTGAGCCAACGGGGAGTACAGACAGCGCTTCGGCGGAGGGGTACGAAAATCTAGGAGATACAACAGCAGAAATACCTGACCCCGTTCCGGCGGGCGTGAAAATTCCTGTTGACGCCGTGTCTGTTGCAACGGAAACAACGGACGAATACGGCGAGGGGATTCAGGAAGTTACGATTGAATTAACGGACGAAGGTTTCTCGCCTGCCATTGTGGTTGTAAAAGCCGGATTGAACGTGAAATGGAATATCAAAAACTCCATTTCCGGTGCCGAAAACGGCACGCAGCTTTTGATTCCTAATTATGCTACACAGTTATTGCTTTCCTCGGGCGAAAATCCGTTGTTCTTCTTCCCTACCGATGATTTCGATTTTTCTACAGGCGATAATAAATTTTATGGCTATATCAAGGTGGTGGATGACTTGAATAACGTGGATGAAGATGGGATTAAAGAAAAAGTCAGTGAGTTTGACCCCATGATATGGCCTCCCGAAACCTTTCAGGCAGCAGGCGGTGGTTCATGCTGCGGTTAGGAGAACATGACATTTAGGAAGAGGACAACATTTTACAGTTTACCTCAGCATCGCTGGTAGACTTCAGAAATAGATTCTGGAAAGGAGCAGTAAAAATGAGTGCAAATAGAAACAGATCTTTAAAACAGAGATTTCCCACGCTGTTGACGGGGCTGGCTGTCCTGTTGGTAACCGTTGGGCTGTTGAGCGGAAGGGCATTGCTTCTCAATGCACAGGGCGAGGCTGCCGGGCCTGCACAGAGCAGGCAGACGGCCAATGTAAATTTGGCAGATGTAATAACTGCCGATAGCCAAAAGACTGCGACAGCGCAGGGAACAGCAGCGACGGTGCAGGACGGCGTTCAGTATATCACTTCCACAGTGAGCAGCAGACAGTATGAGCCGATCACCGTCCAGCAGGGAATTCCCGTTAAATGGACCTTAAATGTGCCAAGCGGGGCGCTGAACGGCTGTAACAACTCTATTACCATTCCAAAATACAATTTGGAGGTTGCGTTGAAAACCGGGGAAAATGTGATTGAGTTTACCCCGGACGAATCGGGAGCTTTCCCGTTTAGCTGCTGGATGGGTATGATACGCTCCAGCATTACAGTTGTGAGCGATGACGGAACAGTGGCAGATAACCCTGATGACGGTTCCAATGGACTTCCTGCCGGATGCTGCGGCGGCCAACGATGATGGAAAGGAGAGCCTGAATATGAATTTTTTAATTAGTCATTGGCATTGTATCCTGCCGGTGATGGGAATAGGTATTGCGTTATTCTTTATGAGGGAGAGACCTAGGAAAGAAAAGAAAGATGAACGAAACAACATTGCGGAGATACCGCAGAAAAATAAAAGGGATTAAATATCTCGTTGTATAATGGAGGAAATTTATCATGCAGACAGAAACAAAGAATAAAAAAGGTTTTCGCTTTTCGGCGGCTGCCTTTGCAGCGGTTGTGCTGGTATTGGCATTTGCGGTTACAGGCTGTTCATCTAACGACAGCGGCAATAGCAATGGGGACAATAGCGCCGGAAGCAGCGACAGTAACAGTGTAGATGACAATAATACAGCAGCAAGTGATTCACAGGACATTAAAGAAGGTGAAGGCCTTGTAATTCCAGCAAGTGAGGTTTCCGAGACGGCTAAATTCTATCCCGTTACGGTGGATGGCACAAGAATGGAAGTTGCGGCGGTAAAAGCTTCAGATGGAACAATCCGTACAGCATTCAACACCTGCCAGGTGTGCAACGGCTCTCCCAAAGCATATTTTGAGCAGAGCGGCAACACACTTCAATGTCAGAATTGCGGCAATAAATTCCCGATGGACAGTGTGGAGGTAGAAGCAAACGGATGTAATCCTGTACCGATTTTTGACGAAGATAAAACCGTAACAGACGAATCCATTACGGTTTCTTACGATACGCTGCAGGCAAATACTTATCGTTTCTCTCCAAATTGGAAACAATAATCACCTATGTGCAGTCATAGAGCAGCTTATCTCCTTGCCATTGTCTTTGAGATAAGTTGCTCCCCAATCATACATGGTTTCCAAAATCGGACGGATGCTGCGGCCTAAATCGGAAAGTGAATACTCTACCTTTGGGGGCACAACGGGATACACGGTACGGATAACAAGATTATCCTTTTCCAGTTCCCGGAGCTGCTGGGTCAGCATTTTAGGAGTAGCCTGCGGAATGAGCTTGCGAAGCTCCCCGAAACGCAGGGTTTCGTCAATCAAATGCCAAAGAATAAGAGATTTATATTTTCCGCCTATCATATCAAGAGTTACGTCTACGGGACAGTTATATTCAGTACAGTCACAGTTCATCTTTTTCACCTCCTTAGCTTCTGTTAGTATATTTTAAATCACTATAGTATATAAGAGTTTGTACATGATAAAAGAATCATTACTATAATAATAATATCATTGGAATTGAGCGGTGTCAAGAATTAAATAGTATCATTTAGGGTACTATTATACAAAAAAGTGCATACTTGCAAAATTAGAAATTATGGTTAAACTAATAGTAGAGGTTGAAAAATCTCAAAGAAATAAAATGGAAAGAAATGAGTGAGGTGATTTATATATGAACAGTCAGGTACTTAGTATTAGAGGTATGACCTGTGCAGCCTGCGCACAGCGAATAGAAAAGACAGTGCGGAAGCTTTCCGGCATTGAGCAGGCAACGGTGAACCTGGCAAGTGAAAAGCTGTTTGTGGAGTATGATGAAAGCATTCTGCCACTTACCACGATTAAGCAAGCTGTAACGAAAATCGGATATGAGGTGGTAGAAAAAAGTGAGAGCAGCAATGTCACTATCCCCATTGGCGGTATGACTTGTGCAGCATGTGCCCAGCGGGTGGAAAAAGGAATCAAGAAACTTCCCGGAGTGACGAGTGCAACAGTTAATTTTGCTACGGAAAAGGCGGCTGTTTCCTATGATCCACATCAAATACGTTTGTCGGCTATCCGGGAGGCGATTGAGAAAGCCGGATACGAGGCGTTGGAAGTGAATAAAGCGGATGCTGCCGACGAGGACAGAGCGCGAAAGCAAAAGGAAATCAAGGTACTTTGGACAAAATTTACTGTTTCAGCAGTTTTCGCCCTTCCCCTGCTGTATATTGCAATGGTCCCTATGCTGATTATGTACGGAATACGGCTGCCCTATCCAAAAGGGCTTGACCCAATGAATTATCCGCTGATTTATGCACTGTTACAGATCGTGCTGGTGATTCCAGTTATCGGCGTGGGTTATAAATTCTACACCATTGGTTTTAAGGCGCTGATACAGCGAAGTCCGAATATGGATAGCTTAATTGCCATCGGCACAACTGCAGCCATACTGTACAGTATTTACAACACATGGCTGATAACCCAGGGAGAATTTAAAGCAGTAGACTCCCTCTACTTTGAAACGGCTGGCGTGATTATAACACTGATTCTTTTGGGAAAATCCCTTGAAGCAGTATCCAAAGGAAGAACCAGTGAAGCGATTAAGAAACTTATGGGGCTTGCACCAAAAACTGCCCTTATTATACAGGATGGTGCGGAAAAGGAAATTCCCATTGATGAAGTTGAAATCGGAGATATTATCATCGTAAAACCCGGCGCAAAAATTCCGGTGGATGGTACGGTTACAGAGGGGCATACTTCTATTGATGAATCTATGCTGACAGGCGAGAGTATGCCGGTGGATAAGAAGGCAGGTGACCCGGTATATACAGCCTCCTTAAATACCACTGGAATGATTCAGTTTAAGGCTGAAAAAGTTGGCTCTGATACCGCACTGGCGCAAATCATCAAGCTGGTGGAGGATGCACAGGGTTCAAAAGCACCAATTGCAGCAATGGCAGATAAAGTATCCGGTGTGTTCGTTCCGGTTGTGTGTATCATTGCTCTGCTTGCAGGTGTAGCATGGTTAATTGGAAGCGGGGGGGATGTAAAATTTGCCCTGACCATATTCATTTCTGTTCTTGTTATCGCCTGCCCTTGTGCTTTAGGTCTGGCAACACCTACCGCTATTATGGTTGGTACAGGGAAAGGTGCGGAAAACGGTATTCTGATAAAGGGTGGGGAAGCTCTTGAAACGGCCCACAAAATCAACACAATTGTCTTTGACAAGACAGGCACGATTACAGAGGGAAAACCTACGGTTACGGATGTCTTGACAACTCAGGACTCACCCGCTGATTATCTCTTGCAAATGACGGCTTCCGCTGAAAAGAGCTCGGAACATCCATTAGGGCAGGCGATTGTGACCGGAGCTCAAGATAAAGGCTTGGATCTCTTAAAAGTAGACAGCTTTAATTCTATTACCGGGCGCGGCATTGAAGCGGTTATCAATGGGCAGACTGTTCTTGCCGGAAACCGCAAGCTTATGGATGAACGCAGCATCTCCCTCACTGTATTGGAAACGGATTCTGACAGATTGGCGGGAGAAGGAAAAACACCGATGTACGTAGCCATTGACGGAGAGCTGGCTGGTATCGTGGCTGTGGCCGATGTTGTCAAGGCTTCCAGCAAAGGTGCCATTGAAAGTCTGCACCGCATGGGCATTGAAGTTGCAATGATAACAGGCGATAACCGCAAGACTGCGGACGCTATTGCGAAACAAGTTGGTATTGACCGTGTGCTTGCAGAAGTGCTGCCCCAGGATAAGTCTAATGAGGTTAAGAAGCTGCAAGGCGAAGGGCGTAAAGTGGCAATGGTGGGCGATGGTATCAATGATGCTCCCGCACTGGCCCAGGCTGATATAGGAATTGCAATTGGTTCCGGTACGGACGTGGCAATGGAAAGTGCAGATATTGTGCTTATGCATTCCGACCTTATGGACGTTCCTACAGCCATTGACCTAAGCAAAAAGACCATCCGCAATATTAAGCAAAACCTCTTTTGGGCATTTGGTTACAACGTGGTGGGTATCCCTATTGCGGCAGGTGTGCTGCATCTGTTCGGCGGCCCCCTGCTGAATCCCATGTTTGCGGCAGCAGCCATGAGTTTGAGCTCAGTTTCGGTACTGACAAACGCTCTGCGCTTAAAAAGATTTAAGGCGGCAAATCAGGAAAGGAGAGGTGCATAACCATGAAAAATAAAATGAAACGTATCGTGGCAGCCGCAGCAGGGTTAGTGGCGGCGATGGCATTAACCGCCTGCTCCGGGCTGAAATCGCTGGATGTAGTCGGCCAGGGGTCCATTACCTCTTTTGAGGAGGTGCTAAAGACCATACCTGACCAGGTGCAGGCCGATGAGACAAATGTGGGCTGGGCGCTTTCTGCGCCGGACGATTCAGTACGCTTTATTTGGAGCGAGGATTACAGTAATGCCCCCTTGCATGATGTTATGCTGGAATTTGACGCACAACCCTTCCTGGATGCAGGGCTTGACCCCGAAAAGCTGCCTGATAACTACGCTTTCTATGAAGGAGATAGGATGGGCAGCACGGGCGGCAAAATGTTAATGGTTGGCACAAAGCTGGGCAGTGACAAATTCACATACAATGGCAGTCCCACAGCAGTGACAGCTTATGAGCAGATTGTCAATAATTACCGAGGTTCTATTAACTTCCACACTTCCCTTGACCATTACGGCGTGAAACTGGGCGACGGCAATATGTTTGAGTGGGCAAAGGATATGGAAACGAACGGCTATGACCACAGCGATCAAGATAAAGACATCGTATTCGTTCTGAATCCCCAGCCTTTGATTGAGGCGGGCATTAATCCTGAAAAGATTGAGGGATGGACATACGCGCAAGTTACTGTTGATGAACATGGTAAGGAAGAGCAGGTTTGGAAATTGCTCAAACCTTTCAATTTAAAATAATGGAGGTATAGAAATGGAAAAATCAATTATCAAAGTGGACGGAATGTCCTGCGAACATTGTGTGAAAGCAGTTACAAATGCGGTAAACGCATTGCCGGGAATCGAAAGCGTGGAGGTTGACCTAAAGGCCGGGACGGTCACAGTGGAACATGACCCGGCGCAAAGTCCGGCTGACAAAATTAAATTTGAAATTGAAGAACAGGGCTACGATATTGTATCATAGTGCCATAAGGGGAATCGCATAAAGGCGGTTCCCTTTGCAGCGTTTAAAAATAACTTTTGGAGGTCACGGTGATGACCATGAACAAGAACATACTGGCGGTGGACGATGAACCGAAAATCCTTGAGGCCGTAAAGGCTTTTTTAGAGAGCAAAGGCTACACCGTCTGTACCGCCCAAAATGGCACGCAGGCTTTGGAGATATTTGAAAAGGAAAACATTTCTCTCATTCTGCTGGACTTAATGCTTCCTGACATATCCGGAGAAGAAGTCTGTACACGGATCCGTAAAAAATCCCGCGTTCCTATTATTATGCTGACGGCAAAATCTGAGGAAGCCAATCAGCTAAAGGGGCTGGATATAGGTGCAGATGATTATATCACGAAACCGTTTAGCCTGAAGGTGATTGCTGCCCGAATAGAGACCGTCCTGCGCAGGACAACGGACGATTTAGTGCCCCTCACAATCAAAAATTCATGGCGGGACGGAGATTTGACGGTGGACTTTGAAAAAGGCATTGTTTCCAAACATGGCAAAGAAGTGAATTTGACTGCAACAGAGCTGAAAATTCTTTCTGCGTTGATTAAATATCCCGGCAAGATATTCAGCCGGGAGGAATTGCTGACTCTTGTTTTGGGCGATAATACGGACAGCCTTGACCGCGTGATTGACAACCACATTAAAAATCTGCGCCAGAAAATAGAAGATGATACAAAAACCCCTGTGTATGTGCTGACAATACGCGGTTTGGGGTATAAGTTTGGAGGAGAATGATATGCGCCGCAAATTTCGCACCCAGCTAACACTGACAATTGCTGTGATCGTGCTTGCCGCCGTGGCTCTCATCAGCCTGCTTGCCAACATATTTATCAACAAGGAGTTTGAAAAATACGCAAAGGAGCAGCAGCAGGCTAACGCAAAGGATATTGCTGTCAATCTAAGCCGCCAGTTTGATAGTTTAACCGGAAAATGGGATTTGCAGTTTATTCATGGTGTGGGAATGTCCGCCATGTATGACGGGTATATCATCCGGCTTATGGATTTAAATGGCAATGTGGTGTGGGATGCCGAAAATCATGATATGGAAGCCTGTTCACAAATAATGATGGAGATCATAGAACGTATGGACAGGAAGCGTCCAAGTCTAAAGGGTAGTATTGTGTCACAGGAATATGACTTAAAACAGAACGGTCAAAAAGTTGGAAGCCTTGTCATCAGCTATTACGGACCCTACTTTTTGAGCGAGAGTGATTTTAACTTTTTGGATTCGCTGAACCTTGTACTGGCAGTGATTGGTTCTCTTGCATTACTTTGTTCTCTGGCTGCCGGCGGATTTTGGGCAAAGCGCATTTCCCGCCCTGTCATCAAGACTGCACATATTGCCAAACAGATTGCGGAAGGGGATTATAAAATCCGCTTTGAAAGCAACATTAAAACGCGTGAACTGGACGAACTTGTTTCCGCAGTCAACCATATGGCGTCCTCCCTTGACAGTCAGGAGGAGCTGCGCAAACGGCTGACAAACGACATCGCTCATGAGCTTCGGACCCCACTCGCCGCCGTAGCTTCCCATTTGGAAGCTATTATTGAAGGGGTATGGGAGCCTTCCACAGAGCGGTTACAAAGCTGCTATGAGGAAATAGGCAGAATTTCCGGGCTGGTCTCCGATTTAGAGCGGCTGGCAAAGGTTGAAAATGAAAATTTGCGGCTGGAAAAGACGGATGTGGATTTACTGGAGCTTGCCCATACAGTGACTGGAAACTTCGAGCCGGAAAGTGTTAAAAAGAGTATCTCTCTTTCTGCAGGCGGTGTGGAATCTCATGTAAATGCAGACAGGGACAGGCTGACACAGGTTATTGTCAATCTGCTTTCTAATGCAATCAAATATACGCCAGAGGGTGGGGAAATCCGCATTATGGTCAAAGATACACCGCAAGACGGTATTATCACTGTTGAGGATAATGGAATTGGAATATCCAAAGATGAGCTGCCACTGATTTTTGAGCGGTTTTACCGTACAGATAAATCCCGTAACCGCAAGACGGGAGGCGCAGGGATCGGATTGACGATTGTAAAATCCATTGTGACTGCCCATGGGGGCACAGTGAAGGCCGAGAGTAATGCGGAACATGGTAGTAAATTTACAGTGGCGATTCCGAAGTATCCCCATTCCCTAAACTAGCTGCTTGCAGGGCTGGGCTTTTATTCAGATTACTCAAGTTTACTGTTTCTTGACAATAAAGAAAGAATAAGTGTATACTATTTTAGTAAATCTTGAGACATATAGGGCAGATACGGGAAGATATAAACAATACTTTTTTGATGTTTGTTCTGATTAGAGAAGGGGGTACAACTTATGAAAAGAATATTAGTAATGGCAATGTGTTCAATTATGGCAATAGGTTTGTTGGCAGGATGCACATCAAATGACACAAAAAAAGCGGATAAAGAATCAACAACCGCATCTGGCGATACGGATAGCGGAAAAAAATGGATTATAGCTACCGATACAGTGTTCAAGCCTTTTGAGTACACAAATGAAAAAAATGAATTTGTTGGTATCGATGTAGATATCATAGCAGCTATTGCAGAAGATCAGGGATTTGAGTATGAATTGAACAGTCTTGGCTGGGATGCAGCCGTTGCAGCTGTGCAGTCTGGACAGGCAGATGCGATTATTGCAGGTGCGACTATCAAGCAGGAACGTATTGATTCAGGCTGGATTTTCTCAGATGGGTATTATAATGCAACACAGACATTTGTTGTTGCAAAGGGTAGTGATATCAAGGATTTTGAGGGTCTTCGCGGCAAAAATGTTGCAGTTAAAAATGGTACTGCAGGTGCGGATTTTGCAGAAAGTCTGAAAGATACTTATGGATTTACTGTTACAGTTTTTGAAGATTCACCAACGATGTATCAGGATGTTATTCTTGGCAATAGTGCAGCGTGTGTGGAGGATACACCCATTATGCAGGTGTCGATTAAAGAAGGTGATTTAGATCTTGAGATACCTGAAGGAATGGAAAGTGAAGGAGCTCCATATGGAATGGCCATTATGGATGAAGAGAATCAGGAATTGCTGGATTTGTTTAATGCGGGACTGGCTAATATCAAAGAAGATGGAACCTATGATGAAATCCTTAACACATATTTAAAATAGCAGTATATAACTGCTAAGACAAACGTGGGAGATTAACCTTTGATTTCCTGCGTTTATTTGTATAGAGGAAAACATAGAAACCAGATGCGCTGTGCATGTTGAGATAATAAAGGAGTATACGAATGATTACAATTATTCAGAATTATGGCTTTATGCTGCTTACAGCCCTGGGGCGGACTTTGCAGCTAACCCTTTTATCGTTAGTATTTGCGATTATCATTGGTATGATTTTTGCTTTAATGAATGTGGGAAAGAACCGCATTTTAAATTTTTTTGGAACTGTATATGTGGATGCTGTCAGAGGCGTACCTTTAATTGTACTGGCTTTCTTTATCTATTTTGGTGTGCCGTCTGCTGTCAAGATGATGGGAATTCAAGGTTTTAGCTTCTCTTCACTTCTGGCAGGTACAATTGCGTTATCAATGAATTGTGGGGCCTATATGGCAGAGATTTTTCGTGCCGGTATAGAAAGTATCGACAAGGGACAGATGGAAGCGAGCCGAAGTTTAGGGCTGACCTATGGCAAAAGTATGCGTCTTGTTATATTGCCTCAGGCAGTACGTGTCATGATTCCCTCCATTATAAATCAGTTTATTATTACACTAAAGGACACCTCCATTTTGTCTGTTATAGCATATCCGGAACTCACAAACATGGGGAAAATTATCAGTGGTAATACTTTTAAAGTGTTTCAGTCGTGGGCAATTATAGCTGTTCTGTATATGGTTATTATAGTCACACTAAGTAAAATCGCAAAGAAGATTGAAAGGAGGGTAAACCGTGACAGATAAGAAAAACATTATTCAGGTTAAAAATCTGAAAAAAAGTTTCAGTAAACTGGAAGTCTTAAAAGATATCAGCATCGATATTCAAAAGGGAGAAGTGGTTGTACTAATCGGTCCTTCCGGAAGCGGTAAATCCACCTTTCTGCGCTGCCTGAACCAATTGGAAGAATCAACAGCCGGTCAGATTATTATAGATGGTGTAGATATTACAGATAAACACACTGATATTAATAAGGTTCGTGAAAACATTGGTATGGTGTTTCAGCATTTTAACCTCTTCCCCCATAAAACGGTTGAAGACAATATTATGCTTGCTCCTGTTGAGCTTAAGAAAATGACAAAGCAGGAAGCGAAAGATAAAGCAATAAAGCTGCTGAAGCGCGTAGGATTGGAGAGCAAGGCTGAAGTTTTTCCATCCCAGTTATCCGGTGGTCAAAAGCAGCGTGTAGCGATAGCCAGGGCACTGGCTATGAACCCTGATGTCATGCTGTTCGATGAACCTACGTCTGCGTTAGACCCGGAAATGGTGGGGGAGGTTCTGTCGGTTATGCAGGAGCTTGTGTCAGAGGGGATGACAATGATTGTGGTTACACATGAGATTGGATTTGCGAAAGAAGTGGCGGATCGGGTATTATTTATGGATGATGGATATATAGTAGAACAGGGGACTCCAGAAGAAATATTTACAAATCCAAAAGAACCAAGAACAATTGATTTTTTGAACAAAGTCTTATAGGCATTTGGAGGAAAAGCAATGAAAAAGATCATTACAATTAGCCGTGAGTTTGGTGCAGGAGGAGGCGAAATCGGAAGAGCAGTTGCGCATAAGCTGAATTACGAATATTTTGATAAAGAAATAATCCTTCAGTCAGCCAGAGAATCCAACGTGGACGTAGATAGTCTGCTGAAATGGGATGAAAAAATTCCTATGGACTTTGGTTTTGCTCAAAGTTTGTTTGACTTTTACAACAAACCGCTGAATGAACGTCTGTTTGAGATACAACAACAGGTAATCAGAAGAATTGCAGAAAAAGGAAATTGTGTTATTCTAGGCCGAAATGCAAACACAATCCTAAAGGAATTTGATTACACACATCATGTTTTTGTTCATGCCGATTTTTCATGGAGATTAGAGCGGATGAAACACAAAATGGCAAAAGATACAGATGCAAAAATCTCAGAAAAAATAAGAAGTGTTGATAAAACACGGAGAAAATATTGTGCCCACTATACGGAAACGGAATTTGGCATGGCGAAATACTATGATATGTGCTTAAGTACTTCTTCATTGGGGATACCTGCCTGTGTGGATATAATATGTGCACTGGCAAAAGCGGAAGATATGGCGGAGTAAGACTAGACTATTTGTCCATATTATAAGGATAAATACATTATAACGACAAGATAATATAAGTATAAATAATTGAAGTAAAATAAGCGCCTCCACAGATGTGAATCTATGGAGGCGTTTTACTACTTGTTTGCTACGGCAGAGCTTTGGTTTGGTGAGTGTTCAAATCGGAGCTTTTTTTAATATATTGAGTTTGGTATGGAGTATTTATTTTATTTATATCCTAACCTAAGGGTAGCTTTTTGATTGCTTGTACGGTATAATATAGTACAAGTATGAAAGGAGAACTTTATGAGTGAAATTGGATATGTGCCTCCATATACTATTACAGATAAAACCGTGAATTTAATATCTGAGATAACGGAAATTATAACGAAAATCACTATAAATGATCAGATGAATAATAATCCAAGGTTAAGGAGAGATAGCCGAATTAGGACGATTCATGCATCTTTAGCTATAGAAAATAATTCTTTGTCTCTGAATCAGGTTACTGACATTATCAATGGGAAGAGAATATTAGGAGCTCCAGACGAAATTTGCGAGGTGAAAAATGCATTTGAAGCATATGAAATTTTACTGCAAATGAATCCTTACTCTAAGAACGATATGTTAAAGGCTCATGGAGTCTTAATGGATGAATTAACTAAAGAATCAGGCATGTTTCGAAATAGTGGTGTTGGTGTGTTTGCGGGTCAGAATTTAGTACACATGGCTCCACCGGCGGAAAGGGTGCCACAGTTGATATCAGAATTACTGGCATGGTTAAAGAAAACGGATGCCCATCCATTAGTCAAAAGCTGCGTATTTCATTATGAGTTCGAATTTATTCATCCCTTTGCAGATGGTAATGGGAGAATGGGAAGAATGTGGCAGACTTTATTGCTATATAAATGGAATAGTGTATTTGGCTGGCTGCCAATAGAAACATTAATAAGAGAACGGCAAGATGACTATTACCGAGTACTGGGAGAGTGCGACAAACTAGCAAATTCAGGGCGGTTTATTGAATTTCTGCTTCAGGCCATATTGGATTCATTAAAAGAAATTGCAATGACCGAACAAGTGAGGGAACAAGTTACCGAACAAGTGGCTAAATTATTAGAGTGTATGGGGGATGAAGAGCTTTCGACAAAAGAACTTATGGAGAGATTAGGTTTAAAACATCGTCCTACTTTTCGTGATAATTATTTGCTTCCGGCGTTAGAGGCGGGTTATGTTGAGATGACAATTCCGGATAAGCCAAATAGTAATAAGCAGAAATATAGAAAAAATAAGCACTAATAGGCACTTTGAAGGTGGCTGAGAATTGAGCAGTAAGGCAAATAGTTTATCTCACACCAAATGGATGTGCAAGTGCCATGCGGAAGCAGTGGGATACTTTATGCCACGATATGTCGGAAAACATCAAAAATCATCTGCCGCAACAATGCCGACAAACCCCGTAAACACGGGAAAACCAGCAAAAACAAGGAGGTTTAAGGACATGATAAAAATACTATTCGTCTGCCACGGCAACATCTGCCGTTCCCCTATGGCAGAATTTGTGTTTCGTGATATGGTACAAAAGCGTGGAATGGGGGATTTATTCTCCATAGCATCCGCAGCAACGAGCCGTGAGGAAATCGGAAACCCGGTCCATCGCGGCACGAGGCAGAAATTAAAGGAAGTTGGTATCAGCACTGCCGGGAAGTCTGCTGTTCAGCTCCACAAAAGGGATTATTCTGAGTACGACTATATTATAGGAATGGAGTATCAGAATATCCGCAATATCAACCGGATTATCGGAGAGGATAAAGAGCATAAAGTACAAAGGCTGCTGGACTTTTCTGCGAATCCCCGAGATATTGCAGACCCCTGGTATACCGGTAATTTTGACCGTACATATGATGATGTTTTAGAGGGCTGTGAAGGTCTTTTGCAGTATATTCTGGAACATAATCAACTTTCATAACGTGATTAAACCGCAAGAAAAATGTATTATAATTGGATTCCAGGATAGCTCTTTATTGTTGATAAAACGGTGTAGGTGTAAGTTTTGATTACATTATAATCTTCTCTAAAGCTTTGAAGTAAGGCATCCAGTGATTTGGTAGAGTCCGTAATTATTTTCATGATATACTCGTACTCTCCGGTAACGTAGTGACATTCGGTAATTTCTGGAATTTGCTGAATAAGCTGGCGGAATTTTTTCTGTGTGTCATAAGACTGCTCTTTTAAGACAACCGTGCAGAAGCAGGTAAGGGCTTTACCCAGCTTAAGGTTGTCTAACAGTGCAGTGTATCCACTTATGTACCCGGCCTGTTCAAGTTTACGGAGACGCTCACTTGTGGAAGGCAGTGAGAGGTTTATTTGTTTACTAATATCTTTTAACGAGGTACGGGCATTCTTTTGAAGCTCCCGTATTAGAGTTTCATCAATCCTATCCATAATTTCCCCCCAGTCTTATGTAATATATCTATTTATAAATTTTAACACCCTAAATAATTTAGGTCAATATGAAATATACTTTATAATTTAAGGTGAAATACACTTAATATTAAAAAGTATATTGAAGTTATTGGACACTATTTACAATAAAACTCAAATAAATTATGATAAATATACATTATTAACAAAGATGTTGAAAGACTAATGGGGAATAGGAAAGGCGGTATTAACAATGAAAGTAGGATGTGTAAAAGAAATCAAAAAGTATGAGTACAGGGTTGGCCTGACTCCTGAAAATGTAAAGGAGTATGTGAGCCATAATCATGAAGTCTACATTCAAAAAAGCGCAGGAGAAGGCGCGTCTTTCACTGATGAAATGTATAGAGAAGCCGGTGCGGTTATTCTCGATACGGCAGAACAGGTGTGGGCGGAATGTGACATGATTGTAAAAGTAAAGGAGCCTTTGAAGGAAGAATATGATTTGATACGTGAAAACCAGATTATATACACATATCTTCATCTTGCAGCAGATAGGCCTCTTACGGATGCACTTTTAAAGAATAAAGCGAAAGCTGTAGCCTACGAGACGATTAGAGACAGAAACGGCGGGCTCCCTCTTTTGAAGCCAATGAGTGAAGTGGCAGGAAGGCTTAGTATTCAGGCAGGGGCGAGATGCCTGGAAGGCACAATGGGCGGTATGGGAATATTATTAGGTGGTGTTACAGGCGTCAGACAGGCAAATGTTTTGATTGTGGGTGCAGGTGTTGTTGGAACAAATGCATGCAAGATGGCTGTTGGACTAGGAGCCAGGGTGACGGTTGCAGATAATAATTTAGACCGTCTGGCATATTTAGATGATGTTTTTGGCTCAAAGATTCAAACGATGTACAGCACGGATACTGCATTGGAAAAGGCATGCCATGCAGCAGACCTTGTAATCGGCTGTGTTTTAATCCCGGGTGCAAAAGCTCCAAAATTAATAAAAGAGCGTTACCTTGACGGGATGAAAAAGGGGAGTGTTATTGTAGATGTCGCAGTGGACCAGGGTGGATGCTGTGAGACTACGGTTCCAACATACCATGATAATCCGACTTTTGTAGTAAAAGATGTAGTTCATTATTGTGTAGCCAATATACCAGGGGCAGTTTCCATGACTTCTACAATGGCACTTACAAATGCAACACTCCGCCATGGTCTGGCAATTGCTGATAATGGATTAGAGCATGCAATTCAGAAAGATAAGCTGCTTGCGCTTGGGGTGAACTGTTATGATGGAAAGCTGACATGTAAAGAGGTTGCGGAAGGATATGGAATTGAATTTGCGGATATCTTTGAATTAATCTGATTTTAAAATTAAAAGCAGACAGTCTTTATTTCATAGTGTGACTAAATCACAGAACTTTCTATGCCAAATGGGTATGATAATGGAAAAGAAAGCGAAGGAGGGGTTCATTATGAAAGTAGTATTAGATAAAAAGCTTAAAGATTACATGAATGAAAAAGGAGAGAAGGATATCGTATTATATACCGACATGTGCAATACATGAGGTGGTTCCTACATGGAGATATTAGCAAGGTTTGCTAATAAAGATGAGAAATTAGAAAAAAAGGGATATGATAAGTTTGCGAGTGAGTTAGGAGAAGTATATCTGCCTCAGAATGGAATTGGATACTCTGATACTATAAAGTTTGGGATTTCAAAGTTTCTTTGGATGCCCCGAATTACAATAGAAGGGGTAAACATGGTGTGAAATCGTGGATAGGATGTACTGAAAAATATACTGACTTAAAAAGAAGAACGCCGTAATGTGGAACAAAGGTTCTGTATTACGACGTTTTTTTAAATCTTTTTATCTTGAGGTATGAATTGAAGTTTAAAGGCATGTATTATATACTTAAATAATATGGGATGTATTTGACAAAATAAAAGCAGAATATCCTGGCACAGAAAATGAAAGAGTATTGAGAGTGATGTGCTTCAACGAGACGAGTATAAATTACAAGGCAGGAGAGCTATATGAATTTTTACGAAAGAGCAACGTTAGTCTGTGAGCAGATTCCAAAAGGAAAGGCAGCAACCTACGGGCAGATAGCATTGCTTTGTGGAAAACCGAAGAATGCGAGGCAGGTTGGCTATGCTTTGAACCGCGGACTGGCGGGGGATGCCCCTGCTCACCGTGTGGTAAATGCAAAGGGAATTTTAAGTGGGGCAGCCTCTTTTGCCACTCCAAACCTGCAGAAGCAAATGCTGGAGCAGGAAGGGGTGCAGGTAGCCTGGACAGAGGATGGCTGGCGGGTGGACCTGAAAAAGGATGGCTGGAAAAGTACTATGGAGGACGCTCTCTGGCTCCGCAATGAGTTTGAAGCGCGGGATATCTGACAGAAATAAGTGTGAATTTGAAGGGATGAAAAATATATGGCAGCTTAAAGAAACAAAAGAAAGGAATATGAATGAATCAATATAAAGTTTTAAAAGAAATATTTGGATACGCTTCCTTCCGGGAGGGCCAGGAGGCGTTGGTAGAGAGTACCCTGCAAGGGCGGGATGTGCTGGGTATTATGCCCACTGGTGCAGGAAAGTCCCTTTGTTATCAAATACCGGCATTATTGTTTGAGGGAATTTCAATTATTATTTCACCGTTGATTTCCCTTATGAAGGATCAAGTAACAGCCTTAAACCAACTGGGAGTCCACGCCGCGTATATCAATAGTTCACTTACAGAAGTACAATATAGAAAGGCGATGGAAAATGCCAGAAAGGGGCAGTACAAGATTATTTATGTGGCACCTGAGCGTCTGATGACGGAGTCCTTTTTATCACTGGTAAGCAGCGTGGATATTTCTATGGTGGCGGTGGATGAAGCACACTGTATTTCACAGTGGGGGCAGGATTTCAGGCCAAGCTATCTCAAAATCGTAGATTTTATCAACATGCTGCCCAAAAGACCGGTCATTGCAGCATATACAGCTACGGCTACAAAGGTGGTAAAGGAAGATATTGTATGTATCCTGGGACTGGAGGACCCTCTGGCAGCAGTTACGGGATATGACAGAAAGAATCTATATTTTTCAGTGAAAAAACCAAAAAATAAAATGGCAGAGTTATTGTCCTATTTGATTAAAAATGATGATAAGAGTGGAGTTATCTACTGCAATACAAGAAAAAACGTGGAGGAAGTCTATGAAACTCTGATAAAGGAAGGGTATCCGGCAGCCAAATACCATGCAGGTCTGTCTGATACAGCCAGAAAGCAGAATCAGGATGACTTTATCTATGATATCAAGCCGATTATGGTGGCAACAAATGCATTTGGAATGGGAATTGATAAGTCTAATGTGCGATTTGTTATTCACTTTAATATGCCTAAGGATATAGAAAGTTATTATCAGGAAGCGGGCCGCGCTGGCCGTGACGGGGAGCCTGGAGAATGCATCCTCCTTTATTCGGGTCAGGATGTGAAAATCAACGAGTTTCTGGTCAGTCAGCAGACAGGAAATGCAGAACTGGACTATGAGGAGCGGGAACTGGTTCGGGAGAGGGACAATGAGCGTCTTCGGAAAATGACCTTTTACTGTTTCACGAATGAATGTCTGCGTGATTATATTCTCCGGTATTTTGGAGAATATGGCGGTAATTACTGTGGTAATTGTGAGAACTGCCTGACAGAGTTTGAAGATATTGATGTGACTGATGAAGCTATTCATATTATTAATCTAGTCAGGACTAGCGGTGAGCGTTACGGCATCAATGCAATCATAGATGCAGCCCACGGCTCAGAAAATGCAAAGGTACGCCAGTTCAGGCTGAATGAGAATCCGTTTTATGGAACTCTGAAGAAAGTGACTCTGGTCCGCATCCGGCAGATTATGAATGATTTACTTGTAAAAGGATATCTGTTCTTAACTACAAATGAATATCCTGTTTTGAAAATGACTGATCAAGGCAGGAATATAATTCGGGAAGAAAATCAGGAAGCTGTCATATTGAAGCTGCCAAAGGAAATAGAAAGAACTCCGGCAAAGCAAAAAGGAGAAAAGAAACAGAAAATAGCAGATGCCCGGTATCCGCAGCTCTTTGAGCGTCTTCGTGTGCGAAGATATGAAATGGCGCAGCAAACTCATGTCCCTCCTTATATTATTTTTTCAGACAAGACTTTGAAAGAAATGAGTACATACCTGCCGTCTACAAAAACCGATATGTTGAAAATCAATGGTGTGGGCAATAACAAGTATGAGAAATATGGGGAAGAATTTATGAAACTGATTCGGGAATATACAGAAGAGAATGGAATTAAAACAGCCTTGGAGTAAGGTAGACCAAGGCTGCGGGAATATCTTCCTTTATTTTTGCCACTATGGCTGTAAGTCGTCATTTTTATCTGCCATACCGTGTTGCTTTACATATTCGATAAACTTATCGCTAGTCAGAGAGCTGCTGAAATAGTAACCCTGAAAATACTCGCAGCCAAGTTCATGCAGCACTTGGAGCTGTTCTTTTGTTTCTACGCCTTCGGCAATAGCTCTGACATTTATCTGACTACAAAGAGACAGGATAGATTTTACGATCTGCTGGCGTTGTTCGTCTTTGGTAATTGCATGTACCAGGGAAATGTCTAGTTTTACTACATTTGCGTAAAAATCACAAATATAAATCAAAGAACTATGGCCCATTCCAAAATCATCAATGGATAAATTCACGCCCAAGTCCTTTATTTTTTCAAGTTTGCTGCGGGTGGAATCGCTGGAATCAATTGCGGCGTTTTCCGTAAGTTCCAGCTCCATATACACGGGGTTTATACCTAACCGGTCAATATAGGACTGTACAGTCTGAACCAGTGATTCGTCTTTCTTTAGCTGCTGTGGGTTTAGATTTACAGAAAGAGATAATAGGTTGTATCCTTGCTCGTGCCAGTTCTTTAAATCGCTGAATGCCTGATTCATGATCCATCGTCCCAACTCCTTTGTCAGGCCGGCTTCATCACAAATGCTTAATATGATCAATGGAGATACATGACCAAAAATAGGATGGTTCCAGCGCAGAAGAGCTTCGGCCCCTATGACTTCACTTTTACGGTTTATTTTAGGTTGATATTCCAAATGCAGGGTCAGGGTATGGTTTCTGAGCCCGTCTTTGATCTCAGTCATTAAAGCGCGGGCAAGAGAACCTGTTTCATCGTGCCTGTTAAGAATGGTTTTTTGCTGCTGCTCCTGAACATATTGAATATGATTGCCTAAATTTTTAAAGACTGAAATCCGGACATGCTGCTGGTGTTTTTGCTTCATTCGGACAAAAGGAATATACATCAGAACAGCAAGTATCAGATTAACAGCCTGCATCACAATACCGGCAATTGATCCTGTGCCAAGATAGCCTGATAAGAAAATGGGGGTAGTCCATTCTACGGTTTGCGTTACTGGGGGCGCCCATCCCAAATATACAGATATCCATGCAGTAAGACACAGTACAACTGGCGAAAATACAAACGGAATAAAGAAATAGGGATTGAATATTATAGGCAGACCGAAAATCATAATTTCGTTTATATTAATCATGCCGGGCAGAATAGATACTTTCGCCAACCGGTTTTCACTACTCTTTTTTCCGACCAATAACAGGGCAATCAACAGCCCCAATGTTGCTCCGGCTCCTCCTAAATAAACATAAGTATCAAAAAATCCTTTTGTGAAGATATTGATTTCTGCCGTTGAAGATGCAGCCGGAGTAGCGCCAGACAGTGCATCCATAATGACATTGCCGCCGTGTATCCCAAAAAACCATAAAATATGCGTGACAAGAACAATGAGCAATGCGAAAAGGCAGTTCTGCCCTGTCATAAACATATTGTTGATTACCTGAAAAAACAATAACCGGACATTGGTAAGCCCAATGAAATTAAAGAGTATTCTTGCCACAGTGAAAATAGAAATGGTAAGCAGGGAGGGAATAATAGCCCTAAAAGATGCCCGGATTATGGAACTCCCATTATAACTAATCAGGGCTGAGGGCCAGATCCGGTCACGGCATTTGTAAAAAAAACAGAACAGATTACAGGCCAGTCCAGATATGATCAGAGCGTTAAACATACCGGTAGAACCTGCATCTGCGAAACTTATAATCACATTAGGATCATGGGTAAAGACGATAAAAGAAGTGAAAGTCGTTATTACAATAATGATTGCGTTTACCTCTCCTGATTTGACAATCTTTTTATCCTGTGAAATCGCATAGCTGACTGTAATCAGCGATATAAGTGCCATGACTTGAAGCGTTCCTTTATGTATGCATAACCCAAAATCACGCCAGCCTTCCCCAAAAACATGCAGCATGAAATTTTGATAAGCCGGAATAGGCAGATTCAGGAATGCCAACACAATAGAACCAATCAAAATAAATGGCATTAGGTATAGTAATCCTCTGCGCAGGGAGCGGATTAATTGCTGGTCTGCCAATTGGGAGATAAACGCATTAAATTTATCGATCATTATTCCTTAATTCCTCCCTGTATCTTCTTTTTTGGGCTTTGCATTGATACATCCTTTGATCAGCTTGTTTTAATAGGTCTGCAGCATTAAAGGCAGAATTTGAACAATTAGAAAAGGATATAATTCCATAGCTGAAGGACAAGGGATAAGGCTTTGGGCTCTTATTTTCAAGTTCTTTTAACTTGTCATACATTCTTGCGATGATTTTTTCTGCAGTATCCTCTTCACAGTTTTTGAAAATAATCATAAATTCATCACCTCCGTACCTGCAAACCATATCTGAATCGCGAACAGAAGAGAGAAGTACATTGGAAATGCTTTTAATTGCATAATCGCCTTCACGATGGCCATAGTTGTCGTTGATTGGTTTCAGACTATCAATATCCACAAAGGCAATGCAGTGTGTTTTTGAAGAAATAGCTTGGGTTACAATATTCTCCAGTTCTTCCAGCCCGGATTTACGGTTATAGGTTCCGGTCATTTCATCCATCGCCGCAGACATTTTCAGGTGATATTCGTTGATTTTCCACTCACTGATATCGTCAATCGTATTGAAAAAAACCGCTTGTCCGTTTGGTAATAAAAACCTGTCGGATGTAATTCGATACCATGTACTGCTGCTTTCTTCATAAATCTCCCTATGAACCGGAAAAGTGTTATCTTCTTTGTTAATTGCAATATTTGCTGCGATAAGCTTAAGCACATTGCTTTCCGTTTGCTCTGAAATGTATTCGATATCTCCGAATATTTCTTTCGCCGAAAGGTTGGCATATACCACATGCCCATTGCTATCCACCTCCAAAACTGACACATGAAGCAGATCTAGTGTATGGAGAATCTGATGGTAACGCCAGCTATTGAATGATATTGGCATAATGGAGGCAGCGCCGTCGGCTTCCTGAGTGGAAAATACCGCGACCTGATCAATTAGTTCATTACATGCATCAAATAATTCACCGGTATTCTCAAATTTACTGACGACAGCTCCCGTCCCCAACTGCCGCAGACACCATGACAAGCTGGACAGCTGGGAGTGCAGCCGCTTTAATGGACCGGCCATATAGTTATATCGGGGAGGAATTGGGGTGTCCAGCTTACCTCGAGAAAGGTCTATTGCCAGATGATTTATTTCATTGAGATTCTGAATCAATTGGTTCATGTCTGTAACGAGTGTCTGTAATTCTGGTATAGAGGTATGTACTTCTTCTATTACGCCACACTGCTTACCGGATAGCAGCTTTCCCAGTACATCTTGTACGGCTGCAAGTGTCTTTTGACTCATATCGTCCACTTTTGTTACCTCTTTTCCTGATGGTTCACATATAGCTGCTACAAGCTATTTTGGGGTTGCGGAAAATCGGCAGGTTCTTTCTCCGGTAGCCCAGCAGTCAATTTCTTTTACAGTAAATTGATGACCGCTGTATGTTTCGAGAATACCTGCAATAAATCCCTCATCGTAGTCACACACGGTTTCACCTGTGATAGGCAGGCCGGAACAATCCAGATCTTCTGAAACTGTCAAGGTAAAGGAAAGTGAATCCAGGTCGGCTTTTTCAATACGAAGAACACCGATTTTTAGCTCTTTAAGTTTGTTGGTCAGGTTGGCAATAAAGAAATCAAAATCACCAGAAAGATCCAGCACGTTTTTTGCTAATTCCGTACCGGCCAAATGTCCGGCTGCCCAATATAGGCGGCCGGCGGTTGCTTCATCATATTCCCGAGATAAAATATCCTTTAAGGTATATTGAAACAGACGGTAAACAAGCACTGGCATATCAGGCCCAAGGTTCTCTCTGCCAACGCTAATATCCCCAAGCCCCTCCCATGTGAATTTGGATGGCTTATTTTCATATTGCATACAGGGTTCCTCCTTTAAGGTTTATTGAATAGAGCGCATAACTGCACTCGTAGTATAAGAATAAAATGACTAAGTGACATTATGGTTTACTATGAACTCAATTTGCCTTTTTATGTTCCCAACTGGGTTGAAAAGGTATAGTTCTTTTTATAGAATGTCCTGATGACGGGAGGGCGCTTTGGGGATGCATATCCTTATTTTGAAAATTCTTTTTTCCTGATCTGGCTCTATAAATAGCAGCCCGCCCAGCGCTTCAATTGTCTTCTTCGCGATTCGTAATCCAAAGCCATGATAATCCTTATTATCTTTCGTAGTTTCCGGTTCACCGTTTTCGATTAACAGTTTACCGTTAAATGAATTGGTAACCTCTACAATTGACCACCCCTGAGTTTCCCGGCTTATGATCTCAACGAACCGTTCCTGATTGAATACTTTATCACAGGCTTCTATGGCGTTATCTACTATATTTGAGAAAACATGGACAATATCCAGCTCAGTCATTGAAACACTTTCTGGGAGATGAACATGTACTGAAAAGCGGATATCCTTTTGTTCACAGGCGTTGGCCGCATCCTGCAAAATGGAATCTAACAATATATTGTCGGAATAGGTTTTGTGAACAAGTACGTCCCGCTGCATCGTATCATGGATATCGTCCAATATACGGATAGCCTTTTCGTACTTACGATTACGCAGCAGTGTTTTGACGGAAGTCATCAATTTCTCGTAATCATGCCGGAACATTCTATAGCTTTCTGTAAATTTTCGGTATGACTGATAATGCTGTACTTGGCGGGAAAGCTGTTCTTGCAATTTACGGGTATGCAACTCGTATTCAAGCAATTCGGATACTCTGGACGTATGGCTGAGGACAAAGATCAGCCACACTTTACTTATAACACAGGAACCTAAATATAAGGAAGAAAGCCAGGCATGCCTAATATAATTATGGTATCGCCCGTCGTTTATGAGCGTAAGAAATATCAACTGGAAAATCAGATAAATGACTACAAATCTAAGCTGTACTCTGTTATTAAACAAATGCTTCGCTTTATTATCCGGCAGTATTACCTTACGGATAAACAGGTTGACTACCATAGAAAGAAATACAGCCAATACAAATATTATATTATAATAAACATCATTATCAAGAAGCTCTTTTATGCTGATCTGCAAAACGATGGAATAAACCGACATGATAATTCCCCGGCTGCTGTACAAGGAAAACATATAGATGCTGCCTGCATAAAGGATTTGTATGCCGTTCCCTTTAAACAACAGATGGAACGCAAGCATCATAGAACCCATCATGAGATAGACAGAGAACTGGTGGTCCAAAAACGAATAGGATAGTATGGTAACAACAAGATTAAGAGCAACTGCGGCGACATAAAAAATCCAGTGGCTCCTCTTATGTACAGAGATTTTTTTAAAATATAAAAGAATAAAAACATCGTATAGAATTAGTGAAGCAGGCCCTAATAGCTGCATATTTTTTGTCCCCCGCTATTCATTGGTATCCATGAATGCTGGCACAGTTGATATATTCTTGAAACGCCTGTCTGATTTGCTTCATGTATGTAACACCAATTGGAATTTCCACGCCTGTCTTCAAACCAAGGCTGTTCTGTGCAAAATTTGCAATATAGGACAAGTTCACAATATATGAACGGTGGACACGGACAAAGTTTTTATGCAGCAGCTGCGCCTCTAACTGTGCTAGTGTTGAATAAAAGCTGATAGTTTCATTTCCATTGTAATGAACCGTTACAATCCGTTTTCGAATTTCAAAAAAAGATACTTCGTTGAACGGAATCAATTTTTGGACACGGCCTGATTCACAGGCAAACATATCGGTTTCCTTTTTTTGAGCCAAAGTCACAGCCCGGAGAAAGACTTCCTCAAATCTTGCCGTAGAAGTCTTTGCTTTCACCAAATAATTAACCGGTGAAATATCGTAAGCATCAAATACATAATCTTCACTTGTGGTCAGATAAATAATTTCTGATCTGCACCCCAGTGCTCTCAGTTTTTTCCCGGTATCCATACCATTTATATAACCCATGAGGATATCAAGGTAAATGATATCAGCCTGATTTGGCGAATTGGACAGATGAAACAGTAACCGCTCACCGCTGCTGAAAGATGAAATTATAACATCTACATTATTTTTCTTAGCTATCTTTTCAAGAAGTCTTGTATACCGGTTAAGGACTTCCAGATTGTCATCACATAGGTATATTGTCAACATAATGATTCGCCTGCCTTTCTATTTTCACCTGGGGGCCTAAAAATATAATGGTAGTATAACATGTTATACACGTCGAATCAATTATAGAGACCTTTCAAAATTAGCAAAGCGCTTACGAGAACAACAGGTTATGGTATAGAGGCTTCTTTCACTGTAAAAGTTCCTTCGGTCTCAAACGTAGTATGCTGCCTGAGCCTTTGCATTCACAGAGCGGATTACTTTATCAGCCACATAGCCGGAAAACAAGAAATTCTCAGCGATTTTCCAGCCCTATATGATTCAGGTTTATGTCATTATACAGGACTTCTCCGCCGGCCGGCGTATCAAGTCCCCCAAGCAATGACAACAGTTAGTTTTCCCGCATCCCGAGGGTCCGAACAGCACATACTTTAAATTTCTGGAAAGCACGTAATTACCTGTACCTTACACTTTGCAAATTTTCTGCTATAAATAAAATGAACCCTTCCCTATTAAGGAAAGGCTCTTCATTATTTCAAAGAATAGGTGCGGTTCTTGTTTTCTCCATTAGACTTTAAAATGCCTAACGATACAAACTTATTAAGATATCTTCTTGTTGTTTGAGAAGCTTTACCAATCAACTTGCTTGCTTGGATTCCAATTTGTAAGGATAACTGTTTGCCAAAGCCGTCCCATTCTGCCATTCCCATCTTCAAAAGGATGGATCGTTTCAATTTCATAATGAAACACACAGCTCTTAATCAATTAAAGATAATTCAATACTTATCGCTCATTTTTGAGCGATAAATCGAGCGGAAAATGAGCGATAAAAACTCCCTCTATTCATGTTTATATTTCTAACAGTACTGTAAAAAGCTCCCTTTCTTTAAACTTATTAGTTCTCTCATTTCATAGACTGGCTCCGAAACAGTTTCATCCCAGGCTGCCTGATTGACTACCCACCTATTTTCATACACACGCTCATGCCATACCTTTTCTCTTTCCGGATGGCTGTTGCCACCAGAGTTTCCACTTCCACCAGTAGATACACTTGCTGCTTCGCCGGCTCCTGATGAAGCAGCTCCACTATTACTATCAGTATTGGAAATCTTGTCTGTGCCGGCAGCATTATCTGTCTTTACCTTGGAATCGGAAGATACAGATTTAGTAGCCTCCTCACCCTTTTTTCCATTAGATAGTCTGGATTTCCTGCATGGTATTATACAAATCGAGTTTTCCATACCCCCATTCTCTATTAGGAAAGAGCATGCTAGGAGGGCGTATGGCCCCTAAAATCAGCATACTTTTAAGCTCATAGGCATCAATGCCAGTATAATCAAGGTAATAAAGGAGCCACTCCATAAGAATTGCAACGGCACCGGAAGTAAGACCTGTTGAAATACTGGATCCTGACCGGGCCGCAAAACTTCCGTCTGGAAGGGCGCCCTTTACATTTATGCCCGGTGCTGTAATATGGGGATTAATTAATTGGTCCCGGGTATATCCTCTTCCGGAGCTTAGTGCAATATTATTATTGTCACCGTCGTAATAAGAAACTGCAATTATTCCTCTTGCATTGGCAGGGTTTGTCAAAGTATAGTAAAGGTCTGGATTCAGAAAGTGTACGTCACCACTTAGAAATTCTGTCATAGGCAGCCAGATATGATATAACCCAATGACGGTCCGGACCGGTGTGACAATTAGATTCCAGATACCGGGGGTAGGCGCCCTGAAGCGCAGGAAAATTAATTCAGAGGCGGTCCTCTCTACAATGAGACTATAATCTACAGACACCTGGGTTCTTTCAACAGCAAAGTCAAACACAGTGGTTTTATTTGTCTGTACAGGGATTGGAGGTGTACCTTCCCCAAAGGGAGAAACAAGGGAAACAGAAAACACATTGGGAATGTCCGTCCATAGTTCCATAGTAAATCCCTCTACATTCTGTCCGACGCGGATTTCCACCACATCAGGAATGTTATCGTTGCGGATTGCACGGGAATAGTGGTGCTTTTTATCGGCTTCATTTCCTCCGCCGACGACGGGAATCCGATTAACTGCCATGCCGTAATGTTCCAAAATCTTAGAAAGGGGAAGAACGTCGATGTGTCCTCCCATATTCGTACCAATGGCCGTACATATGACTAACGGTATATTTCTGCTGTCAGCAATTGCGCTCAAATATTTTAGTGCCAGCATAAGGTCGGTTTCCTGGAAACAAACAGCATCATCAGGAATAAAATAGAAATCACGGAGATATTGTTTGGCTTGTTTCAGCTTGACAACAGCGATTGTACACTCTGGGGCGGCACCCAGAAAATCTTCGGAAGAATTTCCTGAGCCTGCAGCAAGACTGGCGACAAAAGTTCCATGCCCAATTTCATCCTCTGTGGGGACAAGGCTCCTGGGGTCATCAGAACGCAGGGCCTCGTTTATCATTTCACTGGTGTACTCTGCCCCATATACAAAGTCTTGAGGAGGCCTTCCGGTTTGAATGGTCTGGTCCCATATTGCAGCAATACGGGTCGTGCCGTCGAGATTTAAGAAAACCGGATTTGTGTAATCAATGCCTGTGTCTAAAAAGCCTATCATGATATTATTGCCTTGCAGCTCCGAGGTGGAGTAACTCTGAGCTTGAAGGATGCCGGTCTGATTCAGTGCGTCCATACTTAAAGGAGAGTAACATTTTGGAATGGAAGTATAATCAAATTTACTCACACTAATAGGGTCCGTTAGAACACTGGATACGTAGACACAGTGATAATCATAGTTGGCATACTGCGCACAAAATTCTTCAGATACAACATCGGGAATTGGAAAGGGGCGGGTCTGGGAAATAATGAAGTCCCGGTAGTCCTCAGATAAAACACGTTCTCTGCATATATTTTGATCCATATAAAACGTCCATATTATTTTTATAACATGTATATGACAGACTGTGGGGGATTTATACTCCATGAGTTTGGAATAAAGCCATCCTGCAAATTTAACGCGCAAGTTTTATAAAAATATGATATATAGCGTGGCTGCGATTTTCATTATCTGCCCTTTGGCTCTATACATCATATTCTTATAACAAGTTCCCATACTTATTAATGTACTTCCATTTATCAAATGTTTTGGTCAGATATTTCTTGCTTCTTCCAGAGTGTTATACAGGTTAAGTATCCCATATCCCCACTCCCGGTTTGGAAACAGCATATTGGGCGGGCGTACTGCACCTAGTATCAGCAGGCTCTTTATTTGATAAGCATCAAGTCCGGTAAATCCAAGCTGGCCGTAAGCCCATTCCATAAGCAGGGCAACAGCTCCGGAAGTAATACCGGTTGAAATGCTGGAGCCTGAGCGGGCCGCATAGAGTCCGCCCGGGAGTGCTCCTATCACGTTGATACCCGGTGCTGTGATCTGGGGATTAATTAATTCATCCCGGGTATAGCCTCTTCCTGAGCTAAGAGCAATACTGTTATTACTGCCGTCGTAATAAGAAACTACAATTGCACTTCTTGCGGTAGCGGGGCTTGTCAGGGTGTAATAAGGGTCTGAATTCAAAAAGTATACTTCGCCGCTTAAAAATTCTGTCAAAGGCAGCCAGATATGGAATAATCCGCTGATGGTCCGGACTGGTGTTACAATCAGAGTCCAAATGCCAGGGGCAGGGGCATTAAACCGGAAAAAGATTAATTCGGAGGCGGTTAGCTCTATAAGAATGCCATAATCAATTGTTACTTGTGTTCCTTCAAAAACAAAATTGTAGGTAGTACTAATATCTGTCTGTATGGGGACGGGAGAAGTAGATTCTCCTGAGGGTGAAACAAGGGAAATAGAAAAAATATTCGGGATATCTGTCCACAGTTCCATAACGAAGCCCTCCACATTCTCGCCAACGTGGACTTCCACATTATTTGGTATGGTGCCCAAGTTCGTAGTATAAGAGTAGTGATGCCTTTTGTCAGCTTCATTTCCAACCCCGATAACAGGAATCCGGTTAACGGCCATTCCATAATTCTCCACAATTTTTGTAAAAGGAAGAAGGCTGACATGACTACCCATGCTGGTGCCCACCGCTATGCAGATAACCAGAGGCATATTTCTGCTTTCTGCAAGTGCGTTTAAATACTTCAGGCCCAGTATAAGGTCAGTTTCCTGAAAACAGGTAGCATCATTAGGAATAAAATAGAAATCGCGCAGGTATTGTTTGGCCTGTTTCAGCTTGACAACAGCAAGTGTACATTCCGGAGCTGCCCCAAGAAAATTTTCAGCGGGATTTCCCGATCCTGCGGCCAGACTGGCAAGAAAAGTTCCGTGTCCAAGTTCATCGTTTGTAGGGACAATGCTCATGGGATTATCAGAAGCCAGGGCTTCGTTTATCATTTCGCTTGTGTATTCGGACCCATATACAAAGTCCGGGGGAGGTGTTCCCGTCTGAATCGTCTGATCCCATATTCCGGCAATGCGGGTGGTACCGTCAAGGTTTAAGAAAATCGGATTTGTGTAATCAATACCTGTGTCCAAAAAACCTATCATGATATTGTTGCCCCTCAGTTGCAAGGTAGGATAATTTTGAATTTGGAGGATTCCGGCCTGGTTCAGGGCCTGCATACTTAAGGGCGCGTAGCACTTGGGGATAGCATTATAGGTAAATGTACTCACATTAATAGGTCCTGTCAGAATACTGTCCAGATAGACGCAGCGGTAGTCGTAGTCGGCATACTGTTCACATACTTCACCAGATAGAAGCTCGGGAATCGCAAAGGGTCGTGTTCCGGGAAGAATGAAGTCACGGTATTCTTCAGATAAAATACGTTCTCTGCATACATTTGGATCCATATAAAACGTCCATATTATTTTTTATAATGTATATGACAGAACACAAAGAACTTATGCCCCATGTCTTGGCAGTACATGCCTTTTTGCAAATACCGGTTCATCTTATTGCATGCCTTGATTTTTCCGCTTCCCATGATATCGTCTGCTAATTGATCCGTAATAAAATCCCTCTGTGTACTTTTCCAGTTTGTTTGCAGCTTAAAATATCTGCCCAGTGTTTCCCGCAGAGCTGCCTCAGCGGTTTTAAAATGATTAGGGGTTTAATAAGATGAATTTTGTGGTATGATAATGAAAATACATTTATTTCCTGAAAGGAGTAATATAAATGAAAAGCCTAAAATTAAGAGAAGGTTTTTACTGGACAGGGATTGTAGATGATGACCTGCGTGTATTTGACATTATCATGTATACGGAATTTGGAACTACATACAATTCGTATGTGTTGAAAGCAGGCGATAAAACAATTCTATTTGAGACTGCAAAAGTAAAGTTCTGGGATGATTACCTGGAAAAGCTGGAGGAAGTTACAACGGTCAGTGAGATTGATTATCTGGTAGTCAGCCATACGGAACCGGATCACGCCGGAAGTATAGAACGGCTGCTGGACTTATGTCCACATCTGAAAATCATTTCCACCGGAGTAGCAAACTCATTTCTGAAAGAAATCGTAAACCGTGATTTTACAGGAATTATAATTAAAGACGGAGAGCGGATGAAGATTGGGAATAAGACGCTGCATTTCATGAATGTGCCGAATCTTCACTGGCCGGATACAATGTTTACTTATATTGAAGAAGAGCAGGCTCTTGTAACCTGTGATTCTTTTGGAGCACACTATGGGTTCCACGATGTATTGCTGAGTAAGGTGGAGAACTGGGATGATTATGAGAAATCAGTCAAATATTATTTTGATTGTATTATTGGCCCATTTAAGTCTTACATGCAGAAAGCCCTGGAACGTGTGCGCAAATTGGATATCACAATGATTTGTACAGGACATGGACCAGTTCTGGATACCAAACTGGAACAAATATATCAGTGGTATGAAAAATGGAGTACAGTTGTAAATCCGAATCAGCGGAAAACAGTGGTGATTCCTTATGTCAGTGCATATGGATACACAGAATCTCTCGCCCAGGATATTGCAAAGGGAATTGAGCAGAGCGGTGATATCGACGTGAGGCTTTATGATATGGTGACATCGGATACAGATAAAGTTGTAGAGGAGCTGGGGTTTGCAGACGGTATTTTGTTTGGTACTCCTACAATTGTAGGAGAGGCTTTGAAACCAATCTGGGATTTAACACTGGCAATGACTCCGGTTACACATAAAGGTAAGCTGGCAGGTGTATTCGGCAGCTATGGCTGGAGCGGTGAGGGAGTTCCTCATATTGAAGAACGTCTGAGACAATTGCGGATGCGGGTAGTAGACGGCTACAGAGTCCGCTTTAAGCCAAATGAGACAGACAAGCAGGATGCTCTTGATTTTGGGTATGATTTCGGGTGTACTCTTTTGGATAAGCCGAATGAGAAGAAGAACTCTGCAAGGACAACACTTGTAAAATGTCTGGTTTGCGGAGAAATATTTGACTCTTCCCTGGAAATCTGTCCGGTTTGCGGTGTAGGGAAAGAGAATTTTGTTCCGGTAGAGGCGGAGGATAATTCTTATCACAATGATACGAAAGATTTCTACCTAATTCTGGGAAATGGGGCGGCAGGATTTTATGCTGCAAAATCAATCCGGGAACGCAACAGGACAGCTTCTATTGTCATGATTTCTGAGGAGCCTTACCGGTCTTACAACAGACCAATGCTGACAAAATCAATTATGGCAGGATTAAATCAGGATCAGATTGCGGTACAGGATGAGAAGTGGTATGAAGAACAGAATATTGTACAAGTTTTAGGAAAAAAGATTACTTCTGTAGATACGAAGGAGAAGGAAGTTACTTTGGAGGGCGGAACCATTCTGAAATATACAAAGCTGATTTATGCTCTTGGTGCAGAATGCTTTGTACCGCCTATTCCTGGAAGTGATAAATGTTCGGTTGTGGCGATCCGCCGTCTGGAAGATACAAAGAAGATTGCAGATCTTCTGCCCAATGTGAAGAATGTAGTGGTCATTGGGGGCGGAGTTCTGGGACTGGAAGCTGCATGGGAGATGAAGAAGGCAAAGTGCAATGTAACGGTTCTGGAAATTGCACCACTTTTGATGGGACGCCAGTTGGATGTTCCGGCTGCAGAACTTCTGAAGACAATCAGTGAGGGCTGTGGAATTGATATCAGAACAGGGGTGCAGGTGGAAGCCATTCTTGGTGAGGAACATGCAACAGCGGTAAAGTTAAAAGACGGTGAGGAAATACCGGCGGAGCTGGTTATTGTTTCCAGTGGTGTCAGAGCAAATGTAGGACTGGCGCAGCAGATGGGGCTGGAAACAGAACGTGGCATTGTGGTGAACGGTAAAATGGAAACCAGCATGGCAGATGTTTATGCATGTGGTGATTGTGCACAGTATAAGGATGTTAATTATGCAATCTGGCCGGAAGCCGTAGAACAGGGGAAAGTAGCGGGCACGAATGCGGCAGGAGAAGAAAAAGAATACACCCAGGTGCCGGCTGCCCTCACATTCCATGGAATGAATACCGCACTTTATGCAATTGGGGATGCGGGTAAGAACCCAAACCTGGTGTACAAAACTGTGGAATTTAAGGATATGGGAAGAAAGCAGTATAAAAAATATTACTTCCTGAATAACCGTTTGTGCGGAGTAATCCTCATAGGAGATGTATCAGAGATGGGAGAGTTATCTGAAGCAGTAGAGCGGAAAGCTCCATATAAAGATGTCTTAAAGTAAAAAAGAAGGGCTGTTGCTCATAGATGATTACTCATTTATGGGGAACAGCCTTTCAGAGTCTAATTCGTATCAACGATGATGAGATTCAGTGCCTCGAAAGACAAATCCACTTCCAGACCAGCCTTTGAGGGAGGAGTGATGAAGCGGATGGCGGGGCGCAGCGGAAATCCTGGTGTATTTCCTTTTACAACAGCTGTGCTTCCATCACTGAGCTGAACCATCGTACCTACAGGATATGCGGAAGTACACTTGAGGAAGGCAGCAAGCAGCTCCGGATCAAAGTGGGTGTCTGCACAACTGGTCATATAATCAAATATCTTCTTTGGAGACCATGCTTTCCGGTAAGTTCTTGTAGAAGTTAAGGCATCGTACACATCTGCAATGGCGATAATACGGCCGAACAAGGGAATACCCTCTCCGGAAAGTCCCTGGGGATAACCGCTGCCATTAAATCGTTCATGATGGGTCAGAACTCCTTGCAAAGTCATTGGGGAAATAAGCATGTTCTTGCTTAAGTTATCGTAGCCGAGGCGGGGATGCTGCTTCATAAACTTAAATTCCTCATCGGTTAATGCTCCAGGTTTATCGAGGATTTCCAGGGGAATTTGTATTTTTCCAATGTCATGAAAAAGGCCGCAAATGGCCAGGTTTTCTAAAGTCTTTACCGGAAGTCCGATATGACGGCCTAATATAACGCTCAAAATGCCTACATACAGGCTATGGGAATAAGTATAGTTGTTATAGTCCCTGATATCAATCATTTGAAAGAGATATTGATCTTTGCTTAAGAGATTCATGACAATGCTCTCTGCCACTTCAGTCATGTTCTTATAAATTTGCCTGCTAGATTGAAAGGTCATTTTTTTCAGACTTTCATGGAAGGCACTGCGAATATTGGTTAGCATCTTTGCTTTCAGTTCCGGTTCCACAAAATCCTCTGGCTCCACATCCATGGAAAACTCTGTGGTAATATAGGCTCCCTGTATTCCAACCCGTTCCATATGGTGAATCATGCGTTCGGTGAGTTTGCAGCCGGCTACGACAAATGGAAGTGTGGGGGTTTGTCCCGGAATATTTCGTGCCAGTTCCATGCCGGCAATTAGTTTTTCAACAGGATAATAAATCAAATGTTCACCTTAAAAGACTGCAATGCAGTCTCTTCTTCTTTCTATATGTATATTTGCTTTTATTCTCACGGAGGCGACAAAAAAACAACCCATTGTACAATATCATACAGTGGATTGTTTTTTTTGTCCAGTACCTTTTAACCTCTTTTTTACTGTAGTTGTATACCATATTTATCCAGCCAATAATTGACTTGCAGCATATACGCCAGCATCTGCGGACCTGCCATAAGCTGACCGTACCAGGGCTTTCCATAATCGGAAGGAGTGTTTAAAAAAGCATGCACTTTTTTCGTGTCAAGTAATGTACGTATCGGAGCATTGGGATCAGCCAGAACCTCTTTCAGGCGGCTGCCCAGCAGCTCTTCATATGCGGGATCATAGGTTTTGGGATAAGGGCTTTTCTTTCTCCACAGGATTTCTTTTGGAAGCAGCCCTTCTCCTGCGTGACGCAGTAATCCTTTCACAATTCCGTCCGGGCATTTCATATGCCAGGGGATATTAAAGACATATTCTACAATCCGGTGATCCGCCAGTGGAACTCTTGCTTCAAGTCCGCTGTACATGCTGGTGCGGTCCATTCTGTCTAACAGAGTTACCATAAACCAGCGCAAATTCAGATAGGAGATTTCACGCCTTCTTTTTTCTTCCGGAGTATCTTCCGACAGGAGAGGGGTCTCACGTATGGTTCTTTCATATGCCTCATGGGCGTATTCTTCCATATGAAGAGCCTGGATTACGCTGTCGGATAAGAGCACTTGTCTGGGGACCATACTGTCAGACCAGGGGAAGGCATCTGTCTGGAAGGCTTTTTGACTGTGGAACCAGGGATAGCCGCCAAAAATCTCATCAGAACACGTATGTTGACATATAGTAGTATAACTATTTTTTGCTGTCAGGAATCCTTGGAAATAGAACGATTTCAAAATCATCAGCAGATACACCACTAACGTTTCCGCTCACATTTTTAGTATATACCGCTTTTTCAAGAACTTCTTTTAGCAGTTCATTTTTTTGGCTTGCTGTTGGAAGCAGATGATAAACTTCAAGCAGGTGCTCCACTTTAGGTATGATAACACGGCGGCTTTCTTCTCTTGCCATAGACAAACCTAGATCCTCAGAGAGAACTTCATAGTCATTATTGGCAATGCTAATCCGCTCGGATATTGATCGAGAGCGCTCAAGAAATTGTTCAGTAGTATATATGCCCTGTTCAAGTAGATCATATGTTGCGCTCAATTGTTTTTCTAAAGTGGAAATATCAGCTTTAATTTTTTTAAGAGATTTTTGCATTACTTCGCTGTTTGTATTTTTTCTGTATTTCTGTTCTTCCCATTTTAATTTATAGTCCCTGAGCCATTGATTTAGTGATTCTAATAATCGTTCCTCTATATAATGATACGGAGAACTTACATTATCGCAGGCACGGGCATGGCAGATAATATAATCTTTTTTCCTCGGTGTAGAAGCTTTTCGTAAAACCATACTTCGTCCACATTTACCACAAATAATGAGACCTGCCAGCGGATTTTTTAAGCTGCTTTTATAGCCAACCGGACTGGGGGGATTACGAGATATGTAATTTTGTGCCAATTCAAAGGTATCATTACCAATAATCGCTTCATGTAGTCCATCCACTAAAATACAGTCATTACTATAGTTGCAGGGACGCTCTTTTTGCGTCTGTCCGTTTACCATTTTCTTTTTTACGGGTCTCCAATTCCACCGAATTTTACCAACATATACAGGATTGATTAAAATGTCACGGATGGTCTCCTTTTGCCAGTATTCATGACGAATAGGCGGAATCCGCATTTCATTTAGTTTTCTTGCTATTTGCTGTATTCCTAAACGTCTCTTTTCTCCACTTTCATCAACGATTCCGTCAACATATAAAGAAAAAATGAGCCTGATTATTTCGGCATTTTGGGGAACTATTTTCAGCGTATAACCTTTGTCGTTTTTGATTTTAACTTTTTCATATCCAAATGGGGCTATGCTTGCAACATATTTCCCTTCGCTTGCGGAGAGAGCTCTGCCGCGCTGCAAACGCCGGTTGATTGTTTTGTATTCGCGCCTTGACATAAAGAGCCCGAACTCAAAATATTCCTCATCGAACTCGTTTGTAGGGTCATAGGTCTTCATAGGAGTAACAATCTTAGCACCTGAATATTTGAATGTTTGCGCTACAAGGCCCTGATCCATTGTATCACCACGGGCAAGACGTTCTACTTCCATTACGAGGACACCAGTCCATTGGCCTTGTTCAACTTCCGAAAGCAGCTGTTGCATGATTGGCCGGGCAGCGATGGTTTCCCCAGAAACGATTTCGCGGTAAATTTGGGTGATGTTTAGACGCTGCCTCTTTGCGAGTTCAAGCAATGATTTTTCGTGTCTTGCTAAAGTTTCCCCCTCGCCATGTGCCTCAGCTTCAAGATCGGCCCGGGATTTTCTCAAATAAATACAATATTCATCTGTAATAGTCAAAAGGAACACCTCCTCCATTGTTGTCTTGTCTTTTCACACCGTTGCTTTATATCCAACAAGTTTAGTCTTTCGTTTTGAATATGTATGGGAGTGTTATACATACATTAAAATAAAACAAAAGCGAGTAACCGTATACTCGCTTAGCTACTTGAATGAAATAAGTCGGATGACATACCCACATCCCCTAACAATGGGCTGGAGCCGCATGTTAAACCATCTGACTTTATTCAATATAGCGAATGTCAATAAAATGTTAGCTTTTCTACTGTTTACAAGTAAAACGCTGCTTTACGCTACACTTTCAAGAATTCCTGCGAAATAGTTTCTTTTTTGGGGATCTTGTCTGTGTCTGAAGCATTAGCCCTTCTCCTTGTACAAACATTCCTTTTTTATTTCCATCTAACAACTCCGGATTACTTTCCGTTCCATATAGAAAGCTTCCCGGTAGAACCACTGCATCCCCTTTTACAGTAGTCACACCGCAAAGCCTGGTGTTTTCATAGATAAGTGCATTCCCCAATACCTCAGCATTCCCATAGACCTTGCCACATACGGTCGCTCTGTCGCTTACATAAGCCGACTCAAATACCTGTGCATTTTTAGCAACTGTAGCTTCTCTGTCCAGAATAGCCTGGCCAAAAATTTTAGCGCTTCCTCCTACAATCACCTCATCCTCTAACCTTGCACTACCAAATACATCCCCATACTGAGCAACTTTGCTCTCATTCAACATCACTGCATTTTCATGGATTCTTGCATAATCAATAGCCTTGGATGTATCATAGAGTTTTGCATCCTCATACACTACAGCATTTCCGATACAGAGGGAATCCCCGTACAGCCAACAGGTTCCATCATGGGCCAAATTACGGTCACTTTGGACAAAGCCCCCCAAATCCCCCTTTTTTACATCTCCAAAATCCCGAATGGCCTGGATCCGGAAAACCTGCTGGTATGCATTAAAACTATAAAACGCACTGCTTTGGCTCTGAAGCAGGATATATTTTCTTCCTTCTTTCCATTTCACTGTTAATTCCTCCATTCCTTGTAAGTTAAGGCATCAAAAGGTTCCTAATGTACTGAGAATTGTGAATCAATAGTTTTTTACCGTATAAAAGTTTAAATCATATTTGTTGTTGTATTTTTTATCCCAGATAGCAACAGCTCCATTGACATACCAAGGGAGCCGGCAAAATCGGTTTGACTTTGTCATATTCTGTTGTTAGTTAGAACAAACAGTGTTTAATCTGTTTTTCCTCTTTGGTAAGATTTAAAATTAATAATTACTGCGCCTTGGGAATAGATAAATTTCCATCATTTTCTCGTTTCTTGATGAGGTCAATAATTTGGCCCATAATCCAGCGCTTATCTGTTTTAGTTAGTATTTTATAGTACTGTATAATGTCCTTTTCTTCCTCGTTTAAGTTACACGCATCTGGAAAAGTTCTGAGAACATCTTTCCATGTTAACTGTTTAGACAATGTCATATTGGAGGATTCATAATCTAGCAAGTAATCTGTAGAAACATTGTAATATATAGCTATTTTTTTCAACATATGTACGTCCGGTAGCCGTTTATTAGTTTCCCACATGGCAACAGCTCCATTGCTAACGCCAAGAATAGATGCAAATTCTCTTTGATTTAGCCCTTTCTCTTTCCGTAGATGTGCGAGAATATTTCCTAAGTCCATAATGAGCACCTCCTTACAGCATTTTAACATGAAATGTGAGCAAAACTAGAAATGATAACGAAACGTTATAATAATATTGACAACATAACGAAATGTGAGTATAATTTAAAAATGATAACAAAATGTTAGCAAAAAAGGAGGAGGTGATTTCATGCCAATAAAAAAAACATTAGCAGATTTGAGAAATGAAAATAATATGTCACAAAAGCAACTAGCAGAAAAGCTTAATATAAGTGCTGCGGCAATAGGTATGTATGAATCGGGGATGCGTACTCCTTCATTAAAGAGAGCTATTTTAATTGCCAATATATTCAATATTCCGGTTGAATGTATATCATTTTCTAACACATATAGTAAACATAAAAAGTTTAACATAATGTGAGCAGATTATTATAAAGTATTATCTGCCGTGTTGAGGGGGAAGGAGTTTCAGCCCATATGATAGGAGGTTGGGGTAGGCGTTTCGAGAAAATCATAGCTTGCGTCGTTTATTAGAGATTGGCAGTACAAATAACTGGAAACAAGGACAATCAGCAGTACATATACATTATCGAGGAGGTGCTTTTATGGTTGCTGGAGCAAAGACTGGCAATATTGTCAGGGAGTTTACTATTGGGAATACACGTATAAAAATGTGCGATGATTATTGTCGTGACAAAACGCGCGAAGACGTTGAATTAATTTTGCAGCGGATAGCTCGCACCGCAATTGAGCAGCTTTCTATGATTACGCAGGATGGAGAGATTAAAAATACAAAAGGATAAAACCGCTTGGGCGGTAGATACTGGACAAGCGGTATTCCTGATAGGCTTAGAATCTATCCTATTGATTCAAAGGACAGCGCTTTTAATAAATTGTACCGGTGTCCGGTACGGAAAGGATTGAGGAAATCATATGACGACATGGGAATCACAGGAAACAGAAATCAAAACGATTGAACCAAGGAAGCTCACGTTGGATCTTTCTGATGCAGATGTCGAACGTATCAAAGAGAAAGCAGGAGCAGTGGGGTTCACGGTAGGGAAACTTTTAGAAAACTTTATTGGTGACCTGGTAGGCGGCACATATAGTAATGGCTCTGATGAGAGGGATTTAGCACAGGATTGGTTTGACAGATGCTGGTTTGGCATGTTCCCAGAGAAGACATTCCAGAGTTTCCTGATTGGGGAGGGTTTATTGGAAGAAGCACTTCTTAAGTGGGAAAATATTAATGGCTGTGAAAAGAGCATCGCTAAAAGCGAGAAGGATATTAAGGCGGGCGGAATCTTTCATGGGCGAACTGGTACGTATTCGTGGAAGAACATTGTGTCCAGTGATGGAAAGCCTTGTTATGCAAGTCTGGCAGAATGGGAAGCGGCAGAAAGAGAATATATTGCCAGTGAACAGGAAGATATGGAGTACCATAAAGAGGAACTGGATGAGATTTGGGAAGAATTTTTGAGTTGGACGGACAACCCGGAAGGAAAAACTCTGGAAACAGAGATAGCAAAAGTCCTTGAATGGCAAAAACTATCTGAAAAAGAGTTAGAACCAATACAGCCGGTTAAAGGTAAATCCAAATCGACAGAAAAGCAAAGAAGCATAAGCCTGTAAAAAGAAAGTGCTTATAGACGGGAGAAAACAGCATATGGAAAACCGGATATGTACATCAGACATAGAAAAACCACCCTGTACTTTGGCGAGCATGAGGCGGTTATTCTACAACATTTTGTTAAGGACAACTTCTTTTAGATGTTTCCCTTTGTTTTTTTAATATAGCATGAAAATTAAAATATTACAATAGTAAAAAGATGGATAACATGTGCCAAATTTCGGCATAAAAGAAAGGATGAGGCAAATATATGAATGGATTATGGGTATTAGGAAGAATCACAAAGATTCCGGAGAAAAAGAGTTTTAATAAGGATGGCGAATCCCGTTACTGCCTAACATTTCATGTTGCGGATAGTGATGGTAGGCAGGATGGTTTTACACAATTTATCCGCTGTACCATATTCGGATCAGAGAAAAAAATTGAGTATTATGAGAAGATTTTACATAGTGGATTCAGGTACATGTTTGTCGGCAAACTGAATGTAAATTCATACGAAAGAACAGTAGAAGCAATGGATAAATCTTTGGTTAAAGTAAGAGTCCCAAGTATTACACTCCTGGTAAATGAGGCCTTCTTTGCAGACAAAGGAAAACCAGACATTACTGGTATTACCTATCCAATGGAGCCAGAGCTGGATGACTTCCAAGGAGACTGTTTAGACGAACTGCCATTTGAATAATAAAAGGATGGATGATATGAGAATAACGGAAAATCACATTATAGATGTGCTTCAGCATAAACAAGAAAAGGAAGTCGCTATCCGGCAGCAAATGCAGCAGTTTCTGGATGAAATCAGTCATATTGAGAGTGCTGAATATGAATATGACATGCTGCAGGCCATATCGCTCAAAGGAAAAAGCTTTGATTCCGTTAAAATCTCAAGGACGAATAAAACGACGGACACCTATCAGATCCTAGAGAAGTTCAGGATGCAGCAACAGGAAGAAAAGGACATTTATAAGAAGCGACTTGAGGAAAAGATGGAAGAACTTCTGCAGATGGAATCAATCTGGCGCATATACAGTGGACTGGATTTCCGGCTGTTTCAGATCCTGAGGCTGCGCTACGTGGAAAGTCAGAAGTGGCAGGTAATCTCAGAGGAACTGAACCTTTCAAACAGACAAATTACAGATTGGACGGAGATTGCCATTCATGCAATCATGTACGAACTGTCAAACGGTGAAGGGACAAGCCGTAATTCGGATTTTACAGACAATACAATCTACAAAAAGGTAACCTCAACTAAAAAAACAGAAAAAGAAACTGAGAAGAAAAATAGGAATGTACCGGGACAGATGCAGCTGTCTGAACTGGGAATGAAGGGAGAATGAAGATGATTATTGGAATTGACAATGGATATGGATACATAAAGACATCAAATACAATCAGTCTGAATGGAGTTAACAAGCTGATCAGCAAGCCAGCCATCTTGGATAACGTATTGGGTGTGAACGGTGAATATTATACTGTGGGAGAAAGCCGGATTCCTTATCTGCCAGATAAGACTGTGACCCAGGAACATTATTTGGGAACGCTTGCTGCTATTGCAAGGGAAATGAAGCTGAAGGGTTGGAACCGTGGAGAGGTTACTTTGGCCCAGGGGTTACCTTATCAGTTTTTTGATACACAGCGGGAGAAGTTTAAAAAATACATGTTACAAAAGCCCGATGTCAGATTTTCTTATGAAAGGGCCGATTATAGGGTGAAGTTGATAGATGCGCTTATCTATCCCCAGTGTCTTCCTATTATTTGTCAAATACCAGGGAACGGGAAGAAGATTGGGGTAGACATCGGAAGCGGGACCGTAGATGTGGTTGTGTATCTGGGAAATAAACTGGTCCGGATGGAGAGCTTTACATTGCCCCATTCAGGTACGATTTTCTGTATGGAGCAGATTAAGAAAGCTTTTGTAGAGAAATACAGCTTTGCGCTGGAAGAGTGGCTAATTCAGGAAATCATGATTAATGGTATAGAAGGTTCGGATTTGCCAAAAGAGTACCACCGTTTTGTAGAAGGTATTATTGCTGGCTATATAAAAAATAAAATAATACTTGAGCTGGAAGGCCGTGGGATTGATTCACGGTTCATGAGGATGGTTTTTTGCGGTGGTGGAGCCTCTCTGGTGAAACGATATGGGGATTACGATTCCAACTTAGTGACATTTGAGGAAAACATTCATGCAAACGCCACCGGATATGAGAACCTGACAAAAGCGTTGCAGCAGAAAAACAGGACAATCTGAGTGGAACTAAAAGATAGAGGTTGATTCAGAGAATATGGAGTAATGAATATGAAAGAAGATGAGACATATCAGACCCAGCTGCGATTGAATTTGAGACAGCCTGAACACAAGGAAGCCTATGAATACTTACAACATAGGCCCCGTGGATTGTCCATATCGGCATATGTGGTGACCGCCCTCTTATACTACAAGCAGCAAAAAGGGAAGAGTGGCTTAACTGGTTCAATGGAAAATAAAGCATTATATGAATTACCCGATTTAGAGAAAGTATTAAGAAAAGTAATCAAGGAGGAGCTACATGGTACAGTCACTGCCTCTTCTTCAGGCTACGTGGAGGACCATTATGATGAGGTGGAAAAAACAGAAGAACCTGAAGCAGTATCTGAACCTGTATTCAGAGAAGATACCTTGTCAGATCTTGAGGATCTGCTTGGATACTGATTAAGGTTGAAAGGATGTTGTCATGAAATGTAAGAATTGTAGCTGTTTGAATAAGAAGAAAAAAAGAGAAGCTTTAGGTTGTTATCAATATGGATGCACTGCACATGGCTGGATGGAATCATGGATTAATACAGATTCCCTGCTTGGAAGCATCGGATGTGGTGAAGATGAGATTGATTGGTGCCAGATGAATATATACGACTTTCCAGAGGTGTTACCATAGAGACCATCCAAAGCAAGTGAGAGGTTTTGTATTGGATAAGAATAAGGAAAGTAATTTGTTTAGTAAACAAGGAATGAATTTTTGAAATGTAGATGATGAGGGTATTAGATATGCAAATTGATTTTTTGGGATATTTTACATTAGTTATGATGGTTTTACAATGCATGTTAATGCTAAGGGATAAAAGGATTCAAACAATTATATTAGGAATTATAGAAATTGTTTTATTTATTATTTATTGTAGTTTTTCTCAACTATTAGATTTGCTTATGCCGTTTTTAGTAATTGATCTTGCATTGATTTTGTATTCTGTGTTCGGGATTTGGCTTGAGTGTCGAAAAAGTAAAAAGTGATATAGGATTTTAATAAATTAAAGTTAGTGATGATTAAAATTTAGAAAAAAGAAAGGAGCATTTGCCGGCCGGCATAAAAGGGATCCCTTTCAAAAAGATATTTGAAAATACTGAGTTGTGGAGCAGGTATGCAGAGCACCGCATTGGCGCTTATGTCATGCGAGAACGTAATAACTCCTAACAAATATCCTCATGTACCAGTTTATGACCTAATTGCCTTTTGCGATTTAGGAAAAGAACCGCCGTGGGTAATAGATCAAGCAAAATTCATTCAGGCATCTTGTGAAAATGTAGGAATTAAATTCGAAATTTTAGAATCGCCACTCTATCGAGACTATTTAAACAATTTTGGAAAAAGTCGGGTTGTATCAATACCATTTTGGACTGTCGGGGAAGACGGGAAGAAAGGGAAAATGATGCGTAATTGTACAATGGATTACAAAATAGAATTAATTCAGAAATTTGTGCGTTGGAGTTTGTTGGGTTATAAGAAAGGGCAGAGAACCAAACCCGAAGATATAAAAGCACACGAAATGCATATAGGATTTTCAGCCGAGGAGAGTCGACGTTGCAAGAATAATCCTAATAAGATGTTCGTTAATTGTTTTCCTTTGGTAGAAATGAATCTGGAACGAAAAGACAATTACGCTTATATTCGTGACATATGGGGACTGGAGACAAAAGCAAGTGCATGTACATTTTGCCCATTTCATCGTAATTATTTTTTTAATCACTTGAAACATGCATATCCTGAAGAGTATCGAGAACTGATAAATTTTGATGAGATGTTAGAGCGTGAGCAGCCAAATACAAAGATTAAGAGTAAGTTATATATTTCACGCAGCCGAAAAAGAATTGTTGGTCTGTTGCCAGAAGAGTGTCAAGATGCGGAGTGCTTTATATATCGTGGACAAGAAATCTGGAACGGATTTTAAGCCACAAAACTGAGACTTTTTAGAGAAAGGAAAATAATATTTATGGCAAACTGTATGAAATATAAACTTGGGTTTTATTTAAAAGAGGGAGTAAGTGAAGAAATAGTGAATGCTATGAATGCTCTGATAAACGATAGTGGGCTTAGATCTAATCTTTCGAATGCAAAGTTTTTCAAAAAAGAGTGGGACAACCTTTTTGTTAAGTATAATGGATACCCAGACTTAATAAAAATATTTAATTTTTGCGATGTAAATAAAAGGTATTATTTAGAAGTAAATATTGAAAACCGGGAAGAAAGAATAGATTTATTAAAAAGCTTTTTAGAGTGGATTGTTCCTTATATAGACGAATCTTCACTTGCAGATAGTCGAATTGGTTATCTAAAAAAAGAATCAGTGTATGATGGTTCAAGTATTATCCTAAGTGAAGGGGAAATTAGCTTTGTTTTAGATGATTGCGGATACAATGGATTTGGATTTATTATATAGATTAAAATTTATCAGAAAGGAGTAATAAGTTGAATCGAGAAAGAGCTAAGAGAAAAGCAGAAGATGTAAGAAAAGCAGGACTAAATGAAATGTCTGTTAAATCAGATGAGCGTGCAAAGGAATGGATGTCCAGGATGCCGTATCAACCAAGGCATATGACTAAAAAAAAGATAGAACATATGAGTTTGGCTGAATATCTAACATTGAGAGGCAATAGTCAAAGGGTAATTTGAGGGGATAAAGTCTTCATACCAGATACCGATACAAATTATATTAATTTTAGCTAATTTAGTGGACATAAAAGATTAAATTTAGGAGAAACCGTAAAATGAAATATGATAAAGATAGTGTAAAAAATATGTTATGCAAAGCTATTGATAATATTCCTAATTGTGCAATAATTGAGGACTGTTACACAGAACATAGTTTTGCTTCTTATGAGGCATATATAAAAGTCAATATAGTAATTCCTATAGAGAATCAGGATGAGGCTGGCGATAGTCAAATAGAGTTTCATAATGCTGCTCATGAAGCATTTAACAGTGGTATGGGGTTTATTAGTTAAATTGAAATTTAGCTAACAGAGCACCGGTTCCGCAATCATAATATGTAGGAGGATTTGATTATGTATAAAATGACTTTTGATGATGGAGAAATAAGAATGATTGTAGCAGCGGACTTAACATATGAAGAATGTCTGGAATTGCGTGAAAGGCAGGAAAATCCAGAATGTTATGAAATTATTAAACAAAATTTGAGTATAGGTGATGTTTATATAGGGGGCAACAATCAGAGGGTAACAATTCTAAAAGTAGATAACAAAAAGGATGTTATACTCTTTCTTTTTGAAGGAGCAAGCGAACCATTTGGTATTACCAATAGTTATGAAATAAATGATGGATATATACGGTGGAGCGTTTCCAGATATCGAAATGATTTAGAGTCAGCTATCGAAACATTTAATAAACTGGTAAATTGAAATTAACTTAAGAAGGGATGGTGTCATGGAGGATAAGATAAAAGAATTAAGAGGATATGCTCAGTTTGACTTATACACGGTAAATGAAGTGTATGCATTACAGTTGTTTGACCAAGATATATGTCCAAACGACATAGCGATATCGTGTATATGGGAAGATAGTTCTAGTGATGTTATTGACCTTTTAGATATGGCTATAGAATGGTGTAAGTATAGGGTTACTATAGCGAATCAACGAAGAGGAATGAGTAATGACATGGTCTTAAACTATAGTATATTGTCTAAAAACGAGGTTATTACGGACCCTAAAAATGATTCATTCCCGGAAAATATAAATGCGTGTATGGATTTAAGCGCTGTTCTTAGTGTTGGGGACCTTGTTCTCTGGGGAATTCATCGTAATCCGGAATGGAGAGTTGTTGTAGTAAAAGAAGCACATGATTATTCTAATAATAATGTATACAAAGTGTACAATATGATGGCAATTCAACACGCTGATGGATGTGATAACGCCGAGTGGTTTGAAAGTTTAGAGTCACTTACACAATTTTACAAGCCATACATTACGAAATATAAACCATTTAATTCTATGTTATAAATTAAAAGTTAGTAAAAAGGTGGTGAAGTAATGCAAGAGGTAATGCCTTACAATTTAGAACACGAAAATGTTAATTACTCATTGGTGGAGCAAATAGATAAAACTCAATTCCTGCATAATTTCATAGACAAAAAATATAGGGGCGATTGTTTGTTTATTGTTTTAGATACTTGTGAAGATAGGCCGAATAAGAATCTCAAATTCAGAGATGCGATAAATGACAATATCGGTGTAATAAATGACTACTACGGCGATTGTCAGTTTGCCGTGTACGAAAGGATGACAAGGTTGCAGATGCCGGAAGTGAATTGTGGCAACTGTAAATATTTAGTTAGACATTATTCGGAATCAGACAACATGCTTGGTTTTACTATACTGGGAGAAGGCCATTGTATCAAAACAAGCAGAATGAAAAGCAGAAAGCACGAAGACAGGCCGTATAAAGATGGCTGCTTTGAATGGAACGACCAATGTAGAAACATTATTAAGCAATTAAACTGATATTTCTGTAAAGTGCTATTAATAGCACCCTGAGTAGGAGAACAAATCTATGGAAGAAAAAATTAAACAATACTTAAAAGAAATTATTTCAGAAAACAAATATAAAGTGAAAGCTGATGATATCGGTGTTGAAGTGAAAAATAGTCAAAATTTCACTCTGATATTTAGTGAAGGAAGTGTTTCAGTAACTAGGGCGAAGTGTAGTGACAACTTGAAAGAATGCGTATCCAGCACTTTAGCTACTTTTGCTAACCATCATGATATCTAAATCTATGGAAGTAAATTTTTAATCTGAGAATTTGCTAATGTCGGAGGAAAGAAATTGTATGAAAATATTAAAACGAGAACAATTGGTATATACGAATAACTTGTCAGTTAATGAAAAAGAACTTGTATGTAAAAAACTAAATCGTATATATAAAGGTAATCAGTTTAGATATTCTGATATTGACATTGTTAAAGATCTAATTATTGCTATATCTAATGGAGAAATTCTAGGTGAAAAAGATATTAATCAAGTGAATTATCTTTTGAAATCTAAATTGAGAATAAGGTTCTGGTAGAAATGTAATCAACTCAAAACAAATTAAAATTTGATTGAATAACAGGAAAGGAGCCGTTCTCCGGCCGGGAAAGTGTACACGGAACCTTTTTCAAATGAATACACAAACAGTTTTTAATCAACAGCATTACATACTACAAATGACTTATGTTTGCAACTGCATTAGGCAGGGTATCGCACATGGTTTGTCAGAAATTATAATTGATAATTTTGCCGGTGGTGGCGGAGCAAGTACAGGTATTGAAATGGCAACAGGATACAGTGTGTTTGCTGCCATAAACCATGATCCGGAAGCTATCCGGATGCACATGGCGAATCATCCGTATACAGACCATTACTGTGAAAGTGTATGGGATGTAGATCCACTAAAGGCATGTAAAGGACATCCTGTGGGCCTTGCTTGGTTTTCCCCGGATTGCAAACATTTTAGTAAGGCTAAGGGTGGAAAACCTGTAGAAAAGAAGATTAGAGGTTTGGCATGGATTGCATTGAAGTGGGCGGCACTCGTACGCCCAAGGGTAATTATGCTTGAAAACGTAGAAGAGTTTCAAACCTGGGGACCATGTATAACGATTAGAGATCCCAAAACTAAACGAGTTATTGTTGATATGAGTGGACGGCATGATAGAAAAAAGAATGAGCCGCGAAGGAGGGTAGCAGAACCCGGCGAAGTGATCCCTATAGATAAGCAACTATTCGCGCCGGATCCAAGGCGAAAAGGAGAAACTTTTCGGAAGTTTGTGCGGCAGCTTGAAGATTTGGGGTACAAAGTGAAATTTAGAGAACTAGTGGCTGCAGACTATGGTGCACCTACGAAGCGAAAGAGATTCTTTATGATTGCTAGATGTGATGGTCAGCCTATTGTATGGCCGAAACCAACTCATGGGCCACGAAATAGCCCAGAAGTTATTTCTGGCAAATTAAAACCATATGTACCCGCATCTGATATCATTGACTGGTCCATACCCTGCACAAGTATTTTTAATCGGAAAAAGCCACTTGCAGAAAACACTATGTGCAGAATTGCCAGAGGACTACAGAAATTTGTGATTAATAATTCAGACCCATTCATTGTCCAAGTGAATCATGGTGGCGATAACTTTAGGGGGCAGGAAATAAATGAGCCGATGCCTACACTTACAGCAAAGCATGGCTTTGGCCTGGTAACACCTTATATTACCCAAATAGGACAGACCGGGTTTACCGTCGACCGAAATAAACCGGTTACGGAACCAATAACAACAGTGGTGAGTAAAAATGAGCATTGTCTGATTGCACCGACATTAATACAGTATCATACAGAGACAACAGAAAATGGTGTGAGAGCCGGCGAAATGAAAGAGCCTATTGCAACCCTAGATACTTCTAACAGGTATGCTTTAGTCAGCGCCTTTATAAGTAAATTTTACAGTACTAATACTGGCGACAAAATGGACAATCCCCTACCAACAATTACCGCTTCAGGACAGCACAATGCTTTGTGTACAGCTCATATAATTCAAATGCAGGGACAAAGTACCGGAACGGATATAAGGGATCCCTTAAATACAATGACCGGCGTAAACCATATGGGAGAAGTTATTACATTTCTGATTAAATATTATGGATGTGGTACCGGTCAGGATATTAAAGAGCCTTTGGACACGATTACGAGTAGAGACCGTTTCGGATTGGTTGAAATTAAAGGGATTAAATATCAAATTGTAGACATTGGTCTTCGGATGCTTCAGCCTCATGAATTATATGCAGCACAGGGATTCCCTGAGGATTATATAATTGATAGGGACATCGACGGAAAAAAAATAACCAAGACAGAGCGTGTTAAAAGATGTGGAAATGCAGTACCGCCGCCATTTGCAAAAGTACTTGTAAAATCTAATTTGCCAGAACTATGTACAGGAGAACGTTTACCTATTTGCAGACGGGATAGATTGCAGCAAGAGACCGGGGGACAATTGAGATTTGCTTAATATAAAACAAAGTGAATCTGCTGAAATAGCCCCCAACAACTTAGAAATATTCGTAAAGATAGTATCAATATACTTTAGATGATTAGGAGAATGTGATATGGAAGATAAGCAGCCCAGGAAATTAATTGAGCAGTATAGCCCTCATAGGTGTGATGAAACACAATGGGATGTTTATTGGTATAGGAAAAGAGAGCAATTAAGGGCTGCAGAAGTTGCAGATATTTTGCCTGAACCCGCTTTTGGTTTTTTTGAGTAAACTTGGAGGAAAAAAGATGCATGTAAGTTTGATAAGAACCAAAGATAAAAGTACAAATGAGCAGGAGGCCATATTTTATCCAAATGTGATTGATATTACTGTAGTACTAGACGAAGAGGCCTCCCTGATAGATATCATTATTACAGAAAATGAACATTATAAATACCCATTGAGTGAAATTAAAAAAATTCATTGTAGAGATGAAAAGTTATGGGAAAAAAGGATATGGGGAAACCAGTTTGGTAAAAAGCATGGTTTTTTTAGTTACAGTCGCAGAAAAAAAGCTCTGAAGGAGTTTGATGAATTTATGAAAGAGCGTCTAATGATGAAGCGTATAGAGTTTTATGCTAGAGGAGAGCTTAATTATATTTATGTTCCTGAAATTGTATCTTTATCAGAATCAGTATATGAAGTTCGATTTGACGTTGGAATAAAAGAAAAGATAAAATGCGCTGGAACTTATGAATGGAAAATGTTTCATCAAGAAACTAATGAAGTTGTTACTGTTGATACTGAAACTATTTATAAAGATGTATCGGCCTTTTACGAGTATACTTTAGTGGCGAAATATGGGCCTAAAATATTTTCTATTAAAAAATTGTAAGATGTGGCAAATTAGATATTTATTCACTGAAAGGATGGTTGAAATATGGAGGAATGGAAAAATCCGAACCAAGTAACTGTATCAGACTTGATTCATACTCTTCAAAAGTTGAAGCCGGAATCAATTGTGTTAAACGGTCAAGAAGAGAATATAAGGGTATACCCAGGAAAGGAAAACAAACCTGGTGGAAAAGAAATAGTAATGCTTTGCTAATCGGAGTGGGGAAATTGCAATGCGTCCAGAGATAGCGTGTAAGACCTGTAGAAATAAGTGGATGATGGAATTTAATGTTATTGTGTAAACTGATATTTAAGAAAGAGGGATTAAGAATGATTATACTTCATAAAGGAAATAGGGTCGACAATAACGAAGAAGTAAGGGGATATCTGACTATGATGTGGGGACAATTTCATATTGTTATGGAAAATGACGAGAATACGGCTTATCCTGTTTTAGAAAAAACTATTTCACCCTGTTTTGAGGGAACTCCCTTACAGGGGATAATGTTCGTTAATTTGAGAGATTTACCAGAGAACAGTAGAACTTATACACCCCCAAACGAAAAAGAGATTGAAAGGATAGAAATTCTTGAAGAAAAAAAAGCCAATGGGACTATTACTGACGAGGAAGAAAATGAGTTTGAAAGTTTTAAACTGAAATTTGGGAGAAAAAAGAACGGATAACATGGCCATACGGTGTTGGCCTATTTGAGGAAGAATAAGTGAGGATAACAGCATGAAAGATATGGAATTGTGGGCAATAGAACATAAGAAGGACATTGAACAGGAATTTGGTCAGTCTATACCAGATGAATGCTTAAGTTTATTTTGTTGCTATAATACCCTCGGTGATATGAAAAAAGAATTTTATGACTTGGCAGATCCTACAGAACCATATGTAAAAAGAGTGTTAGATAAGTGGGTTATTCAACTTGCTTAGGGATATAAGAAGAAAGACAAGATATGTTTAATATTGAGAAAGGGAACAATCTATGGAAAAGTTGATTGAAGTTTTAAGAAAGTTTAAGGTCATAGAATTTCAAGAATCTAATGATTTGTATAAAATTAAAACAATGATTGGGGATTTATTAAATGAATCAGGAGAACAATTGGAAAGAAAACATCCTTACATATTAACGTATCATGATTTGAAAATGTATGATGTGTTGTTAAAATATATGTCTGCATATGATATTACATTTATACAAGACAAGGGTATACCATATTTAAAAGAACACAATCCAGCTACTATTTCATTTTTGAATGTTGTTGTATTATTTTACTCATTGATTATATGTGAACTTCTGATTGATAAAGTTATTATAATTGATGATTCTTTGATAAACGATTTTAACAATGACATTTTAAATAATATTAGTATATTTGACTATGGTTGGAGCGTGCTAGATGAAACTATGCGACTGAAAGATAAAGATGAACGTACAATTTATCCTTACGGCCACGAATTATATATTAGAGATGAGTACTACCGTCTTATAGAAAAAACAATTAGACGTCATTTTGATGATAGCTGTTATGAAAAAATTTTGGGGTGTGTTTTGGGTAACTATAGAATGAGGTTTTCTTATGTAATGTATACACAAAAATATCAATCAATGTTCATACATCTAGCCAATGATTATAAAAATAACATTAAATGAAAGAGAAATGAAAATTATGATATCAAACACTTTGAGGAAAATAAAAGCACAGACTGCAGAAGATATTGGCCAATATAAATTTCTAAATTGATATTTAATCACTGAAAGGATAGTGGAAATATGGAAGAGAAGAAAATTAAAAGCTCAAGTTCGGTACGTTCGGGGATTACATTCGGTTGTGCATTAGCTATTACAATCTCATGGACAGCGTGGCATTCGATCTCGTGGGCTATATTGCATGGGGTGCTTGGTTGGATATATGTGATTTATTATGCAACCCAATACATGTAAAAAATTAAAATTTATCAGAAAGGAGTAATAAGTTGAATCGAGAAAGAGCTAAGAGAAAAGCAGAAGATGTAAGAAAAGCAGGACTAAATGTAATGTCTGTTAAATCGGATGAGCGTGCAAAGGAATGGATGTCTAGGATGCCGTATCAACCAAGGCATATGACTAAAAACAAAATAGCACATATGAGTTTGGCTGAATATCTAACATTGAGATGCAATAGTCAAAGGGTAATTTGACGGGATAAAGTTTTCGTACCGGATTCCGGTACAAATAATATTAAAAGTTAGGAGATAGAGATGGCAATTCTAAATTATACAACCACGGTAGATCCTTTTAAGACGGTATCAGAAATAGAAAAGATACTCGTAAGCCATAAAGCGAAGTCCATTATGAAAAACTATGATGGTGAATCTATTTCTGCTTTGTCATTTTTGATTGACACAGGATTTCAGCAAATTCCCATCAGGCTTCCTGTTAAGACAGAACAGTGTTTGAAGGTTCTGCAGCGTGAGAAAAAGAATAGCCCGAGAAGTAAGATCAAGGCAACTAGAGAACAAGCTGAACGGGTTGCATGGAGGATCCTAAAAGACTGGATACAAGCACAGATGGCACTATTAGACATAGAAATGGTGACAATGCAGGAAATTTTCTTGCCATATATCGAGATACCGGGTGGACAGACAATATATCAGAAATTGGAGCAACAACAATTTTTACTAGAAGGGTAAGATGAAAATATAATACAAGGTTTCGTAGCATGATGATTTCTATATGCTTCAGGACAAATAAATCTTAAAGTGCGATTCAACATTGCAAGTTGGAGGAAAAGGAAACGGATGAGGATTAAGTACAATCTTATTATAAATCTTGCCAATTTAACAAAGACAGAATGGGATCTCTTTCTATATATCGGCCGTTTTCAGGACCGGATGGGCTGCGTAGAAGGAGTATATTATCGTGATGTCATAAAAAATACCGGTATGTGTAAACAATCTTTCTACAATGCCCTGGCAGGTCTTGTAGAGAAAGGTGTGATTTCATACCAAAAAAACAGTGAGATCGATTACGATATCCGTATCCTGGGGAATGAATTTCCAACCCAGGAAAGCTTTAAACAAGGATACATCAAGTTAAACAGAAGAATCTTCCGGGCAACCAAATTTCTTGAGCTTAAGGCAAAAGAAAAGTTCCTGGCTCTGGAGTTCCTAAAGATCACTCATGAAAATGCATCCAGTTATCAAAAGCCAAAGGAAAATTTCTTTAAGAAGTACTGCCGGATGCTGGGTGTAACAAAAAGAGTGATACGGAGTTATCTGCATCATTTAAGAAAACTCTTTTCTATAGGCATTAAGGATGGGAAGTACTTCATTACATATCTGCATACAGTCTTTAAAGATGATAACAGGAGATCCCAAGAGCTGCAGCATTTTGACCACTTGGTAAAGAAGGAGTGTCAGCGCCGTCACATCCGATATGATATACAGGCAATACAGGATACAGCAAAGCTAATCCAGCAGTACCGACAAGAAGTTGGTGGCACGGCGGACATGCTTCTTGTCCTGGCCGGCTGCATTGACAGCAGTGTAAGGCTGATAAAGAAAGATGACAGGACCCTAAGACCTGATTATGTACATAAATTGATACGAGAAGCGCTTGAATTGCCTTCATATGCATCATAGATGATGTATTTGAGGGTTAGTTAGCGTACAAAAGAAAATGGCTCAAATCGCTAAATATGAACTATGAGAGTAAATAAAAGAAAATAGGACATTTGGTTCGTAAAATCTCCGGGAAAACAATGATTTTCCCGGAGATTTTATATATAAAGCAGTCTAAATTTGTGTATTTGATAATTTTTCCAGTCTAATTCTGCTGTTATTTTTCCCGATGCCGGGATTAAATAGTCTAAAAAGACTGATAAAAACCGTACTAACCAGTCTAAATTTATGCTAGGTGAAAACCTAAGAAAAGCGCGTGTTTACAGGGGTTTAAAGTGAAATTAAAGGCCTGTATATTATATCTATTATATTCATTCTTATAAATATAAATACAATCTTCTATAAAAAACTGACGGCCGGCTTCGCCGGTTAAGCAAGTTGGTCTAATCGTTCACATCCATAAAAATAGGTGTAATCTTAATCAATCTGCATTTCTGCCAATTACAATAAAAAGATAAGTTCTATAAATACTTTATATTTAAGGCGAGGCCATTATTGGCGTTTGTTTAAATCATATCAATGAAACGAATTGACCTACAACGCAATCTTTTAAGAGCTGCTCTATTGCTTAAAGTATGTATTTATATCATATTCACATTGTGCGGGTTCCAGAATTTACACAATTAAATGGATAAATTACGTACTTGTAATTCCACAAAAATAAAACTACAGGAATATAAAGTGGAATAAGAATCTGCTCGAAAAAGTGGAGAAATTGCACATAACTGCACATGTTTTAACATTTACAGTGATTTTTCAAGGTGATATAATATAATTAGAAAATTAGATTTAAACGAAAGTGGGATAGCTAAGGTATAGATCCGGATAACTTTCAGGGGCTTTATCGTACATCTCTTCCTGTTGGGGAGTTGAATATTTATGTGGAATAGGGAAACAAATAGGAGATAATTAACTAAGTGAGCATTGTATGCTTGCTTTTTTTATTGCAATAGGAAAATATGCATGAATAAAGCTCACCTTATTAATAAGGAAAAACCAAGTGAAACAAGGGGGGGGATTTACAGGCAATAAAAACCAGTGAGACAGAAAAGGATTCTGAAGGAAAAGAATGGGTATCATTATGTATAAAGGGAACGGGGAAATCGGGCATAATAAACGAATGCAGGGATTTCAGCGAATGCAAAGAAACAGGAGAAACTAAGGGGTCTGGCAGTCAGACAAATACATTGAGAGTTTCACAGGAACCAGAATCGGTTAGAAAAAACACTCCGGTTAGACAGAAAAGAGCACTCCGAAGATAAAATATTTTTACAACTTTTTAATATGTTGTACTTCGTGACATGTCGAATGTTTTTGATTCCTTCAAGACAACAAGGAAATCTCATAACAATCATAATAAAATTACCTGAGATGATTTAAGTTTACCTAGATTTTCCAATTTGGGTGTGATAGAATATAGTTATTAAAATAAATATAATAGTTCTGGAAAAAACGGATTATTTAAAAGATAAATATAAGGGAGGTAAATGTAATGAATGACAAGTTGAAAAATTTTATAGGTACACACAAAAAGATTGTATTAGTTACATCACTTGCTGCTGTTGTCCTGTTAGTCGCAGTTGTGGGCGTGATTCAAATGGGTACTGGAGATGTAAAAAAGATGGAGACAGTCCAGGCTTCGGATAAATCTAAAGTAAATAAGAAGGAATCCAAGCAAAAAGAAAAAAAATTAGAGAACAAATCAGCAACATCTGCAGCTGCTACAGATAAGACGAAAAAGGCAGATAATACGAATGATGCAAAGCAGGAGAAGAGTACCGTAGATACAACTAAAACAGTAGAAAATAAAAAAGAAGTTACGGCGGCAGCACAGGCTTCTGAAAGTACCCAGACCACAAACAATGGAGCAACGGTTGCTAATGAGAGTACACCCGCGTCAGTAGAGTCAGAACCTGAGCCTGCTCCAGAGCCAGTACCTGCGCCTGTCCCGGAACCTGTGCCAGAACCAGTTTATACAGAGCCATCTCCTGCGCCGAGTGGTGGAAATAGCGTGACAATAGATTCTGGCGAGTTTGAATATGTTGGTGAAAGTCCATGGGGAGGTGACGGTTATGCGGCAGGTGGCGAAGGAGGTCTATTTGATTAATGAGGGCTCGCCAATAAATGGAACTGAATAATCGTGACTATTCAAAAAAGAACATTCTGAACAGGATGTTCTTTTTTTGTGATATGAAAGGAGTATAAAATAAAGATGAAAACGATATACAAACGTTGGTTGAGCGGACTTTTGAGCTTAGTAATAGCGTTGCTGTCCGCTTTTTCCTTGTCAGTCTTGCTTCCGACAGAAATCAAAGCTGCAACAATCGGAGATGTGCGGCTTGAGATTGGTGAGCGAGTTGAATACAGTGGCTATAGTACCAACTATTTCTATATCAACGGAAATCTGGCCTATTGCCTGGAACCTGCAAAGGCTACGCCAACAGACGGGAGTTATGCAACCGACGTTGTTCATAACAATGATTTATTAGCGAAAGCACTGTACTATGTAGAGGGTGCACCCGGTGCAACGGAATTAGGAGCTGGATTTTGGCAGATGCCTAATCCAGATATTTGGGGGGTCTCTCCCTTTGGGGAGCGTTACGCCTATTGTCACATGTTTCTCGCATGGATTTACAATGGCTTTGATTTCAACGTAGCTTTTGCTGGAACAAGCATTTTATATAACCCTGAACTATTGGCGGCATTACAAAGTGATTTCCAGTACCGGAAATCTGTCATTGAAGGAAAGACCGTAGCAGATGTTTCTTTACAAATCACTCCGGAAACCGGAAAAGCTACATGGGATTTGGCAAACGGTATCCAAAGGACAGAGGACTTCACACTGCACGGGGACTATCGCAATTCTGTTACCATACCTGCACCATCCGGGGCTACCATCCACAACAAGGAAACCGGGCAGAAAGGAGCTAGCGTTACGGTCAATGGTGGCCAGCATTTCTATCTAACATCAGGTACGACTACGGCAGGAACTTACACCTCCAGTGAGATTAGTGGTTCAATGACAACCCAATGGGCAGGTATTATATTCAATCGAAATAATTCTGACCAGACAATGGGCGGATGGTCAGCTTATATTGACCCCGTCGACCCTGTCACCTTTAAGGTCCAGTGGGCTGATCGCGGACAAGTACGTATCTTAAAGGAAAGCACTAATCCGTCTGCCACTCATGATGGTGTCGATGACCAGCACTATACTTTCCAGGATACAACCTTTGGTATCTACCAGGGGACTATTCTAATGGAAACTGTCACCACCAATGCAGCCGGGGAAGCTCTATCAAGTCCTCTGCCCGCACCCTTTATCTATACCGTCAAGGAATTATCCCCGCCCAAGGGATACCTGATTAATACTACTGCATATGACGTAGACGTAAAAGAAGATCAGACCACAAACGTGACTGTATCGGAAAAGCCACAGATGGGGAGGATCCTTCTTCATAAGCGAAATGCTAGGACCAACGCCCCGGAGGTTTATAACTCCAAATACACCTTAAAGGATGCCAAATATTCGATAAAGAATAGCAAAGGTTCTATAGTCGGCACTCTGGTAACGGCTGCAAACGGAGATGCATTATCAAATGACATTCCCTTTGGAACCTATACTATGCAGGAATCAAGCCCCAGCGTTGGCTTTTTAAAAGACCCTACGGTATATACAGTCACCATTACTGCAGAAAATCAGACCGCGGAAATTTTTACGAAAGAAGTAGTATCTTTAGAGCAGGAGCAGAAGGGGAAGATTGTCATCCAAAAGGTAGATAGTGAGACGGGAGAGGCAAAACCCCAAGGCAGCGCATCCCTTAAAAATGCTATTTATGATATATTCAAAAAAGCAAATTATAAGGAGAATGATAATACGACCTCACCTTCTTATATATGCTCTGTCACCACTAATGAAGCAGGTAGGGCAGAAACCCCGGAAATCTTCCTAGATGATTATTACGTATTGGAGCGTACTCCCTCAGGGGGGTATCTTCTGGATAAGACCCGATATGAGGTGAGTCTAACCAGTGAAAACCGGACGGATGCCGTTTTTACCAAAAGTGTCACATCTAAGGAAGACGTGATTCGTGGAGATGTCCAGATTGCGAAGTTTTTCTCTGATTTAGACGGGGAGGACGAAAACGACATCAAAAAGCCGGGGGAAGGAATTGAGTTTTCTTTCGAAAGCGTAACCACGAATAAGGTAGTCTGCACCATCATCACAAATAAAGATGGCTTTGCTACTACGGTGGATAAGGATTACCCTCGAGGAAGTCTTCCTGTAGACGAATACATTGTCCGTGAGAAGAACACTCCAGCGGGTTTCATTCCAATTACGCCTTTCCGTGTCAAAATTACGGAGGAAGGTGTAACCCTTGGCTATATCATTGAGAACCGTAACATTGTTTCGGCCATATCTGTAGTCAAACGGGATGCAGGCACCGGAGATATCGTCCCAGCTGCAGGCACAGAGTTCCGAATCCTGGATAAAAATAAGGAACTTATTACTATGAAGACCCATTATCCAAAGAATGAGGTTCATGAAAGCTTCTTTACAGATGAACGTGGTTCTTTTATCCTTCCAGAACGGCTTCCTGTAGGTACATACTATTTAGATGAGCTGAACGCACCAAAGGGAATGCTGCTTGGTGAACTGTTAAAGTTTGAAGTGAAAGAGGATTCTTCTGGAGACTGGGAAGACCCGCTTATCGTAGATTACTATAACGAGAACGTCAAAGGACAGATTACCTTGAAAAAAACCGATTCTGATACCAAGCAGCCGGTTCCGGGAGCGGTCTATGGACTGTATGCAGCGAAGGATATTGTTACCGCAGACACTACTATCCGCGCCCAGAAAGATGATTTAGTAGCAAAAGGCACTACAAATGAAAATGGAGAGATTATCTATGACAATCTTTACCTCGGAGACTATTATCAGAAAGAAATCTCCCCGGCTCCTGGATATACGCTGGATTCCAAGACCTATCCGGTAGTACTGGAATACATTGATCAGGAGACACCGATTGTAAAAGAAACTGTAAAAGTAAAGAATAATCCAACAAAATTACAGATATTAAAGGTGGATAAAATAACGAAGAAACCACTTTCAGGGGTATCCTATGAATTTTGGGAGAAGGCTGTAGACTCTTCTGAGGTTGACCCTGAGATGGCTGTAAAGGAGCATTACACAACGGATGAAGATGGCCTTATAGAATTGTCCTATCTTGTACCGGGAACTTATTGTCTGAAAGAGGAGGAGACAGAAAAAGGGTATGTTCTGGACAATACAATCCATGAAATCGCAGTCGGGCAAGACGGGATGATTGACGGTGAAGAAATCGGAAAAATTACCTTGAAAAATGATTACACGAAAGTAAGATTTTCGAAAACTGATATCACAACCGGAAAAGAGTTATCGGGCGCAAAACTCCGTATTGAAGACACCGAAGGAAAAACGGTAATTCCTGAATGGAAGACAGGGAAAGAGCCAAAACAGGTTGATAAATTAGTACCAGGGAAGTATTTCCTAATAGAATCTTCTGCTCCTGCAGGGTTTGTGGTTTCAGAGAAGGTGGAATTTGAAGTAAAGCCTACCGGTGAGATCCAGAAGGTAAAGATGGAAGATGATGTAATAAAGGTGGAAGTATCCAAAACGGATATCACAACCGGAAAAGAGCTGCCTGGTGCAGAGCTGGAAATTCAGGACCCCGATGGGAAAACAATTGAGAAATGGACATCCGAGGAAATACCAAAACGCATTGATAAACTTCCTGCAGGTAAATATGTACTTGTGGAAAAGACTGCTCCAACCGGCTATGCTACTGCTGAAAAAGTGGAATTTGAGGTAGAACCTACCGGTGAGATCCAGAAGGTAAAGATGGAAGATGATGTAATAAAGGTGGAAGTATCCAAAACGGATATCATAACGGGGAAAGAGCTGCCTGGTGCAGAGTTGGAAATTCAGGACTCCAAAGGAAAAACAATTGAGAAATGGACATCCGAGGAAAAACCCAAGCGCATTGATAAACTGCCCGTTGGAAAATATGAACTGGTAGAAAAAACTGCTCCCAGTGGTTATAAAATAGCTAAAAATGTTGAGTTTGAGGTAAATGACACGACAGAAATTCAGAAAGTAACGATGAAAGATGCCCCAGAAGGAAAGGTGCTTATAAAGACAGGGGACAGTATTAAGGACATGCTCCCACTGGTGGGGCTGTGTCTGTTGACAGGCGGTGTTATTGCAGCAGTTATTTGGAGGAAGGTTAAAAGTAAAGGGAGTTTCTAAATAGCCAGGTATTGTTGTAATCTGGTGTTATCTTGAGTAGCACTGGTATTTGGGAATAGAAAGAAGTTGTTAGAAACGTCAAATCCCCATCGAAAATTGGAGCTAAAGGCTCCTTTTTTTGATGGAGAAAGGGAAGGAGACATCAAAATGTGTGAAAGGAAGTATTTGCCAATACCAAAACTTTTAATTATAATGGGATTAACAACAAGTTATGTATATTTAATTGTTGTAATTAACAAAGGAGAATATATATCAATGGGTGTTGAAGGAATTATTGCAATTACAGTGGCTCTGATTGGAGTGGTAAGTGGTCTTTGGGGGCAGATTATACAGTTCAAAAAAGATGGAAACACAATTAAGGATGTTAAGGTAGATACAACTGAAATAAGGCCCAAAGTTCAGGAAGTATCAGAAAATGTAAAGGATATAAAACGTGATATTACTTATAGGATCCTAAATCATATAGAAAAATTAGACGGTGTGGATGAATTGGTTGACGAGCTGCATTTTCAACAAAGGTTAAAGCAGGATATTTCGAAAGAATTGCTTCCTCAAGACAACTTTGTGGCAGAATTACAGCGATTGTATGAAAAGATTGCTACACTTGAACAAGAAAAAAGTTTAGCAAATGAGAAGGTAAAACAACTGCAGATTGTAAATATCAAGTTGGAACAAACCCTTAATAATTATAAGAAGAGGGAGCGAGAAAAGTCAAGAAATTCGCATGATTTATCGCTGTAAGCAGGCTGGTTTTCTTGATAAACTCGTAAAATAGAAAGAGATAAAATCATGTTGCACGTATTAGCAAAAAGATATTAAGAAGGAGCCGAAAGGCTCTTTTTTGATGGAAAGGAAGTGGCACGAGAAATGAGAAATCAAGGAAAATACAAGAAGATTGAACTCATTCTGAATGGTTTTCAGGTATTAGTCGGCATTTTTCTCTACCATGCGTCAATTGTTATTTCGGTTTTACTCGGAATGCTAATTATGAGGATATTTATGAAATGCATTTATGTAGTAGGAGTAAGGTTTGGGTTTACCATCTCTTTATGGTGTATGGTGGGAACGATATGGCTTTTAATTGTTAGCCTTTCAAGTTTTTGGGTTTTCCAGCTTTGTAAATATGTGTCTCGTTTCCCTTTCTTCTTCTGGTCAAATATAGACATTCAAATGCTGATTCATTGGGTTGTAAAAGGAGAAAAACCAACAGATTTTATTAAGTTCAGCAGGCGGATAAATATAGAATTAGAAAATAAAAGTGAGGATTAAGCTTATGAGAAACCGCTCCAGATGTCCCCCATTTCCTCTTTGTGCTATTGGGTGAAAGTAAGGAAAAGAGATAATAAATCAATAAAATAATCGAATATCAAAGATAAGGGCCGAAAGGTCCTTTTTTGATGGAAAGGGTATTGTATGCAAAGGTTATTGAAAGTAACAAACAAAATGAAGAAATTTTTAAAAGGAAGATACAGTTATCATAAGATCGGAAGAAAATTAAATGGCTTGATTTTAACAGTATTGGCATCTTTGTCCTCTGCAGGGATCTTCCAGGTGCCGGTATTTGCTTCTGGCATCGATGTATCCACCGTAACAAAACCAATTAATGTACTTGTCTCTTTGGTTTTAGCAGCAGTGGGAGGTATCGGAATTATCGTCTTAGTTTTAGGAGCTGTGGATCTGTTTACAAGCCTTGGAAGCCATGATACGGGCGGCATCAAACAAGGGGGATTCAAGATGGTTTCAGGTGCAGCTATGATTGGAATTTCAGCAATACTGGCTCTGATGGGAGTTAGCGTTTAAGGAGAGGAGTAAATAATGGATATTATTACAAATGTATTGATTGGCCAACTTCTCTATCAAATGGGATGCTCGGTCTGGAATGCATTCATTGATGTGGCGCTTTCCTTTCTGTTGAAAACTCCACAGGAAATCAATCCTACTCTCTGGAATGTTATGATCAATAATGTCTATGGGGTATTCCTTGCAGTAGGGGTATCTCTTGTTACGGCGTTCTTCTTCATGGGGCTGTATCGGGATGTCAGCGATTTCAGGCAGATTACGAACATGGAGAGCCTAACATTCATACTGTTCAGGCTTGCCATCTGCCAAGCTTGTGTTGTCGGATTACTGCCTTTCATCACAGGGATGTTCACGGCCGGCCGAGCCTTTTCACAGCTGGTTATTGAACAGCTGGGGTTTTCCCCGGGTTCTGGCTACGGACATCTGGATCCAGTCTCCACTTTTTTAGCCAATGGACAGGAGCTGCTTACGGCAGGTCTTTTAATGGGAATCATTTTTTTCCTGACTGCCCTTATCTGCGGAGCCACCATCTGCTTGTCCGTTTTTAAACGGCTCTTCGACCTCCTGTATGCCATTCCAACAGGAGGGCTTGCTGTTTCTACCGTTGCCGGCGGTGGTGGCATTTCACATACCGCCGTCTGCTGGGTGAAAGAGTTTATGGCAGTGCTTTTGGAAGCGACTTTTATTGTTTTGGCTTTGGGGATTGGTGTGCCATTTATGAATGTGGAGCTTTTTGCAGGATCGGGTGCTACATCAAGTCTGCTTTCTGTGATAGAACCGGCATTCAAGATGATACTTCTAACCGGGGCAGTAAAAGGGTCAAGCCATGCATTCCGTAAGTATTTAGGATTATAAGGAAGGTGACAGAAAACTATGAATATACCAATTAACAAAAATATTGAAGATTATAAGGAAGATGTCTGGAAGGGTATGGGCAAAAGAGGCTTTATCAGCTTCATCATACTTTGCGTAGGAAATCTTGGAGGGATGGTGGGTATGATTTTTCTGGCCCATATCAATATGATTATTTCGTTGCTGCTTTTGTTTCCGTTTAATGCCATTGTGGGGATCATCGGCTTTTTCCCTGTTGATAAGACCGGCATGGGGATGAAAACTTATATCAGGAACATATGGAGGGCAAATTTTTCACCTACATTGCTGTATCAGACATCTGAATTTCAGGAAGAAACAGGGCCCCAGGATGGGGAGGGCAAGGAGGAAAAAGGACCCCGAATAAGGGAGGGTAAAAGGCCACAGAAAAAAAGAGAGGAAAGGATAAAAAGGAGTAAATCTAAATGAAAAGAAAACGATTCAAAGAATACAAGAAGTGTACTGAGCCGGTATATCTGACACCTACATCTGTACAGGAAACCATCCCGGTGTATAAGATCTCTCAAAGTGGGATATTCCAGATTGAAAATCAGGGAAAGGGTAAGATGAGCCGATATGATAAAGTCTATCTGTTCCAGGACATCAATTACAATTTAAAAGATGAGGAGGAGCGTACAGAGGACTTGGAAAAGTGGATTGAGATTCTGCAATCGATGCAAGTGTCCTTTAAAATCATTGTTGCAAACATACATAAGGATAAGGACTTGGTCCGGGCAGAAAATAAGTTGACTCCGCTGCCTGAGTACGACAAACCAATCTACAGCATTACATCAAAATCCCTGAACCGACTAATAGAAGAGCGGCAGGAAATAGGGAACTATGAAATTGAACAGAAAAAATACTTTCTGATTTCCAGCAACAAGGAAAACTATGAAGAGGCTAAGCTGTCTTTCAATCATTTGGAAAACACGCTGAGGCCTTTTTTTGATGCTCTGGGAAGTTGCCTCACAGCTTTAGATGGGATTGAACGCCTGAAATTATTCCATGATATTTATCGCCCGGGACGGGAAAGAGAATTCAGGGCAACTTGGGAGGACCTGAAACTGGGTCGGGATTGGAGAAGTGAAATCTGCCCGATGGTGATGAAAGAATACCCAGGATATCTTCAATTTGACCACTTTCAAGGGTGTGTCCTCTTTGCAAAGCATTATCCGGATTCCATATCAGACGCATTTTTATCCAGGCTTACGACCAGTCTGACCTTCCCCATCGTAACAACCATGGATCTTTCGCCTATTCCAAAGGAAATCACTAAAAAGCGTCTGTTATCAGCGCTTCTGAATACAGAGGGGGCTATTGACCGGCAGCAACAGCAGAACAATAAAAGAGGGGCTTTCAATACGGATCCTTCATGGGATCGCCGAGAGGAAAAGAAACGATTGAATGAAGACCTGGAGGAGGTGGAGAGAAACGATCAGAAGATGTTTTACACCAGCCTGCTGATATTTGTTATGGGAAAGGATGAGCAGGAACTGGCATCCAGGGTAGAGCGGATTAAGCAGGCCGGATGGACTGAGGATATCCAGTTTGAGGAGTATTGGAACCAGCAGCTTGGTGCATTTAATACGGTGTTGCCGACTGCCTCCAGATTTGTAAATGATATGCGACCTCTCTTTACCAATAGCCTTGCTGCATTTTGTCCATTTAATGTCTGCGATATCCGGATGTCGGGCAGGGAAAGCCACTTTTACGGGAGTAACTACCTTTCCAAGCATCTGATTCGAGCCGACAAGAAGAAATTGAAAAATGGGAACTGTTTTGTTTACGCTCCATCAGGTTCCGGAAAGTCTATGTTTGTGAAGGATGAGATTGTACAGGTCTTAAATTATACGAAAGATGATATCTTGATTTTGGACCCTTCAAATGAATATACAGATATCAGTGATCTCTATGAAGGGCAGTTCATAAATTTCACAACAGCTACGGAAACCCACATAAACCCCTTATTTATTCCGGAGGAAGTTTTTGAAGACAAAGCCAAAAGGCTTGGGTTTGTCTCTTCCAAAGGGGAATTCATGCAGCTGTTGTTCCGCTATGTAAAACGTGCAGAGCTGGAGGGAAATGAACTGGCAATTGTGGACCGTTGTGCACGTAATCTCTATGAAGGATGCTTTGCAATCTATGATATGACGGGAGAAATGCAGGAACCAACTTTCCGGGAATATCAGGAAGTGATGGTCCAAACAGAGAATACAGAAAATGAACAGGTTCAAAAACTTGTCGATTCTATGGACCTTTATGTGAATGGATCCTTAAATATATTCTCCCATAAAAGTAACGTAGATATCAATAATCGAATGGTGGTGTTCGGAATCCGGGACCTGGGAGAATCCTTAAGGAAACCAGCCATGATGATCATCCTGGAGATTATGACTTCCAGGTTAACTTATAACAGCAGGAACCATAAAGCAACCAGGGTTTATGGGGACGAGCTGCATGTGGTTTTTGATGATGATGAGTTTGTAAAAGCCCTGGATAAGCTATGGAAGGTCGCACGAAAGGATGGTGGCCTGGCAACCGGTATCACCCAGAACATCAGCGATTCCACGATGGTGGAGAGTGCAAGGAAGATGGTGGCAAACTCTGAGGCATTGGTATTACTCAGTCTCTCTAAGACGGACCGGAGGGATCTTCCGGAAATCGTAGATATCAGCGGAGCAGAAATGGAATACCTCAAGAATAAGCCTCAGGGTGTTGGGTTATTTAAGTTTGGAGAGACGAGAGTCATCTTTGATAAGCAGATCCCAAGAGATAACCTCCTATATTGGATTTATACGACGGATCCAAAAGATAAAGTGGAGAAAGCACGTGTGCTGCGCCGATTAAAGGAACAGATTCGCGAAGTGGAGGAACAGAAGCTGATTGAAGAGATAGAGGAAGCCGAAGAGCGGACAGAGGTTGCCGATCAGGTCATCGAACAGATTGACAGACTTTTAAGTGAGGTGGAAGAAGACAAAAGGGAGCTGATTGCCAATCATGTGATTAAGAAGATGAAACCCAGTCAAACCATAGAAGGTCTGAAGGAATAGGGAGAGTAGTTATGGCTCTTAATTTAAAAAAAAATCCAAAAATCAAGCTACATGTCATAAAGCCGATTGCTTTAAAGAAGCAAAAAATACTCACATCACCGGGGGCCTCCATTTCAGTAAATCCAGAGAAATACATGGGATGGAAACATCGGCAACTATGGAGACAACTCCCGGACAAAGAGAAGCAGGAATACATAAAGAAGGCAACACAGAATTACTGCAGAAAGCAACAGGTGGAACTTTTTGGGAAAAAAAGCATCATGTCGGCACGTAGCAGACGGGAGTCACCCGTGGAAGGACCGGTCTTATCCGGTTCATCCGGCAGGTCCTCGACATCTTCCTCTTCCAGTAGCTCCCAAACGGCAACTGCTCTTTCAGAGTCAGGGGAATCCTTACCAAGAGACAATGTAGATTTAAAAGAGGAGAAAAATACTCTCACAAATGCGGTCTTTGGGCAGCATACAGGTGGTGTAAATGAGCCGGTTGTTACCTCACAAAAAGTGGGACATGCTGCAATCCGGATCACAAGGGAAATTAGCAGTCTGATAACAGATGCTGGAAAACAGCAAGAAAGAGTGGATGAGTACAAGAAAAACAGACATATCCAAAAAGAGGTTGCAAAGCAGTTTACCAGTGCTACAAACGCAGTTAGAGCAGCTGGAAAGACAGGTAGCATCGTAACGTTTCTGTCTCCCCAGTTAAGGGCAGTCACTACAGCAGCAGCACCGGTTCTGCTAGCAGTTGTCCTCGTTTTTACGGTCATCTTCAGTCTAATGGTCACCGTGGTAGGACTTGCTGCGGAACAGGCATCTGCTTCCGGCGGCGGTGAGCGTATTGTCAGGGTAGCCCTTAAAGAAGAAGAGGAAGGACCTCAAGAAGGAGGGGAGAAGTATTGGAGCTGGTATGGATTTTCTAGCCGGGTGGAATGGTGTGCTACCTTTGTAAGCTGGTGCGCAAATCAGTGTGGTTATATAGACAGTGGAATCGTGCCAAAAAGTGCTAGTGTATCAGCCTTTCATGCATGGTATGAAGAAAGAGGGCTATATTTTACCAAAGAAGTTTATACCCCCAAAGCCGGGGATTTTATCGTCTTTGAAAATGGGATGTCCCATATTGGGATTGTCCAGTATGTAGAAGAAGGGCAGGTTATAACGATTGAAGGAAATACCAGTGATATGGTGCACTCGAGAAGCTATCCTCTTGACTGGTATGGTATTTCCGGATACTGCACTCCCAAATATCCTGCAGATTCTGATTTTACGGGGGATACCAACGCTGAGATTACTTGGAATTTCTTGAAGTCGAAAGGGTGCAGTAATGCGGCTGCCGCTGGTATCATGGGAAATTTACAGCAGGAATCAGGTTTAAATCCGGCCAGTGAACAAGCAGGTGGTCCAGGACGTGGAATTGCACAATGGGAAATGGGTTCGAATCGGTTCTCAAATCTTGAAGAAAAGGCCGCTTCTATGGGAAAAGAGTGGTTTGATATAGAGCCACAGCTTGAATTCTTATGGGATGAACTAAGCGGCGGAGATGCGACATGTAAATATATCATGGATAGGGACTTTGGTGGTCTAGAGAATTTTTTGAGGACAGAGGATGTCCATTGGGCAACCTATGCTTTTGAAAGGTCCTTTGAGCGTGCGGGAATACCGGCCATGGAAAACCGTTACCAATTTGCCGACAGCTTTTATGCACAGTTTGCCGTAAATTAGATAAAGGAGAATAACTTATGGAAATAGGAAATAACAAAAAGAAAAAAAGGGTGCTGTTCTGTAAACTGTTTCTGATTGTCATTATGATAGTCGGTTCGTTTGCAGCCATCTTCTATTTGGTGTTTCTATTCGGCGGGAAGCATCGGGAAGAGGGGCAGACCAAAAAGCCAGCGGATGCTATTGAACAATCTGCCCTGGAATATAAGTATGAATATAAGTATTTGGAGAGATTACCGTTTTTAAAGGAAGATGTCCAGATACAACTGTTTAAAACAAGCTTTGAATCCAATTTGCTAATGGGAGCTGGATATGGGGAATTCAAGACCGTATCTATTGAGGAGCAGGTAGAAGAAAGCGGAGAAGATACGTATCGGTTCTATCTTGACCTGGATAATGAATCACAAACTGTCCTGGAAGGAATCTATAACATGGATGCGGATACGTATACCTTTGGGTTCTATCGAAACAAAAATAGCAGAGTTCAAGACGGTGAAACTCCAGCATATCAGGTGGAAGTACCGGATTATCAGGAGGGAATTACTCCACAGATTGATCCGGACGCACCGGATGGGACAGATGAGATGGAGATTGTGGATTATAACATTCCGCTGACCCTGTATGGGGAAGAAAATCTCGCCATCTATTTTACGACAGAACAGATCAATCAACTACACACAGAATTACTACAGTATCTTATTTCTCAGAATGAATTCAGGAGGCAAATTACTTTGAGAAGTGAAAGTCTGGTGGAATCAGAGGAGTCCATCTCTTTTCGCTGCACCTTTGATACAGCGAGGACAGATAAGAAGAACCTAACAGTTGGTTACCTGAGAGAAGATGCCAGTTTTGTATTTATTTTGGAATAGACAAGAGGGATGCGGACAATTTTTGGATATCCCGGTTGCTATCATAATATGATTTGTTGGAACTCGTGAAATGTATACATCAGACACTGAGAGAGGATAAAGAAAAACTTAAAAGCAGAAATAGGAGGAGAATTCATGGAAATTAAAAAATTATATTTGGCTTATCGTAAAGAGAATGCTGCTGAAGCACAAAAATGGGTGGAAATAATTCCATTTAAAGTAAAAGAAACTGGAAAAATTATTTTTACATGCGAGGAGAAATAGGATATGTTGTCATTTGAAAAGTTTAAAGAAGAAGTTAAATTGCATTTTTTGGAATACTGCCCGCAAGATTATCAGATGAGGGATGTGCATATAGTCCGTAATTTTAAAGAGAATCAGGTTTTGGATGGAATCGCACTATCTTCGAAAGAGAATCAGACGGCACCTGTGTTATATCTGAAAGTATATTATGAAGATATGTGCGAAATGAATTTATCCATAGAAACCATACTGAAAAGGTTAGCTGTGGACTATCAAAGAGCAGAAAATATGATGCCTGTTATGGAAATGCCTAATATTCAATCCCGCGAGTGGATTTTGAAAAACCTGTACACTCAGGCTATAAACTACGAGCAGAATCAGGAATTGCTGCAAACGGTACCTCATATCCAGATTAATGATTTAGCCATTATTCCCCGTGTAAATATAGGTAAGTATTCCACAATAAAGATTACACATGACATATGCGAGATAAGCGGTCTGGATGGCGATTTGATTGTGGCCATGGCCATGCAAAACAATACAAAGATATCGAAGCCGGTTTTTGGAAGCATGAACGATATGTTAAATGAATCATTCCTTACGGAGTATCCGGAGGACGTATTGATGCCACTCTATGTTTTATCAAATGAGGAAAAACACTACGGAGCCTCAATGATAGCAGATAAACAAGTCCTAGATTCTGTAGCAAAATCTGTTGGAGAAGAGTTTTACATCTTACCCTCTTCTGTACATGAGATTATAATAGCTCCTAAAAGTATGTGGATTAGTCCGGAAGAGCTTAGACAAATGGTAGTTGAAATAAATAGGACCATACTGCAGCCGGAAGAGTTTTTATCAGATAATATTTATCAATATGATGCCAGAAAGCATGAATTACAGATGTACTCTCCAGCTAAAGGGAAAATGGAACGTGAAAAAGTAAAGGTACCTGATAACAAGGATATGAAGAAGTCGAACAGAGGTCAAAGAAAACCTAAGAATTCGAGGTGAGACACACGATGAGCTATGAACATGCTGCAGGGGATATAAAGTATAAGCCCCGTTTGTTTGTAGATATGGATGGAACATTAGCTGTTTTTAAGCCTGTGCATACTTTAGAGAAGCTTTATGAAAAAGGCTATTTTGAAAATCTGGAGCCGATTGAAAGAATTGTGAAGGCCGTGAAAATAATCCTGATGAATCATCCGGACATAGAGGTTTATATCCTGTCAGCATATTTAACTGACAGTATGCATGCCCTCCAGGAAAAGAACCAGTGGTTGGATAAAAATCTCCCAGAGATTCCAAAGGAACGAAGGATATTCTCTCCCTGCGGGGAAGATAAGAAAGCCTACATACCGGACCAAATCCGTGGAACAGATTACCTGTTGGATGATTATACGAGGAATCTTATGCTATGGCATCCACCGGGCAAAGGTATCAAGCTTTTAAATGGCATAAATCATACCAAAGGAACCTGGGAACATGACCGTATCTCATATATAAAAGATGCGGAAATTATTGCAAAAAATATCATAGATGTCATGAGAGGTGAAAAGGTTTATGATAGAAAACCTCAGAAAGATTCAACAGAGAAGACTGCATATAACCAAGAGGTTGGGAGAAAACTGGCTAAACAACAAAAAAGGAGTCAGTCAAGATGTCGTTAGTCTGATATAGAAAAAAAGGTTTCTGGTAAATTAAAGGCCCATTAAATAAGCTGATTGCCGATACTGAAATTAGTACTAGTATCAAAGATAGTACTAAAGACATTGTTAAGATTGAAAAAGTCGATACCAAAATTAGTACTATAGTACTAAAAGCAGTATCAAAAACACTGAAAAAGTGATACCAATAGTAGCATTATAGTACTACTATTGGTATCAAAATGTAAAAAATCAAAAAAAGAAGGATGGTGAGAAGGTGATTATTTTTATTGATGAAGGAACAGTAGATATGAATGATCTGGAGGAAGTGGAGGATGAAAGAGAAGACGAAAGAGTATAGGGAGCAGCTGGCTGAAGCATTTATCACAATATTAGAGGAGAAACAGCTTGATTGGAAAAAGGAATGGAAAGGAAGCGGCCTGCATCTGCCTGTGAATGCGAAAACCGGAATCCGCTACCATGGGATTAATCAGTTTTATCTTGGTTTGATTGCCTTGGAACGTGGCTATACAGATTACCGATGGGCAACCTTTAAACAGACTCAAGATAAAGGCTGGAAGCTGGAGAATGCAAAAGGGCATGGTGTCAAGGTAGAGTACTGGTATCCTTTTGACAATGAAGAGAAAAAAACGATTACATGGGAAGAGTTCCGTACTGCAGGCGGGGTGCTTGGTGATAGGTATTTTTTAAGAGTACAGTATGCAACAGTTTTTAATGGTTCATTAATTGCTGGAATCCCGGAGATTCCTGAACCGGAGCTTAGAGAGGTCTCTCCTGATGCACTGATAGAGAAGTTGTCTGTAAATATGAACGTTGAAATCATAAATGACGGTGGGGATAGGGCTTACTACAGTGTGTTAGAAGATAAAATACATCTTCCTTTACCACAGACATTCCTTTCTGATTATGCTTATGCATCCACGGCATTACATGAGCTGGCCCATTCTACAGGAGCTGTAAACCGGCTGAACCGGGATTTATCCGGCAGCTTTGGAACAGAGGAGTATGCATTTGAGGAGCTGATTGCAGAGATCAGCTCCTGTTTTATGAGTGTAAACCTGCAGACAGAGCAGGATGTGTATCATGTTGAGAACCATAAAGCATATGTCCAGTGCTGGGTCAGTCATATAAGAGAGAAGCCCGAAGCGTTGGTAAAAGCCATCCAACAGGCGGAAAAAGCGGCGTCCTATATGGAATATCAGGCAGAGCTTATAGAACAGAAGGATTTTGAAAACATCAATCGTTCCTCTATGGAAATAAAGGAGGAAAAGCAACTGATGATTAATAATAGGAGAGAATTACAGAAACCGGAAGCTTCAAAGGTGATTGGAAAACCCGTCAAAAGAGTACCAGGTAAAAGCAGATGAAGGTGAGGGGGAAGGCAGAGGCATATTTGAGATGCCTAAGGAAGGGGGCGCTTCGGCATTTTGCCGACTTTCATTTACCGACCTTCCCTCTTTTTTTCTCTGGCATTTTGCCAGGGTACTCCGACAAAAAGTCGGTAATTTACAGGGGTCTTAGGGGTTTCCCCTAACAAGATGTATTTTGTCCGACAAAATGCGTATCTTGCAATTACAAAAAAGACCTTAAAAGCAGGCTATATACACGTATAGTCGGCAAAATGCTGGCGCGAAATACCGGCAAAATACCGGAGAAAAAAGAGGGGAGGCAGGTAAAATGCAGGTGCGAAAAGCTGATAAATGACAGGTGAAAAGGAGGGTGTCGGCAAATTGCAGGTGCGAAAATGGTGTATCGGTAGAATACCGACATAGTGAACAAAATGCATTTGCATAAAGTTTGCAAAGTATCTGTGCAAAATACCTGTAAAATGCTTACATGAAAGAAGATGGAGGGAGTTTAAAAATGGGTAAAGGAATAGAATTTTATCCCACTGAAATGAGTTTGAAAATATTGGAGGCAAACATCAAGAGTTTTCCGTCCAAATCAGCATTGGTTAACAATGCTATTTTGCAATATGAAAGCACAAAAGAATTAAAGCTGGATATTCAACAGATGAAATCTGACATTAGAGCAATACGGATGCTTCTGGAACGACAACAAATTGAGGAGGAGGAAAGGGAAAGCAACGAGACATTTGAAATAGAAGAGCTTCCAATGGAATAAAACGTATGGGTACAAAACATAAACATACATTAAAATGCAGAAAGATCTCTTTCCGCACGGATGAAGATATATACTGCATCCTGATGAACCGGATGAAGGTGGATGGCTACCGGGAACGTGATCGCAGCAAATATCTCAGACAGTTGATTGTGGCAGGAATCCCGCATAAGAATTTTGAAATCAGAAAGGCACTTCAGGAACTTTCTTATGAGATTAATAAGATTGGCTGTAACGTGAACCAAATCACAAAAAATCATAACAGTCTGTTATACAGCAAACAAGACAGACAGCAACTGGAGGAAGCCATGAAAAATATCATGGAATTAGAAATGAAGATTATAGAAACACTGAAATCGAAATGATTTCAACGTACATTGCGAATTGATAAGAATGATGTTATTATAAGCTTGAAATATAAATCCGAGTATAAAGCAATGGAGAGGTGAAAGAAGATGAAAGATTCAGGTTATGATAACATCACAGGTAAGCCTCTGGATAAAACATATTTAGAAGTGAACCTTCCACGGTTTTTAAAGCAGGATATTGATGCACTGATAAAGGGTGAGCAGGAACATTCAGATTTATTGGACTGCTTATGGTGTGAAGTCTATGGATCTATTAATTCGGCTTACCATGGAAATGAGATCAGTAAAGAACAGGCAGATTATCTCAGAGAAAAATACTTGGGAATTGGGAAAGAACCCTCCCATGTTTTAGAGAAGATATGATAAGGTATTGGAAAAATGTAAAGATGTGCGCTGGGTATGTGAGACCAGAAAGGCAAAGCTAAATAAAAGGAGGGCATCATGTTGGATTTTACAAACTGTTCTGTCAATAAGTATAGGGCTTATGGTGGAGCAAACGGAAATAAAATTAATATCAGTTATGAGGGAGCAAGCTATATGCTGAAGTTTCCTGCATCAACGCATAAAAACCCAAAAATGAGCTATTCAAATGGATGCATCAGTGAATATATAGCTTGTCACGTATTTGAGATTCTGGGGTTCAATGTTCAGGAAACACTTTTAGGAACATACAGTATAAAAGAAAAAGAAAAAGTGGTCGTGGCCTGCAGGGATTTTACTGATGAAAGCAATGTACTGGTAGAGTTCGCCCAACTCAAGAATACCTGCATAGATAGCATGGCAAATGGTTATGGCACTGAGCTTTCTTCGATTGTGGAAGCGATACAGGAACAGACATTGATACCCAGTAATGAACTGCGGGATTTCTTTTGGGACATGTTCATAGCGGATGCACTGCTTGGTAATTTTGACAGGCATAATGGAAACTGGGGAATCCTGGTAGACGAAAAAAAACAACAGGCAAAAATTGCGCCGGTGTTTGACTGTGGTTCTTGCCTGTACCCCCAACTGGTGGTAAGAGACATGGAGAGGTATCTACAAGATCAATCCCAAATTGATGAAAGAATCTTTGTTTTCCCTAATTCCATAATCCGGGAAAATGATCAGAAAATCAACTATTTTGATTTTATTTCTTCTTTGAAAAATAAGGAGTGTACAAATGCATTAAAAAGGATTGCTCCACGAATAGATTTGGATAAGATTAATCGGATGATAGATGAGACCCCATATATAGAACCGGTACAGAAAAAATTTTATCAGAGAATGCTTCAAGAGCGAAAGGAAAAAATCATTGATTTCAGCCTGAAAAAGGTGCGGGAACAACAATTGAATCATACTAAAAGTGCCAGGTAAAAAGCCTGGCTTTTTTTATGGAGGAAATAATGAGCATATTGATATTAGCGGAAAAACCGCTGATTGGACAGGAGATTGCTAAAGTATTACCGGGAAGTCTTCAGGTTAGCCGTGAGGAAGGAGTCCTTCGAAAAGGAAACTATGTAATCGCCTGGGCCTATGGTCATCTGCTACGGCTAAAAGCCCCAGAGAGTTATCATGAGAAGTATAAGGAATGGAAGCTGGAAGAGCTTCCTATTTTTTTTGAGGAATGGGAACTGGAGGTAAAGCCTGAGGCAGAAAAAAGAGTGCGCCAGATTGGTAAACTACTAAAAGAAGCAGAACAAGTCATTCATGCAGGGGATGTTGATGAGGAGGGGCAATTACTTATTGACGAACTGCTCCGCTGGCATCGTTATTCAGGAACAGTTAAGCGGCTTGACACATCCAGTCTGACGGAAGGTGATTTGAAACGGGCTTTTGCTAATCTGAAAGGGAACCAGGAATGTGAAAGGGAGGGATGGGCTGCTTATGCTAGATCTGTAGCAGACTATGTAATGGGAATCAACATGAGCCGTTACTTCTCCATTAAGAACCAGCTCCGGTTATCTGTAGGAAGGGTACAGAGTCCAACTCTGGGACTTGTGGTGAATCGTGACCTAATTATCGAGTCACACAAGAAGGTTTTATATTATAAGGTTTATGCAGATTTCAAATTGGATGGCCAACAGGTGAAGGCAGAATTCATCCCTAATAAGGAGGAACCTTCCTTAGAAGATGGAAAAATGATGATGAAAAGTTATGCCATCCAAAAACAGCAGATGCTGCAACGGCTGGATGCTTTGCCGGTAAAGGTTGAAAAACGGTCCGTAAAGGAGGCCCCTCCTCTACCTTTCAATCTGGTAAAGCTGCAATCCTATTGCGGCAAAAAGTGGGGATATACTCCGACAGATGTCATGGCGATTACACAAGCACTACGAGAAAAATATAAAGCTATCACATATAATCGTTCGGACTGCCAGTATTTAAGTGAGGAACATTACAAAGAAGCACCGGGGGTAATTGCTAAAGTGCTGAAAAACCTGCCGGAATATGTACATCATGAGATTAGTACTGACCGTAAGAGCCGATGTTTTCAGGACGAAAATGTGTCTGCACATCATGCCATTATCCCGACAGCAATCTATGTTGACATTAGCCAATTCACGGAAAAGGAAAAAAATGTCTATCAGGCTATATGTGCATACTACCTGGTGCAATTCCTTCCGGAAGCAACTAAGGAGAAGACCATCCTTCAGGTAGACCTGCCTCAGGAGGAGGAGCTGAAGGCAGCTGCTGTAAAAACAATTAAACCAGGCTACCGGGAACTTTTGCGGATTCCGGGAGAGCAGCCCAATCCCCTCAGCCTTGTCAGGAAAGGTGGATATATAGAAAAAATTATCCAGGCAGAAATAAAGGAACTGGAGACAAGACCGCCAGCCAGATATACAGAAAGCTCCCTGAATGAAGACATGACAAGGATTGCCAAATATGTTACTGACCCAGAAGTCAAACAGATCCTGTTAGATAAAGACAAAGATAAAAAGGGCGAAAACGGCTCCATTGGAACCTCTTCAACCAGAGGAATGATTATAGATAATCTGGTCAAAAGAGGTTTTTTAGAACTGAATGGGAAGAACCTGATTTCGACGCAATTGGGACGGGAACTCTACCGGATCCTTCCAGATGAGGCAAAGAAAGCAGATGTCACTGCCAGATGGTGGGCAGTATTGGAGGATGTAAAAAAGGACGGAAATTATCAGATGTTGATACATCAAGTGCTTTCTGCAGTAAAACAGATTCTTCATACTGAATACCCTCTGATAAATAAGGCAATTAGCCTGCAGGGACGAAATACGGTCCGGACAGCAGTAGGAAGATGCCCGAAATGTGGAGATATGATTATGGCTACATCGAAAGGATTCTTTTGTGAAAAAAGGGATTGCACATTCGCACTATGGCCTAAAATGAAATTTTTTACCAATGAGATTGCAATTACTCCGGAAAAGGCCAAGGCACTATTGGGTAGTAAGAAGCGTGCTGCATTCACACTGAAAAACAAAGAGGGAAATTCTTATCAAGGTTATCTTAAAATCAAGCTAAATGGTGATTTTGTTAATTTTGAGTTTGACGGTCTGGTAAAAAGGGGTAAAAGGTAACAGAGGGGGCGAAAATATGGCCATCACGAAACTCATGCACATGAAAGAAAGTAAGGGCAGGAATCCATCCTCACACTTATACAATGCAATTGATTATATTTTGGATCCAGAAAAGACAAAAGGCGGCTTATTAGTTGGTGGAAACTGCGGATGCACTACAGACGTTGTGTATAACACCATGATGGATACGAAACTTTTATATGGTAAGAATTGGGGAAGGCAGGGATATCATTACGTATTGTCTTTCCCTCCGGATGAAGTCACGGCTGAAAAGGCAAGGGATTTGACCGAAGAATTCTGCCAAAAGTATTTTAAAGAGGAATACGAGTACGTGCTGGCAGCACATGACGATCATGACCATAAACATGGGCATATCGTGTTCAACAGCGTATCACGGGAGGGGCGCAAGTACCGATATGAAAGGGGAGACTGGTCGAAATTTATCCAGAAACTTGCGAATGAGATTTGTAAAGAGCATGGACTTTCCTATATTAAACTGGAAAAAAATCCAGAAGAGAGGGTGAAAGACCATAAAAAATGGGAAACAGAGGCCGGAGTCAGAAACTGGAGTAATTTAATACGGCAAAACATTGATGAGGCAATTGAAATGTCTGTAGATTATGATGGCTTTATTAAATTGATGGAGTATAGCGGTTATAAAATCAAAAAGGGTGTGGTAAAAGCGTTTGGGGAATATCTGTCCTTTAAACCGGAGGGGGCAGGCAGCGCCAGAAGAAGCTACCGCCTGGGAAGAGGTTATTCCGTGAAAGATATACAGGAGAGGATAGAGCATAAGGAGATGGACTGGGAGATTTTGCAAAAGGTGGAAGATATGGGACCAAGGATTCATACGCTTCAAACAAAGTACCGGAGAGTAAGCCGTCTTCCGCTACCAAATTATTATTATAAGAAATGTTATTTCCTATGTACCTGGAATAATCGGATCCGGTCTCCATACAAGGCTATAAAGCCATGGAAGTACCGGCAGGACCTGCGGGAGCTGAACCAGCACATGGAAAGCCTGGAATACTCGACCAAACAAGGTATTCACACGTTGGATGATGCAAAATACAGGAAAGATTATCTGGAAAAAGAACTGGAAACATTGAAGTTTGAACAGAAAAAGTTATACCGTGAAGGGGATGCCGGGGAGGGAGAAGAAAAGAAAAAGAAAATAAGTGATGCTATTAGGAAGAATCGGACAGAACAGAGGGTACTGGAGAGAATTGTCTCTACGTACCATATTGAGGAAAAAATACCGGAACTGCTGACAGAGGAGCCGGAAAAAGAGAGGAGCATGAAACATGAACAATCTACAAGAACTAGACAATCTATTGATAAAGATAAGAAATGAGCTAAAAGCCAGACGCGATTCTATTACTGAACTTGGGTTAGAGCGTGAGTATGAAAAGTATACGGAGACCCTGCAATTTCATTTGTCTGAATTGGAGCAGGAACATGGGAAGTATGTGGAGTCCCTTCAGAAACATATAGAGGAACCCCCTATGCGGGAGGGGGCTATTGTGAATAAAGAAGAGGAAACCTTATATGACATCCATGATCATAAGGAGAAGGAACAGGAGAAAAAGAAAGGGCATGAAGTTCAAAGGAGGTGATAGCTTATGATATCACGAGAGGACAAAGAAGCGTTCATGGAAACCTGCAAAGCCTTATATGATATTGCAGATAAGAAAGAAGGTACGGAGCGAAAGAATGAAATTATGCATGGGTTCTTTCATGGCCTTTCTACTGAGGATGTCTCAATCTATACTGCTCCGGGGTTTACCGGTTATCAGATGCAAGTCATACGGGTGGCAATTGAGGAAGGGATTCCCAAAGAGTATATCCGACAAGAAATTGCAGTACCGAACCTGACGGTCCCTCAGATGCTGGCCGCAAAAGCAAAATATTATAGGGAAGAGTCCCAAGTGGATGCGGTGGTTCCTGATATTTACATAAAAGGGATAGAAATGGCTTTCGAGCAGCTAAAGGCGCAAACAGAGTTAAGTGAATCCTTTTACAGGGACACAATACAGAGCCTGCGTAGTGAGAAGAATGCGTTGCAAGAGGAAATCCGAGAGCTACATTTAAAGGGACTATATTTTACAGAAGTACCGAATAACAAGCAAGGTTTTCAGGTAAGCGAAAGTGCATCAAAGAGCAATCTTCCTCAAAATAGGGAAGAACGGAAACCAGGGATTGGAGAAAAATCACAGGGAAACATATTGTCATTTTTGAATCCTAAAAAATTTGGCTGGAAAAGGCCTACGTGGATTATAGAACTGATATGCAGAGAGGCTTTTGATGTTAATCAAAGTAGGGAATTACAACGGGCCTATAAAGTGGGTATTGATAAAAAAGATATTTTGAAGTTTGCAAATGTAGAAGTACCAGCGGATAAAATGCGCGGTATCATTAACATGTTGATGGAAATCCATCAGTTGGAGGAGCCTATAACTGATACACCTGAATCGTCTGTAGAACATAGGAAGGAGAGGGAGCAGATTTGGGATCAGAACTCTTATGACTTCCATCCGGCCGGTTCAACTGAGGTATACGATGATTCTGCTGATGAATTTGAGGAATTTACTTCTTTTGAAGAGGAAGGAGAGGACAATGGAGCAGAACCGTAAAAAAAAGTCCTTTCTGATTGCCTGGAGTATTTTGTTAATTTTATTTTTATGGGCTGCGTATTGTATCTCCGGACTATGTCTGATGGAAGGGCTCACAATTGAGAATTATACAGGATACTTAGCCGAGGTATTCCGCCATCCGTTTCGTAATTATTATAATTCAAAGACCTATATATTTCTATTGTCAGGCTTTGGCATTTGGTTTTTCTGTATGATTTATGGTTATACGGGATTGCACAATTTAATGGATGGAAAAGAGTACGGAACGGCACGTTGGGCAAACCTTAAAGACATTAATAAACGTTTGGCTTGTTTGGTTACGTGTACGTTTTTAATCTTTCGGTATAAAAAACCAGACCAGCATAACCGGATCATTTCTGAGAGAGTGCGGATATCGTATATAGGAGAAAATACACTATTAAATAATAATATGCTAGTCATTGGAGGAGCAGGAGCCGGTAAGACGGCTTTTTTTGTTACCCCGAATGCCTTGCAGAACCATGGTTCTAATGTTTACACAGACCCTAAAGGAGGCCTTGTGGAAGAACTGGGGAATTACCTAATCAGTCTCGGAAGACGGGTTCTAAGTCTGAATCTTTGTGAACCGTCCAAGTCCTGCCAATATAACCCGTTCAAATATCTCAGGAAACCATCTGATGTCAGCAAATTGATTACAAACCTGATTGCCAATACAACACCTGGGAATGCGCACACTTCTGATCCGTTCTGGGAGAAGGCTGAACGTATGTATTTGACCGCCATTTTCAATTATGTGTGGATGGAATGCCCTAGAAATGAAACAATCATTCATGAAAATGGAGTCCGTGAAGAGATTACTTTGAAAAGAAACTTTCGTTCAGTCTTGCACCTGCTGGATGAGGCTGCGGTTTCCGATGATCCGGATGTTCCATCACAATTAGACCAGCGCATGGATGATCTGGCTCTAGAAAAGGGAGAACATCATCCGGCCGTGCGGAGTTACCGGCGCTGCATCAGAGGGGCAGGAGATACTGTGCGTAGTATCATCATTTCTGCGAACGCGCGCTTTGATCCCTTTGATGATGAAGAGATCCTTAGAATACTGGATGATGATGATATTGATATTCCATCTCTTGGTGTAGGTGTCAATGGAGATGGCGAAACCATGACTTCCCTGTTCTGCTGTATTCCAGATGATGATGATACATTTAATTTTATCCCAGGAATGCTGTATACGCAAATGTTTCAGGAATTATACCGGCAGGCTCGATTTTATAAAGGAAAGCTTCCAATCGATGTGGGCTTTTGGTTTGATGAATTTGCAAACATAAAAATGCCGAATTCCTTTGACAAGATACTGGCAACATGCCGGAGCAGACACATCTATTGTGTAATTATTTTACAGTCACTTGCACAGTTGAAAGATTTATATAAAGACAATAAATGGGAAGGTATTGTTGGGAACACAGATATCATTGTTTATTTAGGAGGAAATGAACCATCAAGTCATAAGTTTATAAGTGAGCAGCTCAGTAAGGCAACTATTGAAAAACGTTCAACAGGTGAAAGCCGCGGTTCCCATGGAAGTTCTAGTAAGAATTATGATAAATTGGGCCGTGAATTAATGACTACGGATGAAGTTGGGCGATTGAAAGACCGATGCATCTGTTTGATTCGTGGAGAATACCCAATCATTGACCGGAAGTGGAACTATTTCAAGAAAAAAATTCGGAAGACCGTAAGAAAAATGGGTGAATTCGATACTGATATAAAAATAAAAAAAGTTGGGACAAGATATCTTACGGAAAAGATTGAAAATAGCTTTACGGCATTGAAGCCAAAAAGCATGGAATACTACAAACGCTGTCAGGACAGCGGAGAGAATGTCGAAATCTATAAGATGGATATGAAAACCTTTCTATCATATGATTTTGACAGCGCCGGCAGTGAAGGAAACTTCCCTTTAAATGAAGAGGTCCTGCAGGCAGAAAATATAAAGTATGAATCTGTAGATAAAGAGCTAGATACACAAGCATCAGCTAATCGGGACAGACAACTCGGGAAGAAAAGTTCAAAAGAACAATTAACAGATCGCCTGATTCAGGGAGCATTTAGTCTTGAGCAGATGAAAGTTATCAAGACAGCATTACGGGGAGGATTAAGAGTAGAAGGAATTCTGAAGTTCGCCCGGCCGGAAGTTCCGGCGGAAAAAATGGAGTTGATTTATGAAATGCTTATGGAAGAAACAGAATATTAGACATAGAAGGAAATGTTGGTTATGACGTTTCTTTTTTAATGGAGGAATTAACAGTGAAATGGAAAGAAGGAAGAAAATATATCCTGCTTCAGAGCCAAAGCAGTGCGTTTTATAGTTTTGATGCATACCAGCAGGTTTTCCGGATCCAGGCCATTCGGGATTTTGGAGATGTAAAAAAAGGGGATTTGGGGGGCTTTGTCCAAAGTGACCGTAACTTGGCCCATGATGGAACCTGCTGGCTGTACGGGGATTCCCTCTGTATCGGAAATGCTGTAGTGTATGAGGACGCAAAACTCTATGATACATCCAAGGCTATTGATTATGCAAGAATCCATGAAAATGCAGTGATGCTGAATGAGAGCAAAGTTGCTCAGTATGGGGATGTATTTGGAAGTGCAAGGTTAAAGGATGAGGTGGTTGTAGGAGGAAGCGCTAAAATTTTTGGCCAGGCTATTCTGGACAGAGAAGCTACCGTTGCTAAAAAGGCACAGGTATTTGAGTCGGCTTATGTAAGCGACAGAGCGACCGTATGTGGCAAGGTCTATGGGAATGCTGAGGTATTGGAGAATGCACTTATCTATGAAAACACCAGGCTTTGCGGTGTGACTACTGTAAAAGGGGATGCAGTGGTTTTACCGGGAAGCTTTCTATTTGGAACGGAAAGTAGTCCGGAGTTGTTAGAGGGAAATAAAAAAGGGATTTTTGTACAAGGAGAAGGGTTCATCCCTCAGGAGCAGCTAAAGTCTCAAAAAAGAAAAATATTCGGTAGATAAGGAGAAAAGATATGAGTGAAATCAGTGAAACAATGCAAATCGTGGAATTAGTAGGCAGGGGAGCTTTTAAGCTGGGTGAAGTGAGCATCCAGGCCATACAGTTCCTTTTTCAATTAGCTGCATCAAAACAACAAATGACATTGCGTCTTGAGTATGGGGAAATGTCCATGGATAAATTGTTAGAAAAACAGGCACTGATGGGGGACGAATCTGCTATGTTTCAAGTACATACACAAGATCCAAAGGAACTAAGTGACATAAAAAAAGAGCTTTCAGAACGTGGTATCAGCTTTTGTCAGCTACCGGATTATGATAATGAAGATGGATTTACCCAATTTTATTCCATTGGTTCTGATGCAGCCAAATTAAATGCTTTCTTTAAGGCGCATGAGAGCTTGGGAGCCGGATCCATCTCTCTTGATGATTATTATAATACTGTTCCTGATGAAAAAAAAGAAGAACTTAGAGAAGAGATTAACGAAGCTTCCAAGGAGGCACAAGATTTAAAAAAAAGTGAATTTGATAATGCCTTAAACGAAAGTCCATTGATTCTGAATTCTGATGCAAGAGTCATTGGGAAGGAAATCAATGTGGATGTGAACATTTCAGACGGAAGCAATAATAAAGAATCCCCTTACTTGGAGTTCAGACTAACCAATGAACATCATGTATTGCTACCTAATGAAGAAGTGGAAGAAATGCTTGGTGATGAAGGTACGTATAGTTTTCGGCCAGATATTACAAAAGAATATACGCTAATGGATGAAGATGGAATCACACAGGATACTATCACAGGGGAACAGCTTTTCCGTGAATTTGATAGCGGAAGATATGATCAGGTGCTCAAAAAAGTACATACAATGCAGCAGCGGTTGCAAAAACAGCCTGACCTGAGTGATAAGAATAATGGTAAGAGTCAACGGGTAAGCAGAGAAAATATGGCCTATCGAAACAATGCAAACCGTCTTAGCAATGACGCAGCGTACAAAGAACTGCTAAGACAGCCAGGTTCACGCGAAATAACATTGAATGAAGAATTGGTAAAAGGAACATCTGATACATCAATCACCTTTCGGGTACCGGGTACCCAGGGAAAGCTGCTGGTCGCGATCCCGAAAGAACACATGAGACTGATTGATGGTGGCCAGACTTATACGGCCGTAATTGACAGGAAGAAAGAATATCAGGTATTGGATGGGGGACAGATGTCCAAAAAGACAGGTGAAGAGATACAGATATACTTTAATCAACCCCGCAAGAACCTGCAGAAAGCAAAAGTGGTGAAGAATATTGGAAAAGATGCAATCTTGCGTCGATAGGAGGTATTGGATATGAAATTCGAGGCAAACATGTCTGTGGTTGGGAAAGGGAATATGATTGGGAAAGGAACGGTCATCATCAATGACTGTATCACAATTGATAATGTGAGGTTAATGAAATATAAAGATGGATCTGGCGTGGAGAAAGGCTTCGTGGCCTTGCCGCAGAAAAAAGTCATCATTAATGGAGAAGAGAAGTGGGAGCCTGTCATAGACATCACAGCTCCTGAAGCAAGGGCACAATTACTAGAAGTCGTACAAAATGCTGTAAAGGAAGATTTGATGCGCGGCCTGGATGAGAAGGTGGAAGTGAAAAAAATCGTTATACAGAACAATAAGCAACTGAGGGGATTTGCCCATATACAGGTTGGGGGAATCATGGATATCCGAGATATTAGGATCTATGAGAATAAGAATAATAAACTGTTCACTGTGATGCCAAAAGTGCAGAGTGGGAATGAGTGGAAGGATGTCATTCATTTCAATAATGAATTCACCTACAATAATATTAATCATTCTATCCTAAAGGCCTATGAAGAAATTATCATGGCACAGATTCAGAAGCGTCCTAATATAGGAGAAGACATGGGGAAGGAGCCACCAAAAAGGCGGTCTCTTTCTGAAACAGAAATCGCAGATCTGGTAAAAGAGATTGTAGATTTTACAACTTGTAAGTCTCTGATCCGGAGTCCGGATGATTTGGAAATAAAGGAACAGCAGATTATAAAAGCTCTAAAGGAGAATCCCAAAGAACTATATCATGAATACAAAGACCAGGGAATTCTTCTCTCCAATATGTTGCAGTCTTCCGAAGGAAATTGGTCTAAAGAAGACATACAAGATATACAGGGAACATTAAATACCGTCCATAAAATCCAATCTCAGTTAGAAAAACTGGCAGGCGCATCCCCTACAAAATTAGAAAAAACCCGGTGAGTTTAGATTAAGAGGGAAAATATGAGAATAAGAAGCCCAACATAAAAGAATTATAGGAGTGAAAATAAACAGTAATTGTAATTAAACAATATCAATTATTCAGGAGGTAATTTTATGAAATCATTCATGGAGGAATATGGAATTATCATTGTGGCAGCAATCGTTATCATGATTATCGTTGTCGCAGCTACGCCTTTGGGAGAGGGCATCAGAAGCGGCATACAGACAGCTGTTGAAAAACTCACAACGGCACTGGGAACTACGGTTTCACCATAATAGGGGCAGCTTATGACTAGCTGCTCTTTCTGCATTTAGAGAGGAGGTTAAAATGGAAAAATGGGATTTTAAGGATGAAAACTATGGCGATTTATTACCATACATTCATGATGATATGATTACGGATGTCAATTACAATGGTACAGATGTCTGGGTTGAACACCTGCAAAAAGGGATTTATAAAGCACCTGTCAGGTTATCACAGGAATTTGTAAACCAATTTAGTGTCCGAGTTGCTAATGTGGTAAGTGAGCAGATTAATAAATATAATAACGTACTGGAGGCAGAGACGGATAGCCATCGAATTTCCATCATTCACCCCAGTGCAACAAATACGGGATGTTCCATATCCATCAGGAAAACTCCAGCGGTGATGAGATTAACGTCTCAAAACATGCTGGAAAGTAAATACTGTTCAAAGGAAGTTTTGGACTTTTTGGTCCATTGTGCGAAAGCAAAAATGAATATGGTATTTTGTGGGCTGCCTGGAGCTGGAAAGACGGAACTTTTGAAATTTCTTACCCAGTATATTCCCAAAGAAGAAAAGGTCATGACTATTGAGGACACTCTTGAAATTCATTATCGGGACATCAATCCCGGAGCCAATTGTGTAGAACTGAAGGTAAATGAGGAATTCTTCTCATACACAAAAGCTATCAAAACAGCGCTTAAGCAAAATCCCCAATGGGTTCTGCTCTCAGAGGCGCGTTCGGTGGAGGTAAAATATCTGATGGAATGTTTCTCGACAGGGCTACATGGGTTCACAACCCTGCATACAGATGATGTAAGGAAAATACCCGACCGTATTAAAAATATGATGCAGGACGCGTATGCTGCATCCCGATTGGAAAATGATATTTATGGTTTTGTAAACGTAGGTGTATTAATCCGAAAGAAAGCAACTAATACCAATCAAGTGATTCGTTTCATTGATCAAATATGTCTATTCGACAGAATAGGGAACGAAAATGTCATCCAGATGATTGTAGACCATGGTAAGGTAGTTTCACAGGAGCTACCAATAAATATTAAGCGTAAGTTTGAGCAGGAAGAAATTATAGACCCCTTTGCTTTCGCACTTAGTATCTGACAGGAGGTATATGACATATGGCAGTACGACGTAATGTAAAAACAAAAAAAGCCTCCCTGTTTCGCTATCTAAATCCGAAAAACCTAAATAACGAAATTAAGGGGTATGGTTACTCCTGCACGCCCGCAGATTACCTTAAATATCTCCTTTTAGTATATGGAGGAACGGCAGGATTTTCTTATCTGTTTAAGCTTCAGACTCCCTATATTATATTTATAATGATTGTCATTACTGTACTTCTTCCAGATATTTTTCTAAATCAATTCCGGAATATGTATGAGGCAAAGAGATTTGAGGATATTACTTCTTACATGGAGCAGTTATTATATTCCTTTAAAAGGAGAGCAAAGATATTGTCTGCCCTGGAAGATACTCTGACTCTATTTTATAGGGAAAACAGTAAAAGCCAAGGCAACTTATGTAATGCTATCATGAAAGCAATTGAGCATATCAAGACAGCCGCCTCCAATGGTGATATATATCAGGAAGCATTTCTTTTTATAGAAAAAGAATATGGCTGTAAACGATTGTATAAAATGCATGACTTTTTGATGCGTGTGGAGGCGGCAGGAGGAGAATGCTCCGGAGCAATTGATATTTTGTTAGATGATAGAAAATTGTGGATGGACCGGATGTATACTCTGCAAAAAGAAAAAGCAAATGTAAAAGTAAAAATTACCATTGGGATTGGTTTATCTTTTTTAATTTGCGGTTTGGGTATTTATATGCTGCCGGCAGATTTCCACATCACCGAAAATCCGTTGTCTCAGACTGTGACAACCATAGTTATTGTAAGCAACATACTTATTTGGTACATATCTCAAAAAAAATTATCCGGAAGTCTTCTGGTCTCTGGGGATGATGTGCCATTTAAAGAAGTGCAAAAACGTTATAATTACATAATGCACGAGGATATGAAAAAGAAAAGAAAAAAAGTAATGCTCACAGCTTTGGTTTTTACACCGCTGATTCCATTTGCATATTGGAAACTTACTCCTGTAACCGCCGTTTTCATGGCGGTTTTTTGTTGGCTTGTCGCAACACAACCAAAAAGACGTTATAAAACATCGATGAAAATTATAATGAAAGAAGTAGAAAAATCATTTCCAGAGTGGCTCATGAGCCTTGCTTTGCAGCTGCAAACGGACAATGTCCATGTATCTATATATAAAACTATGGACACAGCAGGAGAAGTCCTGCAGGAAGAACTGGAGAAGTTACTTAATGGAATTGAACAGAATCCCAATTCCTTGCGGCCATACACAGATTTTTTCGAAAAGCTGCAGCTTCCGGATATTACCTCTGCCATGAAAATGCTGTATTCTATGGCAGAATTTGGCGCAGCTGATGTGGAGAAACAGATAGGCTCCTTAGTGCAGCGAAATACAATCATGATGGACAAAGCTGAAAGAATTCGAAATGAAGATGCAGTATCAGGGGTCAGTTTTTTGATTTTACTGCCTATGCTAACAGGGGTCATTAAGTTAATTGTAGATTTGGGACTTGTGGTCATGATCATTATGGCTACCATTAATACAGTTTAATATTTAGAAGGAAAAGCTATTATGAAAGAATTTATTGAAGAGTATGGAGCTATTATTTTTATCACAATTGTGGGACTGGCTATTTTATATGGATTATATGAAGTTTTGGAAATGGTGTGTCTCATATAAAAACAGGAGGATAGAAGTGAAAGGATTTATGGAAGAATATGGAGGCGTGATTGCAGCCTGCATTTTGGGACTTTCTATTTTGGGTATGATTACATTTTCTATCACATCTGATGGGGCAGGGACACTTATGGAGCTTGCAAAGGCTTTTTTTAAAGGTGTGGGCAGTACCATTGTAAGGAGATAGACATGAAAACATTAATGGAGGAATATGGGAAGATAATTGCCTTTGTTATCCTGATGGGTGGCTTAATCGTCTATATGTTCAGCCATCAGGACGGAGGTTTCTTACAGGAGTTATCTAAAGTGCGGGCTGTAGAAACGGTAGGGGATGCCGATAACGCAGAACTGTTATCTGATGTCGGAAAACGCAGTAATCCAACCCTAAATATCAAGACAAAAAAGCTAAGGATTGGTACAGCCTACAATCTGTTAGATAAACAGGAATATGTTATTGAGGCTAGAAATGCAGATTCTACAGAACTGGCTGTATCTATAACAAGTATTGTAAACCCGGAAGGGGAAGAATTATTAGACTCGGTAAGTCCAGAATCTTTTCGCCCGGATAAAACCGGGGTCTATGCAGTCACGTATGAAACCCATGAAGAATACATGTCTTTTTTGAAATCAACAGAAAAGACCTATCAGTTTGTGGCAGATTAGGAGGAAGGTGAACGAACATGAAAGGAGCCATTGAAACTATGATGGGAATTGTTCTCATTGCGTTCTCAGCAGTGCTTATCACAGGCTTTATGATTGCGTCCTTAAATACACAAAAGGCACAAAATTATCATGCGACAGTGGTAGCGGAGGTGGAAGCGAGTGACTTTTCTCCTGTGGTAATATCCGAATGTGAGGAAAAAGCTATTGAGAATGGCTATGCAAATTTGCAGATAGAGCAGCTCACATCAGTCAACGAAGAAAAATATGCAAAAGTAACGTTGGTCTATGACTATTCGGTTCCCTTGCTAAATGTGCTGCTGGAACATAAAATTGTAGGTTATGCCAGATAGGAGGTATTTATGAAAAATGCAGTCATTAGTTTTTTCCTGATTGTTATCTTAATATTTGGAATTGTAATTATTAATACTGTTGAAAGCAAAACAACCAGGAGTAATGAACTGAACAATAACCTCGACAAAGCCATGAGAAATTCCATGGAAGTACTTTTGAGTGATAATAAATATCCGGCCGGAGAGCAGGGGGTGGATGAATTCATTGCAGATTTTATCCAGAACTTTCTTGTGAATACCACAAGTGATGCGCAATTTGAAATAGATGTGAAAGCTGCAGATATAGAAAAGGGGCTGCTGGATGTAGAAGTGACCGGGTATTACAACCAGGTGATAGGGACAGGAAAGGTAACCAGTAGGAAAATCGCGGTGTTAGAAGACTATGATAACATGGAAAATGTGTATTATACAGTTACATTCTATCTTTACGATCCTGAAAAAGACGAGAGTAAACCAATCAAACAGGTCAATGTACATAATAAAGACTTTCTGGCCGGTGATATTTTACCTCAAAACCTTGCACTGCAGGAAGGGCAGAGCCTGAATGGATGGAAGCTGAAGGACTCAGAAGTTTTATATAATGAAACGAATATTAATGAACTAAGTATTACAGAAGATTTGGAATTTACTGCGGACATATCAATATCAGAACAGGAGGATGGAGCATGAAAAAAATAAAGTATTGCCTGATTTTGGGACTGGTTCTATCTATCCTCTGTTCCTCTGCCGGTTTCATAATAAGTAGGGCACAGGAAAACAAAGGAAATATTGACTCATCTGTAGAGGAAGAAATAAGCAATTCGACCAAGGATAGCATTGCAGAGCCAGGGATGGACGAAAAGTCGGGCCAATATACGGAGGCCGGCAAAGAACAGATGGAGAATGTAAAAGAAGAAGAGTGGAGTCAAATGTTTACGGATTCCGATTCCTCTATCCAGGACATCATGAGCAGGTTGTTTCAGGAGGAGCATCCAATCCGGATATTGCAAAAGCAGAAGGAGGATGTAATGGAAGTGTTCTATCAAAGGTTTAATAAGGAAGAGCAGTATCAATTTTTCTTACTGTATAAATATGCTATGCTCTCAGAAATAATCATAGATATACAGAGGGCGGAATCAGAGATCACCCAGGAGCAATTAAACGAACGGATGGAATGGCTCCAGACCTTTGTATCTTGGATCGTTAAGGGCTCCATACTGCAGGATCAGGAGGAGAGTTGGAAGAAAGAGACTTTTCTTTTGATTGAGAAGCGTTTCAAAGATATTACTTATAAGCAGGGAAAAGATACAAAAACCATTATTGATTTTGATGCATACGGAGAATACTTGCAGACCATATCTGACTTTGACGTACAGGAATATATGGATTTGACGAATACCTTTGAAGCTACGGCCGGTGATGAGGAGCTAGAACAGACTTTTGAAGAACTGAAAAAATATCTGTATCATATTTACGGCTTTGTAGAAAAGGAAGTACCGGTGCAGGAGGAAAAAAAATCTGAAAAGGAAGTAAAGGAAGACTCTTCCTTCTCTCTTAATCCGTCCATGGAGACAAGCTTTCAGGTAACTTATCAGGTACACTACAAGCACAAGGGATGGACGGATCAGGTAAGTGACGGTGCAACAGCAGGTAATACCGATGAGGCACAGGTAATAAACGCCCTTCAGATAAAAATTGCTGGTGATGAAAACCTGGGAATCACTTACCAGACCTACACCAAAAAAGAAGGATGGACAGACTGGGCAAAAGATGGAGAAATATCAGGCTCAACGGAATTGCCACTTGGAATAGAAAGTTTTCGGGTAAAACTGACCGGCATAAATGCAGAAAAATATACACTTAGTTATCGGGCCTATTGTGAAGATTATAATTGGCTTGGGTGGGCAGAACCGGAACAGGCTGCAGGGACAATTAATATGTCCAGCCCAATAAAGGCTCTGGAAGTAAAAGTTGTCTCTAAAGAAACGGCCACTCCAATGAGACAGGTAAGAATGATGAGCGCTATGTCAATTTCGCCACTGGCCACAACTTCGGTAGCAAGAATAGGCGGCACATATTATACCTCGTTTGATGCAGCTTTTGCAGCTCTTCCAAGCGGGGGAACAATGTATGTAATTAATAATTGTACCGCTGGCCATCAAGTAACTAGTAAATCATTTACAATCCTTCCGGAGGAAAGAAGTGTTGTGATAACTGCAAATCTAGGAACAGATCCGGCAGGCATATTTGCAACGCCAGGTACTGCGCCTGAAAGCACGACCGGGACATGGACGTTATCAGGAAATGGCAATTATACGCTAACCTTAGATGGAAATCAGAAGTGTGGATCTGGCATATTGGCTTCTTCATGCTCTATAAACATAAACTTAAAAAGCGGAGTCCGGCTTAGGAACGGTATAACAAATGGGATATGGAGTGCATATGGCACTATTAGTATTTACGATAATGTTGAAATTTATGGAAACAGACATGCTGGGATTGCCATGTGGGGAGGCACGACAAATATATATGGTGGATCTATCTACAATAATTCGGGTAGTGGGGTTAGAGCAAGATATATCTATATGTCAGGCGGTTCAGTACGTAATAACGGCTACGTAGGAATCGAGGCGCAAGCTGCAGTTAGCAATACATCCATTAATATTGTAGGAGGCTCTATTTATAGTAATGGAGCAGATGGGGTTGCATCTGGGGCACAAAATGGTGTGTGTACAACCAGCGTTTCTGGAGGTACAATCTATTCAAATGGTTCTGCAGGGGTAAGAGTATCTATTACGAATGGCTCATTAAGTATTTCAGGCAGTGCAAATATTAATAAGAATGCAATTGGTGTGGTCACAGCGTCAAACACAACCATGTCGGGTGGTTCAATTAATTCAAACCGAAGCAGCGGTGTTAACACATCAAAATCCTTTACCATGACAGGAGGGAGTATCTATTCCAATGCTGCAGGTGGAAACGGTGGAGGTATCTATAATTCTGGTTCGCTTACCTTATCAGGTGGAGAAATCTATTCGAACAGTGCCTATCAAGGCGGCGGTGTATACAATGGAGGCAGCTTGACGCTAAATGGTGCAACCATAAGGAATAATTCTTCCCAATCTGGAGGCGGAGTCTATACTACAACCGGGATTACAATGACAAGTGGCAGCGTAAGAAACAATAATAGCTCTGGCTCAGGCGGGGGCATTTACAATATTGGTGGAACACTTAATATCCAAGGGGGCAGCATTAATAGTAATAGCTCAGGAGCCTATGGCGGTGGTGTCCTGATAGATGCCGGAGCTGTATCGAATTTCCGGAATACAACAGTATCTGGGAATACTGCCACGTTATATGGCGGCGGGATATTTACCAATATTTCTCTTACTTTGACAAGTAATGTCATAACAGGTAATCGGGCCAATACCAATAGTGGTGGTGGTGTATATATAAACTACCAAACCCTTACCTTAAATAGCAATAATATTGATTCAAATTCTTCTGCTGACCTGGGAGGCGGTATCGGATGCTGGCAGGCGAACGTTATTATGAATAGCGGGACCATAAATAGTAACACAGCCACTACACATGGAGGTGGACTTTTTATCAATAATAGTACATTTACATTAAATGGTGGAACAATAAACAACAATAAGACTATAAATAATTATGGTGGAGCTATATTCAACAATAGTTCTTCCACCACGAATGTAAATGGCGGAACGATATCAGGAAACACTGCGACTCATGGTGGAGCCATATTTAATAACGCTGACTGTACACTTAACGTCAAAGGCACTAATATAACATCCAATACTGCAGCCTATGGAGGAGGATTATTTAACCAGGGTGGAGGAAGGATTAATATGACATCCGGCACTATACAATTGAATACTGGGACAATCAGTGGAGGGGGCATTTATAACACAATATATAATTCTAAGTATGGTGTTATTGTGCTGACTGGGGGGAATATACAATCGAATTCAAGTCCGAATGGATCAGCAATATTTCAAAATGGTACTCTGCAGTTAGGTGGAGCAATTAATATTAATTCTAACAATTATATCCGTTTGGCAAACGGCAATTGCATTACAATAACCTCGGCCCTGACCGGAAGCACTCCTATTATGGTAGTGCCCAATGCGTATAGCAATGGAAGTAAAATTGCTGAAGTTACATATGGTTCGAAATTGGGAAGCCTAATGTATTCAAGGTTTGCATTTGCGGATACAACCAATTATGTGATTCGTCCGGGAGATTATCAAACGACAGGAGCGGGAACAAAAGCCCAGGACATCACTGTAAGCAGCAAATACACAGTGACCTATAATAGAAATAGGACAGAGACAGTCACCAATGTTCCAGCAGCCGGGACCAAGTACTGGTTTGAAAACTATACCATACCAGCAGCAATACCAGCCTGGACTTATGGACGGTTTAAAGGATGGAATGAGAGCAATACAGCGAGCACAGGCACTTATCAGGCGTCAGGAAGTGTTAATGCTTCAGTGAATAAAAACATGGCCCTGTATGCTATATGGGATTCTTCTGTGTTAATAAAATACATAGGCAACACAGCAAACAGTGGTGCACAGAAAAATGATACTACGACATATGATACTTGTTTGGCAAATGGAGGATATAGTATTCGGGAAAATGACGGGTATACAGGCTTTGGGAGAACATATTTTAAATTTATCGGATGGAGCACTTCGGCATTTATGAATCCGGCCAATGTAGAATACTTGGAGAAAAATGACAATAAGATTTCTTTCGATGATATCCATAATATCTGCACAAAGCAGGGCACAGCCGGAGGCGACCCTCCTGTCATGACCCTGTATGCCATATGGGACAAGCATCCTGTAATTACAAGCGTGGACAAAGAATACTATGAGGGTCAAACAATTACCCGAAATGACTTGCTCCAGGATATCAAAGCGGAGGATTTGGAGGATGGAGATCTTACCTCTAAACTAAAAATTATCAAGATTGCATATAGTGAGGGCAAACTTTTAGATGATGAGAGACAGGCAGCATATACGGAAAGCTGGGAGGATGGGATGCCAGAAGATCAGACGCTGGATACCTGGTTCTTGCAGTTAGACGAAAACGATGGCAGCGTCACACATACCATCACCTACCAGGTGACGGACAGCGCTGGCAGTGTTATAACACAAGATGCTAAGATTGTGGTTAAATACAATGAATTCCCTACTATTGATGCAGAAGACAGGTATTATACTCTGGATGAAGCACGTTCTGGATTCATTTCAGAAGAGGAATTACTTGAAAATGCAGTAGCTTCAAACAAGCTGTGTGCGGAGGATTCGGAAGATGGAGAGATGTCTGATGAAATAAAATTGATAGATTTTCATCCGGAAGAAATAACATCATTCAATGATTCGGGATATGTAGCAGTGACTTACCATGTGCAGGATACAATGGGACCTGAAAATAAAGGGAAGGAAACAACCAAACAGATTAATCTCTATATCATTAAAGATGGGGAGAAGATAGAAACCAAGCCTGTTCTTGTCAAGTATATCCGTTTTATAAATAAAGATAATTACTACAAAAATGCTGATGTAGATACTGAGTCTCTATCGCCGGCAGAAAAGGAAGAACGAAATTCCAATGGTGGATTATGCGTGGATTCAAGGTGGTACTCAAATTCTGCATATCGTGGGTTGATAACTTCCTTATGGGAGGCGGAAAATTCGAAAGAAGTGTGGAGTTTTATGCCCGGTGATGTAAAAGAAGTAAAAAACTACATTGAGGAGCACGGAATTGGTAACAATAGAGAGGATAATGCATTAAATGAATTTTTAGTACAATTTCAAAATTTAAGAAATTAGTTTAAAAAAGGGAGAATGACAAGCAAATCGCTTTTAGTTCTCCCTTTTTACTACATAGGAGGAAGTGATTTTTAAGGACATTGGCAATCAGAGAACTAAAAATGAAAAAATTTAAGGAGATAGACAGCGAAACAAGATTGATAAATGGTATTAATTGGTGTATAATCATGTAGGATTACAAAGTGTATATGACGTATTTAGGGAAAGATTCAGTATTTCTTAGTAAACAACAAATTACCTTTTTAACTACATTGGAGCATATAATGTGTGTAAATATCTGGAATTCTTTAGCTGATTTAGTAAATCGTATATGGAGAAGCCTGACGTAATCTGGGGACAAATAGAAGCCATTAAAGAAAATAATGTTTATCGAGATTTTTTGGAGGGAACAATAATACCTACAATTAATAATAGAAGCACCGATGAAATAGTTCTTTATTTATCAAATGCTGAAATCAATCTTGCACCTAGTGTTCTCTACATTGTAAATCTTGAATTTTTAAAAGTTAACAACTTATATTTTCAGGATATACCATATGAAGATGACGAATGGTCTTCAAAAGTCCTTACTTACGTCAATAAAGTTTATATCTATTGCAAAAGGTTTTATAGATATAGATTAAGAGAAGGATCACTTTCTTCATGCAAAAATTTTGAAATGTACTGGTCTTATGCTAAAATTGTTCAGGACCTTTACTCTTTAAGCATTAGCATAAGTTCTCCCCCAAGAATTGAATTTTTACATAATAGATGTAGATACTTATTATATAGAATCCGCAATGAAATGCATTCTCTTGAAATAATGGAGAACGAAAAACTTTTTAAGCAATTATATAGTTTTAATCAAAACAATTAACTTTGATTCTCAGCATACAGATTTAAAGTCCGTATCTGGTCACTCCGACTTACTTGAGACTGACGAATAAAGGTTATTTGTTAAATAACTGTTTTTATCATTATATATAATGAGGTAACATTATTAAGTAAAGTGTTTTTATGTATTATTTTCAACTGAACGTGTATTAAGATTATCTTGTTCTATCTTTTCAAAGTAGCAGGCTACACTAACTAATAACTTGATTTCATCCGCATTCATTGTATCAGTATTAATTTTGACCCATTTTTTAGCAAAATTATCTGTAAAAATATCAGCTTGAAGTATACCCCATGTATAATTAGAAGTAAGCTCATCACCAATGTTAAGATAACTAAATATTTTTTCTAGTTGGTAGTGTGCCATTTCATCAGTGAATTTAGGGCGTGCATGTAATACTTCACTAAAAATCATGGCTATTTTTTCATAATCTAATTCCTCAACTGAATCTATTAAACAAGGAATCAAATCAGTTATAACTTTTTGATATGATGAAACTATTCCCTTATTAGCTGATTCAGTTAGAGAACATTGGAGATACAGTATAGAGATATCTATAGAATAAGTATTTTCATAACGCTTTTTAAGTATTTCTACGATTCTCGTTAAAGTATCAATAGGTGATAAATCTATAGGAACTTTATCCTTCTTCCATTCTTTCTCTTTATCAGCGATAATTTGATAAACTTTTTCGGTCACTTTTTCCATAAGGTGAAAGCGAGAATTAATATATCCTTTTAGAATATTAAAAGAGAAAATTAAATCTTGACTCTCATCAAATTGGTTAGAATAAATACGAATACCTACGCCATCTTTTACACCCATTAAATTCATCATGGTACTATTTGAAATGACCCAAGGAGAGTATTGTATTTCTCCTTTTTTGAAAAATTTTGGTCTACTTGTCTCAAATGGATGAGCCATAGATAGTGACCGTAAATACTCAAAAAATTTGTCATCAGTTGGGCATTTCTCCTGAGGAATAAATAATGGGCGACCCATACAAATATCTTTAAAAAATTTATATGACTCATGACTATCTTGATTTTGATACTCGGTCTCTATTTCTAGTGATTTTAGTAATTGCTTAACACCGTCCAAAAGCATACATGAATATACAATAAAAAATAGTAGAGATTCCTCCGTCTTCGGTGGGCTTGCATTTATATTGAGATACGCGATACTGCTATCTATCCTATCCATCACAGCACAAATGAGATTGTAATGTTCTCTATACTCGTTATCGTTTTCAAAGATATTCGTTTCAACAATTACTTTTCTGAATTTTTCACATATTTCAACATCCAAAAATCCTTTCATTTGCTACCTCCTTATACATTTGTATAGGTATCATTATATCAGATTGGCTGAAATATGTGTTTAATATTTTTCTATCATCTGGAATTTAAACTTACGTTCAAACTTTAACTTTTCATTTTATATTATATAAACAGAAAGGAAATAACTACCTCTTGAATTAGGAACATACGTTCTGATATACTGCAAATAAAGGAGGGGTAGACATGAGCCAACGTATTGTTTTCCATATTGATGTTAATAGTGCATATTTGTCTTGGGAAGCGGCATATCGTATTTATCATTTGGGGGGATGCTTAGATCTACGTACTATACCCTCTGCCATCGGAGGAGATATGGCATTAAGGCATGGAATTATATTAGCCAAATCCCTTCCAGCGAAGAAATATAAGATTCGGACAGGTGAAACATTAGTGGAGGCAAAGCAAAAATGTCCTCATCTTCTTATCGCTCCTCCTAATTACGGACTATATGAACAATGTTCCGAGGCTTTTATAAATATCTTGCGTGACTACAGCCCAGATGTAGAACAATACAGCATCGACGAGGCTTACGTTGACATGACCGGCATGCAATCATTGTTTGGAATACCGGAGTCTGCAGCCAAAGAGATAAAGGATAGGATATATAGAGAACTAGGGTTTACTGTAAATATTGGTATCTCCAACAATAAGTTACTCGCAAAAATGGCATCCGACTTTCAAAAACCGGACAGAGTGCATACATTATATCCAGAAGAAATTCCCGAAAAGATGTGGCCGCTTCCAGCATCAGACTTGTTTTTTGTGGGGAGGTCAACTACAAAGAAACTTCATACATTAGGGATTCATACCATAGGAGAGCTTGCTCATGCGAATCCAGACATATTGAAGAATCACCTTAAAAAACAAGGAGAAGTGGTCTGGGCATTTGCAAATGGGTTGGATCTTTCGGTTGTAGAATCCGGGCCAATTCCTAATAAAGGCTACGGCAACAGTACCACCATAAGTTGGGATGTAACGGATGCGCAGACAGCCAAGCTTGTTCTTCTGGCATTGGCTGAAACTGTAGCTACCCGGATTAGAAAAGATAAGGTGAAAATTGAAGTTATAAGTGTTGGTATCCGGGACTATAACCTGCATTATTCCTCTCACCAGAAGGTGTTGGGAAGTGCCACCTGCATTACTCGGGAAATTCATAAGGCAGCCTGTGGGCTGTTTGATGAATTCTGGGATGGAACTCCTATACGTCATTTAGGCATCCACACGGGCCGGGTGAGAGATAAAGACACTATGCGACAGATGGATTTGTTCGATATGACGGATTATACAAGACTGGAAATTGTGGATCATACAATAGACAAAATACGACGGCGGTATGGTAATGATTCTGTATTAAGGGCTGTATTCGCTGCCCCTATAGGCATTGACCATATGTCCGGCGGTATTAGTCGGGAAAAGAGAAGCGTGGATTATAGCAAACTCAAGATTGGGTAGAAAGGAGAGTGCTGATATGGCATTCGGGATTGGAACAAATACGGCAGCAACAGAGACTGGCAGAATATATGGAAAGCAAGAGGATGTTGCATGTGACTGTTGGTTTACAAGAACCGGTAGAACAATACCTCGATTTCTAAAATATGAAGATAAGGATGGTATTATTCAGGAGATACAAAACATTCATGTTCATTCGCGTGGTAAAAAGAACTACTGTGGAATTCCCACAATGGAATATGAGTGCAGCGCAAAAACAGATGGATGTGAATATAGATTCCGGTTATTGTATCAAATGCAGGAAGGGAAATGGAAAATTATATGGCAAACATAAGCCAAGAGTTAGGAAGATTAAAACTTGCTAATTTGTTGTATATTGATAACTTAATATTGATAATTAGTAGATGATGATGTATTCTTAATTTTGACAATTAAATTCATTAAGTATGTCTTCATAAACAGATGGGGATGAAAAGGAGGGAAAATGCTATATTTTCATATGAACACTTCAAAGTATGAAGGGGAGAAAAGGGCATTAGGAAACATTGAATTAAACTTTTTTACGGAAGTATTTTCTACTTTATCAGATGCAAAGGTATATTTTGGAACATGGTCTGAATACCCCCCTTTTTGCAATATCCCGGAGGTAAAAGGTCATAATTGGTTATTAGAATCTATAGATAATGAAAGTGTTGAGGCTACAGAGCAAGAAATTATTAGTTTTATGGAGAGGGCACACTTTATTAATATTCAATCAATAGGTAAATCATTAGATCAGTTGGGTTTGCATTATGATTTTATTATTCATATATCGAATAAACAGGTAGAACAAATTTTAATGGATAATAATGCAGAAAATAATGTACACAACCTTAATGAAGAGGTTGCTAATTGTAAAATGAGCTTGAATGAAAAAATCACTCTTATTTCTTCTAAATTGCTTGATATAGGAAGCCAAGGAGAAAAATTAACAATTCTTGACCCGTATATCTTCCCGAAGAAAAGATATGATGACTATGTAGACCTATTTGTTAATATTGTAAAAGAAGCGAAGGTTTCGGCTTTAAAGATTATCACAAATTCATACAATTATGACTATACTTTACGGCAATCAATAGAACAAAGACTTACGATTCCTATGGATGTTTTTCACTATAAAAATATTCATGATAGATGGTGGATTGTAGAAAGTAAAAAGAAGGCTATTGTTTGTGGAACATCTCTTAATGGTCTAGGACAAAATAAAATGACTGTTGTAAATCCTTTGCCCCAAGATGACGTAGAGACCATAATAAAAGATATAAGCAGACAATTTCCTACTATATAATAATGAATTTCTTAATTTAAAAGAGAGAAATATGCTAACTACTAACTATTAAATTTAAGTTAGTAGTTTTTTAATTTGACAAAAACAGAAATATTGAAGCATTTGAATATTATGTTATTATTAATCAGATACTAAAGAAAGGATTATATTAGGTAAATAAAAATGGGATTAAATAGAACAAATTATGTTCAGTACGAAACTTATGAGACATGGCTATTATATCAGGAGTTCTGTAGCATTCCAGGAAACATCATGGATATAGATACAAGACCTGGGACAATATTAAGTACAGAAATGATGCATGGGATAATGAACACTGCCTATAAGTTAGCAGGGTATGAGGGGATAGATACACTCCATTAAACTAAGAAAGAATTATACATAAAGCTCATAATAATTTATTTTATTATAGACTTTAAAATATTAGGTAGATGAACGTATGGAGGGGTATCATGTGTGGACGGTATTATGTGGACGAAGAAACAGCAAAAGAAATAGAACGGATTGTACGAAACCTCGATAAGCGTTTTAAAGCAGTACCAAAGTACGGGGAGGTATGTCCGACAAATAATGCTATGGTGTTACAAAATGAAAAAGAACAACCGGTATTATGTAATATGTTCTGGGGGTTCCCAAGGAATAAAGGAGTTCATATTAACGCTCGATCTGAAACAGCTCTGGAGAGAAGGACTTTTGCCAGTAGCACAAAGCAACGTCGCTGTCTAATTCCGGCCAGAGGATTTTACGAGTGGGATAAAACTAAAAATAAAGTCTCATTTGAACGTCCTGATAAACAGGTTATGTTATTAGCCGGGATTTGGAACACATATAGTTTGGAAAAGAGATTTACAATCTTGACTACTGCAGCAAACGAGTCTGTCAAGCAGGTCCATAATAGGATGCCACTAATTATGGAACCGAGTGAGGCAGAAACCTGGTTATTAGATGATGCAAGCGTTGAATTCTTACTGAATAAGCGGCCAATAGAATTATGTTCTGTATCTGGATATGTACAGCAAAAACTTGACTTACAATAGAGCTGATATTAGTCATCCTCTGAGAGTATTTTTATGACCGCATATATGTATACCAGCATCTGCAAATCGTCTATACTTTCAATCATGGTAAATATTAATCTTTGGTATTCCTCACTATTCATGCAGGCACCTCCTCCCCATAGTGACAACTAATTACTCGGCTAACTAATTAACTAGGCCCATGTATTAAAAGGATCTTCATAATTTTTCAAGAGCACATATATAGAGGTATCCTGATAAGCTGAACGACTGCCAATATTGCAAGCAAACATAAAAATAGCCTCCATTTGAAAAAAATAATATATTCAATTGGCTTCGCCACATACCTTTGAAGGTTTGTCAAGTGTTTTTTGTAATAAAAATGGATGTTTTTATAAATCAAAGCGAACCATGAAGTAAGGGATGATGATTCCGAGAAGTTATCTAAGAAAAAGAATGGCCAAAGCCATCTCTTTTAAGATTTTTAGCAGTTTTCTCTGTAATATAAGACCATCAGGATATTGCCTGATGGTCTGTAGACAAAGCCAATTATTAAAAGAATCATATAAATATATGTGTATAAATAATCAATACTATATTTTTATCCTTGTCTATGGTATTCTTTAATAATTAGAATTTATATCTATATCATCAAGTATTATCTAATACATTATGATAGTTGAATAGAACGGAATGCTAGGATATATATAGCTTAATCTGGAGAGAAAATGTATATGAAAATAAGCGCTTACACTTGAAACAATAGAAATATATTTTGCGTGAAGAAATAGATAAAATCATAGTTGAAATAGAGGGATAAGAAATGAGAGGCGACAAGGAGCAGAACTGTTTAGATTTGATAAAACAAGAAGTTTTTACAAATGATGGTACACCGATACTCCACCCATTTACGGGGAAAACATATACTGAAGTTGACGATAATGTGTTTGCAAAGGAGCAAATATGGTTTATTAACAGTAAATGTCGTAAAACTTATTTTGGGTTATTAGAAGAAGACAGAAACGAAATAGAACAGATATTACGCTTTGCTAATCCTAATGTTAAAACAAGTGAATTTCCAGATTTTATATTTAATTATGGTTTTATAGAACATTTTCAAGTATCATCATCTAAAACAACACGTAAAGGTGCGGAACATATAAAGAAAATCAATTGCTTTGTTTCCAACGTAAATAGGGAGACAGAAATTTTAAAACAAAAATGGAATGAAACACCTAGTTATGATGCAGTCCGTTCAAAACAATGGATAATGGATAATCCAAAACATAGCCATTCTTTTCTTATAAAGTCATTTGAAGATAACTGGAAAAATCATATAAATAGTCTGCATAACTATACAGGTAAAAAAGATGTTGGGATATTTTTAATTGAATATTCGGATTATGCTCTTAGCATGGTAGAAAATGTATATGAAGGCTGGATTGATGGAATGTCACAAGGAGATATGAGGGAACAAGAAAAATTTCATTGTTATCGGTTAACAAGAGATAAGATATTGCTTGATTTTATCTATAAATATAAAGATGAAATTAAGTATGTAATTTTCGTATATCGAGATGGCTTTGAAATAATTAGGTTAGTAAATATTCCATATCTGCTTAAATTGATACCGTGGGAATATATAATCTATCCTATGACAGTTAAAACTGTATCATCATTATACAATGTTAGTGCTTTTAGAAAATAGAATTTGCATATGTGAGATTGGATGATTAAGATGGAAGTACATAAAGAAACATTAGAGCAACAGGATATAATAGTAAAGCAAGAAAGTGAAAGGTGGGAAGGAAATTTAAAAGGCTATAAGATTGGTGGTATATGGGCCTTATTTGGAAGAAAACCTGAGAGTAATGATACTTGGTTTTGTTTACAAGTTGGGCAAACAAAAAATATTTCAGTGGAAATAAGTGCAGATATAAAATATTTGGATATAAAAACTAATCAAGTAAAAAAGAAATGTTATGTCAATCAGTTCGGGAAGGAAATATTTCATTATGATGAGTATCCTTCATATCAGGAGCTATTATATAAGAAGATAAGAGCAGAATATGAGAACTTAATATTTATTTGTATTTATAAGGAAGAAGATATAGAAAAGAGAAGAGATATAGAAAAGTATTTTGCGTGGAATGCGTATCCATTATATTGGAGAAATGGAGGGAGCTATAGAGAAAAGAAGGAATATTCAGAAGATGAGCTTGCCCAAATAAAAAATGGATTTCTTAGTGATATAAAGCTCAATGATGATATCCGAAAAACTATAGATTCGTTTTTGAAGGATTCATTAAATAAATAAATTGAACGGAGCGATTTCTGGTTTATCATGATTAGAGGCGGCCTCACAAATTCCAATTTAAGATTTACTAAAGGCACGGAAATTCCCGTGCCTTTAATCTGTATAAATATTCTGTATTTGCTTAATCCAAAATTTAAAAATTAATTTGTCTGCAATCTGAGACCATCGGGATATTGCCTGATGGTCTTTTTAGTGTTCTACCTTTTATTATTTAACACAATCATTTAAGCTAGTATAGGTAAGACGATACCTGCTGAAAAGGAAATTTGAAACTAAAAATTAGGGAATGGATACAATGGGAAAGGAATTTAGAAAACAATATTCTGAAATCAGAGCAGAAATCAACGATTTAAAAGGTCGGATTGCGAAAGAAAAAAAGAAAATTTATGATTTACAGTTATATAATAAAAACACTACTACAGATATGGGTATTTTAAAAAAGTTAGAGTGTTTTATTGATTCTACAGATGAATGCCAAGAATTTGTAATCCGGTGCCGGGTAATTAAATTAAAGTTTCTTGAAGAGAAACTGTCAGGACTTTTGGATAAAGTGGAAAACGATATCGAGAAAATTCCAGTTAGTGATTTGAGGTTAATGTTCCGACTATACTACATAGATGGCTTGACTTGGGAAATAGTCGCTTTGAAAATGAATTTTGCATATCCCAAGAGAAGGATTTCTTATACGGGAGATAGTTGTAGGATCCGGCATAATAGGTATTTGAAAAAAATAAATCACTTTTCTGTTCGGCAATGTTCTATGAATAAATGCTAAGTTATCTATAAGCTGCAGCTAATAAATAAAAGAAGGAGGCTGAAGCTGCCGGCCGGCAGAATGATGCATCAGCTTCTTTAATAAAAATGAGTCTTAGTTTTATAGATTTATTTGCTGGTATAGGAGGTTTTCGATATGGTATGGAACTGGCCGGGCACAAGTGTATTGGTTTTTGCGAATTTGACAAGTTTGCTTTGGCCGGTTATACCTCAATGCATTTGATAACAGAAGAGCAAAGAAAGATATTGGAAAAGCTGGATTTAAAAAAAAGACAAAAGGAGATTTTAAATAATGAGTATAGAAATGGAGAATGGTATGCAAAGGATATTAAAGAAGTGGATGCCACAAGCATGCCAAAAGCAGACTGTTGGTGCTTTGGATTCCCTTGCCAAGACATTTCCATCGCTGGAAACTGCCTTGGATTCCAAGGTAGTCGTTCATCTTTGTTTTTTGCAGTTACAAAACTTGTTAGAGAACTCAAAGAAGAGGATAAGCCCACATATCTATTTATTGAAAACGTTAAAAACCTATTTAGTGTTAATCGAGGATTTGATTTTGCCAGAGTTCTCGTTGAGCTGGATGAAATCGGGTATGATGCAAGATGGATGCTTCTCAACAGCAAGTATTTCGGAGTCCCTCAAAGTAGGGAAAGAATATACATTATCGCATATCTTAGAGGTAAAGGTGGACAAGAAATATTACCTATCACCAGAGAGAAGGAAAAATCTTCTGAAATAGCTGTAGGAGGAGAATGGGAATGTTTCACGAGACCTGTCCCGATCCGCAATGCTACGAAGAAGGGATATGAGATGGCTTATCATGGTGATGCCGTTTATTTGGCATACCCAAACAGTAAAACACGTAGAGGACGCGTTAGTAAAGGTTGCACACAGACTTTGGATACTAGTTGCCAAATAGGTGTAATTACAAGTGATGGTCGCATCCGGCGCCTGACTCCCAGAGAATGCTTTCGGCTGCAGGGATGGCCTGATCTCTATTTTGAGAAAGCTGCATTTGTAAATAGTGACAGTCAATTGTATAAGCAGGCTGGTAACCAGGTAACAATTAACGTGATAGAAGCTATAGCCAGTACATATTTATAAAGATTGCATTGCAGATGTTTTCAAATAAAGATTGTTTAAAGAGTACGTCAATAGCTATATGCCGGCTAGCTGGAAAGGGAAATATTGAAATCCAGGGGCAATTGCACCTTTAGTTGAAGTCAGGAAAGATTTTGACGAAGCATTAAAAGTGATGCCAGAAAATAAAATTATGATGGAGATCCCTGACTTTGGGTTTGATTGAAAATACCATTTGATAAAAGAATTAAAAATAGAGAACATGGACTTTATGGGATTCTTAATTGGTTTTCGGATGCTGCCGCTTCATGAAAATTGGCAACGATTATAAAGAGACTAGTAATTGAATAGAAAGATACATTTAAAGTAAAGATATACCTTGAAAGATCACCGCGCTTGTAATTTAAATTAATTATGTGGGGGTCTTTTTTGGCTAATTGTAAAATTGTGATAACTCCTGTATACTAAAAATAGATATTAGAACGATGTAAAGTAAATTATATTTTAGATGGGGGAAAAGTATGTTTACAAATTTAATAAGTTTTGTAGAATTAGTAAGTTTTGTAGAACTTGTATCAGGAATTATATCTATAATCTCACTGACAGTAGCTGTTGCAGGAATAGTATCATCTCATCTAAGAAAGAAGCGGTACATCCTTAAGCAAATGGCACGGGAACTAAACGAAGTTAGTTCAAATAAAAAAGATTTTAAATTTTATATCAAAAAATTTAATACATATATTCCACAAAACTTAATAATTAACAAGGGTGACACACCTAAGTTCGAAATATCAGCAAAAAAATGGGCAAAGCAGATGAAACCTTCTTCCAGTATCGTTCCAGAAAAAATAACGGTCATACTTGGGGATGCAGGTAGTGGGAAGTCCTTTCTAATGAAATATTTATATTATTATTATTGTAAATATAATACTAAATTCAATGAAAAAGTTCATCCACATAGTAAAATAGGAAAAGTTGTTTATATAAAGGTGGGTCAGTATTATAGCTATACTGAACTGATTCAAACTATAGTAAATCAATGTAATGAAATCAAGGCTAGAGTCTTATTTATAGATGGCCTGGATGAGTTTATTCAGTTAGGACAACTTGAGGGTGATATGAAGGCATATTCTCTTTTATTGGAAATACTTAAGCTGTTTCGACATGGCAAAATAGCTCTTAAAGATATGGATAGAATTTTTATTTCTACACGGACAGAACCATTTTTTTCACTAGACGAGCATAATAAGGGATTGATTGAGTGTATTTCAGAAGTTATGATTCAACAAGAGAAAATGGTAGTGGCGACGATTTCACCTTTGAATCAAAGGCAGATTAGAAGCCTTTATAGAAGGACAGGAGGGGCAGGCAGCAAATTGGTAAAAAGGGGGAAGAAAAGCCGTTTATTGAGACAGTATTTAAAGTCAGAGAAAAACATAAAAGGAGGAATTTTTGCCACACCACTTTTTATCAACTATGCAGATATACTATTAGATAAATGGAAAGGAGAAGCTTTTGAACTTTTAGAGCCATACTTTATAATAATTGAAGATTGGATTGAAAAAGAATGGTTACTTTATTCGGATCAAAAAAATGAAGAGATTTACAAAATTGATAAGAGATTTTATAGACAAAGTGTATACTATTCCTTGCAAAGATTGTGTGCTTATATTAATTTTTCTGATGGTCTTATAACATACAAATGTTTCGAAGAAATTTCTAAAGATTTAGATTTGGGAAATATTTATCAGAAAGAAGATTATTTTTTAACTAGACATTTGCTACGGAGGGTATCAAAAGTTGGTGAAAAAGACACTGCAGTATATGAATTTATACACTATTCTTTTTATGAATTCCTTACAGCAAAGCTATATGTAGAAGATTTGGATCAGAATATAGTCTCATATGAAATGAGAAAAGAAAACCTTAGTACAAATATACAGATGAAAGCCTTTTATATTAATCATTTATATCAGGTTACTGGGGCTGATATATATAAATATTGCTATATTGAGCAAGCATATATGAGAATATTTAGGGAATGTATCAAAGAATATCAATTTAGAAATAAAGTATTTTATAACCTGGATTTATTCCAAGGTTTTAAATATATAATTGAGGCAGAAGAAGTTTATTTTAATGATAAATTGGATATTGAAATTCAAACGATGATTTTACTTTTACCATGTATAAAAAATATGCATTATAGGGGGATCTGTTTAAATCAATCAAAAATAAATAAATATATGATTCAAAAGTATTTATGCCTGAATAGCAGTAATTTAAAAAGTTTAGACGGGGCTAAGCAATTTGCATCTTTGCAAACTTTACATCTAACTAATAACCAAATCAAAAATATATCAGACATAGTAATATTAAATAAATTATCTGAACTCTATTTGTTCGGTATGACCTTGGAATCTATAGAACCGTTAAAAACACTAAGTTTAAAAATACTGGGAAAAAGTATACAAAATAAAAAAGAATTGATAGAGATCCTTCAGTTTGATGGAGCGGATATAATGATAGTTGATCCGGAAAAAAATGTTGACTTATATATACTTATTTATGAAGCACGAAAAAATGGAAAACAGATTTATTTAAGGAAACAGTTAGGAAGTAAATTTATAAACAATATATATAGGTATTCGCCAAAAAATTCAAGGCAATATTTGTCTAAAGTAGCTGTAGGACTAGAAGCGGTTTATTACATGGAAGAAGCGGATTTTTTTAGTAGACAAAGCAGAGAAAAAGAATATTGTCTGTGTAACTCAGTTATTTTGAATGAAAAAGATACACTAATATATGGTCTGACATTGGGAAAAGTTTTTTTCCAATTAAATCAATTATCAGAGGCATATAAAATTATTCGTGATGTTTATCGAAAATATTGTCTTGTAATAGGGATAGAAAAAAAAGAGACATTATTAGCTCAGTTTTGGGTTGGTCGTGTGGTTCTAGAAGAAAAAAGATATGGAGAGGCAGAGCTAATTCTGAGAGAAAATTATAACCAACGAAAAAAAGTACTAGGAGAAAACCATGAGGATACCTTGAGTTCTCAGTATTGGCTAGGTATTATTTTGAATACAGAAAATAAAAATATAGATGCAGAGTTAGTTATGTATGAAAATTATATAGACAGAAAGAATGTTCTGGGAGAATACCATGGGGATACCTTGAGTTCTCAGTATTGGCTAGGTCTTATATTGTTTGACCAATATAAATATAAAGAGGCAGAGCTAATTATTCGTGATAATTATGGAATAAGAAGAAATATACTAGGACAGAATCATGAGAATACACTCTATTCTCAGTATTGGTTGGGCAAGATACTGAAAGACCAATGTGAATATAAAGAGGCAGAGGCAGTTGCATATGAAAACTATATAATCAGAACGCAAGTATTAGGGGAAAACGATATGGATACCTTAAAATCTCATTTTCTTTGGGGCGTTATATTGCAGAATCAGTGTAAATATGAAGAAGCGGCTTTGATTATCAGAGAAAACTATAAAAGAAGCCGAAAAATATTAGGAAACAATCATATACATACTCTTAGAGCCCAGTATATGATGGGAATTAATTACAAAGACACAGGTGAATATATAAAGGCATTAATGCTTATGAATATAGTCTATGAAGAGCGTCGAAAAAGTCTTGGGGAAAATCATGATGATACCTTGGAATCACAGTATCAATTAGGATACTTATTAATTATTACAAGTCATTTCCAACGGGCAGAACTGAATATGCGTAAGAACTATGGACGGCGACGAGAAAAGCTTGGGGAAAATCATGCTGATACCTTGAAATCACAATGGCTTCTAGGAATCGCCTTGCAGAAAACAGGTAAACATAAAGAGGCAGAACTAATTATGCGTGAGAACTATGGACGGCGACGAGAAAAGCTTGGGGAAAATCATGCTGATACCTTGTCTTCTCAGTATTATATAGGATCAATATTAGCAGATTCAGATAAATATGGAGAGGCAGAGATCATTATGCGCCAAAACTATGAAAGACGAAAGGAAAAGTTTGGGGAAAATCATGCTGATACCTTGTCTTCTCAGTATTATATAGGATCAATATTAGCAGATTCAGATAAATATGGAGAGGCAGAGATCATTATGCGCCAAAGCTATGAAAGACGAAAGGAAAAGTTTGGGCAAAATCATAATGATACTTTGTCTTCTCAGTATAATCTAGGAAAGATATTGAATAGATTAGGTGAATATGAAGAGGCAGAGCTGATTATGCGTGAAAACTATGAAAAGCGAAAGGAAAAGCTTGGGGAAAATCATGCTTGGACTTTGAGTTCTCAGTATAATCTAGGAGAGATATTGAATAGTTTAGGCAAATATGAAGAAGCAGAGTTGATTATGCGTGATAACTATGAAAAGCGCCAGGAAAAATATGGGAAAGATGACTTTAGAACCTTAGAATCACAGTATGTGTTAAGTATTATAATGAAAAATGTAGGTAGATGTGAAGAGGGAACATCACTGATGCATGATAGCGTTATAACGATGTTGGATAAATAAAAAATAAGACCTATAAATTCGTGGGTCCATGCTATGAAATAGATATAAGTTTACTTTCGGGATATAGAGGTCACGTGTTCGAATCACGTCACTCCATTTATTCACCAACTTTACAGGGGGGGGTTCTTTTTATAGGTAAAATATTTGGTTGGTTTTAGTTGTGATTACCCAGTGTGTGCTAAATTCTTAAATTTGGCAATACCTGCTTGGGTAATCTTTTGCTTTTCCTCACGGTTAGAGGTGTCATAGGGAGTATCCTAAAGATAGTGTAAATCTTCAAACTGATGTAAGATGATTACAACAGTTAGGAGGTTTTATTATGCCAAAGAGAACACGAAATGAATCACCACAGAAACAGGCTATGCGAGAAGTGATGAAGGACTAGAACGTGGAGCTACTCTGTGTATGATTATCGGAACAAAGATAAGGATAACATTAAAGGTAAAACCCTGTTGTAAATTCAATCTGGATCCACAGCTAAACACAACTGCGCTTGTGGTACTCATATTGGAGCCGGTATTTACACATTTGCACAAAATCTTTATATGTTAACATGCGTGTTCTTGTTCGTCGGCACATTCACCGGTCAGCGTAACCTTGTTATAAGCGGTCACTTTCGAGCAAAAATACAGCATGGAAGATTCCACGTCTGCCATGCAAGGTAAATCCCTGGCATCTACGGTTTTGTACAAACAATCCAGCTGGTCCTGATTGCTGCATTCTAAAAACCGATGATTTGTTCCTGCAAAATCAACCATTTGCTCCACATAGGGCCTATCCTGGCTTGGCTGGAAGGAATTGGACTTGAAATATTTATCATTATTCTGGAAATCAAAGGAAAAGGTATTCAGAACTTTTCCCTGCTTTTTTAATTCCTTGGCACAGATGGCTGTTACGAGGCTGCTGTCCACGCCGCCGGAGAGAAAGGTGCTGATGGGGATATCAGAAAGCATTTGCTTTTTGACAGCATCTTCCACAAGCCATGCAGTTTTTTCAATTGTCTGCTCCATGGTATCCTCGTGGGGATGGCTTTTCAGTTTCCAGTAGAATTCCTCGCTGACGGAGGTGCGGCCAAAGGTTATGCATTGCCCGGGCAGAACTTCCCAAACATCTTTAAAAACGCCCTTGCCGTAGGTTTTGGCCGGGCCCAGTGCAAACACTTCACAAAGCCCTTCTCTGTCTATTATGGGCCTGATACCGGGATAAGCCAGCAAGCCTTTAATTTCTGAGGAAAAGACAAGTGTTTTTTCTGTCATGGCATAGAACAGTGGTTTCACACCCAGTCTGTCGCGGAACAGATAAAGTTCTTCGGCGGCAGAGTCCCACAGCGCAATTGCAAAAATACCATTTAGTTTCTGAATGTAATTTTTTCCGTGGAGCATATAGCCTTCTAAAATCACCTCTGTATCACTGGTAGTCTGAAAGTCTGCCCCTTCCAGTAAAAGTTCTGCCTTTAACTCAGCCATGTTATAAATTTCGCCATTAAAAGAAATGGCACACTCCCGGCCCTGCCTTTTCCGCACCATAGGCTGCTGCCCTGTTACCAAATCAATAATTTCCAGACGCACATGAGCCAGGCCGCAGAGGGATGTTAAATAAGTTCCTTCATTATCAGGGCCTCTGCGTTTTTGGGCATGATTCATCCTTTCTAAAATATGTTTCCATTTAGGCTTCTCCGTCATGTAGTTTACATCAGGATTAAAAAATCCAGCAATTCCGCACATACATTAATCTCCTTTTTCATATCTGTTGAACATTGGCAGTTCAATTAATATATCTTATTCGAACATGAGTAGTTCAATAAGCATATTTTTACTGAATTACAGGCTGGTACTGCCGGCCTTCTATAGCAGCTTCAAGAGAAGGGATCAGAAGCTCCGTGTGTGCAATCATAGAGTTAGGCTTCTTTTGGGGATTATCCTGGCCAAATGGAACGAAGTACACATTCTTGGCATTCATCAATAATCCTATGTTTTTCATATTCATGCCCAGGGCATCGTTGGTGGAAATGGAAATGAGCAGCGGCTTATCATTTCTTAGGTGTGCCTTTGCGGCCATAAGAGCCGGGGTGTCGGTAATACCGTTGGCAAGCTTTGCAATTGTATTTCCGGTGCATGGAAGGAGTACAAGAATATCCAGCAGATTACCCGGACCAATTGGTTCGGCCTCGGATATAGTCATCATGGGTTTTACCCCCGTCATTTCTTCTGCCTGTTCAACAAATGTCTCTGCTCTTCCAAAACGGCTGTTAATACTGCCTGCTGCATCTGAGAAAATTGTTTGTACCAGTGCACCTTCCTCTACCAGCTTCTGAATTTCTATGAAAACTTTTTCGTAAGTGCAGAAGGAGCCGGTCAGTGCAACTCCAATGGTTTTTCCTTTTAAAGACAATTCAAATCACTCCTTTTTTGTTTTACATTTTTCCTGGGAGAGTATGGTTTCAATGGATTCTTTTAACGCTCTGGCAGAGGAGGAGGGTGCATATTTTCCGGGAAGTCCGGGAACAAGCAGTGCAGTCCTGCCAAGGTTTTTGGCAGACTGATAATCCACTCCTCCTGGAGCGGAAGCAATGTCAATGATGGTAACGGAATCTTTCATATCAGCCAGAATATCAGCTGTGATAACAAGGGACGGGATGGTGTTGAATACAAAGTCAAATTCTCCCGCACACTTTTTAAAGTCTTTTAAATCTCCGGTACTGTCAGAGATAATGGCAGCCTGGGCCTGCTCCCCAGAATTATTTGAGCAGGCATATGTGTGACAGAACAATCCTTTTAAATATGAAACCAATGTACGTCCGCACTTGCCATATCCCAAAACGGCACAGCGGCTTTTGTTTAAGTTTATAGGGCTTTTTGAAATTGCTTCACAGATGGCTCCTTCGGCAGTTGCGATTGTGTTATATATGGCCAGTGTATTGTCTTGCATAAGATCAAAAGTATAAACTCCCTTTTCTATTGCTGAATTTCTGAAATCTTCGGGGATACATCCCGCAAAAAGGTATTGTTCGGGCTGTAATGCAACAAGAAGTGACTTTAGGGACAAGTCTTCTGTTAACCCGTTTTGATTGAGATAAGAGCCGCTTTTACTGAGAGGAATGGGGCATATGATACAGGAAGAATACTCGCATGCATGTTCCAAAGAGGAAGCAGCAACAACATGAGAAGCATCCGGATATTTGTTTTTATCCGGCTCTGCTGCCAGGGCATAGTGGCAAATTCGGTTTTGATGACCGGCTAATTCCTCGGTCAGATATACCTGCCGTATATCTCCGCCGACAACAGCATAATCGTATTTTAGATGTTTCATTGTGAAACTCCTGACAAAACACAACTTTAGTTATTATATGCAGAGACAAAAATATGTGACATTTATATTACGGTCCGGCCATGCAGTAAAGTGTAATCGAACTTATGACTGAATCATAATATTTTTATCAATTCTGGGATGGCAAATAAGACTTAGTTCCGTTATAATGAAAAGGTGTTAAGGTTGAAAGAAAAACACTTAGAAAGGTGAGGGAAACAAATGAAACAGGATATGATTGTCATTTTGGACCTGGGAAGTACAAATAATCCGATGCTTGCCCGTCAAATCCGCAATCTCGGAGTGTATAGTGAAATTCATCCCCATGATATTACAGTGGATGAGCTGAAAGCACTGAATAATGTAAAGGGTATCATTTTAAACGGCGGTGAAAACCGTGTTGTAGATGGTCAGGAGGTAGATGTTAATCCGGCACTGTATGAGTGCGGATATCCGATAATTTCTGTAGATTATCCTACAGCAAAATGTGAGAAGCAGTATGGGGAACTGCCTGATGATGAGACATTAAAAACCTTCATTTTTGACCAGTGCAAGGCAGAAGCAAACTGGAATATGAAGAATTTCATTGAAGATCAGATTGAGTTGGTAAAACGTCAGGTGGGAGACAGAAAAGTTCTGCTTGCACTTTCCGGTGGCGTGGATTCTTCTGTAGTGGCTGCACTTTTACTGAAAGCAATCGGGCAGCAGTTAGTCTGCGTACATGTGAATCATGGTCTCATGCGTAAAAATGAATCAGAAAGTGTGGTCGAAGTATTTGAAAATCAGCTTCACGCAAATTTAATTTATGTAGACGCTGCAGACAGATTTCTGGATAAACTGGCAGGAGTTGCAGACCCTGAAGAAAAGAGAAAGATTATAGGCGGAGAATTCATTCGGGTATTTGAAGAAGAAGCCCGGCAACTGGATGGAATCGACTTCCTGGGTCAGGGAACGATTTATCCGGATATCATTGAAAGTGGAACTAAGACCGCCAAAATGGTAAAATCCCATCATAATGTAGGAGGTCTTCCGGAAGATTTACAGTTTGAGCTGGTAGAGCCTTTGAAGCAATTGTTCAAGGATGAAGTTCGTGCATGTGGAATCGAACTGGGATTGCCAGGAGACATGGTATACCGTCAGCCGTTCCCCGGACCGGGACTGGGCGTGCGCTGTCTGGGAGCAATTACAAGAGACAGATTGGAAGCAGTCAGAGAGTCAGATGCCATTCTTCGGGAAGAGTTTGAGAAAGCAGGACTGGATAAAAAAGTATGGCAGTATTTTACAGCAGTGCCAGATTTCAAATCTGTGGGGATGAAAAACCATGAGAGAACCTTCGAGTATATGGTAATCGTCCGCGCAATCAATACCATTGATGCCATGACAGCTACAGTTGAAAAGGTGGACTGGGAAGTGCTGGATAAGATAACAGAACGGATACTGGCAGAGGTGGAGAATGTAAACCGGGTGTGCTATGACATGTCACCGAAGCCGCCGTCTACGATAGAGTTTGAATAAAAATATTTTAGCATATGTTATTTTAAGTGGCAGATATTTATTTTAAGTATCTGCCATTATTCATATTACTACTATTTATTTAAAGTAAAATATTTTTTTGTTGCCAATCATAGTGTGTAGTTCTAATAATTTTTAAATTATATTTGTAATGGTAACTAGGCAATATATAAGCTATAATTATTTTACTATATAGGCAGATTGAAATACAAAAGGAGACAAATTTTATGAAAGACAATCAAGAGCAGATTCTTATCTACCAGACGGATGATGGAAATACACATATTGATGTAAGATTAGAAGATGAAACTATATGGCTTACGCAAAATCAATTGGTTGAGCTTTATCAAACAAGTAAATCTAATGTAAGTGAACATATTAAACATATATTTGAAGAGGGTGAATTAGATGAAGATTCAGTTGTTCGGAAATTCCGAATAACTGCTTCGGATGGCAAAAATTATAATGTGACGCATTACAATTTGGACATGATTATTTCTCTTGGATATAGAATAAAATCTATTATTGCTACCCAGTTTAGGCGTTGGGCAACAGAGCGGCTGAAGGAGTATATGATAAAGGGATTTACGATGGATGATGAGCGATTAAAACAGCTTGGCGGTGGAAACTACTGGCGTGAATTATTAGACCGTATTAGAGATATTCGTTCATCCGAAAAAGTCTTATATCGCCAGGTGCTTGATCTTTATGCAACAAGTGCGGATTACGACTCTAAAAGTAATGAATCTATACAATTCTTTAAGATAGTTCAAAATAAACTACATTATGCTGCGCATGGGCATACAGCGGCTGAGGTGATTTATAAGAGAGCTGGTCTTAAGTCAATATAGTGGACACCAAAACGGCGACTTTTACGCAGCACCTTTTGAATGCAATTCGTTTGGTGTCTTGTAGCCTAAGCTACTGTGAATCCGCTTTTGATTGTACCAGGATTCTA